>NZ_CAJHAD010000013.1 GCF_904846285.1 Psychrobacter immobilis | reverse complement strand
GTAGAGAGCCATGTTTGAAATAGTCTCTATATTTTAAGGCTTTTGAACTTACTTTTCCAGATTAGGGACACGCCCTAAGATTAAAAAATAAAAAGTGCAAGTAACATGTATTGTACGTACGATTTTTATATGATATCTCTCTCATTAATACGCTAAGCGCACCCTACACAAACTTAAATCCTAAATAGAAAAAAAGGCCAGATTAGCAATCGCTAACCCAGCCTTTTTATTCAGCTAAAGCCAAATTATAGTAAGGCTCTAACTTTTGGATAAACCATATTGGCAGGAGACAAGATGTCATCTAGCGTCTCTTTATCCATCAGTTTTTCTTCTAATACGATGTCATACACACTACCACCAGTCTCTTGTGCTCTTCTCGCAACAAAAGAAGACGCGTCATAACCAAGGTGTGGGTTTAGCGCAGTGACCAGCCCGATATTATTGAATACCTCGACGCTACACGCCTCATTATTCATCATCAGACCATCGATACAGCGAGTGGCAAACATCTCACAGATATTGGCCAGCATGCTCATGCCGGTAAACAAGTTAAAAGCAATCACTGGCTCAAAAACGTTTAGCTGTAGCTGACCATTTTCTGACGCCATAGCGATGGTATGATCGATACCCATCACATGGAAGCAAGCTTGGTTCACCACTTCTGGAATAACTGGGTTTACTTTACCGGGCATAATTGAGCTACCAGGCTGCATTTCAGGCAAGCGATATTGCGCCAAACCGGCACGCGGACCAGAAGATTGCAAACGTAAATCATGGGCAATCTTAGATAAACGGGCAGCAAAAAGACGCAAGTTGCCAGACAGTGCAACATAAGCACTGGTGTCTTGCGTGGCTTCAATCAAGTCTTCAGCGATATAATAAGGTCTGCCAGTCAGCTCTGATAAGCTCTTGGCAACCTCTTCCGAATAGCCAGCTGGGGCATTCAAACCCGTACCAATCGCCGTACCGCCCATATTGATTTCATGAAATAGCGCACGAGTAGATTCGATACGATCCATCTCTTTTTTGATCATGGTTGCAAAGGCATTAAACTCTTGACCTGCGGTCATAGGTACGGCATCTTGTAAATGCGTGCGACCCATTTTTAGTTGATCAGCAAGCTCAACGCTTTTTTTCTTAAGGCTGGTATGTAAGATTGCCATCTTATCTAATAAGCGTACGCAGTAATCATCCAAAGCGACATTCATCGCCGTAGGGTAGGCGTCGTTGGTCGATTGTGACAGGTTGACATCGTTATTTGGATGCACGTGTTGATAGTCGCCTTTCTCGTAGCCAAGGATTTCTAGCGCTCGATTGGCAATCACTTCATTGGCATTCATATTGGTTGACGTACCTGCGCCGCCTTGGAACATGTCAACGATAAACTGGTCGTGATATTTATTATCGATTAAGTCGTCACACGCTGCAGTGATAGCATCTTTAACCGTATCATTGAGGACGCCTACTTTATTATTGGCAATAGCGGCCGCTTTTTTAACGGTCGCAAAAGCGCGAATAAAAGTAGAAAACTGATTTAAGCGCACACCACTAACGGTGAAGTTTTCAAAAGCACGTAAGGTTTGGATGCCGTAGTAAGCATCAGCGGGAACGTCACGATAGCCGAGTAAGTCATGTTCTTGGCGAGTAGCAGTAGTCATTCAATAAAATTCCTTTCAATAAAAAGCCCTGATTAAGACGCAGTGAGACCGTCATTTATTAAAATGACAGTAGTTGCGTCACATTGGTAAATCAATACAATCAACATTCAAGCATAAGCCTTTTATAAGGTGATTAATAATGAATGTTTATTGCACGATGCATAATAAAACAAAAAAGTTTATATGATAAATGGCTGGTGATAAATGTTTTCGATCATACAAATTGGCTGGCTAATACGTCTGATTGCCATTCAATGCTGACCGAAGTTTCACCCTTAATTCAAGTCTGCTAAAATCAATCAAGTAAGACATATAGATGGGATAAGTGATTAGCAATAATAAAATGATAAGTAGTGATGATATAAGCACAATTGAGAATATAAACAGACATCTACTGTACTATGTTTAGATGAGTAAAGCGACAAGGCGTTGCACCTTATATCTCATAAGTTAAAAAGCAAAGACAATTGATTCTATCTTTGCTTTAATAATTACGCTAAATATTCAGATTTATGATTGAGTTTTAAGGTTTGGCTCTTATATTTTCTGTCACCACACCCATGCCATAAAACAACAAGGCGATAAGCGTCAAGGCGACGATAAATGGTGTCAAAACCCAAATCACAATATTGATTAGCAATGATGATAATAAGCCATTAAAGATAATGGTGTGGGGCGCGATAAAATCGGTGACGACATCAACTGCACGTTTGGCAATCGGGAAGAGTAGCGTGCTGATAGCCAAAATATAGAGATATTTTGCGAAGTCAGGATTGCTTGAGAGGACTATGAAGTAAAACCCCAAATAATAGGTAATACCCAAAGCCCAACATTTGAGAGTATAGCTGAAACGAATCATGTGACTTCCTCCCCAAAAAACTGCTTGTGATTTGACGTTTTATTAAAGGCGCGCTAGTAGGTTGAAGAACGTCAAAATAAATGCAATATAGTGAATATATTTATATATGTTATATTATGAATATATAGGTTAAGTCAACTGTTTTCTGCGCTCAATGTTTGTTTATTCACTATTAATGTGGATTCGTTACTAATATAAACTCACTATTGAGAGCAAATAACTATAAAATAGCCTAAGCAAATAGATGTAAATAAGGACTAAAATATGTGGAACGAGCGTTATAACGAAGTAGAGTATGTCTTTGGTACAAAACCTAATGATTTTTTGAGAGATGAGTTTCGGAAGATAACATCAGGTGGCAGCGTTTTATGTTTGGCTGAAGGCGAAGGCAGGAATGCGGTTTTTTTGGCGCAGCAAGGATACCAAGTCACTGCCATGGATTTATCTAATGTGGGTTTAAACAAAGCACTACAGCTAGCGAGAGATAGAGGCGTTGATATCATCACTCAAGTTGCCGATTTAGCCGACTATGAGTTTGGTGAAGCACAGTGGGATGGTATCGTTGCTATCTGGGCGCATTTGCCAAAAGCAGTACGCCAGCACGTTCATGCGCAGATTGCACCGGCGCTCAAGCCAAATGGTGTGTTTATCCTTGAAGCTTACATTGAGCAGCAACTAAACATGAATGCTGTCGGCGGACCTCCTGCAACACAACAAGAGCGCTTTGGTTCGTTAGCAGTCTTGCGTAGCGAGTTGGCCGAGCTAGAAGAAATAACGGGTATTGAAAAGTCGCGCATGATTTCTGAAGGTAAGCGCCATCAAGGTTTGAGTGCGGTGGTACAGTTTATCGCCAAAAAAAAGATAGTTAATTATTGAGTTAATCAATTATTCAGCTATCTAATTTTTCAATCATCCAACAATCTTTGGTGGCAGGTAAATAGTAAATGTATTTAATGGTTCAATGAGCACGCTATAAGGGTGATTTTGCTCTGATAGCGTGACAATTCCTGAGTCTGATAAAAGTTTAAAATTAGCAGCAATCAAAGACGCTGGCTGAACTTCAAGTCTTTTATGCCAAACTCGATAAGTACCAAGTTTGCCATCACGGCGATGATAAAAGCCTGCTAGCGGATGGGTCAAATAAACAAGCGCCGATTCGGTATCAGGGAAGCCCGGGAATGAGAAATTATCCACTGTATTTTGTGCAAGTGATACCGACGCCGCTGCCCATTCTGATTCAGCGTTCACAGAATATTTTACATACTTGCCAGTTGCATCATCAAATTGACAATCAAAATTCATTTTCGCGCTATGCCAAGGCAGGCTCCATAAGTATCTTGGTACTGCTAATGTCCAGGAATCTAAAATCGTGCCCAAAAACCATACACAGCGCTCACCCGTTTCTGTATCAATGATATAAATACGGTAGTTGGTCTGTCCCATGGTGAAGGTTGGAAAAGGATAAACCGCGGAGGTAAAATCAACATCGATAAAGGGTACGACAGAAATCAAACCTTTTTCTTCACCATCTACCATCACTGTGTCAAGCTTAAACCTAGCAGGAAATATTCCCTCAAACCTTTCTGCTGGCACTGCATAGGTAATAATAGAAAAATGCTTTAAGCCGCAAACAACGTCGATACCGGTCGGCTTAGGTCTGTCATGTAAATAATCCTTAAAACGTCGTAGTTCTTGCACGATACTTCCTTATAAACATGAATTTAGGCACTAATTCATAAACGTGCTTGTCAGTTTTGATAATACAGTTAATGCTTGTATTCATGGGTATAAATGATGAGCTGCTGATTCATTCTAATTGTTTAATTCCAAGTATTTAATCATAAGTGCTTAATTCTAGGCATGCAATTCACCGCTCGGACTGATGCCAAACAACCGTTTATATTCTCGGCTAAATTGGCTTGGGCTTTCATAACCGACTTGCATAGCGATTTGGGCAATTTGAGCGTCATTTGCTTGAATCAGTCGTCTTGCTTCCATCAAACGTAGACTTTTTTGATATTGTAGCGGGCTTAACTGAGTAATTTCTTTAAAATGATGATGGAACCCTGAGACACTCATCCCGCAGCGACTGGCCAATTCTTCTATAATAATTGTCTCATTTAAATGCGTCTTTATCCAATCGGTAGCTTGAGTGATACGGTGTGTATGGCTGCCATTGACTACCAGTTGGCGCAATTTATTGCCTTGCTCTGCTATAAGCAGACGATAGTAAATTTCTTGCTGAATTAATGAAGCAAGAAAATCAATATCATTTGGATAATCAAGCAAGTGTATAAGGCGCTCAAACGCCGCCATTATAGTACTGTCTAATTGCCACTTTATTCCTAAATGACCTTCAGCGTTAGGCCGTTTAGGCGGTGTTTTTACTAAAACCTCACTAATCAGGGCAAGGTTTAATTTCATAGATAGCACGATGACCGGACGCTCTACCGAAGCATGCTTTATGTGCATGCTTAAAGGAATATTAACTGGGCAAAACATTAGATCGCTCTTATCAAATTTCTGGCAATCTGCACCCAAATAAATCTCACGCGCACCTTGTAAAACGATGCAGATACTAGGTTCTTGCATATAGCTGACGGCTTTACTGGGTTTATCAGCACAGTAAAAAAACAAACCTGGAATATTGGACTCGATGGTTTTGTTTCTAGGCAATATCGACAGTAGTTGCTCAATGGTTGATTGGTTCATTAGGTTTTCTTATTTTATGCAATTGCTCGATACTATAGATATTTGTAGGATTGGGCAAGACGTTTGGAGCTATGTTCTAACAGATTGTCTCGCTGACTCTTATACTAGCCTTATTGAGACTAATGCAGCCTCATTACTGATTTAATCAAATTTTTTTTAAATAAAACACCATAAGGAATAGATAATGAAAATATTTTATAAAACTCGCGCCACTGCAACGGGCGGTCGTTCTGGTCATACCGGTCTTGACGATGGTTCATTAGGTTTTGATTTGGTTTCTTTTCAAGAGCAAGATAAAGAAGGGGTCAATCCAGAACAGCTTTTTGCCATGGGTTACGCGGCTTGTTTTGATAGCGCTTTAAATATGACGGCGCAGCAAATGAAACTGCCTATCACTGCTTCAAAAACCTCGACCCAAGTTGGTATTGGTATGAAGGCCGATGGCAGCTATAACTTAGATATCGATTTATATGTTGAGGTGTCTGGTATCGATGAAGCACAAGCGCAAAAGCTTATTGAAGCTGCTCATCAAGTCTGCCCGTACTCCAATGCTACTCGCGGTAATGTTGATGCGCGTTTGCACGTGACTGTGGTTTAGATATCATTTTTATTTAACAATGGCTTTAATAACTGAGCTGATAACCGCACTAATAACTATAAAAAAATATAAAAATGACATGACTTTCAATTGCTTGGATATGTAACGTATTCAAGCAATTTTTTATTCAGTATTAAAATAATCAATATAAATTTGAAATTTTGTTCAAGATTTAAATGAGGTTGACGTTTGCTCTCTGTTTAATTTTGTGTGAATAACTTGCTCCGCTTCGAGATTTTTATCATGTCTGATATGGTAAGAACCAATAAGTTGATAGCGAATCGACAACTTATTTTTATAAATATATTTTGTACAAGGTATCTTTTTAGAAGATATCTTTCTATAAAGCATTTCCAAATAATAACAACATAATTATAAGGGCGAATATTATGAGTACTGATTCTAAAAACAATAATGCTAAAAAAAATAAAAAACCTGTTATCGATAACTCTGAAGATCTAAAAGACAGAATCACTGAGTCTATCGATGCTTTTAAGCTGCGTGCCAATCTTCTGATGGCCAATATAAAAGAAGGCGGGGATGATGGCTACGATCATTCAACGACCACTGCCGGTGAGAAAGGGCTTAAATCAGGTAAGGTTTCAGAGTTAACGGTTATCGCACCTCTAAAAGAAGGCGGTGCAGAGCGTCTAAAGGAAATTTTAAAAATCGCTGGCGGCAATCTAAAAGGTGCCACGCGGGTTGGGACGTTGCACGATTTGCGCTTTGTATTTTTAGATGACGATACTAGAGTGCTATTTTGTACCGCTTATGATGGCGATTGGGACCCTTATATCGACGACTTTGCGACCAAAATCCCTGAGCTAATGGATATCTTATTTGGCAGCGTTGAAGGTTGGCCTGGCATTAAAGACCCCAGTGTCAAACAGTTCATTCTAGATCATCAAATCACTGCCGCCGGTTGGTATGTGGGTATCCCGCATCTTACAATACAAGATATTCGCCGCCAAGACCGCATCGTCAAAGGCATTAATAAAGCGCTGGATGAAGCACAGTCTTAATGCGGGTAGTGAAGCGGTAAGATATTACTAATTTATGCCATTCTTTTATATCACCATTTTTAAATGGGCTGGACGATATAAAAGAATGGCAAAGTAAACTCATACAATGATAAAAATAGGTTTAATAATGAGTAAAAATACTGGAAATCATAATAAAAATGATAGTACCTCAAAAGACAATCATCCTTTAACCACCAAATTACACGAATTGAAAGACGAGTTCGGCAATCGTATCGAAGACAGCAATTTTGAATCTTGGTTAGCAGATATTAAAAAAGAAGTCGGCGATGGTATCGAGACACTAGCCCATAAAGCACGCGGCGTCTTTAATCCAAACAAAGTCACTATGCAATTAGAGGATATTCAATCTATTATTTTACGCGATCGACCGACGCCTTATTTCGGCACGGTCGTCGCCCTAAAGATTAACAATGCGCAAGTCGGGCGGCAACTACTCAAAACCGTTTTGCCAGACGTGACTTGCAGTAAGGCGTGGCATAAAGACATGCAGGCGACGCTATCTATTGTCATGACTTACCAGGGCTTGGAGGCGCTAGGCGTGCCACAGTCGTCATTAGATAGTTTTCCAGAATCCTTTAAAGCAGGTATGGCAGGACGCGCTGATAAATTACGTGATGCTGGCGTCAATGCACCAGGAAATTGGGTTGCTCCTTTTGGTGAACAGGGCGATATCCATGTTTGCGCGGCGATTATTGCTGATAGCAAAGAAAAGTGGCAAATAAAGCTGAAGGAGCTGCAAGACAATATCAAGTCATATATCGATGAGAATAATCCAGCAAAAGGCGATATTGAAATTCTCATGGAGCATGCTTTCGGTTCAGACAATAACGTTAAAAACGTCTTCGGTTATCGTGATGGCATCAGCAACCCAGAGATTAAAGGCAGCGGTATTCAGACACCGTCCAGTAATACTGATGATGCCGTTGCAGCAGGGGAGTTTGTATTAGGTTATGAAGGAGAGGCGGGCACGATAGCACCAATGCCGCAGCCAGAAATCTTGGGCAAAAACGGCTCGTTTATGGTACTGAGGGCTTATAACAGTCATGTGGCCGCCTTTAATAAATTTCTAAAAGAAAATACGCAGAGTGACGAAGAAGCGGAGTTACTGGGCGCAAAAATGTGGGGACGTTGGCGTTCAGGTGCGCCTTTAGTCTTGTCTCCTGAGCATGATGACCAAACGCTTGGTGATGATCCAAGCCGTAATAATGATTTCGGTTATAAAGATGACCCTTATGGTAAAAAATGTCCATTTGGTGCGCATGCTAGGCGTATGAATCCAAGAGACAGCAAAGACTTTATTTTATCTGATGTGCGTTTGCATCGTATTGTTAGACGCAGCGTTGGTTTTGGTGAGGCATTGTCGCCCGATGTAACTGAGGATGATGGCAAAGAGCGCGGGTTATTCTTTATTGGTATCAACGCCCATGCTATGGAGACCGTTGAGTTTTTACAATCTCAGTGGATCAATGATGGTAATTTTATGAGCTTAGGAGAAGAAAAAGATCCGATGCTTGGTGTCCATCATGGCGATAAAGACGCAGCTGCCGATACCTTTACCGTACCTGCTGACCCTATTCGTCAGCGCTATCACGGTATCGAAACCTTCAATACCTTGTACGGCGGTGAGTATTTATTTATCCCAAGCTTATCGGCATTAGAATGGATTAGTGAATTGTCTTAGAAGTTTAAAAATTACGTTTTCTTTACAAGAACAGCTACTTATAAAAAAGGATTGAAAAAAATGTTAAAAAGATTATTTAAACCTAAATATGTGCCTTATGATGCAAAATATATTCAACTGAGCGCAGAAGACGAACGTAATATCCGCACCATTACCGACGATATTAAAAGCTATATCTCTCGAAGTGATAAGGCCAGTGACATTGATTATCACACGCGCGATGCCCATGCCAAAGGCTACTGCGCCCTTAAAGCCAAGTTTGAGATATTAGACAATCTGCCTGCTGAATACGCGCAAGGTTTTTATGCCAAATCAGGCATTCATGATGCCGTTATCCGTTTTTCTAATGGTGCCTCACGTGTATCGCCTGATCGTAAGCTTGGCTTAGCGCAAGGTTTAGCGATTAAGGTCTTTGATGTAGCAGGTGAAAAATTAGCGCCAGAGGAAGAAGATAGTACTAACTTTGATTTTAATTTGATTAATCATCCGGTCTTTTTCTGTAATCGAATCGAAGATTATGCTTATATCTCTAAGCTGTTTTTAGAGTTGCCAAAATACGCTGAAAAAGGTGCAAGAGGTAAAGCGCAATTGGCTTTTAATTGGTTAACCAACTATGGCTCAAGGTTACCGACTAGAGAGTCTTTTAAAACCTTTAAAGCAGTGGGTGGATTTACAACGATTGAGCCAAAAAACACCTTACTTTATGATTTTCATTCACAAGGCGTGGTGCGTCATGGCGACTATATGGCGAAGATAAGAGTCACGCCAACCAAAGCAGCGGCTAAGAAAATTACCCGTCGTGAGCTTGATGTGAATGCACGCGAGGAAGCGATTCGCCTGCTGATTATCGATGAGATACGCGAGCATGATTATCAGTTTGATGTCCAAATTCAGCTTTGTCGTCATCTAAAAAAGCAGCCGATTGAAGAGATAACCACCGAATGGAAAGAGTCTAATGCGCCATTTGTGACGGTAGCAACGTTGACGATTCCTTGCCAAGATGTGCCTGATGACGGTCATTTTGACATTATGGAAAACCTGTCTTTTACGCCATTTCGCTGCTTAGAGGAAAACCGTCCGATTGGTAATTTGCAACAGTCGCGTCTAAAAGCATATCAAATAGCGTCGCAGACTCGTCATAAACTGAATGACGTTAAACGCCGCGAGCCTAAAAGCTTAAAAGAAACCTTTGATAAGTCATTCTTTTAACTATGTCTAAATACTTGGATTGGTTTTAATAGGCACTTATTAAAAACTATCTATTGATATATTTTTATAAAATAAAACACAAAAAAGAGCCAGTAGTTTGATTACTGGCTCTTTTTTTAAATAGATTTTAGTAAAAATACAGATTTTGCTTAAGTAACTACCAGTTATTATTTATGGTTATTATAGTTGGCAGTTAACTTGGTATTCTTGACCGTTATCTGATTTGATAGTCATGATGCCATAATCTGCTTTGGTGTGCCAATCGTAAGTAGTTTTAGGGTTCACGTCGTTGACATAACGAGCGCCAGAACCTGATACCGCTTGCTTCATGCTAACTTTAGCGTTGTTTAAGCCAACTTTAGGCAATGTGACACTTAGGTTGGCAGCTTGGCCGTTTGCAGTATAGGCAGCAGTGATTTGACCATTGTCTTCACAAGTGAATGACTGAACTACTTGTTGAGTGTTGGTCGTTGGCGTAGTAGTGGTTGGTGCATTGGTTGCACAAGCAGCCAGTAATACGGCAAAAGGTGCTACGGCTAATAATTTTTTCATAATATCCCTCAAGTTTTAGTGTGAATTTTATTTGTTACGCTGAGCGGTATAATACAACAAAAAATGTAATTTCGTGTTGTGGTTCGAGTTTAGGAAAGTAACATCGGCTAGCGGATTTATGACTGAGTAGTATGGCTAGTCAAGCTTTAAGCGCTAGAGGCTTATTAGATATCTGCTATCAAACCATTTTTTTTGGTCGATTTTTATTTAAGATAAATATCAACACCGCGCCTAAGATAACCGAGCTTACGATAATAAACTCTAACGTGAGCTGCTCCGATAAAAATACCACGCCCATGAGTGCAGCGAGCACTGGTACGCAAAGCTGTACCACCGCAGACTGGGTCGTTTTTAATAGCGGCATAGCCACATACCAAATACTGTAGCCGATGCCAGAGGCTATAGCACCTGATACTGTTGCCAGTATGACACCCGTCATACTTATGGTTGAGAGGTAGCTCATACCGATCAGTGCCAATATCGGCACAGCAACTAGGCTTCTTAAAAAGTTAAAGCCAGTCGTTCTGAGAGGCGATACGCAGGTTTTGCCCCGTATGCTATAGATACCCCATGCGATACCGCTTATTGCCATTATAAGCGCCCCAGATAGGGATGGCATGGCCGCAGATGGCAGCATTAAATATATAAAGCCTATCAACGCTATCAAAAGCGCTGTCCACTGCACGCCATTCAATCGCTCTTTATTATAAATTCCCCAACCAATCATCGTAAGCTGCACCGCGGAAAACAAAATAAGCGCACCCGTACCGGTATCAAGTGCTTGGTAAGCCACCGAAAAACAAATGGCATAAATGACCAAGCTGATAGCACTCAACCAATCACCTTTTTCTTTACTGCCAGTCTGTTGTAAAGCCGTCTGTTTTAGGCTGCTTTGTTTTAAACGGGTTCGTTTTAGCGCCTTTCTTTTTAGAGCGTTTTGTTTTAAAAAATGCGCCTGCAGCAGCATGATAAGACCAAGGCATGCAGCGCCGCTGAGCAAGCGGATAGCGGTAAAATTCCAGGCATCAATCGCACCGTCTGCCAGTGCCATTCTGCAAAGTAACGAATTGGCGGCAAAGGCTATTAAAGCGATAATCGTATATAAGGCGGCTTTCAAAAATAATTCCTACAATCATTAACAAAGTTTTTGCATAAAATAAAGCACTTCTAAACAGCAAAGCTTTGATGCCAGCATAAAAATAACGATAAGGAAAAACACATGGATTGGGCAAGTATCTTTGTTTATGACACCACATGGGCATTTGCCGCTGAAATACTCATACGCGTCACGGTAATGTTTACGCTGATTATTTTGTTTTTACGCTTTACCGGTAAGCGCGGCATACGGCAGTTGTCCATCTTTGAGCTGACGATTATCTTATCACTTGGCTCTATTGCTGGTGACCCGATGTTTACCGAAGACTTGCCCATTATCCAAGCGGTGCTCATCATGAGTACCGTTATTATTCTTTATCGTCTATGTACATGGGCGATGATGAAGTTTGAATCTTTTGAGTATCTATTAGAAGGCAAAGCGCTTTATATTGTCGAGGACAGCATGTTGGTCCTCGATAAGATAAAAAAGGGCGAAATGTCGCACGATGAGTTTTTTTCCGAAATGCGTCAACAAGGGGTTGAGCATTTGGGACAGGTGCGCACCGGTTTGCTTGAGACAGATGGGGAATTTAGTATCTTGTTATGTACGCCTGAAGACACCTGTTATGGCTTGCCACTGTTCCCTAAGCAGTATCAGCCCGTCAAGCAGATAGAGCCAGAGGTGTATTATGCTTGTATGTATTGTGGCTACGTGGATTTTATCTTAAATCCTAATCAAGTATGCCAACGCTGTGAGAGTGACTGTAAGAACTGGGCTAAAGCCTTAAATAGCAAAATTGTTAGATAGTTAATGAATGACACAGGATTTTACCATCTTTGTTTAAACAATCTAACGACGTTAAACTGTGTTAAATAGCCTAGCCTTCTTATTTAATGAAATTACGCTAATAATTTTACGACTTGCTGAACTCTTTCCTCTCTATCACCGCCGATACGTTGAAAAGTCTTATTATGCAAGGTTAATTGGCTGGCAAAATAAGCACTAATGTCTTCACGTTGATGTGGGCTATCACGTAAATCATCGGCGACCCATGGGATATCAACGTCGGTCAATAGAATCGTATCGTAATGATGTGCCAATGCCGCTTGGCTAAGCGCTTTAGGGCAATCGCCATAATACCATTTGGCATACACCATCAGCTCAAATAGACTTGTATCACAGAATAAATAGCCACTATCAGACGTTTGCGCAGCTTGTTTGGCAAGTTCGTTTTCTAATTCAATCTGACCTTGCGCGATAGGCAATAAATCATCCCACGTACAGGTCAACTGCTCATTATCCCATTTTGCTTGCAGATAAGTGCGCATATATTCTGGCACCCATGGGCAGCCAAAATGCACAGCCAAATCGCGGCATAAAGTAGTCTTGCCGGTGCTTTCTGCCCCCAGTATCGCGACATTAATAACGGTTTTAGGCGTATGCTGCGTGAGATTGAACGCGATAGCGTCTTTGCCATTCATAATATGCCCAGATTGCGATGAGAGTGAAGACTACATATTGTAGCGCCGTAAAAGTAAGACCTTTATAAAAGTATAGCGGTACGGAAATAGTATCAGCAATAATCCACAGTAGCCAATGCTCAATTTTGCGCCGAGCCATCAGCCACATTGCCATTAAAAACAGTGCCGTAGTCAACATATCAGTATAGTCAACCCATGTAAATAAATGCACACCAAGCTCAGCGCCATCAAAGCTAAAGTTATTATTGATAACGGGTCTGAAGTAATAGACCAAGGCGACAAAAGCAGTGGTCGCCGCTGCTAATGCTGTCAGTATAGGCACATCTTTTTTGTTTATATGCTCAACGTCAATGGCATATTGGGCGTCCGTATTTTGCACGCGCTCCTCTTGCTGCTGGCTGGTTGGGTTTATATGATTTTGATGCTTTTTGATTGCTGTATTGTGCTTATTCTGCGTCCAATTTATCCAACCATAAATACTCATGATACTGTAATAGGCGTTGATAAACATATCGCCGAATAATTGCCACTTCCAAAGCAGATAAACAAAAATGGCGGTGCTAACTAGCCCAATAGGAAAAACTAAAATATTGGTTTTGCTGGCAAGTAAAACGCTGCTGACCCCAAATAGAACCGCGATTAATTCTAAAGCGATAAATAGGGTCGGGTAGTCGGCATATTGCCCGAATAACCAGTTTAGGAGTTCTGCCATTACTGTTCCAAAGTCAAAAAGTAAAAAGAAGAGGTAGATAATATCGGTCGAGTTTATAAAATTTTAACGAGTCAGTGGCAATTAATGTCAATTAGTGGGAGTCAGTCGCAAGCAAAATAGTTGCAACCAAAAATATCTATATTGGATAAAATAACGCAACCAAGCCTTGATAATCAACGCTGATTATAGCGCAGCTGTCGAGAAATGAAGCCGATATTTACTTATTCTCATTAAGAAGCTGATTATTTGTAACAAAGTATTAGAAAAATTATATTATTCAGGCATAATAAAGGCACTTATTTTAAGTTTACAGTTATTCACCGAAAATTAGACGACTGTTGTTTTTCTCCACTTTTATGCTTATTTCAAGCACCATCGTAGTAGACAAGGATGCGCATCATGACGACTTGTATCACGGGCACCGGCCTGTATATTCCCCCTTATAGTATTAGTAATGAAGAGCTAGTAGATTCATTTAACCAGTATGTTGATAATTATAACGCCAAACATGCTGACGCGATTGAAGCAGGAACGGTTACGGCGCTAGAGCATTCATCAGCGGCCTTTATCGAAAAAGTATCTGGTATCAAATCACGTTATGTGATGGACAAAGACGGTATCTTAGATCCCGAAATTATGGCGCCTGTGATTCCTTACCGCAATTTGGGTGAAGAGCTATCAATCATGGCAGAAATGGGCACGGCAGCGCTAAAAGATGCGCTAGCAGATGCGGGTCTAGAGGCCAATGATTTAGACGGTATTATTCTTGCATGCTCAAATTTTCAGCGTACTTATCCTGCGGTTTCTATCGAGATTCAGGATGCAATCGGTATGATTGGCGGTTTTGCTTATGATATGAACGTGGCTTGTAGCGCGGCGACTTTTGGTCTATCGCAAGCACATGGTTCAATCGTCTCGGGTCTTGCCAAACGCGTTGCCGTAGTCAACGTCGAGATTACCTCAGCGCATCTAAACTGGCGCAACCGTGACAGCCACTTTATCTTTGGTGATGTCGCAACCGCCTCTATCGTTGAAGAGCTTGATACGCCAAAAGGTTATGAGATTTTAAGCACCAAGTTGTTCACCCAGTTTTCAACCAATATCAAAAACGAATACGGCTTTATGGACCGCTCTGAGTTCTTAGCGGCGCAGACTGAGATGTATCCGGATATCAAAGAACCAGTCACCGACAAACTGTTTTTGCAAAATGGTCGTAAAGTATTCCGTGAAGTTTGTCCAAAAGTCTCAGAGATTATCACTGAGCATCTGCAAGAAAACGACATCGCAACGTCTGACGTAAAAATGATGTGGTTACACCAAGCCAATGCCAATATGCTTGATTTAATCTTGCGTACAGTCGTTGGACGTGATGCTGATAAGGCGATTGTGCCAAGTGTTATCGCCGAATTTGCCAACACCAGCTCCGCCAGTCCAATGATTGTCTTCCATCGCTATAAAGATGCGCTAAAATCTGGTGATTTGGGCGTTATTTGCTCTTTTGGTGCAGGTTACTCAATTGGTTCGGTACTGGTTCGTAAAGTTTAATAGTTAGTCAAAGCTCTGTTATAACCATAAAAATAGCTAAGAGAATTCTTGGCTATTTTTTTATGCTTATTGTTTAGATTTTTTGCTTCTTTATGCATTTTTATGCCTATAGCAAGTAGAACTAGAGGTTGGTATGTAGGCGTAATTGAGTATAAATTAAGTAGTTTGCGAATATAATGGCAAGATTGCTTAGAGGTTTTAAATTAAGCGCAAAAATTTGCTATAATCACTCTCTTATTTTACTCATTTTAAAAAAGTCCTTTTATGAAAGAATCCTTACGCCTGCGTTTAGACCAGATGGTAGACCGTTATGAAGAGGTCACCGCCTTATTATCAGATCCTAGTGTCATCAGCGATAATAATACATTCCGTGAATTGTCCGTCGAACACAGCGACTTGATGGATATCACGACATTATGGCAGAACTATGTGCGTGCAGAAACGGATCAAGCGGATGCAGAGGTGATGCTAGCGGAAGCTTCAGACCCTGAAATGAAAGAGATGATGCAGGACGAGATTGACAGTGCGCGTGACACCATCGTAGAGATGGAAGAAGCGCTTAACGTCATGATGTTGCCAAAAGACCCTAATGATAAAGTACCTGCTTTCTTGGAGATTCGGGCAGGAACGGGCGGTGATGAGGCAGCGATTTTCTCTGGTGATTTGTTCCGTATGTATCAAAAGTATGCTCAAACTCAAGGCTGGACGGTAGATATTCTGTCGGCTAATGAGGGCGAACACGGCGGCTATAAAGAGATTATCACCCGCGTGTCGGGCAATAGCGTTTATGGTCGTTTAAAGTTTGAGTCGGGCGCTCACCGCGTACAGCGTGTGCCTGAGACCGAAAGCCAAGGTCGCGTCCATACCTCGGCTTGTACGGTTGCGGTCATGCCAGAGGTTGAGATTGATGATACCGTCGATATCAATCCTGCCGACATTAAAATGGATACCTTCCGCTCAAGCGGCGCCGGTGGTCAGCACGTTAACACCACAGACTCTGCGGTACGTTTGACGCACATTCCGACTGGTACCGTGGTAGAGTGTCAACAAGAACGCAGTCAGCATAAAAACCGTGCACATGCGATGAAAATGCTGGTGTCCAAAATCCAACAAGCAAAAGTACAAGCACAGGTTGATGTGGCGGACTCGATACGTCGCGACTTGGTTGGTAGCGGCGATCGCTCAGAGCGTATTCGTACCTATAATTTCCCGCAAGGGCGTATGACCGACCACCGTATCAACCTGACGTTGTATAAGCTTGATGCCATTATGGAAGGTGATATGGATGAGTTACTAGATGCGCTGCTGCGTGAACACCAAGCAGACTTGATGGCGAGTATTGGTGGTGCTTAATAAAAAATTGATAAGTCCATGAGAGGCGTGCGTCATGCATATGATAACCAGCTCAGCGATACTATTACCATTCGACAAATTCGCGATGACCATCATTGCGATGTTAATGGCGTTTTGGTTATCTGCTTGTAGCGTTACGCCTCCATCAACGCCAGTCTTACAGCCAGAGCAGAGCGATAGTAGTGCAGAAAATGATACTGCAACAAACGATAAAAATGATCCGTTTGCTTATCAAGCCTGTGTTTATCCGCCTAACGAGATGGTACAAGCTTGTACGGCAAAGGGAGGCGCGTTTTCACAGCAAGGAATGCTTGGTTGCTATCAATGTGTGGTTTCTTATACAGATGCGGGCAAAGCTTGTCAAGACAGTAGCGACTGCCAAGGTAAATGTAAAAACACAGGTGAGTTTCTAGATGCCAACGCCAAAACTCAGTCAGGACAGTGCGCCAGTGATAGTAGCCCGTTTGGCTGTTATCAAGCGATTGAAGAGGGCGTGACACAGCCCGCCATCTGTGTCGATTGATTCGGTACTTTTTTTAATTTTAAAAACGCATCATCATTATTCAACTGTCTTATTTGAAATTTTTAATTCTGTATTCTAAATTTATAGTTTTCGTTTATTCCTTTAATTATCTAATAATTTTGAGAGTGTTATGTCAAAGCCTAATAATCAAAATCAGCAAAATAACCAAGAGCAAGTTCCAGAAGATGCTAACGAGCTGATTGCTCAATTGCAAGCTAAGTTGGATGATATCGTCGCATCGGGTAAACAACCTTATCCGAATACCTTTAAGCGCACGGATTATGCTCAAGACTTGCAAACGGCTTTTGATGGTATCTCAAAACAAGAAATTGCGGATAATGACGCTAAAGGCGAAAAAACACAGGTTAATGTCGCCGGTCGCGTCATGCTAAACCGTGGGGCGTTTATTGTTATCCAAGATATGACAGGTCGCATCCAATTATACGTCGCACGCAAAGAGCTAGATGAAGAGACATTAGCCGATATCAAGTCATTAGATTTGGGCGATATCGTTGGCGTATCAGGTTATATCGGTCGTTCTGGAAAAGGCGACCTATATGTCCATATTAAAGAATTTACTCTATTGACGAAAGCACTACGTCCGATGCCAAATAAGTTTCATGGCTTAGCTGATGTCGAAGCACGCTACCGCAACCGCCATCTTGATTTGATGACCAATGAGACCACTCGCGATACTTTTGTGATGCGCAGCCAAGTTATCAGCGGTATTCGCAAATTTATGTTAAATGAGCGTTTTATGGAAGTTGAAACGCCGATGATGCATCCTATCCCAGGTGGTGCGGTTGCGCGTCCGTTTGTGACCCATCATAATGCATTGGATATGCCGTTATATCTGCGTATCGCTCCTGAGCTTTATCTAAAACGCTTAGTGGTTGGTGGTTTTGAAAAGGTATTTGAGATTAACCGTAGCTTCCGTAATGAAGGCGTATCAACTCGTCATAATCCTGAATTTACCATGATTGAGTTTTATCAGGCGTATGCAGATTATCATGACTTGATGGATTTGACCGAGCGCTTGTTCAATGAGCTGGCGATGGATATCTTGGGTACGACTGAGCTTACTTATCAGGGCGAAGCCATTAGCCTAAAAGCGCCATTTATACGTTTGTCTATGCCTGATGCGATTGCTCAATATGCAGAAAACTTTGATATGGCACGTATCAATGACCGTGATTATCTTGCAGAATACGCTTCAACCACTCTTAGACAACAAGTGAAAGATGTCTTTGGTGTTGGTAAATTGCAGACGATTATCTTTGAAGAAACCGCTGAGCATCAGCTACGTCAGCCAACTTTTATCACCGAATACCCTGCTGAAACCTCACCGCTGGCGCGCCGTAACGATGACAATCCTGAGATTACTGATCGCTTTGAGCTATTTATCGGTGGTCGTGAACTGGCCAATGGCTTTAGCGAGCTTAATGATCCTGCCGATCAAGCTGAGCGTTTCCTTGGTCAAGTCGCTGAAAAAGATGCCGGAGATGATGAAGCCATGCATTTTGATGAAGAGTATATTGAAGCACTGTCTTATGGCTTACCGCCAACAGCAGGCGAGGGTATCGGTATTGATCGCTTGGTGATGCTATTTACGGACTCAGCCAGTATTCGCGATGTGATTTTATTCCCGCATATGCGCCGTAAGCATGAAAGCTAGACTGCTTTACTTGCCATAAATACACGCTGAGACTAAACTGAATATAAGAAGGGTTTTCTACTTTTAACGGAATAGTCTCAAGTTCTTTATGAGACCTTATGTATAGGGACATTATGGACACTCAGCAAGTACCAGCGTCGATTTGGCAGCAGATGATTCAGCAGAATTTCTTATCTTTGTACGACTTAACCGCAGACAAAATTACTGACCCTGAGTATCTTCAGGGTTATGATTTTGTTTTTGAGTTTTCCAATGCCATGGTTTACCTTATCGTCAACGATGTAACGATACAGGCTGATAGGCAGGATATCGATAGTACTCAAGTTCGTACGTGGAGAAAAGAAGTTGTCAACCAGCTGATTAAGCAGCATGCTCAGTTGTATCTTAAGAATGATCAGGCGCTTGCTTATAAAAACAAATCTAAAAATGAATCGGCATCTGACACAACAGCAGACAAGGCGGTTTATTTTATTGGCTTGACCTCGTTGTCGGTTCAGCATCAAGAGATTGCTGAAAAGAACAGCGCTCAGAAGGGTTATCAAAATAGCTATCAGAATAGTTATCGTAATAACCATCAGAGCAAGCCCATAGAAGCCGCCTCTTATGCGGTTGGCTATGAATATGGTAGTCAGTTTTTTGCAGAAGATTGTGTGCTAGATTTGGACGATGAAGAAAGTGTGCTGCAAGTCTTTAGCTATCAGAACTTCACTGAGATACTCAAGCAGTTGGTAACGCCCAGTGATTTGACGGCATTTTTAGATTTCCATCGCCGTAAGCTTGCTGGGTTTGAAGCGTTTCAAGACGAATCAACCTTGCTTGCACAGTTTTTACAGTCGCCAGATTTTCATCAAAGAGCGATTGAAGTTCAAAAACAACTGGTCAGCCATAACTTGATAGCGCAGATTGAACCGCGATTACTAAAAGCAGCAGAGCCTGAGCAGGCGGAATTTGCTAAAGCATTGATGGCAGAGATTCAAAAGAATACACGCATGTGGTATCTACTTTTTAATAGCTTAGTCAGAGAGTATTATGACGCGGGTACGCCACTGCCAAAAGAGCAAGTTGATATTTTGGTCGACGAGTCCATGTACACCTATGCTTGTTTGGTAGAAAAAATATTGGCTCACAGAAGCATTGACCAAGATTCTCGGTGGACGGGCTACGTGCGCCATGAGCATTCTTATAATGTCTTTGGGCGTCATTATCTGCTGGTGTTTTATGCGCAAGATGACAACAGCTCGTTAAGTGCCGACAAGGTGCGTACGGGTCATCAAGATTTATTATTCGAGCTCAATGCCCAAATGCAGCAGCCTGTTATGCAAGATCTGTTTTTAATTGGTGTCGACGTCAGACCTTGTGAAGATAGCGTGAATACCGAAGTTCATCTTGACGCATTTCATCAGCACGGCTCACTTATCGATGCAAATACCCAGCGTTTGTACCAACAGTTGGCTGAGTTACGAGCTCAATCATAAGTTATTCTAGAAATTAGTTTCAATACTTGGTTTTGATGTTTAGCTTTAATATTTAGCTTTGCTATTTGGTTTGAATAATTGGCTTCGATATCTGGTTTTAAGGTAAATCGCTGATTTGATGCTTTATTTATATTACTACTCACATTGGCATTCATTATGACGCAGCAATATCAAGTTTTAGCGCGCAAATATCGCCCAAAAAACTTTCATGAGTTGATTGGGCAGTCACACGTCTCACAAGCACTGATTAATGCGATTGATTATAATCGTCTGCATCATGCTTATCTATTTACCGGTACGCGCGGTGTTGGTAAGACCACCATTGCGCGTATTTTATCTAAATGCCTAAACTGCGATACCGGTATTACCAGCACCCCATGTGGCGTCTGTGATAACTGCGTGGCGATTGATCAAGGGCGTTTTATTGATCTGATTGAGATTGATGCTGCCTCTCGTACCAAAGTTGAAGACACGCGCGAGCTACTTGATAACGTCCCTTATGCGCCAAGCCAAGGTCGCTACAAGGTATACTTGATTGATGAAGTGCATATGCTGTCGACGCACAGTTTTAATGCACTGCTTAAGACTTTGGAAGAGCCTCCTGAGCATGTAAAGTTCCTGTTGGCCACCACCGATCCGCAAAAACTGCCGATCACGATTATCTCGCGCTGTTTGCAGTTTGTGCTGCGTCCTTTATCGCAAAGCTTGCTCAGTGAACACCTAGCCAATATTTTAACCAAAGAGCAGGTAGGTTATACGCAGCCTGCGCTTTGGCAATTGGCCAGTGCCGCCAAAGGTTCGGTTCGTGATGCGTTGTCATTGACCGATCAAGCGATTGCTTTTGGGCAAGGTGCGCTCGATGATGCGACAGTTAATGCCATGCTTGGCTTGATTGATGCCGCTGATCTGGTGCGTTTAATCACAGATATTTATAATCATGATAAATCTGCCGTCGCTGCTCATATTGAGCAGATGCGTGCGCAAATGGTCGATGCGACCAGCATGTTCGATGGTTTGGCTGAGCTGCTACATCAATTGGCATTGACGCAACTGCTACCTGAGGTTGCCCTTAACGTAAACGAAGCACAAGCGCAGCAGATTAATCAGCTCGCCCAGCATATGAGCCCTGATGTCTTACAGCTGTATTACGAAATCGTGGTACAAGCGCGTGAAGGCGTCAAGCTTGCTAGTACTCCAATGCAAGCGCTTGAGATGTGTATTTTACGTCTTCTAGCTTTTCGTCCATTACCCGTCGATGAGATTTTAAAGAACGTACCTGATACTGCTATATCGTCTGATCCTGTATTAGATGCAGCATCAATAAATACAAATACCGTTGAGGTATCAAATACCAATGCGCTTTTAAATACTAATGCGCATTCAGTATCGGCCTCTTTATCAGTGCCAACCTCAGCAGTAGTGGAAGCGATATCAGAATCGCAGCCAGAAACACAGTTAGAACCAGCAGCGGAATCAATACAGCCGCTACAAGACTATATTGCTGATTATGACAGCTCAAATCAAAATGAGATTGAGTCATACAACACAAACTACGATGATGCTGAATTTGAACAATATAATAGTTACGGCAATGATGAAAGATTAGGTTTGTTAGACGGCAACGTTAACTCTGAGCCTGTTGTTGAGCCTGTTGTTGAGCCTGTTGTTGAGCCTGTTGTTGAGCCTGTTGTTGAGCCTGTTGTTGAGCCTAGCGCAAATGATTCTCAATTATTATCCCAGCTTGATGACCCGCGTACCCTGTTACGTTGCGCCCCGCAAGAGTTGACGGGCGAATGGACACCAGAAAAATGGGACTATTGGCTGCAATGTGCTCGCGAATCTGGTAGTTTGGCTTCAGATGAATTGGCGTTGGCGCGTCAAGGGATGATGACCGGTCACTGTAATGATAAAGCCGTCTTTGTCACGGCAGTGGACAGCAAGCATTTGCAAGCCACCTTTCAACAACTCGCGGCAAAATTGCAAGAACAGTTTATGCAAGCGGACATCAGCTTGCAGATAGATGGCAGTGTCATGCAGTCCGATGATAAGACCCCTGAGCGCCGCCAACAAAAACGCCTTATAGAAGCCCGTACAGTTGCGGAGTCTAAATTGCTCAATACACCTGTGATGCAATATTTGACGGAACGCGGCGAAGGGAAAATGGGTAAGGTTCAGTTATATTAAACAATCGGCAATTTTATGTTTGGCATTTTTTAATAACTAAACTATTAATAAGCTTATTATATTTACCAAGATATCAAGGTGGAATAACTTTATCGCCTTGATATTTTTGGTTTTATCGATGGAGAAGATTTTTTAGTTGACCATCAGAGTTATATTAAAAAACTGTAAGATTTATGATAATCCGCTATAATGGTTAAGTTATATTAAAAACTAAAAAGCAGCTTAGGTGGGAATATGTTAGATAATTTACGTGGTATGGCTGTGTTTGCCAGTGTGGTCGGACACGGCTCTTTTAGTGGTTCAGCTCGCGAACTGGGTATCACAACCAGTGCGGTCAGCCAGCAAATCCGCTCTTTAGAGAATGAGCTGGGCGTAGTGCTATTGCATCGCTCAACTCGTAAGCTAAGCTTAACAGAAGCGGGTGCAAGCTTTTATGAAGCAGCGAAAGACGTGGTTAGCGCCGCTGAACAAGGGCGTATTAAAGTCAATCAATTACGTGATGAGCTGGCCGGTAGCTTGCGTATTGCAACGACACCTGAGCTTGGCGTCCATCATATTTTGCCCGCTCTATCTACTTGGATGTCGGCGCATGATGACCTTAGCATTACGTATTTTGCCGACAATCATTATATTGACATGATTGATGAGCGTATCGATATTGCGGTACGTATGAGCCCCAATATCAATGACTCAACCTTGAGCAATCATCCGTTATCTGATGTGCGTCAACTGTTGGTCGCCTCACCGCAGTATTTACGTCAGCATAAAAAGATCGAAACACCAAAAGATTTGGCAGACCATCAGCTGATTTGTATCGATATTATGAAAGATGCGAGTCATGTAGAGCTTACCCAGACTGAAACGGGCAAGAAAACACGTATTAAAATGAACTCACGTATCCATACTAATAACGTCTTTATGGCAATGACTTTAGCAAAAGAAGGTCATGGCTTGATTCGTATCATGGAAATGGACGTCAAAAAAGAGCTTGAAAGTGGTAATTTGGTCGAAGTGTTAACGGGCTATCAGCTGCCAAGCTTTGTGTTATATGCCGTCACCTTAAACCGTGATCAGCAACCTGCAAAAATCACCCGCTGCTTAGAGGTGTTAAAAAAGTACTTCCATGCTAATTAAGTCGAGCGTTTAACAACCTTTGCTTGGCAGTAATTTTAAAGTGTTAAAAAGCAAAAAGCCTATAGATAAGCTATCTATAGGCTTTTTTAGCTTTAAAATTTGATTAAATCAATCGTTTAAAATGAAGGCTTTAATAAATTAACCAAGCGCTCAACCACTTGTGAGCTTTCATCACGGGTTATATTGAGCGGCGGCAATAGACGAATTACATGCCCGCCTGTGACGTTGATAATTAATTTTTGCTCATCACGGGCACGGTCAACCAATTTGCTACAATCCATCTCTTCCGGGAGCGCGATACCAATCATCATTCCAGCGCCGCGAGTGCTGACGCCATATTTTCCAAGTGCATCAACCACACCCTCACGGATGAACCGTCCTTCGGTGACGGCGTTGTCCATGATATCGCCATTGGCAAGTACTTCATAAACGCTATGTACCACGCGACTGGCTAATGGCGTGCCACCATAGGTTGAGCCATGACTGCCAGCGCCGAACAAGCCATTGGCGCGACCACGTACCATGCAAGCGCCTACGGGAAAGCCATTACCTAAGCCTTTAGCGGTTGTTAAGACATCAGGGCGAGCATTGCTATTCTGATACGCAAAGTACTTGCCCGTACGGCCGTTACCGGTTTGCACTTCATCCAACATAAATAACCAATTATGGCTATCACATACGGCTTGTATCTGTTCAAGGTACGTAAAGCCATTGGCTGCGGTATTAAGACCACCTTCACCTTGGATAGGCTCTACGAATACCGCACAGATATCATCATGGTCTTGAGCTGCTTGTTCAATGGCAGCAATATCACCAAAGGGCACACGGATAAAGTCTTCATCCAAAGTATAAAAACCTTCACGCGCTTTAGGATTGGCGGTTGCTGATAATGAGAGCAAGGTACGACCATGAAATGATTGTTCCATGACGATAACTTTTGGGCGTTTAAAATCCTGCTGATACGCATACAGTCGCGCCAATTTTAGTGCCGCTTCATTGGCTTCAGCACCACTATTAGCAAAGAATACGCTATCCATTTGCGCGGCATGACATAAGGCTTCGCCAGCGCGCTCTTGCCAATCGATGCCAAATAAATTACTGGTATGTACCAAGGTCGCTGCCTGCTGCTGAATAGCCTCCGTAACCTTTGGGTGACAGTGCCCTAAGCCGCATACTGCGATACCCGTCAAGGCATCTAAGTAAGGCGTGTCATCTTTGGTATAAAGCCAACTGCCTGAACCGCGTGTGAAGCTGATTGGTTGACGATTATAAGTGGGCATCAGGTAAGTAGCAGACATGTAAAACATCCTTGGGATAATGAAAGGTTAAAGGGATTGGTTAGAGCTCATCAGAAAACGGCGTCGATTCAGCAGGTAAGGTATATTCTTCGTTTGCCCATGCGCCTAAGTCGATAAGCTTGCAGTGATGACTACAAAACGGCTTATATTTATTGTCTTGCCAGGCGGTTTGATTCCCGCACTCTGGACAAGGATAGGTTTTAGGTAAGGAATTGGTGCTAGAAGTAGATTCAGTCATAATAAAAGTGGATATATCCTAGAGGCATATTAGTAAATGCGGTTATGCAAAACAGCGCTTATAATCAACAGCGAGTATGAATAATGGGTGTTTTCTAAACAGATAAATTGGTACGATTGATTTATTTAGAGGTTTCAAAATCACGATGGCATTAAAACGACAAACTAATGGTCAATTGCACTGATCAATTCGCCATTGTCGTTCGATGAGCAAGGTAGTTGCCTTACTATCGTGCTGGATTGACTATATAATAGCATGTGGTCGAATAATGACAAATGACAAATACCTTAAGGATAGTAGATGACTCATTATCTTGAGCTTTCACATCAGCAGCAGCGTGCTTTTCAACCACAAAAACTCTCAGCCCCACGCGATTTTATCATGCCACAGGTATTGGTCGACGCTGAGCTGCCTTTAGTGTTAGAGATTGGGGCAGGGAAGGGTAAACATGCGCTTAGCTTTGCGCAACAAAATCCTGATAAGCGCCTGATAGCCATCGAGCGCACGCGCAATAAGTTCGAGGCCTTTGCTAAATTGGCAGGACAGCAAAAATCAAGCAATCTAAGCGCAATTCATGCGGATGCCATCGCATGGATTGTTTATGCCATTGCGCCAAACAGTATCGAGCGTATCTTTATATTATATCCCAATCCTGAGCAACATAATCCTAATCAGCAATGGTTGAACATGCCTTTCTTTGAGTTCTTACTCTCTCGTTTGCAGGTAGGTGGGGAAGTGGTACTGGCGACTAATATAGAAGCCTATATGGATAATGCAGAACAGCAGGCCAATGAGCTTTGGTGCTTACCGAACACGCGCCATAAAGTGGCAAGCGATAGTCAACGCACACACTTTGAAGTTAAATACTTGGCGCGTGGTGAGACATGTTGGCAGCTAAACATGCGTAAGCCTGAAGGGTATCAAACCAGATTTGATACATAGCAAGCAAACCTTGAATCACAGGGTAAATAGCCTAAGCGAATAAAATAACAAAAATAATAGTTCAAAAAATCAGAATGTATTTCTAATATACTTATATAAAATAGCCTAAGTAAAAAATGTAAATAATAAAAAAGACCGCTACAAAAGAGCGGTCCAAAAAATATCAATATTTACGAATTATAGAAAAGGTTTTACCAATTTATTAGAGTCAGTATATGCATCTAACACTGTCAAGAATGTATAAGCACCAATAAACTTCCTGCTGATAAACATAAACTCTTTAGGTGGTAGGTTAAACTCAAAAGATTGCATCGCTTGCGAAGCATTGTTCGAGAGGCGAGTATGTAATTTACTGTTGGCCCAAATGTAACGCTGCTGTTCATCTAAACAGTTATCAGGTATGTCAGGATTTAAGGTAGGGTCACTAAAAGGTTCTGTGGCCAATAAAAACAAAGAAGCGATATCGGAGCGTACTTTATCGCTCATGCTATCGAAAAAATCATAACCGGTCATAGCTCGTTCCATTGCCTGATGATCATGACGATATCCCGCTCGTAATAACCCGTGCGCAATCGTCAATAAGGTATTGTCAAACTGGCGAATGGCACCAAAATCTAGCAAGACCAGTTTATCGATTTCATGTTCATCAGGAGCGACGCGAACGAGGTAATTACCAAAATTTGGATCCGTCTGCATCTCTCCCCAAACAAAAATCTCTTGCATCATGATTTCGATAGCCGCCTGACCAATGGCGCTGCGGCGCTCATGCGGTAATAATTGCAGCGCTTCAGAGACAACGGTAATACCTGGCTCATAAGACATGCATAACAAGCGTTTGGTTGAGTAAGTACGATTGATTTTGGGAACGATATAACGCGGGTCGTCAAATAAGCGCTCATAAAAACGCTCTGTAGTCGCCGCTTCCGCTTCATAGTCGACTTCGTGATGGAGTAGGTCACGTATCTCTTCAAACCATGCATCGAGTGCGCGTGTTTGCGGAACGATATTACTGACCTTTAATAAACGTTTAAATAAAGCCAAGTCAGAATTGATGGCATCCGCTACACCCGGATATTGAATTTTTAATACTACTTGTTCGCCAGTTGCCAATACGGTTGCTCGATGTACTTGGGCGAGGGAAGCGGTGCCGATAGGAACTGGATCAACCTCAAGCTCATTTAACTTAGCGCCCAGTAACTGCCGTAATGTCAGTTCAATTTTTGGCCATGCTAAAGTTGCAGTATCATCATTAAGTGTTTGCAGAGCGCGCGTGATTTCGGGCGGTAATATATGCTCGCCATAAATCGCTAGCATTTGACCAATTTTTACCACCGACCCTTTTAATTTACCCAGCTCTTCTGCCAGATAATGTGCCTGTTCTTCCATAAATATTTGGTTACGTGCCGTACGCGCTTCTTTATTTAAGAACATACCAGACACACTATTACCTGCCCAACGACGACCGATATTTAAGGAAGTTTTCGCAATGGACATCCGGCGCTCAAAACCCGAGGTTTTTAAGTTATCGATAGATTGCTTGTTATTAGAAGGTCTAGAGGTATCATTTGCCATAAATATAATCATTCATCCGGTTGCTATTGATTTGCGGGCGTAAAACCGACAATACAAGGAGATGCGACGTACTGGTACAAAATTGTATCACATAACGGGAGGTAGTTTGAGATGCCTGAGCTTAGCATGAACAGTTACTTTGTAAGCTAAAATATGCTTATTAAAAGTACGCCTATTAATTAATTGTTAAGTAAAAAGCTACTACTAAGCATTAAAGCGCTAAAAATTAAGCACCACAATAATGATCTTTATTCTAACACTAAGCCGTCAAAGATAAATTTTTTAAAATAAGATGATAAAAAATGCGCAGTCAAAAAATCCGACCTAGCATTACACTAGGTCGGATTATGACAAAAACGATATAAGTTTCAAAACAGAACTTTTAAAAAACGGAACTTCTAAGATAGAACCTTTACGTCAGCTTAACGGTATTAAAGGTTTTCGCGAGCAATCGCATGATGTCCGATATCACGGCGATAATGTGCACCATCAAAACTAATGGCAGCAGTGACTGCCAATGCTGCTTGCTGCGCTCCTGAGATAGTATCTGCTAGCGCAGTCACACATAATACGCGCCCACCATCGGTAACAATTTCTTTTTTACTGTGAGTTGTTACATCAGGATTGATATTGTCCAACTTAGCATGACTAAAGGCAGTACCTGCGTGGAAGACTTTTACCGCATTTTGATTGTCTGCATCTAACTCTGGTAAGCCTGCAATTACATCACCTTTTGATGAAGTTTCAGGATAGCCTTTTGAAGCAACGACAATACCAAGAGCAGGGCGATCATCCCATTTGGCTTCAGTCGGTAATTTACCTTCCAATCCTTGTGCGACCAAATCAACCATCGATGATTGCAAACGCATCAAAATAGGCTGTGTTTCTGGGTCACCAAAACGGCAGTTAAATTCAATCACATATGGGTCGCCTGCATCATCAATCATAAGCCCAGCATATAAAAATCCGGTATAAGGATGACCGGCGGCTTTCATCGCCTCAACGACAGGTTGGATGACTTGCGTCATCACCTTGTTATGAACGTCTTGAGTGACGACAGGCGCAGGAGAGTAAGCACCCATGCCGCCTGTATTTGGCCCAGTATCGCCTTCAAAAGCACGCTTATGGTCTTGACTGGTTGCCATTGGTAAGATGTTTTCACCATCTACCATACAAATAAAGCTGGCTTCCTCACCTTGCAAAAACTGCTCAACGACCACGCGGCTACCTGCATCACCAAATTTATTGTCGGCAAGCATATCATCAATTGCTTCATGTGCTTGTTCGATGGTTTCAGCAACGATAACGCCTTTACCCGCAGCAAGACCGTCGGCTTTGATAACAATCGGTGCACCTTGCTCATCAATATAAGCTTTAGCAGCAGCAGCGTCTGTGAATCCTTGATAAGCAGCCGTAGGAATATTGTTTTGTTCCATAAATTCTTTCGCAAAGGTTTTTGAGCCTTCTAGCTGTGCACAATAAGCGGTTGGACCCCACGCTTTGATACCAGCATCACGGCAAGCATCGATAATACCCGTCACCAAGGGTGCTTCTGGACCAACAATAACCATGTCTATGGCATTATTTTGGCAAAATTCGATGACTGCACTGTGTTCGTTAGTATTGGCTGAATCCTCTAACGTGACGTTTTGGCATTTAGGTTCAAGGGCAGTGCCAGCATTACCGGGCGCAACATAGATGTTTTGTACGTTGTCGTCTTTTGCACACTGCCATGCTAGCGCATGTTCGCGACCACCTGAGCCAATCACCAAAATATTCATCATACGTCTTGCCCTTAGCATTAAAATTCATAATGTGTGAGTGAGTACTGAGCCAGTAGAACACGGTTCAATATACTGCGGTATTCTAACAAAAAAATGCCGTGATTGTCATGAGTATCCACCTGCCAGCAAGTATTAGACTACATTAGGATGTTATTGTCTCATTATTAAAGGTTATCGACATATTGATGATTCATGAAATGATGTTGTACGCTTTAGCTATGCGCTTAGGTGCGTTACACTTTAATAGATTGGCAGCAGGAAAGACCCGCGAATGGCTATTTATGAGATACACAATTTGAGCCATTGAATGCCAGTAAAATTTAACGAGTATTTTAAAAAAGGGAGATTAACTACATACCCGATACGTATGCTAAATAAGCACGATGATACAGAACTACGGTTGTGTAGAAGCATGGTTATATAGAAGCGGGGTACAAAAATACTGCTAATAAATAGCATGGATGAATGGCTGCAAACAATCGGCATCAAGCAAAAATAAGTCAGTCACAGAAGAAACTAGAACAACAAACTTATAACAAAGGACAATGGATATGCCTAACACCCTAAATATCGCAAAAGAGCGGATTAGCCAAATAAGCGATATTGCCACCAGTTATGTACAAAAGGACAAATCATTATTTGACCATTTTATTCATAGCTATTATCAGCCGCTGCATCAAGAAGCCGCAAAAAATATCAGTAATACTGACTTAGCGGGGATGGCGCTGCATCACTTTACACTTCTCAAAGCCTATGATGGTAGTCAACCGCAGCTTGCTATTTTAAATCCTATTGCCGAAGAGCAGCATTTTCATAGCTCGCATACGGTTATTCAAATAGTCGCTTACGATAGACCATTTTTAGTAGACACCCTTTTGATGAGCCTAGAAGCGGAAGGTATTGACGTCCATCGCACCTACAACATCATTATGAATATCGAACGTGATGAAAATGGTGGTATTACTCATATCGAAGGCGCAGAGGAAAGTGGCACTTCACACATGTCTTTGATTCATTGTGAAATTGCTTATCAAAACAATGATGAGTTGGCGGCCTTAAAGAAAATGCTGCTCGCAAAAATTGATACACTCGATATCGTTGTTGGCGATTGGCAACAAATACGTACTAAATTGATGGACGTAAAAGCGGAGCTGGCTACTAAGCCGCTACCTGAAGTATTTTACTCTCAGCAAGAGATTCAAGCATTTTTGGATTGGATATTGGATGAGCATTTTATATTTTTAGGCTACCGAGAATATCGCTTGGAAGATGGAAGTGACGTTGACGTTAATAGCACGACTAATCAAGCAGCCAACAGGGGTTTAGACTTATTTTCAATTGGTAATAGTGGTCTTGGTCTATTGCGTGGCAGTAGCGAGGATGCGCTTTCAAAGAGCTTTGATGAGCTGCCGAGTAACCTTAAAAAGCTATTAACTGAGCCTCAGGTGTTGATGCTGTCTAAATCAAGCCGTGTGTCACCAGTCCACCGTCCGGTATACATGGATTTTTTGGGAATTCATAAGTTTGATGACAATGGCAAACTGATCGGTGAATATCGTTTTATTGGACTATTTACTGCGCAAGCCTATCAGCTAAGCGTACAACAGATTCCGCTACTGCGTGAAAAAGCCAACAAAATCATGGCGATGGCGGATTTACCACGTGACGGCCATGCCTATCATAAAATGATGCACGTTATTAATTCTTTACCACGTGATGATCTGTTTCAAGCCAGCGTCGAAGAGTTATATCCTATTGTATCTGGCATTAGCCAGCTTCAAGACAAGAAGAGCTTACGTTTATTTAGCCGCGTTGATCATTATCAGCGCTTTGTCTCCTGCTTGGTCTATATCCCACGTGATAAGTTCAATACCGAACTGCGTATTAAAGTACAAAATGTCCTAAAAAACGCTTATGGCGGTACGTCATCCGGCTTCACGACAGAATTTAACGAGTCTGAACACGCCCGCGTCCATGTGCATGTACGCACTGTGCCCGGTCAAGTGAATGAGGTAGATACAGCGGCACTGCAAGATAAGCTGTCGGCTCTTATGCAGTCATGGAGCGATAACTACCAAAGAATGCTTTTGGATAATGTGGGCGAGCAGCAGGCCAATGCCTTAATGCGCCGATTTCTAAACTATATTCCTGCGGCCTATCAAGAGCGCTTTGATGCGCGTACAGCGGTTGAAGACACCAAGCGTTTGGCTAACTTGACGGACGAGCAACCGATGATCTGGCATTTATACCAGTCAACGGGTGATGCCAGTAATCAGCTGCATCTCAAGCTATATGGTCGTCAGCAGCCAGTCATTTTATCCAAAGTCTTACCGGTATTAGAAAATTTCGGTGTATCGGTTATTTCTGCGCAAACCTATGAGTTTGATTTATCAGAGCAGCCTATCTGGATGCAGGAGTATGAGCTGTTATTAGAGCATGTTGATACTATCGATATGAAAGTGGTACGCACACAGTTTGAAGACAGTCTTAAGCAAATTTGGGCTGGGCGTGTTGAGAGTGACTCCTTTAACGAATTGGTATTGATTACCAAGCTAGACACTTATGATGTGGTGGTATTGCGAGCCTTGTCACGTTATATGATGCAAGCAAAAGCGCCGTTCTCTAGTGTTTACATTCAACAAACCATGATAAAAAACAGTGATATCAGCGTGGCGTTGGCTGATCTGTTTGATGCGCGTATGAATCCTAAATACGATGAAAGTGAACGTGCAACCAAAACCAGTCAAATTCAGGCGCAAATTAACAAAGCTCTAGCAGGAGTTAGTAGCCTAGATGAAGATCGTATCTTCCGTTGGTATTTGGATTTAATTAACGCCATGGTACGCACCAACTTTTACCAAAGAGAGGCGGATGGGCAACGTAAAGACCGTTTGTCGTTTAAGTTCTTGGCAGCAGACATTCCAAACTTACCCAAACCTAAACCGATGTTTGAGATATTTGTCTATTCGCCACGTGTGGAAGCGGTGCATTTGCGCGGCGGCAAAGTAGCACGTGGTGGTCTGCGCTGGTCGGACCGTATGGAAGATTTCCGTACCGAAGTACTCGGTCTGGTCAAAGCACAAATGGTCAAAAACGCGGTGATTGTACCAGTTGGTTCCAAAGGTGGTTTTATCGTTAAGACCAAAACCATGGCTGATGGTCGTGAAGCCTTCCAAGCAGAAGGTATTGCCTGTTATCAAGCATTCCTCCGCGGTATGCTTGACGTCACTGACAATATTGTTGACGGCGAAATCGTTCCGCCAGCCAATACTGTGCGCCATGATGAGGATGATCCGTACTTAGTCGTTGCCGCTGATAAAGGCACCGCCACTTTCTCAGATATCGCTAATGCTTTATCAAGCGAATATAACTTTTGGCTTGATGATGCTTTTGCCTCAGGTGGCTCGGTTGGTTATGACCATAAAGCGATGGGTATCACCGCACGCGGTGGCTGGGAGTCGGTCAAACGCCACTTCCGTATGCGCGGCATGGACATCCAAAACCGCGATGATTTTACCGTCGTTGGTATCGGTGATATGAGTGGTGACGTCTTTGGTAACGGTATGCTCAGATCCACTCATACCAAGCTGGTCGCGGCCTTTAACCACTTGCATATTTTTATCGACCCAAACCCAGATACTATAGCGTCTTATGCCGAGCGTGAACGCTTGTTTGAAATGCCGCGATCAACATGGGACGATTATGAAAAATCGCTCATCAGTCAAGGTGGTGGCGTCTTCTCCCGTCAAGATAAGACCATTGCTATCAGTCCTGAAATGAAAGCATTATTTGATATCAATGAAGATAGCCTTGCGCCCAATGAGTTAATCAGTGCCTTATTAAAGTCGCCTGTTGATCTGATTTGGAATGGTGGTATCGGTACCTATGTGAAAAGCGCGAATGAGAGTCATGCTGATGTTGGTGACCGTGCCAATGACGCCGTGCGCGTCAATGGTGGTGAGCTGCGTACGGCAGTCGTTGGGGAAGGTGGTAACTTAGGCTTTACTCAACAAGGGCGTATCGAATACGCACAAACGGGTGGGCGAATTTATACTGATGCTATCGATAACTCGGGCGGCGTCAATTGCTCAGATCATGAAGTGAATATCAAGATTTTACTTGGTAAAGTGGTCGAGCAAGGCGATATGACCTTAAAGCAGCGTAACGAGTTGTTAGAGTCTATGACCGACACGGTCGCTGAATTGGTACTGCGCCAAAATTATCTACAACCGCAAGCGCTAGAGCTTAGCCATCTGCGTGCCGCAGCAAACTTAAGCGATCATCAACGCTTTATTCAAATGTTAGAAGCCGAAGGTCGTTTGGACCGCGCCATTGAGTATCTGCCATCCGATGAAGAAATTGCCAAACGCCAAAAAGCGGGCACAGGTCTTACCAATCCTGAGCTGGCAGTTGTGATGGCTTACGGAAAAATGTGGGTTTATGATAATTTATTATCGTCAGATTTACCTGATGCACCATACTTCGTCAATGAGCTGCGTCAATACTTCCCTGATGAGCTGGCATCGCGCTTCTTTGATGAGATGAAAGAACATCGTCTGCACCGTGAAATTATCAGTACCTATTTAACCAATAGCATCGTCAATCGTCTGGGTATCGAAGCGATATTCCGACTGCATGAAGAAACGGGACAAACGCTCGCCACTATTGCACGTGGTTATGCGATTGCACGTGACGTCTTCCATGTATCAAAAGCATGGGATCTGCTTGAGTCGCTGGACAATCAAGTCGATGCGACCTTGCTGCTCGAGCTTGAACTGCGTCTGCGTGATGCCCTCGAAAATGGGGTGGTGTGGTTTATCAATGCCTTCGGTCAAGATTTGCAAGTTGCTGATATGATCAATCGCTTTGAAGACAGTGTCGAGAAATTGACCAAATCCGGTGGTTTTATCGAGCAGCAATTCTCAGAATACTTGCAAGAAGACACCACAAGTTTAATGGCAGATGATCTCTCTGCTAATGATGCGGCGATGTTTGCGATGCTGCCTTATCATGTCGATGCGCTTGATGCCGCGCTATTGGCTGAGCAGTATGAGCGCCCAGTCGATGAGATTGCGACCTTATACTTTGAGGCCTATCACGTCCTGCAGTTAGATTGGATGATGGACAATATTGCCACGTTACCGCAGCAAGACCACTGGGATCGCCGCGCGCGTCACGCCCTCGTCAACGAAGTCTCGCGCAGCTTACGTATGCTGATGGATACCTTGTTGACACAATCTGATGCTAAGCAAGCCTTTAATGACTGGAAATCACGTCATGCCAGCCAGCTTGACGCCGTCACTGCAGAGATGCAAAAAATCGATAGCAATGATGAGAGTACTACCAGCTTATCGACGTTATCAGTGTTAATAAGTGAGCTTAGTGGCCTCGTAACTAAATAGTGAGCAAATAGAAATCTGGCTAAGTGTTTATATACAATAAGCCCATCGTTTGATTAAAAGAACCACCGTTATGAGTTAACGGTGGTTTTTTATTCTCTAATGCTCAAATAATAAATAGAAGTAATAAAAATGATAAAAGCGCTACTCTAACGTCATCAATGTATTTAAACGCCGCATTTTACCATTCTTTTCAAGCCATACTTTATCCGCATCATCACGATAACAGTCAAATTGGGGTTTTAGTCTAACTTCACCTTTATCATTAATGATCCCAAACTTACCCGCTTGCTTATAAGTATAGAGCTGATGATATAGCAGTTTTCTAATCGGTGCGTCTGATGCGAGGATTAACTTACCATTAGCGTCGATAATTTGAGCGCTAATAATATCGTCTTGAATATCTTCACTCATGCCAGTAGCGGTGCTACCAGCAACTAACGTGCTGCATAAAAATAGTATCGGCTTGGCAGAGTTATTAAAAGATTCGATATGTTGGTTGGCAGCGAGTGGAATGATGACATCATTATTTTGGTCAATAAGCGCCGTTTTATTTTTAAAGCTGACTTGTAAATATAAAGGCTCGCCTGTACAGGCATTTAACGGATGAATCGTATCATATTGCGGCATTACAGCCCAGTAGCCTCTATCATCAAGCAATCCTGTCAGCTCGTTATTGTTAGTAACTATAAAATAATCTTGGTCATAATCAGAATCGTAATGCGCATGCTCGATATGAGCATTGTCTAACGGATAAACCCAGCCGCCATGGCGATTGATAACACCCTGTTTGGTCTTACCATCTGATGACTTAACGCTGACAATAAAGCTGGTGGCAATATCCGGTTCGGTTTGAATCTCATCATATGTAAAAGGCACAATTATCTTGCCAGCCGCATTAACAACGCCGTATTTACCATTTTGCTGAGCTAATACATATTTATCCATCACTATATAAGCATCAGACAAATTATCCGTGAGGATGTTGCCATTTAGATCGTGTAGCTGCTGCGTTCCATCGGCTTGTTCGACCAACTTGCCAGCAAAAGGCTTATTATTTTCGATACGCTCAAAATAACTACTGGGTAAATAACCGGCGCAGCTAATTGTTGCATAAGCAGGGGTAAAACTTAAAATAAAAGCGATGATTGTGAATATACCTACCATCATCGGTCGCACATTCATATGAGTAAGCTGAATCATAATGTGCATAACATTGGCCACTCCAAAATTTCTTTAGCATTAACTGGCTATATGATAGCAGCCTGGACCAGTAATTTTACTAAAGCCTCCTGACAGCTTATCAACTTGAATTTGGGTTAAAATACGCTCTTTTAGGGCTTGTACGTGTGAGATGACACCAATCAATTTGCCTTCTTGTTGCAAACTGGTCAAGGTATCTAAAGCAATATCAAGTGACTCTTCATCTAGAGTGCCAAAGCCTTCATCCAAAAATAATGAATCGACGCGGATATTGTGACTGGCCATCTGCGATAACCCAAGTGCAAGCGCCAAACTGATAATAAACCCTTCACCACCGGATAGGTTTTTGGTACTGCGTATCTCGCCACCTTGATAGTTGTCAATGACATTGAGCTCAAGTGGGTTGTTGTCATCACGAGCCAGCAAATAGCGATCGCTCATTTTGTGCAGTTGGGCATTGGCATGTGTCACCATAATATCAAAGGTTAAACCCTGTGCAAAAGTACGATACTTCTTACCACTACTTGACCCTATCAATTCATTGAGTTGTCGCCATACTTGCAGGGTCTCTTTTTGCTGAGCAATAGCTTGACGTTGGGCTTGTTGATTGCCTTTTTTCTCTTCATTGTCTTTGAGCTGTTGACTCATGGCGCCAATCGCCTCAATCAAACGGTGCAACTCATTTTGCGCCAGATGCTGCTGCTGAACCAGTGTTACTCTCTCTTTAGTGGTTAAGGATTCAGACTTTTTCTTAGTAAGTGCTTGCATGGTTTGAGCCAATAGCGATTGCGCTTGCTTGAGCGTATCACTTATCTGCTGCTGCTGCTCCGTCAGGCTATGGCGCTCGGCGGTAGGTAGGCGCGAGCGCATGAAGTCTGCTTCATCAATAAAGTCAGAGCTGGCGAGCGCCGCTTTAAAGATATCTTCTTGCATGGTGAGTGCAGTAGTAGCAGTGGTTAATTGGTCGGTAAGCTGTTGCTGTTTCTCCTGTAATTGCTGAAGGATATGCTCAGCACTGTCTAACTGTCTTTGTGCCGAGGCCTGTTCAGTATTTGCCTGTTCTACTAAAGCGCGTAATCGTGTGTCTTCTTCATCAGGATTAATAGTGATGTTATTGCTATGATCAGCACCGATATTACGTGCGTTGTCCGTAAAAATGTCGCGCCGTTCAGCCGTTAACTGTTCAAGCGTTGCAGTTTTATCAGCAACCGCTTGAGTCAGGTGATCAAGCTCAGCCTGGTCTTTATCTAATTGTGCCTGCTTGGTTTCGATTTGCACCGTTACGCTGCCAAGCGCGGTCATCAGGGTTTGCTGCTCATTCTTATACGCATTGAACTGCTGTTTTAATTGCACCAAGTTACTACGCTGCTGACGAAGTGTATGGATATGAGCGTCATAGTCCATTTCGTTTAGTACAATTCTCTCATCTATACTCGTTATCAGCGGCTGTAAGGTGGCAGGCTTTGCGACAGAATCTAATGCATAAGCCAGATACTTATTTAATATCGCTGATATAGCGCCTTTAAGCGTGGTTAATTCAGCAAAATTTGCGCAGGTTTTTTTGTCGATACCTTCTACAGCCAACAAACCTATCTTAATATTGGTTTCAATCTCATGCATATCACTAGCAAGCTGATACTGCTGTTGTTCAAGCGTCTCAAGGGTTTTACTTGTTGTCGTAAGCTCAGCGCTCAGCGCTTCATATTGGCTAAGCGTATTTTTTAGACAAAGCCTGCGCGCGGCAAGTTGGTCTTTAATCGTACCCAGTACTAATAAAGCGTCTTGTATAAGGTTAAAATCAGCTGAATCAGTCGCTATCTGCCCGCTCAGTAAATCCATGTCGGCGCCAATCTGGCCAAGTCGATTCATGATGGTGGTGAGGGCGTGAGAATCAGAATAGGTTTTATGCAAAAGTGGCTGTATTAAGCGACCGCTGTCTGCGCACAATGTTTTTATCTGCTCATATAGTGGGCTTTTTTGTTCTTGCCACTGGTCAATCTGACTTTGAGTAGTGGCATACTCAATACGCTGCTTAGATAAGGTTTGTTCTAGCGCATTTATCGTCGTATCTAGCTCGTTTATTTGCTGCTGCGTTTGGGCAACTTCGGATGGCTCCTTATCTAACACAGGGTGATGCTCACTATAAGGATGCTCAAGCGCGCCGCAAAGCGGGCAAGGGTCGCCCTTTTTTAATTGGCTAATGTAGCGCTCTAAACTTGCGACGTGTTGCCATGAGTCCAACAGCTTTTGCTTGTCTTGACGACGGTCTTTTGCTTCTATTATGACCGATTCGTTATTAGTAATAGCCGTCGCCAGTTTGACCAATATCTCATTGAGGGTGGGCAGGGTGGTGTTTATCTTATTAATTTGCGCCTTAAGCGCAGCCATTTGTTGTGCTTTAAAGATAACTTGCTCAATCTGTCTGTTGGTGTGGTCAATCTGTTCTTGCTCGCTACGTAAATCCGCCAATGACTGCTCTTGGGTTAAGCCAGCTTGCTTTTTTTGTAAAGCCGTTGATTCCTCACGCGCCTTGGCAATCAAAGATTTAGCGGTGTCTTGCTGCTGCTGACATTTATCAAGGTTGGCTTGATAGTCGCTGGTTTTATGATGATGGTTGTATTTTTCATTTACTAAAGCGGCATTGTCTTGTAGCAGCACCTTTAGACGGCTGCAATGACTGTCAAAGTTTGCCGCATCGGTATCGATATCGTGCAGAGCGTCAGCATCACTAAGGTACTTCTCGATACTCGTCAGCTGGGTGTTGTCTTGATTGAAACGCTCTTTATGATGGTCTATCTCTTGGCATAAGCGCTGTATATTGGCTGCTATAGCCTGCTTTCTTTGGTGATGGTCGTCTAACACATGCCCGTGCTGAGCGATAGCCGCATCCAGCTTGCGGGCTTGTGCAATTTTTGGCAAAGTGGTTTGTAGCTCATTACTTGCTGTCTGCGTACGAGCCTTAGCCGCTTGTAGAGCGCTCATGGCTTGCGTGAGTTGATTTTCTTGCTGCGGCAGTTGATGATTTAGCAACTGCTGTTCATCTTGTAAGCGCTTAACGGTGTCACGGTTATGGACAAGTCGACTGTATTGACTGTCAATCTCCAAGGCTTTATTGGCGGCGATAAGGCGCTTAGCATTAGGAATAAAATCTGCCTGCGCTTGCTTTGCCGACGTAACCTCCTTTTGATAACTGACGACGTTTTTTTCTAACTCCGCCACGGCATCGAGCCAATTGATTTGCTCGTTAAGATGCTGATAGTATTGTTGCTGCTCGGTTTGTGCGGTTTGATGCGCTGTTAATTTTTCGCCAATCAGCGCTTCTTCATCTGCTTCTAACAACGTTAAGCCATCTAAGCCAAACTGCAACTTGCTCAATATTTCTTCTTCATGACGTTTTTTTTCAAAGACATGGGTTGATATTGTCGCGTAGATATCAGTGCCAGTTATTTTTTCTAAGATGTCAGCACGTTCATCGGCTTTGGCTTTTAAAAACGCGGAAAAACTCCCTTGAGCCAATAAGATTGAGCGGGTGAACTGTTGGAAATCCATCCGTGTCAGCTCAATGATTTTATCTTTGGTGCGTGACAGCTTGCTTTCTAATATTTCATCGCCCGCTGGCACGTCTGCGTTGTCTAGATTGTCAGTTTCGGGCTTCACCAAAGCTATCTCGTGGGTAGCATCTTGCAAGTTACCATCTGCTTTGCCATAAGCGCGGCGCTGACCCCAGCGGCAGCGATATTGCGTGCCATTTAAATCAATCACCACTTCAGCGAAACACTCCGCCGTTTGCCGCGTCATGACCTCATTACTACTTTTGCTGATGCTATTAATCCGCGGTGTCTCACCATATAGCGCAAGACATATGGCATCCAAAATCGTCGTCTTGCCAGCGCCTGTCTGCCCAGTGATGGCAAATATTCCTTCATTGATAAAAGCGGAATCAGCAAAATTGATATGCCATTCGCCTTTTAAGGAATTTAAGTTTTTGAGTCGTAGTTCAATTAGGCGCATGTATAGGTCTTTGTATTTTTAATGGATGGTTTCAATAAGAAAAAGAAATGAGGAAGAAAAGAGAGGCTGATTAGATGCCCAGTAACTATTTTTACTCAGCCCGACTATCATCATGATAAATATTATGGAGTATCTGCTGATAAGCAGTGCGCAATGACGATTTTTGCGTATCAGCAATACCATTAATTTCTAGGCACTTATCAAACACATCCAGCTCATTTAAGTCTTGTAGGTTTTCAGAGTTTTGCTGTTGATTGAGAACTTTATTATAGTTACGCGGATTCTTTGTTAGTAACACTTCACAATTTAAGCCTTCTATCATGGCGTTTACTTCTTCACGCAGCTCATTGACGATTTCGTCACCGTCATAAACCACCTCTAGCCAAATAGACTCTGAGGACTTTAATGACTTTATCGCAGCAGCAATAGCGGTCAAATCACCTGTTATTTGTGCCAATTTTTGGAAACAAGGAATAGGAAGCGAGACAACCTGCATCTGACGCGACTCATCATGATGCAATAACTGAGAGGTTAAAGAAGATGTAACATTGGAAGTAGAGTGAGTGTGATGTATAGCAGCTGTTTGGTTAGAAAGTTCTTTATCCACGCTATTTGGTTTTGCTATGATTTCTGCTGAATCAGGAAAACCAAATAAATCATCTATAAAACCAGTCGTTTGAGTGGCTGCCTTTTTAGTCACTTGCTTGATTGGTGGTAAAGAATGCTCAGTAAAAGCGGTTGATGTTTTATCCTTAAAACCGTTTTCTACTGTACCAAATTTTACCAGCAATACTTGTTTTTGTTGCTTAGCCTCGCCAAAGCCCATGGCGATAGGTGAACCTGAATAGCGGATATGCTCACGACCACCGACACGCTGCGGTACATGCAGATGACCAAGTGCCACATAGTCAAAGCCATCATCGAACATATCAGCAGAGATTTGACCTAAATTGCCCACATACAGATCTCGCACACCATCGTCTTCCGTGGTCTTACTGCCAGCGGCAAATAAATGACCAGTGGCGATGATAGGAATCTGACATTGATGAATCTTCGCTAGTTCAGCTTGTTTGGCTCTGGCAATCTCTGCAACACCGTCGTAGTGGGCGCGAATGCCTTTGATAACATTGGCATTTTTGCTATCCGCAGACTCGCCAGCCTGACTACCACGCACGTCACGGTCACGTAAGTAAGGTACAGCAGCAATAATACAATGCGGGTTGCCGTCTGCATCGTCTAACACCATCACTTCATCGTTTAAGTCTTCACAAGCGGTACCGATAACATGGACGTTTAAAAACTTTAATACATTGCTTGGTGCATCTAAAAAAGTAGGGGAGTCATGGTTGCCCGCGACGATGACGATATGTTGACAGCATGACTTCGACACCTTGCCTAAAAATTCATAATACAGAGCTTGGGCTCTGTTACTGGGGGTCATGGTGTCAAAGATGTCACCAGCGACAATCAGTACATCCACTTGCTGCGCGCTAATAGTGTCTTGTAACCAGCGCAAAAACGCTTCAAATTCCTCGTAGCGCATGCGCCCATAAAGCCTGCGTCCTAAATGCCAATCGGAGGTATGAAGAATAGTAAGCGGTTTAATAGCAGATACGGACATAGTGAGGCTTAATGGTAAATAAAAGACAGCGATTATTCTAGCAAGAATTACTGTGGTTTGCTGTGCTTATAAACTTCTTAGCAAAGCAGAATAGATCAAGTCGAATAGCGGTATTTAGTAATATCTAAGCCATCATTAATAAGGGTATGTTATGTCATTTATTAGATTATGCACATTGGCTTTGATTGTCAGTGCTTCTTTATCAGCTTGCAATAGTTATGAAAAAGTAAGTCTTAATAATAAAGCGCATGTTGTGCAAGCTTCTGAGGCTATTATAGGTGAAGTGACGGAGGTAATGAAGAAAAGGACTACAGAGTAAGGATTACAGCAATCTCTATTAGAGATTGCTTAGAGTATTAATGCATTCTGGCGTGTTACGAACATTTTTTTAATTTTCTAATGCTTGGCTTGCGTATCCTCTCACAGTTAATAAACCCCAAAAGCCAACTTTTTATTAACATAATTATTAATACTGAATTTCATTACGGCTTAGGCTTATCGTCCCAATCAAGCAAGAATTTTCTACGCAATTCAGGGGTTAAAATTTCAATAGAATGTATAGTTGCTACTCTATCCGTTAAGCATTTTTCATTGCCAGTAGTTTGAAGTGGCGGAAGATTTTTCTTTTCAATAAAACCGCCTCCAGCGTAAACTTCTGTATCAAATGGAACTGCTGTTGCATTTAAGATTACAGTTTTTGAATCTAAGTCAACCTTGATATTACTAGCTTTCGTATCAAACACTGGAGTTATATAACCATCTTCATCGCCAAATAGAAGACATCCATTCTTCATTGTAAATTTACCTGATAATAATGCAGTTAGTTGAACATTGTTATTTTCATTATAATAAGAGAATAGATCGAATGAATTTTTCGTTCTTATCACTGGGTTAGAAGTACTACTTACTATTTGATTAGTGCAACCAAATTGAAATAAAACTAAGATAGGAATTAGGAACAAATATCTATTTATCATATTTAATAAGCCCATGGCACTGATGGAATAGTAACGGATATTTCATGTGCATTATGTATTGAGGAAAAGTATTTTGGTAATGAGACAAGCATTTTTTTTGCTATCGATATCCCAAGTATTTAACCCTTAATTTAGTCTAACTGGTAGTAACTTACCATAAAGACCTCAATTCCTCACTAGGGAGCCGAACCATAGTTGATGCTTTCATTGGCTCTAGAGGCTAAGCTGCTTAATATATCGATGTCGTAGAGGTCTTTGATGCTAACGACAATCTCGGTAGTGGCTTGACCTTAATAGCACTTAGCCAATCACCAACTGCTCCAAACCTTCTTCTTGCTGTGCAGCCAAATTGGCTACCATAGATAACGCATGCGCTTGCTGATTCGTAAATTGTTTTGAATCTTTATCCGGAGTAGCTGCTCTTTCACGTAGCCAGTTACTGGCTGTATCATTAACATTCTGGTTATTGTGGTTATACCAAGCCAAATCATGATGTAGGCTAACGACGTCACCCATAATGAGTAAAGCAGGGGTTGGCAGTTGTGCTTGTTCTTGCAATTCAACAATATTGGCAAGCGTACCGGTCAATACTTGCTGATTGGGCATACTGGCGTTGGAGACGATGGCAATTGGGGTATCTCTACTACGCCCAGCGTCAATCAAGCCTGTCGTCAAACGTACCAGCGAATGTAGACCCATATAAAACACTACAGTCTCGTCGGTATTTAAAAAGCTTTTAAAGTTACTATTGGGTGCGCCGGCCTTTAAGAAGCCAGTGACAAAACGTACAGACTGAGAATGATCTCGATGTGTCAGTGGAATACCTGCATAGCTGGCGGCAGCGTTAGCAGCGGTAATACCTGGTACGACTTGATAAGGGACACCATGCGCACGTAAGCTTTCAATCTCTTCGCCGCCACGTCCAAAGATAAAGGGATCGCCGCCTTTTAGACGTACCACACGTCGACCTTCTTTAGCGCTATTGACTAGCAGCTCATTAATACCAAGCTGAGCTACCGCATGGTTGCTGCGTTTTTTGCCGACAAACACTTTATCGGCATCACGGCGGCATAAATCCAATACTTGCGGTGATACTAGCGCATCATAGTAGACAATATCCGCTTGCTGCATAAGACGCAGCGCTTTAAAGGTAAGCAATTCTGGGTCACCAGGACCGGCACCAACGATATAAACTTCGCCCATCGTATTTTTTACAGTTTGGAATTCCGTAGATGTATCATCTGCTGTATTTTTTCCGTTGATATCGGATGCAGTGTTATCTAAATCGGCTTGTAATTGGGCAGCGGCTTCCTTTTCATTACCGGCAAACATCAGCTGGCTGACTTCACCTTCAAAAGCGCGTTCCCAAAACTGGCGACGTCCTGTCAAGGTTGGGATTTTGGCCTTTACCTCGCCACGAAACTCGCCAGCAAGCTTTGCCAATTTGCCATAACCTTGCGGGATTAAAGTCTCTAAGCGCGCCCGTAATAGACGTGCCAGCACCGGCGCTTTGCCATTGGATGAGATGCCAATCACAATGGGATTACGGTCAACGATGGCAGGGAAAATAAAATCGCATAAATGCGGAGTATCAACGACGTTAACAGGAATATTCAGCTCGCTGGCGTCAGCATGAATTTGATGATTCAGCGTTTCATCATCGGTGGCGGCGATGATAACGCGCGCGCCCGTCATATAAGCTTTATTATAATTTTCATAAATCAGTTCGTGCTTGGCTTTGTACTTAGTGTGGCTGAGCAAAGTTTGTAGCTCATGGCTAATGCTTGGCGCGAGAATAGTAATAGCGGCGCCAGCGCGACTGAGTAAGTCAGCTTTACGTAGCGCGACATCACCGCCACCAACGATCAGCACTTTGCGGTCTTCTAATTTAAAAAATAGCGGAAAGGTGTTCATAGCATCACCAATGATTCAATCAATATAAAATATGTCACCATTATGAGGTATCACAGGCGGACGCTCACCTAGTGAATTGGCATTAACATATTCTTTTTTGTCATGTTACTGATGATTTTCGCTAGGATGTGGAATAGCTGAGGAATAAAAATGCAGAATCGCGGCATAAAAAACCACAAGCTAACTTTTAAGCTTGTGGATGATAGATAATAGTTGATGGTTAATAGCTACATGATGACTTGCATTGATATTGGCAATGACGTCATTTAACGGACTGCCAAATTCTACTCAAACTCACTTAGCATTTTAGTAATGCGGGCATCTTTTTGTTGCCAAATGTCCTCTAGCCAATCAAACATCATTTTTTTAGTGGCTTCATCACGGTCATAGCCGCCGTCCATGATGGCAGCAAATAATTCGTCTGGTATCTGTAGGCGAGTCACATCGACCCCTAAACGGCGAATATTGCCTTTCCATAAATCATCATAGTCGGGCGCACCATCTGGATAGACGATAGTCACGTCTAGAATTGAGTCTAATTCATTGCCTAATGCATTAATGGCTAATGACAACCCACCAGCGCGTGGTTTTAATAAATGCTGATAAGGTGAGTCTTGCTTATCATGTTTTTCTTTAGTAAAGCGCGTCCCTTCCAAATAATTGAGTAAGGCAAAGGGTTTGTTTTTTAATTGACGACAGGCACGCTTTGCTTCTTCGATATCCTTACCTTTGAGGGCAGGATTTTTGGCAATCGCTTCTTTAGAGTGGCGGCGCATCATTGGGAAGTCTAAAAAGTAAAACGCTTGACCGATAACGGGAATGTAAATCAAATTAAACTTAGTAAAAAACCTTGTTAGAGGCAGGGTGTCTTGGCTGATATATTGCACAATACTCGTATCAACCCACGACTGATGGTTACTGACCAAGAGATATTGCTTATCTTCGCTTAGATCATCGGGCAGGTTGATGCGCCAGTCTTTATGAGGTAGTGCGTGGTCGATAACGGCATTATTAGTATTAATCCAATACTTAGTAATCGCAATTAAGGCATCATCGGTCAGTTTTGACCCGGTCAATACTTTCGCCGCGCCCATAGTCCAGACCGGTAGACCAACCAACGCACTATTAGCAGTAAGGACGCTAACGCCCGTGAGAAAAGAAGCCGCTTTGCCTACGACTGGCAGCTTATCGTGGAGTTTTTCATAGAATGAATCAATTTTTTTTATTAAAGGCATATCAAATGTCCGTATTGATGAGTGTGGCAAAGCCACGATCGAGCTTGATTATAAAAATGAGCACAAGTAGCCACAACGACGGGCAACTTCGTCCATAGTTTAGCTTTAAAAGGTTGGCTTAATGTTTAATGTTTAATGTGATGTTACGTCAGCTTTGAAGCCATAGAATACCTTAATGTTATCCGATAAAACGTTAAGAAAACGTTATTTATGCAACTAAGAGGGTGGATATGTGTCAGTTATTAGCTTATAAAAAATATCCAACATAGGCTAACATTGATAGTTAAGTGACTATGTTAATCTAACCCAGATACAATCAGATAGAAAAAAATCTTAATTTACAATATAAAAAAACAAGGATGAATATTATGGAATTACAAGATAGGGTAGCCATTATATTTGGCGGCACCTCAGGACTAGGCGAAGCGACTGCAAAAGCATATGCCGACGAAGGCGCAAAGGTAATCGTCACGGGTCGCGATCAAGAAGACGGCAATCGCATTGTTAAAGATATGACAGACAAGGGTCAAGAGGCTATCTTTGTGCTTGCTGATGTGACAAAGAAAGCAGAGATTCAAGCGGTGGTCGATAAAGCCTTAGAAACTTATGGTCAAATTGACATTTTATATAATGGTGCTGGCATCCATGATGGTTATGATAATGCCGTCGAGTTAGAAGAAGATTTATATGACAAACTGATGGCGATTAATGTTAAAGCGCCATATCTTGCCTCAAAAATGGTGATTCCACATTTTATCAAGCAAGGGCGTGGGGCGATTATCAATGTTGGCTCACAAGCGACGCAAATGGCAGGTCCGGGTGGTTCAGCTTATGTGACCTCCAAGCATGCGGTGTTAGGCTTCACCAAGCAATTGGCATTTGATTTTGGCAGTAAAGGTGTCAAAGTGAATATTCTATCGCCAGGTTTTATCGAGACGCCTATGACCGATGGTATTGAGGATGAGCGCTTAAATCGTATCCCAGCCCAGCGCGCCGGCAAGCCCGAAGAGATTGCAGCGCTCGCGGTATTTTTAGCGTCTGATGATTCGAACTATATGCATGGCTCGAACGTCTTTATGGATGGTGGTTGGGTGCTTGGTCGTAAATAACGCTCTAAAAAAGCTATAAGCTATCTAAATCGAAAAAGCCCTTTTATTTTTAAAAGGGCTTTTTACGTTCAAAAATAGTTGTTTATTAAATTAATAATATTATAACTGTGTATGCAAACCACACTCACGGCTTTCTTCTACTTTAGTCGGATCAAAGTAATCAAACTCATTTGGTAAGTTATGCTCTTGAAGATAAACATCCAAATCAGCGTCTGTTTTTTCAAACAATGGTGCGACTTTTAACACGCCGTCTTTTGATAGGCTAAGCACATCAAGTCCTTGGCGGAATTCCGTTTGATCCTTACGAATGGCATTAAACCACACATCTGGCTTTAGCTCATCTAGCGCACGGCGAAATGGCTCTAGCTTTACTTGGTCAGTGAATTCATCATGCTGCGGATTATCGATGCCTGGGATGCCGTTCATGGTCGCGTCACGATACGCTGCCGTTTGCTTAGGGATATAGGTGATGACGTTTAAGTTTAAATCGCGAATAACTTTATTGGCAAATTGATACGTTGCATCGGTGTTATAGCCTGAGTCTACCCACAATACGATGATATCAGGACGCTGTTTAGCAACTAAGTGCAAAATCGCTGATTCGTAAGGGCGGAAGTTAGTGGTAATGATTGGGTTTTTGGCTTGGTTTAATGCCCAGGCAACGATTTCTTCTGGTGATTTACCTTGCAAGTCTTGGTTGGCTTGGTTGATATCTAGATTTGGGTGTAATTGGCTCATAATATATTCCTTAGTGATAGTTAACAATAGTGATAATTAATAATGACGTACCTAAACTAAAAATAGCTGAATTGAAAAATGGTTAATAATCGCTTTTATGGCATCAATGCACTAAGCACCTGCAAACATCGGTAAGTCGGCGGCGTTGCGACCGTCATAGCTGCTGGCCAGCGCGTTAAAGGCTTGGCTGATATCAGAGATAGACTGCAGGTCATGCGCGCTTATCACAAAACTGTCGGCGCCTGCGCGTAGCAGATAGGCGATTTGATCGCGGCCAAACTTGCCAGCCATACGAATCTCGCCTTGATAGCCCATTTGGCGTAAGGTTTGGGCGTAACTGAAACCGCGTCCGTCAGTGAAAGCGGGGACGTGAATCACAATCAAATCCTGCTGTAATAAAAACTCTGGAATACGCGTCAGCACTTCGGTATCGCTATCTGATGTCACCCAGACACCGGTACGGCTAATATGCTCGGCTAACAATTCACGTACTTGTTGTAATAGTCCGCCTGCAATATTGCCTTTAGCATCTAATAAATCAGTAAGCGGTAAAACGACCTCGAGTTTTTCTTGTTTTTGCAGCAGCTCTAACAAAGATATATCGGTCAGGGTAATACCGTCAGGCAGCTCATCGGTGCTAAGCGCAAGCCAAGTGTCAGTCTCGCTAATATCGATGCCTTCGCTAGTAAACACATGATGATTAGCCATAGACCTTCTCCTTAAAAGGGGTAATACCGATACGGTCGATTAACTCACCAAAGCCTTCGACGTCATTGTCATTGCTAACGCGCTGCTCTAAGTAAACGTCGATTATCTTTTGTATCGTCGTTGCTACGGCATCGGTTGGTACCGCCTTGCCTAATATCTTACCGATTTTGGCGTCGTTGCTAGAGTTACCGCCTAGGCTGATTTGATACCAGTATTCGCCTTTTTTATCGACCCCAAGGATACCAATATCGCCGGTATGGTGATGGGCGCAGGCATTCATACAGCCAGACATATTGAGGCGAATCTCACCCAAGTCATAAAGGTAGTCAAGATCATTAAACTGCTTTTCGATTTGCTCAGCGATATTGTGGGTCGTGGCATTGGCAAGCGAACAAAAATCCCAGCCTGGGCAGACGATCATATCGGTTAGAGTATTGATATTTGGACGGGCCAAATGTAGTGCAGCCAGCTGCTGCCATAATTCGTACAAGCGATTGGTTTGTACATCGGCAAAGACTAGATTTTGCTGATAGGTACCACGTAGCTCGCCAAAGCTATGCTCGTCAGCGAGGTCGGCGAGGGCGTCCATTTGCGCGGCGCTAATATCACCTGATGGTACATATTTACCATCGACCAAGCCGGCTTTTAACGAAATAACCACCGCGCGATAGCCTGCGATTTTATGCGCCACGGTATTTTGCTGATACCAATTGGCAAAGTCTTTATCAGCCTCTAGTTGCTGCTGCAAGTCTGACTGTACCTGTAGTGCATCAAAACTTAGATAATCAGGCTCAGTAAAAAAGCTGCTGGCCTTGTCAAAGTTGGCATCGGTCAGGGTCAACGGACCATCTTTGATATTGGCTTCCCATTCGGCATCGACCAATTTGGCAAATGCTGGGCCGCCCATGCTATCGACCAATATCTTGATACGCGCTTTGAATTTATTGTCGCGGCGACCATGCAGATTATAGACACGCAAAATCGCATCTAAATAGCTGAGCAGATGCTGGCGCGGTAAAAATGCATTAATGGTTTTACCAATCACTGGCGTACGCCCAAGACCGCCACCAACTATCACCTCAAAGCCAAGCTCGTCTGCGTCATTTTTCTTTAAATGTAGTCCGATATCATGTACCTGCGTTGCCGCGCGGTCTTTTGCCGTACCAATGACGGCAATGTCCGATATCATGTACCTGCGTTGCCGCGCGGTCTTTTGCCGTACCAATGACGGCAATTTTAAATTTACGCGGTAAAAAAGCAAATTCCGGATGAAAGGTTGACCATTGACGAATAATCTCACAATAAGGACGCGGATCGGCGATCTCTTCCTTATGAATACCCGCATAAGGGTCGGTGGTGGTATTACGGATACAGTTGCCCGAGGTTTGGATCGAGTGCATTTGCACCGATGCCAATTCTGCCAAAATATCTGGCACTTCTTCAAGTTTTGGCCAGTTCAGCTGCATATTGGTACGGGTGGTAAAGTGGCCGTAACCTTTATCATATTTACGGGTAATCTCAGCCAATTTGCGTAATTGATAGGTTGCCAGCAAGCCATAAGGCACGGCGATACGTAGCATCGGTGCATAGCGCTGGATATATAGCCCATTTTGTAAACGCAGCGGTAAAAACTGCTCTTCTGGCAGCTCACCTGCCAAAAACCGCTCGGTTTGGTCGCGAAACTGGGCGACTCGTTCCTCTACCAAGGTTTGGTCAGCGTAATTATATTGATACATGACGTAATCTCAATTTTGTTTTTAACTTAAAAAGCCGCGACGAAAATGATTTGCGTGTGATCGCTTGTATTGCCAATCGCAAGGTAAACAATTCAGAGTCACATCATATAAGCTTAAATCTATAAACATAAATTCCTTTAAGACATATCCATATCCAAACACAGCATAAATTTTCATAACCAAAGTTAGGTAGCCTATGTTTATCAAATTTAATCGCTCATTCTCCTGACCAACTATCTCTCAATTTCATTATTAAGGTTTTAAAAATGACATCTACCAATCCCAATCTCTCCTCATCAAAACTTGTTCCGCCGCACGGCAGCAGCGAGCTAAAACCATTACTATTAAAAGGTGAGGCGCGCAAGCAAGCATTAAAGCTTGCCAGCACGCTGCCGACGATTACCTTAAGCTCTCGCGAGCGTGGCGATTTGATTATGCTTGGGATTGGCGGCTTTACCCCGCTAAATGGTTTTATGAATCAGGCAGATTGGCAAGGCGTCGTGGATAATATGCGCCTGCAAAGTGGCGACAATGCTGGCTTGTTTTGGCCGATTCCTATTACTTTATCAGCGCCAAAAGCAACCGCCGACAGCCTAAACCAAGGTGATAAAGTGGCATTGGTCGCAAAAGATGGCGAAATTATGGGCATTTTAACGGTAGAAGAAACCTATACCATCGATAAAGCCCATGAGTGTCAGCAAGTCTTTACCACCACCGATAGCGAGCATCCGGGCGTGCAGCAAGTACTTAACCAAGGTGACGTAAACATCGCCGGTAGTGTCGAAGTACTAAGCGAAGGCGAGTTCCCAACCTTATACCCAGAGATTTACAAAACACCCGCTGAGACGCGCGAGATTTTGGATGCCAAGGGCTGGAAAACGGTTGCCGCCTTCCAAACGCGTAATCCGATGCACCGCTCGCACGAATATCTTGCCAAGATTGCTATCGAAATTTGCGACGGCGTATTGATTCATTCACTACTCGGCGCACTAAAACCGGGCGACATCCCAGCCGAAGTGCGTCAAGAAGCTATCAAGACCTTGATTGATAATTACTTTAGAGCAGACACCGTTATCCAAGCTGGGTATCCGCTCGATATGCGTTATGCTGGACCACGCGAGGCGCTACTACATGCGGTATTCCGTCAAAACTACGGCTGTAGTCATCTGATTGTTGGTCGTGACCATGCGGGCGTTGGTGATTATTATGGCGCGTTTGATGCGCAAACCATCTTTGAATATGTTGGTAAAGACGACTTGATTACGCAGCCGCTAAAAATTGGTTGGACGTTTTGGTGTAATGCTTGTAACGCCATGGCTTCTGATAAAACTTGCCCGCATGAAGCATCTGAGCATGTCAAGGTTTCAGGCACCAAGCTACGTAAAGCGCTATCAGAAGACCTCGATGTACCAGAGAACTTTAGCCGTCCTGAAGTGCTAGAGATTTTGCGACATTACTATGCTGGTATCGCTAAGGAAGAACGTGCTGAGGTGAAATTGGTCGGTGCTTCTGCAGTGTAAAAACCTTAATATTGAAAAAAGATAATGCGCAAGAAAAAAGGTGCCAGATAGTTACTCTGACACCTTTTTTCTTATCTCATTTTATTATCTAAAATAGGCAATTAAAGCTATTAATTGAGCGCTAAATCACCCTCAAGCTTTTGATACTCGCCAACGAGTGAAGCTCCACCCGAACAAAAATAATTCAGCGCGTACTTATCTTGGCTATCAATAGTCAACGTATCATCTTTAAATTGAAAAAAGGCGGTACTGTCATTAACCTTACTTTGAAAAATGACACCGTGTGCCTCGTCTTGACCCATTAATGTCGCTTTACCATCGAAGTGACAAGTTGGTTTTTTCACATCACCACGCGCTCGTACCTTGATATCAATTTGCTCATTTCCGTCAGCTCTTATCATCACACCCACCCAATCATAGCCTTGTGCACGCTTGGCATAATCTTCAGAGGCATAATCGCCAACGACCGTCTGCACCGCTGGCGTGACGGCAGCGTTTGGTTGCTTAATCGTTTGGTTATTGACGCTTGGCGTTACGTTATTACAGCCACTTAAGGCAAATAAAGCGACAGAGGTCGTTACAATAACAGCAAAAAAGTGTGAGTGGCGGGCATGACGAGGTGAAGACTTGATCATTGCATTACCTTGAATAAAGGGGTTAGTAAACAGGAAATAAGTGAAAGCGGATCGACTAAGTTTTATCAGTGCGTCGCCTGATATATAACAAGCTAAGGGATAATATCGACTCTATAAAGGTTCGTCTAGAGCCTAAGCAATACCGTAACTTACTCAAAAGTGTCTGCTTATCACAAAATTGCAAAAATATTCATGAAAAACAACCACTTTAGAATAACTAATAAAATTACTTATGCCAAGTTAATAACTCGATAAGCGTATTTGTCACTAAGCAATTGCCTCACAGGCTGTTAGCATATCGCTCATCATCCATAGAACAGCATTCAAGAAATGATAACCTTTGATACGGCTAATCATATTTGAGAATAAGGCTTCTATCAACATTATCGAGAGCCGTTATGCAAGCAACGAACCGACGCATTGAAAAAGCAACTAATAAACTTGAACTGATTAATACCCAAGCACTTATTAAAAATAAAAGTAGGCAATCAAAGCTTGCCACTGACCGTTTTAATTTCAGCTTTAAGTTGGGTGGTGTATTCGCCGTTGCCATGCTAATGACTGGCTGTAATCCTACCAAAGCTACTCAAAGTGGCACGAGCGATGGTACCAATAGTGAGGCAAGCGATAAGCAAAATGTCAGCCTACTTAATGTCTCTTACGATGTCTCACGTGATTTTTATAAAGATTATAACCCGCTATTTACTAGCATTTATAAGGATCAATACCCTGATAGTAAGGTCGATATCCAACAATCGCACGGCGGCGCAAGTAAACAAGCACTATCAGTCGCCAATGGTTTACAAGCGGACGTGGTGACCTTAAACCAAGAAAGCGATATGAACATGTTGGTTGAAAAAGGTCTGGTAAAAGCGGATTGGCGGCAGGCGTTTCCTGATAATGCCGTTCCTTATAGCACCACCATGATATTACTGGTACGTAGTGGCAACCCAAAAAACATCAAAGACTGGGCAGATTTGGCACGTGCGGATATTGACGTGGTGATGCCCAATCCGAAAACCAGCGGTACGGCACGCTATGCCTTTTTGGGCGCTTATGGCTCAGGATTGCACCAATTTAAAGAATCGGTTACTCAACCACAAAAAACCGATGCCTTCATGAAAAAAGTGCTCGCCAATGTCGTGACTTATGACAATGGCGCGCGCGCTGCGACCACCAGCTTTACCCAGCGCGGGCTAGGAGATGTGCTTATTACCACTGAAAATGAGGCACATTTGGTCGCCAAGCAATTTGCCAAAGGTCAAGTCGACATTGTTTATCCTAGCTATTCCATCATCATCCATAATCCAGTGGCAATCGTCAGCTCGGTGACTGAGAAAAAAGGCTCAACTACTGCGGCAACTGCTTATCTAAAAACATTGTGGGACAAGCCTGCGCAAGAGCTGATGGCAAAGATGTATCTGCGCCCGAGCAATAAAGAGGTGCTCGCAGCCCATACAGGCACCTTAAAGGATATTCAAACCTTTGAGCCGGTTGAAGTGTTTGGAGATTGGGACAGTATTATGGCGACGTTCTTTGTCGATGGCGGGCGTTTTGATCAGCTGGCACAGGTTAAATAACAGTCAGCCCCGAAGTCATTTATTTATAGCTTTAACCCCTTATAAATGGCTTTATAAAAGGTTAAAGCAGTTTATAAATATCAGCCAAATTCTTGGAGTCAAATTCTCGATTTATAAAATATTTAAAGTGACCCATAAGTTATGGCATTTAAACTATTGATAACCTTATCTTTATAAATACTATATTCCATTTTGGCAATAACATACGCATATTCATCATTAAACATAATAAGCTTGCGCTGTTAGCATACTTGCATTAACTAACCAATCCCTTTTGAGGCAGCCATGACATCATATACCACAGGTTATAAATATAAAAATAAAACGCTTAGCGCTCTAAGTATCGCCGGTGTGGCGCTCACTTTAGGTATGGCAGGTTGTAGCAATAGCGAAAAAGCTGAACCAGCGACCAATGCGGAAGGCACGCCTGCTACTACTGAGGGGCAAGATATTGAGCTATTAAACGTCTCTTACGATGTGGCACGCGATTTTTATAAAGACTACAACCCATTATTCGTAGACCACTATAAAGCTGAGCACCCAAACAGCAATATCTTAATCAAGCAATCTCATGGTGGTTCAAGTAAGCAAGCATTGTCGGTGGCTAATGGTTTGCAAGCCGATGTCGCGACCATGAACCAAGGTTCAGATATTGAGCTACTCGAGAAAAAAGGCTTGGTTGAGTCAGATTGGCAAAGCAAGTTCCCTGATAACGCCGTACCTTTTACCAGTACCATCGTATTCCTAGTGCGTAAAGACAATCCTAAAGGCATTAACGACTGGCAGGATTTGACCAAAGAAGGCGTTGAGATTGTCATGGCCAACCCAAAAGTCACGGGTAATGGTCGCTATGCTTTCTTAGGCGCTTATGGTTATGGTTTGCATGCGTTTAATAAAGATGAAATACAAGCCAAAAACTACGTCAAAGACATGCTTAAAAACGTCAAAGTCTATGAGAATGGCGGGCGTGCAGCGACGACGACTTTCGTACAGCGCGGTATTGGTGATGTCTTAGTGACCTTTGAGAATGAGGCCAACCTTGCCGCCACTGATTTTGGTTTGGGTAAAGTGGATATCGTTTATCCTAAATACTCTATCAAATCTGAAAGCCCAGTTGCTGTTGTGAAAACCGTGACCGATAAAAAAGGCACGACCGATGCGGCAAAAGCCTATCTTGATTACTTATGGAGCGAGCAAGCTCAGCAATTGGCAGCCAATTTATATCTGCGCCCAAGCGTGAAAAGTGTGCTTGATAAAAACAGCGATAAATTGCCACCTATCGATACTTTCCGTCCAAACGATGCTTTTGGCACGTGGGATGAAATCATGAGCACTTACTTTAGCGATGGCGGCGTGTTCGATCAGCTAGCCATTAATGCACCAAAGTAAGCCGCTAGTACGCTGACTGCCTAGCCCATTTATGAAGTTTTTATGAGCTTTTTATTAAATAGCGGTTAAGCAGTCAGCTTTAGAGTAACGTCCGAGCACATAAAGGACATGGCTACCCACGCTGTGTCCTTTAGCGCTTAAGTAGACCAATAATAAATACATTTGATATCACGTGGTACTTACGATTAATAATTAAGTGCCATCAGTTAGGCAATAGGACATCACTATGAGTGCAACAACTTCTCCTGCCAGCAAACCCGTCAATAAAAAAGGTTGGCTGACGCGCTTGCGCCAGCGTAATGTGTTACCAGGGTTTGGGCTAAGTATGGGCATCACTGTCTTTAGCTTATCATTACTAGTGGTGCTACCGTTTGCCATGATGGCCTATACCACGACACAGATGGGCTGGACGGGCTTTTGGGAGACCATTACTCAGCCGCAAGTCACCGCTGCTATCAAACTTAGCTTATGGATGTCGTTTCTGGCGATGCTCACCAATATGGTATTTGGCACGTTGGTTGCTTGGGTGCTAGTGCGCTATGAGTTTTGGGGTAAGTCGTTGATTAATGCGTTGGTTGATTTACCATTTGCACTACCGACAGCCGTTACCGGTATTTCACTTGCGACTCTTTATGCGCCTAATGGTTTAATCGGCCAGTGGTTTGCCAAGTTTGATATTCAAGTCGCCTTTACGCCATTAGGTATTTGGCTCGCTTTAATAGTCGTGAGTTTTCCGTTTATCGTCCGTGCGGTACAGCCAGTATTGGCAGAATTGTCCGTTGAGTTTGAAGAGGCGGCCGCAGTATTGGGTGCCAATCGATTTACGACCTTTCGTAAAGTCATTTTACCAGAGCTGTTACCCGCACTGCTCATGGGCGCTGGCATGATGTTTGCCCGTGCGACTGGCGAGTATGGTTCGGTGATTTTTATCGCCGGCAATATTCCGATGCAGTCTGAGATTTTACCGCTCATTATTATCAGCAAGCTCGAGCAGTTTGATGTTCAAGGCGCCTCAGCGGTTGCACTATTTATGCTACTGATCTCATTTGTAATTTTATTGACCATTAATATCGTACAGTGGAAGCTGTCGCGCCGCGTAGGAGCCCGCTAATGCAAATCTCTAATAGCTACGACTACCAAAGCAACCCAGCGACTAAGGACACGCCATGGATACGACGTACCTTTATTACCATCGCGGTGTTATTTATGGTCATCATGTTGGTCGTGCCATTGTTGGCGGTATTCTATGAAGCCTTTAAAAACGGTTGGCAGTTATATATTGCCTCATTAGTCGACCCTGAGGCCTTGCAGGCAATTAAGCTAACCTTAATTACTGCCGCGATTGTATTGCCGATTAACATGGTGATGGGCATCGCGATTGCCTGGCTCGTCACCCGTTATCAGTTTAAAGGTAAGCAGCTGGTGACAACCTTGCTTGATTTACCATTTTCGGTGTCGCCCGTGGTTGCAGGTTTAATGTTTGTCCTATTGTTCGGGCTGAACTCTACGATTGGTGGCTGGCTTGAAAGCATGGGTTTTCAGGTAATTTATGCGGTACCAGGGATTATTTTAGCCACATTGTTTGTGACCTTTCCGTTTGTGGCACGTGAGCTGATACCACTGATGCAAACCCAAGGTGATAGTGAAGAGCAAGCGGCATTAACCCTAGGCGCTACAGGCTGGCAGACGTTTTGGCACGTGACACTGCCGAATATCAAATGGGCGCTGCTGTATGGTTTGATTTTGACCAATGCGCGGGCGATGGGCGAGTTTGGCGCGGTGAGTGTGGTGTCCGGTCATATTCGCGGTGAAACTAACACTATGCCGCTACTGGTTGAGATTGCTTATAACGATTATAACTTTACCGCCGCCTTTGCCTTATCGAGCTTACTTGCTGGCTTGGCACTCGTGACCCTGCTAATACAACAAGTAATGACCAAGCTACAAGATCGTAAGTTTGCCAAGTCCGAGCGTTTAGCAAGTGCGCCTGAATTGCCAGTAAGTGCCAATGCTAGCAATGCATCAAATGCTAAAGATGCAACCTTGGCAGAAAGCACAGGTCGTCTATAAGAAATAGCTTCACAAAGCAGGCATCATAAAACCATCTGCCGCCCGTGTTAAGACGTTAAGCCAAAAATATAATAAGAGAACCCATTATGAGCATTGAGATTCGTAACGTTAATAAAAAATTCGGTAATTTTACCGCCTTAGATGATATCAATATCACCGTGCCAACGGGTAAGTTGACAACTTTGCTTGGTCCGTCAGGCTGCGGTAAAACCACCTTGCTGCGCATCATTGCTGGTCTTGAGTATGCAGACTCTGGACAAATATTGTTTGATGAATTAGATGTCACCAATACGCCCGTGCAAAAGCGCCATATCGGCTTTATGTTTCAGCACTATGCGTTATTTCGCCACAAAAACATCGCTGATAATGTCGGCTTTGGCTTAACCTTGCTGCCAAAAAATGAGCGACCAAGTAAGGCTGATATCAATAAGCGCGTTGCAGAATTGTTAGACTTAGTACAGTTGCCGCAAGTTGCCAATGCTTATCCGCACCAATTATCAGGCGGTCAGCGTCAGCGTATTGCGCTGGCACGTGCTTTGGCAGTAAAGCCAAAACTACTATTACTCGATGAACCATTTGGGGCGCTAGATGCCAAGGTACGTAAAGAGCTGCGTACTTGGCTAAAGAATATCCACCACGAGCTTGGTATTACTAGCATTATGGTAACCCACGATCAAGAAGAGGCGCGGGCGGTATCTGATGAGATTGTGGTGATGAATCATGGTCGCGTCGAGCAAGTAGGGACGTCAGAGGAGCTGATACACCAGCCAGCCAATGCTTTTGTGAGTGATTTTTTAGACTTGGTATAATGCCGAATTAAAGGCGTATTTTAAGACAAAGTTTGAAAACAAAAAAAAGACCTATAAATGATAGGTCTTTTTTTATGCGCTGAATTATTTGTTATAAATATCTCTTAAGTCCGTGCTTTTAGTATTAAATTAAGCAGGCTTTGGCATATTGATGTCTTTGGTCGATATCTGTTTATAGGTGATTTCCAAAATATCTTGGCACCATTCTGGCAGATTATCAGACACCTCGTACCACATCCATGTTCCATCACGAACACAGCTTAAGATACCCAATTTTTTCAAATGATTCAAGTGACGCGAGATGGTCGGCTGCGGTTGATCCAGTATTTCTACCAGCTCACCAACACAGCGCGACTCTTTGTTAAATAAGATTTGAAAAATCTTTAAGCGCGTTGGGTCAGACAATACTTTAAATAACTCAAGCGGTTGTATCGTAGAATTATTATTAGACATAGAACAATTCCAATATAGATTTAGTTAATAGGGGGTCAATATAACAGCAGTCATCGGTAAAATCGATTAAAAAATGAGCAAATTTACAGTTCGTCGCCATTTTACTACCTTTGATACTTTGTGGTTACACCTAACGCTATATGCAGTTACATGGATTAAGTAAGCGTAATATAAATATTTAGAGGTAACTGCTATGACTGATGAATACTTTAAATACTATTGTAAATGGTAATAATTATCGTTATTATAACTAATAACAAGTTAGATATTCACAGTAGGAGCTAGCACATGTACGTATGTATCTGTAACGACGTCAAAGAAAAACAAATTAAAGCCGCTATTGCCTCTGGCATTGATACGTTAGACGGTTTAAAAAATACCCTTGATGTAGCGACTTGCTGTGGCTGCTGCGAACCTATGGTCAATGATTATCTTGATGAACATCACGCCAAACTTGATGTTTTAGCCTACGCCGTTTAACTAGGCTCGATTCAGACCTCTAGCGTCTCAAATCATATTCTCTATCATTAACGACCAGATCGTTAATACGCCCTAACACCAATTATATTCACTATTGCGCACTTATCCTTTCATTATACCCAAAGGATAAGTTGTGAGCGTCCATATAACTTCAGTCATCCACCGACTGCAAGCATATTTAGCAGCGCCATTTGTCATTTTGCTTGTGACTGTAATTCATAAGGCGAGCTAATTATAGTTCTCAATTAGCATCTTATTCTTAGTTAATATCGTTACAAGCGATATAACGTCTGTATGCTACTATATCTGCCTAACTTTGTAAGACATTTCGTTGGTTTTAGTCCTTACTGAGTAGTTTACGAATAGTACTTTCTATATATGTATTATTGTGAATGTATCGGCAAATAAATAAAATACAGGAGTATAGGTGATGATAGGCAGCCCAAAGGTCATTGATTATTTAAATTTTTTATTAGGTGGTGAGCTTGCGGCTCGCGACCAATATTTCATTCACTCTGAGATGTACGCAGAATGGCATTACGGCAAACTGTATGACCGTATTAGCCATGAGATGCAAGATGAAACGCTACACGCACGAGCGATTATCCGCCGTATTTTAATGTTGAGCGGTACGCCTAAGATGAGCGTCAACGATATTAATATTGGGACGACGGTTCCTGAAATGTTGCAGCTTGATCTTAATTTAGAGTATCAAGTACAGCAGCATCTTAAAGATGGCATTGCGCTTTGTGAAGCCGAACATGACTATGTGACGCGTGAGATGCTGGTTGAGCAGCTCAAAGACACCGAAGAAGATCATGCTCATTGGCTAGAGCAGCAGTTGCGTCTGATTGACATGATTGGTCTAGCCAATTACTTGCAAAGTCAGATGGCGGAAGTGTCTCCTGATATTGTTTAGTACTTTATTCGCTAAGCGCCTTTAACTGTTATTAAAAGTCATCGATAATAAAATTATATATCAATACAGGGAGATAAAAATGCAAGGGGATAAAGAGATAAATCGTGCCCTTAATAAAGTGCTCGGTCAGTCATTGATAGCTATCAATCAGTATTTTTTGCACGCACGTATCGCACGCCACTGGGGCTTAGAGTCGTTAAATGATTCGCTATATAAACAATCAATTGCTGAGATGAAATGGTCAGATGACCTCATTGCGCGTATTTTGTTGTTAGGCGGTCTACCCAATTTGCAAGAATTGGGTAAAGTCTTGGTTGGCGAAGATGTGCCAGAGATAATCGACTGTAACCTACGTTTAGAGAAACAGAAATTCGATATCATCACCGATGCAATCACTTTGTGTGAGAGCAAGCGCGACTATGTCTCGCGCCAGTTGCTCATCACCCTAAAAGACGGTAACGAAGAATATCAAGACTGGTTAGAAACCCAAGAGGACTTGATTAAAGATATTGGCGTTGAAAACTATATCCAATCGCAAATCGATGACGATAAAGCGCCTTAAAATTATAAAAAAGTGCTCATAGCTGCCAGCGCATACTAAGATAAGTTTTGGATTAACTGATTTTAGGATACGTTGGTATTTTTATGTTTAATGCTTTTTTAATAGTTTCAATATCAACGATTAATACAAGCCGCGGCCATCTTCAGGTTTTAGGCGTAAAAAGTATAAGCCCGAGAGAATAGTCAAGATACCAAGTATCCAATACGTGGTCTGAAAGGCGACTAAAGTATCAAGCTCGAAACGCTCACGTAGCAGATTCAATAACGCCGCACCAAAGGCGATACCAAAGCTAATAGCCAATTGCTGATTGACCGCCATTAAGCTATTACCACTACTGGTTTGCGTGCCTTCTAAATCACCGATGGTAATGGTATTCATGGCACTAAACTGCATTGAGTTACAAGCACCCATTACAGTCAAGATAGGAATAAACCATATCCAATTTGCCGCATCATTAAACTGCGCCAAAATGATAATAAGCACACCTATCAAAAAGGTATTAGCCACCAACACCTTACGATAGGTAAAACGCTGAATAATTTTACTCACCCAAGGTTTGATACCAATTGCACCAACAGCGATGGGCGCGAGAAGCCAACCCGCTTGCGACGGTGAGTATTCAAACACTACTTGTAGCAACAGTGGCAGTAAGAAGGGCACCGCACTGATGCCTAAGCGGGTGAATAAGTTACCAGTAATACCGATGCGAAAGGTACGAATGTTAAATAAGCTCAGCGGAAATAATGGCGCTGCGCGGCGTTTGGCATGCCAAACGTAAGCGCCTATCAGGATACTGGCGCCTAATGCGAGCAACAAACCGTAAAGCCCTCGACCTGTTTGTGAGCCAAATTCTACCGCAAGGGTAAAACCACAAGCGGCGGCGGCAAATAAAGCAAAACCCGTCCAATCTAGACGCTTAGTATCTTCAAATAATGCCGGTACTAGTTTTTTACCCATAATAAAGCCGAAAATACCCATCGGAATATTGATTAAAAATATCCAATGCCAGCTAGTATATTGCACGATATAACCGCCCAATACCGGTCCAACTAAGGGCGCGATTAATGCGGGTATCACCGCAAAGTTCATGACGGTTAACAGCTTATTGCGCGGATAGGACTTGACCAATATCAAACGCGCGACCGGGGTCATCATTGCTCCACCAATGCCTTGCACAATACGTGAACCAATCAATAAATCCAACGTCGGTGAAGCGGCACACAATAGCGAGCCAATACAAAAGATGATAATGGCGTATAAAAATACCCGCTGTGTGCCATATTTATCGGCTAAAAAGCCGCTAATAGGAATGAAAATCGCCAAGGTTAGCGCGTAGCTAATAACCGCCCATTGCATTTTTAACGGTGATTCACCAAGCGCCTGTGCCATCTGAGGCAGAGAAGTATTTAAAATGGTGGCATCTAAAATTTGCATAAACAACGCCACCGCTAGCACATAGGGTAGGTATTTATCTTGCGTTGGAGTGAGGGTTACCATATTGACATCACCATATCTTCTGAACACTGTGGTTAAGTCGGTCTCTTAAAGGCCGTTAAGTTGTGGGTAGTATAAAAACAACCGACTATGAGTTAAAGAGTAGCAAAGTAACGATATGCGCCCAGTTCTTATAAAATTACCTTTAAGCCAATTAGCCGCTCTTAAAAAACAGGTTACAAGACAGGGCTTTAATCAAAGCTTTAATCTTCGTTATAGTAGGTGGCTATCTCGTAAAAACCGATAAAGCAGAATGGTTTTAATAGGAAGTTTTTTTGCAGAAACGTAAGTGGAAATACAGCTAGCAAAGACTTCAGTTATTAAAGAGCATTCAAATAACAAATAATAAAACGACAAAAAAGCAGGTAATCTTATGAGTAATGACAATAATCAATCAAACAAGACCAGCGCATATACTCCGCCTAAAGTATGGAAAAACGACAGCGAAAACGGTGGTAAATTCGCCAGTATTAATCGCCCAACGGCTGGCGCGCGCCATGAGCAAGCACTGCCCGTCGGCGACGCACCTTTACAGCTATACTCATTGAACACGCCGAATGGCGTGAAAGTAAATATTTTGTTAGAAGAGCTTGCTGAGCTGAATACTAAAGGGGCTGAGTACGACGCCTATCAAATCGATATCTCTGAGGGTGATCAGTTTGGCTCAGGATTTGTCGCTATCAATCCCAACTCAAAAATCCCTGCGCTGGTAGATTATTCTGCTACTGTAAATGGCTCAGATGCTGGCGAGCCTATTGCACTTTTTGAGTCGGGTGCTATCTTATTATATTTAGCAGAAAAGTTTGGCAAGTTTGTGCCGCTTGCTGATGGCTCGCAAAATAAAGCGCGGGCAGAGTGTCTCTCTTGGCTCATGTGGCAGATGGGCAGTGCGCCTTTCTTAGGGGGCGGTTTTGGGCATTTTTACGCCTATGCCCCTGAGCCGATGGAATATCCTATCAACCGCTATGCCATGGAGGTCAAACGCCAGCTCGATGTCTTGGATACTCATCTCGAAGACCATGAGTATATGTGTGGCAACGCTGAGTCTGACTACAATGTTGCCGATATGATTATCTGGGCATGGTATGGTCAACTGGTACTAGGTAAGCTTTATGATGCTGGCGAGTTCTTACAAGTAGATGATTATAAGCATGTAAAGCGTTGGGCACAAAAAATTGCTGAGCGTCCAGCGGTTAAACGCGCCGTAGATTTAGTGCTTGAGCCTATTGTTTAAGCCCATTACTGAATCTCATCACTTAAGCATGTATTTTAAGTTGTCTATTTCAACGATTATTGACGATAGCTCGCTCATCATATAGCTCAATAAAAAGGTTAATAGGCAATTTGCTTATTAATCTTTTTGCTTGCTATATTCTGTATAATATATTCTTTATTCCAAATATATTTATCGATATATTACTTTTTGACTATACTTTTTTCATTACATAATGATACATTAGTATAACAGATAGAAACATTAGTACGTTAAGATAGCAGCCACCTCCTTGATGGGTAGGTGTTGATATTTCTTCTATTGATGAGTAATGACTATGAAGAGTAATAAAACTACATCGTTACCTGTATTAAGTGAGATGGCTTTTACGCTTCCACAGACCATTAACCACTACCACTACCACTACCACTACCACTACCACTACCACTACCACAAGAAGTTTAATCGTCTAACAGACAACGCTCATATCAAAATACATTCTATAAAAATAAAAAAGTTGCCCTTATTGATGACAAAGAAAATTTTATTACCGTTATTTGCCGCCATTAGCACGGCTTTGTTTAGTTCAGTGACACAGGCTGCCACGCCCGTTGATTTTAGCAATCAAGACTGGGAAGTTGCTTGCGATAATACGCGCACTTGCAGGCTGGCAGGTTACCAAGCAGAGAACAATAGTGATTTACCCGTATCTGTATTATTGGTACGCCGTGCAGGAGCTAATGCGACAGTCGATGGCAAGGTAAAACTTGGTGGCGCTAAAGAAAGCTCTGCCAAGGCACTGATGCAGCTTGGTAGTCGTCATCGTATATCCTTGTTTATTAACGATAGAGATTACGGAGAAACCAAACCTTACTCAGTATCAGGAGGTCATGCGGAGCTAACCTCAGCGCAGGTAAGCGCGCTACTTGAGGCGTTAACCAAATCAAGCAAAGTTGAGCTAGTGATTCGCAACACGCGCTGGCAGCTATCGGACAAAGGTGCCAGCGCCGTCATGCTTAAAGCCGATGAAGCACAGGGACGAGTAGGGACATCGAGCGCCTTTATCCGTACTGGTAGTTCTAGCAAATCTAGTAGCAATGTCTTGTCACCACAAGCGGCACTGTCATTAAGAATGGTAATGCCCAACCCTAAAACCATCTCTGTCAGTAAGAAAAAATTTGCCATGCGTTCATCACAGTTATCAGAGCTGATGAAAAGCACCATGAAAGATGTAGAAAGCGACTGCCCAAACTTAACGGATAGCTCATCTTGGCGGGTCAGTCGTTTGAATAATAAGCAGCTGCTCGCTCAGCATGATTGCTGGACCGGCGCTTATAATGCCGGCACGGGTGTTTGGGTGCTTAATGACACTAAACCTTATCAGCCAACCTTGGTAACGACCAGTGCGACAGACTATAGCAATGGCAAATTAACCTCGGTGCAAAAAGGCCGCGGGATTGGCGACTGCTTATCTAAAACTGACTGGGTATGGACGGGCCGAGCCTTTGAAAAAAGCCATGAAAGCACCACAGGCATGTGCCGCTTGATAGAGGCGGGCGGTGCTTGGCAATTGCCAACCTATGTGACGGAAGTAAAAGTGTCACGTTAATCATTAAATTTTCTTAAAGCTTTAGCTTGCTTAAAGGCTAGGTTTAATATCAGCTTTTAAGCATATATTAGCGCTTATACTGAATATTTTACTAATAAACAGAAAAATAGCTACAGCTTAGCGTTTTGTTGTGCTATACTGCGTCGCCACGTTAGCATAGACTAGCGTGAATTATGAGATTGATAACATCGCCTGCGATTTTGGGTCTAGGATGACCATAAGTAATTGTTGCCGATGATTTTGTGTACTTAAATAACCCTTCATATATATTGAAAAACACGTTATTTTTGACTCATATCTTATCTACTGACCCATGTATGGGCTAGATTGGTTGTTACCAGCCTTTATCTGCTTTGGACAAAGCATAGATAATGCGCTTTTAGCAAACAAGGATGAGACACTCGGCACTACCACCAAAATACGTCAGACAGCACGAACGCCTTTATAATATTGACAAGCTTTAAAGCTTGGCCTTTGATTGTTAAACCTTTTTAGGGTAAGACAATTATTTTATAAATGCAGCGTGGTGAACGGTTATCAGTGGTATGCATCAAGCTTGCTGAATTTACAGCAGCTTATACTTACCAAGGATTACTATGACTGACATCTTATCTGCTATCGCCGCTGAAAACGGCATCATCGAAAGCACTGATACCCCAAACACAATTGCAAATACCGATACTAATAATCAAGCGGCTACTGCTGACGCTGCTGAAGAAAACAAAATCACTTTTGCTGAACTTAATATTGCCAAGCCAATTTTGACCGCGCTTGATCGCAGTGGTTATACCCACCCAACACCTATTCAAGAACAAGCCATTCCTTTTGCTCTAGCGGGTCGCGACTTATTATTGTCAGCGCAAACCGGTAGTGGTAAAACAGCGGCATTCGTTATCCCTGTACTTGACCGTTTAAGCCGTGCCACTAGCTTTGACAAATTAACCAAAGCCCTTATCCTAACGCCAACGCGTGAACTTGCTCAGCAAGTACATGACAGTGTGCGTACGTATTCTAAAGATATGCGTGGTTTGTTCTGTGTGCCATTAGTAGGCGGCGCACCTTATAACGGTCAGATTACGGCTTTGAAAAAAGGCGTGCAAGTGATTGTTGCGACTCCTGGTCGTTTACTTGACCATATCAATGCGGGTCGCGTTGACTTATCAAGCCTAGAAATACTAGTACTTGATGAAGCTGACCGTATGCTAGACATGGGTTTTGCTGATGATATCAGTGACATCTTACGCGCTGCACCGACTAATCGTCAGACGATTATGTGTTCAGCAACTTGGGATGGCCCTGTTGGCAAGATTGCTGCCAGCTTCACCAAAAACCCTGAGCGCGTTTCAATCAAAGTTGAATCAGCACACATCGAAGAAAAAGTGTATTACTGTGACGATTTTGATCATAAAAACCGTTTGCTTGACAAAATTGTTTGCGATAAAGATATGGAACAAGTCATCATCTTTGCTGCAACCAAACGTAGTACTGAAAAACTAGCCAAATCTCTACAAGAGCAAGGCCATAAAGCCAGCTTCCTACATGGCGACTTGCCACAAAGCAAGCGTAACCGTATCGTTCAAGACTTGCGTAATGGTAAATGTAAAATCTTAGTAGCGACTGACGTTGCTGCTCGTGGTCTTGACGTGCCAGCACTATCGCACGTAATTAACTATGACTTGCCACGTCAAACAGAAGACTACGTGCATCGTATCGGTCGTTGTGGCCGTGCCGGTCGTACTGGTATTGCTATCAGCCTATGTAGCATGGATGATCGTCCACAGCTAAACGCTATCAACCGTTATTTAGATCGCAAAATGGAAGTATCGGTCATCGAAGGCATGGAGCCTAAGAAGACTTATGTACCTAGCGAAAACAAAGGTAATGGTCGTGGCCGTGGTCGCGGACGCTCAAGTGGCGGCGGTAACGGTCAAGGCCGTGGTCGTTCAAGCGGTGGCTATCAAGGCAATCCTGCTAATGCTCGTGGTCGTTCAAGCGACAGCGCACCGACTGGTCAACGCGCTAGCAATGACAGCGGTTATCAAGGTAAGCCACGTGACGCGTCTGGAAAACCAAATGAGCGTTCAGGTGGCAAGCCATACCAAGGCAAACGCACTGGTGCTCCTAGCCGTGGTGATAGCACTGGCGTTCCACGCGGTGAGCGTGCTGCAACGGGTCGTGGTCGTCCAAGTGGCAGCCAAGGTCGCCCAGCTGGTCGTGCTGACAGCCGTGGTCAAGGTCGTTCAAGCGGCGGTAACCGTAGTAATAACTCGTAATACCGTTATATTTAATGATTAATAAAGGTTATTAATAAAATAGCCTCTGACTTAATCGGATAAAATAGCGTCAAAAAGCCAGATACTTGTTATCTGGCTTTTTTGTGCGTCATGGTTTTATAGTAAGGCAGCTCTATTTTAATGATAAAACATTGATAAAAAATCAACAATGCGAGATCGTTGCTTGCGCGTCTTTTTCGCCTTGTCTATACTGACAAGCTTTTATTCATCGTGTGCTGTGGAGCCATCTGATGCCCGACATCTCTCATTTAGCAATTGACAGTCTGCCATTAGCGTTTGGCATCATTATGTCTATTATCGGCTTGGTTTTTTATACCCAAGGGCTGCCCGGTAAGTTTTGGCGACGCTTTTATGCGGTATTGCCGGGCATTGTGCTGTGCTGCTTTATCCCAGCAACGTTAAACAGCTTAGGCGTCTTTGCTGATGGCATCGGCTCACAGATTTATGGCTTTACCGCTACCTATCTGTTGCCCGCCAGTTTGCTACTAATGACCTTATCGATGGATGTCCCTAAAATCTTAGGCTTAGGTTGGAAAGCCATTGCGATGTTTTTTGCGGCCAGTATCGCTATCATCATTAGTGGTCCAATCAGTTTAGGCATCGCTAAGTGGATATCGCCTGAGATGTTTACCGACGATACTTTATGGCGCGGATTTTCAGCGGTCGCGGGTAGTTGGATTGGCGGCGCGGCCAACCAAGCAGCGATGAAAGAGCTGTTTGGCGTCAGCGATGATTTATTTGGCATGATGATCTTAGTCGATACCACTAATGCGTCGTTATGGCTTCTAGCTATTTTGGTCATGGCCAAGCACAGCGCTAAGATAGATAAGTTTTTACGGGCGGATAGCAGTAGTATTGATAAAGTGATTGCCGCGGTTGAAAGCTATGAGCGTGACCATGCGCGTCCAGCGACCTTAAATGATTTGATGGTGATATTTGGCTTGTGCTTTGCTATGGTTGGCGTGGCGCATTTCGTCGGCGGTCAAATAGCAGACTTCTTTGCCCCTTATAGTTGGGCTGTACAATACAGCTTTGCCAGCGCATTCTTTTGGATGGTGGTGATTATTACTATCATAGGTGTCATATTCTCTTTCACCAAAATTCGCCGTCTTGACCATGTTGGTGCCTCCAAATTCGGTACAGTATTTATCTTTATATTGATTGCTGCTATCGGTATGCAAATAAATCTCGCGGGTATTGTCTCACAGTGGCGCTTACTACTCATTGGTCTATTATGGATGAGTATCCACGTCGTGATTATTTTTGCGGTCGCTAGGATGATTCGCGCACCGTTTTTCTTTCTAGCGGTCGGCTCCAACGCCAATACCGGCGGCGCATCATCGGCACCGATTGTCGCTACGGCATTTCATCCGTCGCTCGCGCCAGTTGGCGTGTTCTTGGGTATTTTAGGCTATGCGGTAGGCACCTTTGGCGGTTATATTAGTACGCAGATGATGCGGCTAGTGGTAGGGTGATAGCATTTTTATCAGTATTGACAGCTGTTATGCAAATAATTACCCAACCACCTCAAAAACTCATCGCTTGTTGTTGATACATTTAGGCGAAGATGGTTTGAGGTGCGGGCATCGGGATAAAATAATTGTCCCGGTGCGACCAGCCAACCTTCTTTATAGGCATCTAGTGCCAGCTGGCTCGTATCCTGCCCCGTGTCTACCCAAGCAAAGAGACCTGCTTGTGTATGCTCAGGATAGGTAAGTCCTATCCTTGGTAATGCTTTGCGCATTCTTTCATGAGCGCTATATAAATGCTGCTGTACTTTTTTAATCTGCCGGCGATATTCACCATGCGTCCATAAGTGGTGACAAACCCGTTCGCCAAATTCTGGCGTGTTTGAATTGCTTAAGGTTTTAATACGCAACACATCATCAATATAGTTATCAGGACAGACCAACATGCCGACGCGCCAGCCTGACGACATTGACTTTGAAAACCCAGTCGCATAAAAAACCCGTTCAAACTGATCAAGGCTAGCATAACGCAATACTTGACCAACCGGTACAAATGCAGCGTATAAATCGTCCTCAAAAATATAAGCATCGTACTCATGAATAAGATTGAGTACTTGGTGCGCACGGGCAGGATGCAGGTTACAAGAGGTCGGATTATGGAGCACGCTATTGGTTAAATAGAGCTTAGGACGATGCATCGCAAACAGCTTTTGCATCTGCTCAATATTAGGCCCTTGATGGTCACGTTCTACAGAGACGACGTTTAATCCTTGTTGTTGTAGGCAGCTTGATAGCCAATACCAGCCCGGCCCATCAACGACCACCGTATCCCCAGCTTGAGTAAGAAGCCGCGCAACCATGGTCACGGCTTGAGATACCCCAGCTGTAGTAATCACATGGTCAGTATGAGTTTGCATACCCAGTGTATGCAGGTGTTGAACCAGCTGCTGACGTAGCGGCAAATAGCCGTGAACATTGCCATAATCATAGATAAAGCTATCAGCTTGCTGAGTTACCTGACGTATAGCCCATTCCATCTTCTCATTACGTATCCAGTCTCTCGGTAATGTTCCCACCCCTGGCGAACGATTATGCGGGATATCACTAAAAACTTGCTGTATCAGCCAGCGCGTATCTATTACTGGGTACTTAGCGGCTGCTCTTTTATCATCATTCGGCTGAACTGCTTTTGCTTGCGTATTGACATAATAGCCCGAGCTGGGCTTAGCGATTAGCACACTGGTAGCCACCAATTGCTCATAAGCTTGTACCACTGTAAAGCTTGATATATTTAATAGTTTCGCTAACTTTCGCACCGAGGGCACACGCTGATTGGGCAGGTAAATCTGCCAGTCAATACGCTGCTGTAGCCATTCAGAGACGGCGGCAGTCTTGGTTAAATTGGGATTAAGCGTATAGGTTTCTACCATAATGAATGTGCTTATCTCTTCAATGTAATGATTAATTGTAACGTTAAAAGCGACTATACACCTTGTTCACCATTAGTGAAACTGTATCGGTTCTGTTATGGGTATTTAAACTATAGTTGAGTGTATCAACAATAGTTAGAATCATACGGATGGTAGACAGAATGAATTTAACCGCAAACTTTGACGGCAGCATAACGGCATAGGCTGTATTTATACTGGTCAATTCCATCACGTCCAAATACAACAATTTAATGTCAATAAATAATCATTATTTAGGATAATCCTATGACTCCAATCCACATTGCTTTAGCCGTATTGGTTACCTTTATATGGGGTGTAAACTTTACCTTTATTGCATGGGCGCTTGAAAGCTTTCCACCATTGATGTTAACCGCTCTACGTTTTTTCTTTACTGCCATGCCGTTGGTTTTATTCCTTAAACCGCCCAAATTCAACCGTACCTTATTTATCTATGCTATCGGTACTTTTGTTATGCAGTATGCCTTTGTATTTACCGCGATGCACCTAGGTGCATCAGCAGGGTTGACGGCGCTCTTGTTGCAAGTCCAGATTTTCATCACCGTCCTATTGGCCTATGTCATTTTGGGAGAGTCTGTGGGTCGCATGCAGATTATCGGTATGCTGGTCGGTGTGCTAGGGCTGGGTGTGATTGCCTTTAACCTTGGTGGTGACATGCCCTTGGTTGGCTTTATCTGCATACTGATTGCAGCCATAGGTTGGAGCTTTGGCAATATTGCTTCAAAACAGGCCTCAATGCAGCAGAGTACCAGTAACATCTCTACTGCCTCGCCTGTTAATAGCAACAATAAAGCGTCAAATAAGTCATCGGCACTGTCTTCGCTATCACTAGTAGTATGGGGCGGTCTGATTGCATGTATAGTTTTGACTCTATCTTCTCTGCTATTTGAAAATGAGGCATGGACGCTTGCAACACTCACACAGGCATCTTTCAAGTCTTGGTTATCGCTTGGATTTATCGTCTATATCTCAACCCTGATTGGTTTTGGATTGTGGGCGCATTTGCTTAGTCAAAATATAGCCTCTAAGGTTATGCCTTTTGCTCTACTGGTGCCAGTATTCGGTATGGCGACTTCAGTGTTGTTCACAGGGGAAATAGTGACATGGTGGAAGATGCTAGCAATGGTGCTCATCTTATCTGGACTGATATTGGCTAATGTGAAGGTAGGACTGGGAAGAAAGGCTGCTCACGCATAGTAGTAAATAACTGATGCAACTGATAAGCCAGATCAAGCGCGCTGAAGGGTAGAGATAAATGGTCATGTAGACCGGCATATTCTTTTATTTTTCCTGTATAAATGCGCTTCTTCTGACTCAAATTTTTCGACAAGGCGTCTTTTATGAGCAACGCTCACCCCTCTATAGATCCTATTACCTTATCTGTCGTACCTGGTGTCATAGTTAAAAACCAAAAGCTACGTAACCATAGATGAAGTAGCGCATAGAGTCGGTTATGGCGACCAAGGTTACTTTGCACGCATTTATAAGCAGCATTTCGGTTATAGGCCGCGAGATACTCCAAGCACAAGCACAGGATAGTCATTGTTATGTACTCTGTCATGCAGTCGCTGTATGATTTATGAAGTGAGCATAAGCGTATATATTAAGTTAAGGAAAAACCAAGATGACTGATTCTACGAATGATAAAGCAGCAAAAGTAGAGATATATGAAAGCGCTGATGGAAAGGCGCAGGTAGACGTACGTTTTGAGCAAGAGACTGTTTGGCTGTCACAAGCACAAATGACCGAGCTGTTTGGTCGTGACCAGTCAGTTATTTCGCGTCATATTGCCAATGCCATCAATGATGAAGAAATCGCTGAAAAAAGCAATATGCAAAAAATGCATATTCCAAATTCTGATCGCCCTGTGAATTTTTATGACTTAGATGTGGTTATCTCAGTAGGGTATCGCATCAAATCTTCCCAAGGTGTGCAGTTTAGACGCTGGGCAACCCAGCGCTTACGCGAATACTTAGTTCAAGGCTATACGCTCAATCAAGAGCGCTTTGATAAAAACTCAAGCGAGCTACAACAAGCGTTAAATTTAATTAGAAAAACCGCGCAAAGTCCCGAGCTGAAAACCGATGAAGGTCGAGGCTTGGTTGAGATTATCAGTCGTTATACACAGACATTTTTATGGTTACAGCGCTATGATGAAGGCTTGCTTGATAATCCTGCAGGGCAAGAGGGCGGTATCTTACCGAGTCCAACTGAGGCAATGGCAGCGCTGACGGACTTAAAAGCACAGCTGATAGCAAGGGGCGAGGCGACTGAATTGTTCGCCAAGCCTCGAGGTGATGGTTTGGACAGTGTACTGGGTAATTTACAGCAGACGGTGTTTGGCGAGCCTGCATACCCGACCATCGAGAGTAAAGCGGCGCATCTGCTGTACTTTATGGTCAAAAACCATCCTTTTACCGATGGCAATAAACGCAGCGGCGCTTTTTTGTTTGTAGATTTTCTGCACCGTAATAATCGACTGCTCAATGATAAAGGTGATATGGTCATCAATAACACCGGGCTTGCCGCATTAACCTTATTGGTCGCTGAATCTGACCCCAACCAAAAAAAAACCTTGATTAAATTAATTATGAATATGTTGTCGTTAGAGTCTTGATAAGTAGGCTTATTGTCAGCACCATTTAACCCCTTAAAACACATAACGCCAATAATAAAAAGTACAGTCTAACGACAAAATTAAAGGAAATTTAATATGTTTAGCATGATAAAAGACTGGCGCGAGCAGCGCATATTGGACAACAGCGAGTTTATCCATGCTGACTGGCTGCAAGCGGCTCAGCGTATTGTCATACTTGATAGGCTAAACGAGAATGAGCTAACACGCCTGTTTGAACTGGCGACGTTATTTTTGGCTAACAAGTCGATTACTGGCGCGCAGGGTTTCGATATTACCGATGCGGTCAAGCAATCTATCGCATTACAAGCTTGCCTCCCTATTTTAAACCTAAGCCTTGAGTGGTACGCTGGCTGGTCGGCCATTATTATTTATTCTGGTTCCTATAAGAGCGAAACCACCACCGTAGATGAGTTGGGTATCGTCCACGAAGGTAGCCAACACCGCAGCGGCGAAGCGTGGTTACGCGGTCCTGTCATTCTGTCGTGGAAAGATGCCAAACACTCAGGCGAGCGCGACGGTCATAACGTGGTCATTCATGAGTTTGTGCATAAGCTCGATATGTTAAATGGTCGCGCCAATGGTTTTCCGCCGCTGCAAACCGATATGGATCCTGCGCGCTGGACTGAGATTATGACGCGAGACTTTGAGGATTTTCAAACCCATCATAAATCAGGTCTTGATCGTTACGGTGCAACCAATCCAGCGGAGTTTTTTGCGGTACTCAGTGAAGTGTTTTTTGAGACGCCGCAAAAGCTGGTCGACGCTTACCCTGACATTTACGAGATTATGGTGAAGTTTTTTCGCCAAACGCCGCTTTAATAAAAATCATCAGTATTAAGTATCTATAGCAAATAAAAATATATATAGGTGAAAAAAGCAATAAAAAGGGCAGTGTATGGATTCAATAACACCGCCCTGTGCTAGTTTTTATGGCTATAAACTCATGTTTTTATGGATAAAAAGGCTTTAAACCGTCCATTGGTCATTGATGATAGCCACTAAATAACGTTTGCCTTGATAGTCATCAAATACTAAGCGCATGCCACGCCAATCCATACCGTCATACTCGTCCGTACCCTTATAATAAAAATCAACCACGTCTGATTTTGGGTAAACATCCTTCACGTTATTAATCATATTACCTCTAGACTCAAAATCATTAATTTTTATGCGAGCATCGTTAAACTTTTTAGCATCAACCCAAGTCGCCAAATACGTCGGTAGCGGCGTGACCAATAACTCCCCAGTACCATCCAAATCACCCCAAGTAAAGCGGATTTTGGACTGTTGTAGGTATTGGGCGAATTGTTCACGGCTAAAGACCTTATCGGTCTCAGGTCGCACATACGCATACATCGAAAAACGAACGCCGCGAGTTGGGTGGATATCATTGGTGATGCGAGCAAAGTCATTAGTCGCCAACGCACGCTGAATACGCAACGCTTGCTGTCTGAGCGTTTGCTGGCTGGTGTCAGAGATGACGGGCGCTGAGGTATTACCATTTTGCTGATTGGGTATTCTGACATTAGAATCAGCAGAAGATGAGCAGCCAGTCGCAACAAGTAGGGAGGCAAAGCACGCAGCTGTTATTAATTTATAAAACCCTGACTGAGAAATATCAAAACGAGATGACGGCATCATAAGAATATCCTTATCGTAGCTTATTGAAATTAGAGCGGCATTAGACCTGAGACCTGAGACCTGAATAAATACTGAGTTAAATGGGCGTTTGCTCATCAATAGTACTCATAACTCATCAAAGTTCATAATGGTGCTGTGTGAACGGGATTTTCTCTCGATAAACCTAACCAACATAAGTATGTAGTAAAATAGTAGTTTATATGACTTTTTATGAATATAATACATAAAAAGTCATAGCAAATGGAGGGCACCATGCAGAAAACGACATTTTCCATCATGATGTTAATCATAGGGTTTTCTGCTATGGCTGCGACCGCCAATCTAACAGAGACCTTGCAGACGACGTTTGCCATGAAAGTTAAGACAATCGCTGATATGTACCAGCAAGATGTGGATAATCAAGGTCAGGATTATCCGATGGTTTTGCAACAATATGGCAGCCAAGAGCTACAGGCGGCAATGCAGCTTGAGCAGGATTATTTTGCTAGAGAGCAAATGTCATGTCATATTGGTTATGACGTGTTATGGAGTTCGCAAGATCCTGACTATGAGCAAGATAAGCAGTTTTCAGTGACCACGCAAGGATTGGTGCAAGTCAGCTTAACGCAAGGCAATGCTGTATATTATGAATTGTCATGTAAGAGCATTGATAATGAAGTGGCTTGCCAAGTGACAGATGTCATTCTAGATGAGGACGGCAAATCTTTACGAGAGCATTTGCTAAAGAATTGTCGTTAGTTAATATTTGAGATGTTGGTATTGGTATTAAAAGTATTGATGTTAAATGTTGGTATAAACCATATAGATATTTAAGTTCTACTAGAAACGAATGTAAAGATTCACAAATTAAAAATATTGCGTACTCAACTCTTAAGACCGTTGGTTTGTTTTCGCATAATGTATATTATGTTAAATGAAGTCTATATGCTATTAAGTTCATAGTACAGGCTGGGATCCTTATATATCAAGTACATAAGAATTAAATAAACTAAAGCTATCTTATCATTATGTTTATGAGATATTATCTTCATAATACATAGTGTCTATGAGAGATTAAGTTCATGTTCGTGTTATCGCCTATTGTTATGCCAGATGGCTCAAAGATAAAGATACTTTTTGATGTAAAGACTACGCTGCCTCTTCTATACCCATTACGATACTCTATAGACCATCTCAATAATAGATCCTCTTCTAGTCAGGATGCATCTCTACAAGCAATCAAATACTTTTATGAATATTGGTTGGAAAAGCATGGCAAGACATTCTGCTACAGCTTTTTTGAGTCGGATCATAATCCATCGATAGCTATAGACGAGCTAGATAATTTTTTTCAGTATCTTGTTGACGGGTACTCATACACTCCTAAAATAATTAAATTCAATCCTACTCCAAGTGGAAGCATTTATACTCATGCTGAACGTACACGCGCTGTAGCACGTTTCATTAAATATCTAATAAGTAAGTATGTATCTGCTCAATATTATGATGATGAACCAAAAGAAATCATAAGGTATTCAGATAGAATGCTGAAGAATTTAAAGATAAAAACTGAAGGATATAGCTCTCTACTTGTACGTAGAAAAGTAGATGAATCTAATGTAAATCAGGGGTATAAAAGTTTAACCTTAGAAATGGTAGCTGCTATATATGGAATTATCACTCCAAGCTCTAATAAAAAAAGAAATGAGTTAAATCCTTTTTCCACAATACCATTACAGTGGCGTAACTACCTTATCGTTAGAATTCTTTTAAATTATGGGTTGAGAGTTGGTGAGCTAATGTTGCTCGAGTTAGAATCCATCAAAACAAATATAAGAGGAAACAAATATAGCTTGATAATAGCCAATATATCAGATGATAATCATGATTCAAGAGCACGACTACCCTCTTTAAAGACTGATAATGCTCATAGAGTTATTGATATCGAACAACACGATTATGACTTTTTACAGTTCTACATAAATAGAATTAGACCTAAAGCTAAACACCGCTTTGTATTTACAGCATTAAAAGCACCATTTAGCCCACTTTCTTACCCTGCAATTTACCTCTTATTCAACAAGTTAGATGATGCTTTTACAAAGAACTATCCGACTTTTAAAAATACTAAATATTCTGATTCTATTGACAAGATAACTCCCCATGTAGCAAGACATACGTGGGCATACCTTACGTTAGAGAGCATATATGAGAAAAAATACAAGGAAGTACTAAAACTATCGTCGAAATCAGGTATCGATTTTTCTAATAATGGAATAATGGAAGATTCAAAGTCCGAACTTAGAGAGCTTGCTGGTTGGAGTTATGGAAGCCATATGCCAACCCACTATGCTAAGCGCTTTATGAAAGAAAGAGCAAATGAGTCTAATCTAGAACGAATAAAAGCAGAGACAGCTACATATGCTGAAAATATAGGAACTTTCTGAGATGTATGCAATCAATAAGGTTAAAGAAGCTGATGAGTTACTTCCACTCCTGTCAACAAAGCAAATTGCGTTCATCAATAAGTTATCCATACCCCCTACTCTTTTATTCAAAAATGCTACAGCCTTTGATACTAAAAGAATAAAAACAAGTAATGATTTATGGAAATACAGTTTTTCTGGGCGTGATCATGTAATAAAATTTACTGGTGAAAAAAATACTATTCAGCTAAAAAAATATATTTTGGTTTCTTATATTAGTAAAAATTCTCCTTCCTCATTAGATAAGCATAGTGCAGTTTTAGATAATTTATTTGATATTTCATATCACTTAGACGGTTTTTCGTATAACAGTTCGGTTTTAGCTATTGATGAATTTACTGATCAACCAAGTTTCTACTTTGCTCTTTTTATCATAAGAATTCTTTGTACCATTGATTTTCCTGAATTTCCTTATAACAAACTTGAAGATTTAACGTTTATACCTCGTCCAATTAATGTTGCATGGTTGAGTTATCAAAATATAGATAACGTTCTCTCTACATATGATAAGAATTTAATCAATAAAGGCCTTAAAGAGATATCCGTAAGAATTAACAACAACGAAGGCGACTTGGTAACTGAACAAGAGTTAATGGACAGCTCTATCCTTGGTTTATGTTACACCTGCGGTATTCGTCCGGTACAAGCAGCTAGGCTAGCAGTGATGGATTTAAGAGTTGACTCTAGTAGATCAAAAGATAATTTCAAACGCTATAGCATATCAATACCTTATGCAAAACAACAGAAGCTAGTAATTGAAAAGGCATTAATTGCTATACCTTCTGATTTAGCGGATATATTAAAAGAATATCAGAGACGTTTAAATAAAAAGCCTGATGAGCAATTTTTCAATATCGGCTATGCAGCTACTGGGTTTGTTAATCGCGCTATTAACAGACAGATGTTACGTTTTGCTCCAGAAGATATTAGAGAGGCAATAAACAATAATTTAATGCTCCAGCCGCTATATAGTTCCTATGATTTTCGTCATAACGTAGGACATTCTCTAGCAATGAGTGGGGCAAGTGCTGATGAAATCGCTTATATTTTAGGACACTCCACTTTGGTAGCCGCTAAAAACTACATCATGGCAACGCCAGAACTTGCACTTGTACGCGCTAAAGTACTTGGTACAAATCCTGTATGGCAGACTATGATTTCAATGATGTTGACCGGATCTATAATTCAAAAAAGCGACTGGAAAGGCAAAGAGGTTTTTGGGGTAATTGACGGTAGTATTCATGCTGGTATAGGTGGCTGTAGTCGATCCTATGTAGATTGTCCATTTTCAGAGGTAAGAGCTTGCTACGGCTGCCTCTACTACCATCCTTTTGTAGAAGGCGATCATCAATCTGTATTATCGAGTATAAAGAATGAATTAATAGATTTAATAGAAATTTCAGATTCTATAGGTTGTTCTAATAATCCACTTATTCAGGTTCATGAAAGTACGAAGATTGAGGTTGAATCAGTAATTGCTCGTTGTAGGATATATCAAGATGATAGCTCTCAAACTATCTCTCAGAAGCGATAGGACGATAAATGAAAAAACTCTTAGAAAATTTCCAGCAGTTTATAGATGAACAGCAAGACTATTTTTACACCTATCTTTCCAGCGACTTCAGCGATAATTGGGATGATGATAATTGGTATGTTGGAAGGCATAGTACTGGTTGGCTACAGGGTTCAGGTAAATCAACTTTGCCTTTTAGCCTAATACATAAGACTACAAAAGGTTTTGACTCTAATTTTACGATTGATAGCAAAGAATACAAAGACTTTATGAAAGCGGTGCTAGTATTTAATTATCGTAAAAAACAATCCATTTCTACAACTGTAGCAGTTGCTAGTGTTCTGATATTAAAACGTTGGTATCACTCTTTGTTTATCTTGACAGGTCAGAAACATCCTGTCTATCTTACGACTGATATCATAAACGATGCTATGAATACGTATGTAAACTCTTCCAAAACTGGCGATCCTAATATTGTAGGTACATTTTGTCGCTGTGCCGAGCTACAAAATCCCGTTAATTATTATGCCTTTAGTATTTCACCATTGAATTTTAAAAACAACTTGAAATTTACTAACCCCTTGAATTATACAAAGAAAGCAAAGAAAGCTAATAGTCTTAAAAAGGAGAAACAGTTAGACGACACTAAGGTAGATGATAAGGACAAATTGATTAGTATTTCTACATTTCTTAACATCATCTCTCTAATAAACAAATGTGAGACTACTGGTGAAAAGATACTTCTTAATCTAGTACTTCTACTTATAATTACGGGATTTCGGTCCATTGAAGCGACAACCTTGAGAAAAGACTCTTTAGTTAGACGCGAAATTGAGGATCTAGTTACTCAAGAAAAGCTAAAAAAGAAAGGTGTGCCGCTATATTTTCTTGGTATTAAATATGTAGGTGCCAAAGGCGCTGGAGAAAGAATTCATTGGGTTGAACCATTAGCTATACCTCTAGTCGAATCTATTTTCTCTATCGTTACAGAATTAACTAAACCATTTCGTGAACACTTGAGCTATCTGCGTAGTAAAGAATTCTCAGACTATCTACCCCAGCCGATTGATGACTTGCCAACTGATATGGTTGAAATATCTGATGTTCATAAATTTATTGTAGGAACTACTCTAAACTACAGCGGTAAAAATGGTGGCCGTGAGAAGACTTATAAGATTTTGCAAAATGCAGGTATATCTCCAATTAAAAAAGGTATATTCACCTTTTATAGAAAGAAAGAACTAAGCCAATATATCGCTGATAATTTCCGAAATAATAAAAAACAATCAAAAGAGCCATGTGCACTTGTCTGGACAGCAAAAAGTAAGCAACATAAGGTCTTCTATGAGGATCTACTCTTTATTCATGCTTATCGCTCAACGAATTTAGCTAGAGAAATAATGAATATAGCAAATCCAGTGCCTTTTGATATAGTTAGTATAAATGGCTTTCTAGGTGCTCTTGAAGCAAAATCAGCATTTGAGAAATACGGATTAAAAGAGCCTAACGGCGATTTTTCTAAGCTAACAAGTCATATTCCTAGACACAATATAAATACCTTTCTAGCTATTGCCAACATATCTGACCATCTACAGGCGATGCTCATGGGCCGAGTTGATATTTCTCAAAATGATCATTATAAGCATATTGCTATCGAACATCGTCAAAAAGCAACCTCAATCCTCCCTTATACTTCTAAAATAACTATTCACGAAGAGGGTTCAGAGAATATTGATAGTAAGTTATATAATCAGACTCCATTAGAAAAAGTAAAAGAAACAGGTGTTATGCGCTTATCTAAAAATTTAGATTTAGAGAAAAATCTAAAATCTAACTTACATACGTTTGATGATCGTGACGATGTTGCCAAATTTATGAAAGCATCGTTTTTAGATGGCATCTTTGATGATATTCGTGACTCTTTTGAAGAGTTGAAAGAGTTAGAAGGTGATGATGCAGCAAGCGAGCTCGTTAATCGCCATGCAGATCTGCATCCTCTAAATTTTGGCTCTTGTACTTATAACATAGCGCTCTGGGGTTGTTCCTACAGACTTAAATGTCAAAGTGGAGAGCCCTGTAGTTACTTTACTTTAACGGGCCGTGTTGACGAGGTAGACAAATTGCTCTTTATCAAAAATAAACTCGAGAGAAATTTGTACGAGTTAAAAAAAGTCGCTATAAAAGGAGCTCCTCTCCAACACAGAATTGATAAAATAAACTCTATGTTGGAGAACATTAATACTCTTGAGATAAAGGCAAAAGAAATTGCGCAAAGCCGCAATACTATCAATATATACCAACCATTATCAGATAGTAATAACTCTAGAGATATTACTACCTTAGCCGATTTGTTTGCTTTGGAGTATACGTATCAACAGGGAGAAAATAATGAAACGAGGTAAACTGTTAGATGAAGCTATAGAAAAAGAATTGCAACTTATGCTTGCTGAGGGTTTTGAAACCTCGCCTATCTCACACAAGGCTTTACATGATCGCTTAATTGCTAAAAAAATTGTAAGTGGCAGTCTAAGTACTTTGAGTACTATAGAACGTAAGAATATAATTGCACACTATATAGGTGAGCAACTTAGCCCGCTTAAGCTAAAGCCTAAAGAAAAGCAACAGTACATAAATGGGAAGACTCGTGATGCACTTACGAGCAAAAACGCACAGCTTCAAGCAGAGATAGCCTCATTAAAAGATCTTCTAGCACGGAATACAATCTCATTAGTGAAAATAATTAATGCAGTTAGTATAAACTCTTCGATTCCTGTAGAGAGGATTATTGCTCCTCATATTATAAGAGAAATGAAGGATAAAAAATCATTAGAAAATGAAGCTCAAAAAAGCGAAAAAATTGACATAGATAACATATTCAACTAAAAACTAGGAGGTATACAGAACCCGGTACGGGCTCACTCTTATCAACATTTTTTTAACTTATTTGGATTTTTATTTTAATTGATGAGTGTTTGATATTTAAATTTTCTTCTTGTTCATTTAAGCAGTGGTTTTGATGCAGTTTTCTTTCTTGAACTATTAACTCATTTGCATTGTTCTTTTTAATACTCCTTTTATATTTGTGATAGTTCTGCTGAACTGCTTGTAGAGAAATATTAATTTGATATTTATCTCGTAATAAGTTAGCTATCTCAGAGTAAGTGTAGCTCTTACTTTGAGAGTCATAAGTCTCTACTATGAATCTAATTGCTTCTCTGGTAAGTTTGGGTTTAGCCATTTAGACATACCTTAATATTCTTTATGATTTTTTTACTAAAATAACGGGTAATTCTAACCACTTATCACGTTCATTATAATCTTCGACGATTAACATACATTTCTTGTTTTATTCTCTTAGGCTTTAATATACCGACTATATCCCGTGGATATTATACCCTACCGCTGTGAGTATTGCTATTTTTAGCAGTGGTTAATGAGATGACAATAGATGAGCGTATGATTGCCTTTGGCAAACGTGTCCGTGAGGTTCGCAAAAGCAAAGGAATATCTCAGGAAAAACTAGCAGAGATGGCAGCTATTGATCGAAGTTATATGGGAAATATCGAACGTGGAGAGAAAAACATTACACTAAAGAAAGCATATGAGATATGCGATGCGTTGGGTATTGAGATACGAGATTTAGTCTAAGGTTCAGACCAAATCTCATGAAATGTATGCTTTGTCTTAAGTGATTCTATTACGAGTCATTAGCTTGAATGGCAGCTAAGCATGCAGCAGAGCCGCTAATACATTCGAAAACCTGAAGCGGTCCAGTTGTTTATACCAAACTAATAACGATTTGCATCTATAGATGGTCCATATATTCCTACACCACTAATTGGCTTTGTATCAAAAATATAACTTCCAAATATTGAGTTGAAACTTTCTTCAGCATCTATGAAGTATTGCAAAATAGCCTCTAACAACTCCCGAAAAGTCGAGCTATACCATGTGACTCCTGGTGTAATCTTAGATAAAGTTTCTATTTTAAAACTCTCAAGGTCAGAAGGTGTATTAAGTAAAGTACCAGTATTGAACATAGGACTTATACTGGGCATATTAAACATTGCCAACATAAATGAAGATACACGATACTCCGAACGTAACCGATCAAACAAATCCTTATTTTCTTTGGAAAGTTTGTTGTATTCTCTATCACGATAACTACCAAATTCTTCAGTGTATTGTAAGACACGGTCTGCAGCGTCCCCAACACGAGGGCAGAAATATCTCGTCCACCAAGCTTCAAAATATCGTTGTTGAAATTCTAAATAAGTTAGACCAACTATATTTGTATTTCTCGTATACTCCTTCGCTCCAGATTGTAGCCCGTGCTTAGAAATAATAAATCCAATATTGGCTCCAGTTTCATGCATAACAGTCGTAAATGAATGTACAACAGATTGAGGAATAGATGAACTCCAGTTTTTACACTCAACAATATACTTTATGTTGTCTAAGCTTAATGAGTCGATAGCCAAAACGTCAACATTAACAGAGCCACGTGGGGTAGATATACTTACTTCGACTTCTGACGACAAGCCAACATTGCGAAATATTTTCTTCACACCTAATTGAAGGTCTTGCCATTTATCAGGATATGGATTATCAATCATAGAGTTTGGAGTATCCTTTTAGCTAAGCGTAAGAATTGTTCTGTCTAACTCATGTATATCGTGGTGTGCCTTTCAAGCTTGATATATCTACTCGATCACCGATACCCTTTTCAATAGCTAATTTTCGAACCTTCTCAATATCTGTGTCTGATAAAAATGGTCCAAGATGAATTCGCTCAATCAGATCGGTTATTTCAAATTTAACTTTTATACCGTGCTCAGGTATATCTACTCCAAACTCTTCTGCCAATCGGAGAGAAATACCTATCCGAAACTCTTTTTCCCAATCGAAAGCAGTGTGCTTATGCCAAAACCGTTCTATCATACTAACTTTCAGTTTTCCTTTGGTAAGATCAACATATTTGACATTGCCAACGCATAGATTTTCTTCAGCATATTTAGGGCTTAATCTAAACGGTTTTATGGATTTTTTTATCTTATCTAAGTTGGTTTGTATAGCCACACCCTTCCATTCATCGGCGTATAACTGCCACATGGCATCGCTTTCATACAAGGATCTATGCCAACAACTTACTTTGGTTAAACGTTTTAATTCTTCAAAAGCTTTTTCAGTACCTTCAAGTTTCGTATAACGTGGATCAGTTTTATATTCTGAAGATACTATTGCCACAGCTCCTTCAAACTTATCATTAAACTCACGAGCTGAAGCAAAGTACAATTCACCAGTGTTCAGAAAATCTATTAGCCTTTCTGTTTTAAAATATCGCCATAATGGTTCTATAGTATTTGGCTCATCGCCGATAAAGTTCATAATCTATCCTAATTGGTTTGTTGCATATTTTTAAGGATGGTTTCCACTTTTATATAGAACTCATTAGCCTTATCGCATATATTCGATGCGCTTGCAGTCATACCCCAAAACTCATCAACAAAAATTTCAACGGCTATTAACAAATGCTCTGCGGCTAGATTAGAATTTACATATTTTGATGGAATATGTAAGCTTTCATTATCCCTCGCAAAATATAATGATTTTTCCCTTAGTGATGAATATTCGCCAGAACTATAGCCTTCGAAGATCTCCTTAGCTCTATCAGCACCAATACTATTAGCTATGCGATCACCAATTAGGTAAACAGGTGATATTGCAATTTTATGCTTCATTCTATGGTTAAAGAGATGATCTTTTCCTCGTTTTACTTTTAGTAAATCCTTTTGTTGTGCTGCACGCATATACCCAGCTTTTACTTTGGCAATTTCTTCAAATATAGTAATTGATAAAAAAAGAGAGGGGGCAAAACTACCGTTTTTCAACAAAGTATATGATGCGCATATCAAATCGTAGATGTGAGCAATAGCATCGTTATATTCTTCTCGACCATGTAAGCCCGTATACTCATCTGAAAATATTACAGAAGCTTCTACGGCTATGTTATTTCCGCTCTTTCCCACAATGTATTCTCTCTTGTTAGCTCTATTTATCTGTTCTAGAAGTTAAATTTGATTTAAAGACGCTGTTATTTTTGAAATATATCCTATCTATCAAGCCACCCTACTCTTCTTAAAGTTCTCAGCCTGCTCAAATATTTCTTTATAAACCTCTTTTGAATCAACAGGTGGATAACCCCATTCATCGAGCAATATCATCAGGTCAAACTGTAGCTCCGCTTTGATATCATCGCGCTTATTCCAGTCGGTATACCTTGCCTTGTCATCGATGAGTTTTTTCACTTCTTTTGACAGCTCAAGCAGCTTGTCTTCTGGATAGGTAAAATCGTACTTATGCGCCAGCGACAGCAGGATGTCGTAAAACGCTTTTTCTTCAAAGTCGATACCCATCTCACCAAACGATGCCATCTCAACCCGTAGCTCGTTGTATAGCTTGATGATTTCATCCGAGAAATCACCAATAACTTCAGCACGCAATACATCTTGCTCGTCACGGTCATTATACTTCTCGACCAAAGCATTCATCTTTTTACTGAAATCAACGCCCTTTACCTTGTTGGTTTTTTTAAGCTCACCAATGGCTTTAGCGAGTAGCTGCTGTAACAATTCTAGCTTAGTATTGGGCTGCTTGATTACTTCAAGCTTGGCTAGGTAGTCTTCATCGAAGATATCGATCTCACCGTCGGTGTTATCGCCCAGCTTGAAGATCTCTTCAACGCCATCACTCATCAGCGCGTCTTTGACCAGGTCACGTACCTTTTGGTTTATCTGCTCAACGTCAGGTGCACCGCCAGTAGTGATTTTAAAGATAATGGTACGAATAGCTAGGTAGTAATGAATCTTGTCTTTATGAGTCTTGGTGAGCGCTTCACTACCCACGCAAATATCATAGGCAGACTTCAGACGCTTAGCTAAATCCATAAAGCGTTTCTCTAGCTTTTTAGATTGCAATGCAAAGTCAGCCGCCGCATTTAAGCAACTGAGCTGCTCTAGTGGCGTGCCATTAAAGTACAAGCTAGAGTCAAACTTATGATAGACCGTATCAAGTAGGTCTAAATGGTCTTTAACTACCACGACTGACTTTTGGATATCGTCTAGGTTTTGAACCTGACCACCAGTGTAATGAGAGAGCGCCAGATTCATCTGCTTTTTAATGCCGATGTAATCGACCACTAAGCCACTCTCTTTGCCTTCAAACTTACGGTTGACCCGTGAGATGGTTTGAATCAGGCTGTGCTTTTGTAGTGGTTTATCGATGTAGATGGTATCTAGGAATGGTACGTCAAAGCCTGTAAGCCACATATCGACAACAATGGCGATTTTAAAGTTGGACTTGCCATTTTTAAACTGACGATCAAGCTCTTTGCGATAGTCTTTATTACCCAGATTGTCCCACATGCCTTTTTCATCGTCTTTGTTACGAGTCATGATCATCTTGACTCGCTCCATGGGCTTGACCTTTTTCTTATCACTTTCAGATAAGGCTGAGCCTTCCTCGCATGCTCGCACCTCATTCCATTCAGGACGCAGCTCTATAATGTCTTTATAGAGCTGATAGGCGGCTTCACGGCTACTACAAACAAACATCGCTTTGCCTTTCTGCGTCGTACCCTCTTCTACTCGCGCTTCATAGTGCGCAACAAAGTCTTCAGCAATGGCTCTGATGCGATCAGGGTCACCAAGAATGGTGGACATACTCGCCATGGCTTTTTTGCTTTTCTCTATCTGATATTCATTGGTGCCAGCGTCCGCGCTTTCTTTATAGTATTTTTCTACTTCATCCAGCTGCTTGCTATCGAGTAGTACTTTAGCAGCGCGGCCTTCATAGACGATACGTACCGTGATTTCATCGAATACCGACTCAACCATGGTATAGCTGTCAATGACTGGACCGAAGACATCAAGGGTGGCATCAATCGGTGTGCCTGTGAAGCCAACGTAGGTGGCATTGGGCAATGAGTCATGCAGGTATTTAGCAAAGCCATAAGTCTTTTTGACGCCATCTTCAGTGACGGTGACCTTTTGCTGTAGGTTAATTTGGCTACGGTGTGCTTCATCAGAGATACAGATGACGTTGGTACGCTCGGTCAGTAGGGCTAAGTCTTCGGTGAACTTATGAATGGTGGTTAGGAATACGCCGCCACTTCTGCGTCCTTTTAGCTGTTCGCGTAGATGCGCTCGACTCTCAACACTGATGATATTGTCATCACCGATATAGGTCTTAGCATTGGTAAAGGTTTCAGACAGCTGACCGTCTAAGTCGGTGCGATCAGTGATTAAAATAATGGTCGGACTGCCAAGCTCCACATCTCGCATCAATAATCGTGCTAGAAACAACATGGTAAAGCTCTTACCACAGCCAGTCGCGCCAAAGTACGTACCACCCTTTCCATCACGTAAAGCATCGCTCTCATCAAACTTGCCGTTTGCATCAAGCACTTTCATATGACGTTTAATATTGTCAAACAGTTTGGTGGCGGCATAATACTGCGGGTAACGACAGACGATTTTCTCTTCCCTGCTTGATTTGTCAGGCACATAGATGAAGTTGCGAATGACATCAACCAAACGTGCTTTATCAAATAATCCGCTCATCATGGTTAGCAATGAATGGATACCGTCTTTCTCAAGCTTTTCATCGCCCGTCACTTTGCGCCAAGAGTAATAGAACTCATAAGGCGCAAAGAACGAACCCATCTTTGAGTTGACCCCATCACTGATGACGCATAAGGCATTGTATTTAAACAGCTCTGGAATATCGCGCTTATAGCGAGTGGTCAGCTGGGTGTAGGCATCAAACATAGTGGCATCTTCACGGATGCTGCTCTTAAACTCAAACACCACCAGTGGTAAGCCGTTGATATAAAGAATGCCATCAGGAATACGCAGCTCAAAGCCTTGTATCTCCATCTGATTGACGATGCGATAGCGATTGTCATCGCGTGCTTCATAATCAATGAGCTGGATGTATAGGTCTTTTTGGGTATAGTCCTCACGCTTCAAGAAAAACCCGTCAGCGACAAACTTCATAATGGCTTTGTTGGTGTCGTACAGATCAGACGCAGGAAGGTACTCAAGCTTATGGATGATGGACTCAATCTCATATTCTGTGATCAAGTCTGCTTGATAACGAGTGGCTAGAAACTGTCGAAGATCAGACTTAATCAGCACATCATCAGGATTACGATCAAGTGCTTCACCAACCGTATGTGGATAGCCCTCAGCTGCTAGTAGTTCGATAATGGCTTGTTCAAGTCTGTCTTCGGTGAATTTCAATGGTAAGTCCTTTTTATTATTCTGTATTATCTTTATCAACGATTAATACGCCAGTTCACGGCTAAACCAAAGCTAAATTATTCATAAGCTTTTTTTGTTGGATTGAACTTCACAATCTTGCTGTAATTAACATGCTCAATACGCTCATAGTCTTCAGTAGGCTTTTCGCCTTTATATGTCAACATAATGGGGTAATACATGGTATTGGTGTTCTCAGACAGTACTTTGAAAGTTCCTTCATATGCGTAATATAGAGGTGAGTCTTCATCATAAACACCGTTTTCCATTCCAGCATCGCCTAGAGCATACAAATTAATGAAATCATTTTCAGGCAACTGTAAAACGTCCCACCACTGTACGAAGATGCCATGATAAAAAGAGCCATTTTTTAACACGCTACCTGTTATCTCTTTGCCTAAAGGTTGCATCGTATTTTTAATACTTTTTTCATCAAGCATTATTCGACCACTAACACCAGTAGGTTCTACCTTTTTTGGCGTCCGACTTACTAACTGGAATAGACCATTATTTAGCTTTTTAAAACTGTAAATATCAGCTGTTGCTTTACATGCGTGGCAAGATACAAGCGACCCCGTATTACTGTCGATCTTAACCTTCTCAATAATGACTAAGTAACGTGCCTCTCCTACATTGTTTTTATACTCAACAACAGGGTTCATTAAAGCGGCTGTCCTTTCACCGTCGCTATTCGCTTTACCTAAGCCAACGTGTGGCACCGCTTCAATAGTTTCGTCATCTATAAAAAAAGAAAACATTTCACCACTATAAAACTCACGCATGACTTCTTTAAAGCTTAAGTCTTTGATTTTGACTTGAGCCATTTGAGTGGCAGAGAATGCAGGAGCTGCTGCCATTACAGGAGTCGCAGATAAAGCGCCCAAGCTGAGTGCCAAACTAAGTAAAAGCTTCTTCATCTTGAACTCCATTAATGATTATATTTTTGGGATAAACGTTTACTGTTAAAAGCTATATTGCTTCATCCACCAGTGCAGCAGCATCTGCAATACGAAGCTCGCCTGACATTAACTTAGGCAAAAGGGTGTCGCGAAGTTTGGCTAGGTTTTCAGAGTTCTCTTCATTTTTATATATTTTATTGTGATAAGGCACTAGAACTTGATCGGTGAAATAATCAACTAACGCTTTTTCACTGGGTAAAGTCAGCATTAATTGTGACAAAACATCAAATGTTATTTGCGGGAAAGTTCCCGAACGATCTTCTGCCATGTACTGTAAGTCTAAAACAACACTCTCTTGTTTAAGATAAAAATAAGAAAAAAGCGACTTAACACTACTTACAGACCTCAATACCATTAACTTTGTAGAAACAACGTAGTCATCTGCCTCAAAGTTTACATAAGCATATCGCTTGTTTTTGGGTCTGATTTCACTATATAAAATATCATCTCTTTTTATAGATTTTTTAGCTTGTCCAGGTAAACTAGATGCATCAGAATAATTTTTATGGAGAAATTTTCCAGCTAATATGTCACCTGTATTAAGAAATATGACTTCATTAACAGTTTTGAGTGGGTAAGTTATAGATACTGATTCAACTAAATCACTAATTCTCTTTATACCCCACCCCCTCGGAATCCAACCCATTTCCTCAGTGAACTCAAACTCATCAGGGAATAAACTCTGAATCTCTGAATTGTCTTTTTTCTCAATCGCTTTACGCTGTTCAGCACGATCCATAAATTCATCAGGAATGGCGTTACCAGCCGCGAGCGCGTTATCAATCACCGGATCAAAATCTACAAACCAGCTTTTGAATAACGCCTGCGCCATCGCTTCTAGCGTCTCGTTCATCTGGTGGTTAAGCTCGATTTTGTCATCTAAAGAACCAAGAATATGAGCAATGGCTTTTTGAGTTTTAAGGTCGGGCAGTTTTACAGGAAACTTCCGAAGATACTCAAGGTTTATTTTTGGCACTCCCGTGCAATCAGAATCGCGTATTATCTTCTCGATTGTTTGGGGTGAAGAAACAACGTAGTAAATATATGCAGGTAATGCCTTTAATGGATCTACCCGTAGGCGCATTTGATTAGAGGAAAGAATATATCTTGTAAATATCGAGGGATTGGGAATAATTCCAGTTTGACCAAGCGTGCCCTTTTTGGTGAAAATTATGTCATCTGGCAGGCATTCACTGCGTTGCAGTTTTTCAAATGCATCTTGAGAAATATAAACAAATTCATGCTGTTTAAACTTTTCTTTTCCCAGTGATAAATTACTTCCACGTATAACAGGAATACCCTCAGTTACATAGCTTGAAGCTGGAAGATTTGAGCCAAACGGCCCATCAACCACACCACCACAAGGATCAGCTATTCCCCCTAAAGTCGTTTCAATCCAATTACTCGCCATAACCCAATACCTCCAAGTTCTGACAAATAGTCGCATCAAGCTTTTTAGACTCTTGCATCTGTGCATATAACGTTTGGCTTAGCTCTAACATTTTAGTCTCAAACGGAATACCGTCATCTTCGATAGCAGCAGCACCGACATAACGCCCAGGGGTGAGCACATAGCCATTGGCTTTGATATCTTCTAGACTGGCTGATTTACAGTAACCTGCCTCGTCATCGTACGCTTCATAACCGCCAGCTTCTTTCTCACCACGCCATGCATGATAAGTCTTGGCAATCCCCTCAATATCATCTTTCGTGAGTTCTTTATTGGTGCGGCTAATCATACTGCCGATAGCACGTGCATCAATGAATAGCGTCTCACCGCTGCGATTACGTAAGCCGCGAGCTTGGCTATCAGCGGACTTGGCGGCTTTGTCTTTACTGATGAACCATAAGCACACCGGAATCTGCGTGGTATAAAACAGCTGACCCGGTAGCGCAATCATACAATCGACCAGATCGTTTTTGATGATTTGCTCGCGTATCTCACCTTCGCCGCTAGTAGTGGTAGACATCGAGCCGTTCGCCAGTACGAAACCTGCTGTACCGTGCTCAGATAGCTTGGATATCATGTGCAATATCCATGCATAGTTGGCATTGCCCGTCGGCGGTGTCGGATAGCCTGCCCAACGTGGATCATCGACCAGTTCATCAGAGGCGCGCCAATCCTTTTGGTTAAAAGGTGGGTTTGCCATAATGAAGTCCGCTTTTAGGTCTTCGTGCTGATCTTTAAAGAACGTATCGGCTGCCACATCGCCCAAGTTGCTAGAGATACCACGAATGGCAAGGTTCATCTTAGCAAGCTTATAGGTGGTGCTAGTATACTCTTGCCCATAGATAGACACGTCTTTGGTATTGCCGTGGTGACTCTCGATGAATTTGATGGACTGGACGAACATACCGCCCGAGCCGCAGCAGGGGTCATAGATTTTGCCTTGATACGGCTCAACCATTTCTGCAATCAGATTGACCACAGACTTAGGCGTATAGAACTCACCACCGCCCTTGCCTTCAGTCGCGGCAAACTTACCCAAGAAATACTCGTACACGCGCCCTACCGTGTCTTCTTCTGGATTACCAATAGTATCGATGTTATTGACCACATCAATCAAAGCGGCAAGCTTACTGGCCGTTAAACCAAGACGAGAGAAATAGTTATCAGGCAATGCGCCTTTCAATGATTGGTTGGTCTTCTCAATCGTGCTGAGCGCTGTGTCGATTTTGAGCGCGATGTCTTCTTGCTTAGCATTCTGCTGGATGAAACTCCAACGGCTCTCTTCTGGCAAATAGAACACGTTATCTTTGGTATAGGCTTGCACCATATCGATATGCTTTTCATAGCCTGTATCGATAAGCTTTTGGCGCTGCTGCTCAAAAGTATCACTGATGAACTTTAAGAAAATCAGGCTAAGGACGATATGCTTATATTCTGAGGATTCGACGCTACCTCGTAGCTTGTTGGCGGCATCCCAAAGGGCTTCTTCAAAATTACCATTGTCTGTTTTATCTTTTTTGCTTACCAGTGTTTTAGCCATGTTCTTTTGTTCTCTATTTGCGATACTTTCAATTTTTATGATGAATTGTGTTTAATTATGATATGCAATACAGGTATGATTACGACTACTTTTGCGATATAGCTATCGCCTTATAATATTGAAATCAGTATCATTAATTTTGTTTGGTATTATACCATCATAAGAATACTTGAGCGCCATGATATACAGAGCATCATTCCCTCTGTAGTTTGGATATTTTTGGTTATATTCATCGAGATATGCAAACTAGTGCAAAGATGTTATTTTTGCAAAAAAATGAATAACTTGCTATGAAAATTCTATCATTAGACTATTCTCAAACGGTAAAATAATTAAATGATAATTAGTCTATCATTAGAGTTTTTTTAGTTATTAAATGATAGTATTATCACTAAATATTAAAATATAAGTCTAAATGATAGGTTGATACTATGACAGTCAGAATTTATGTAAGAGCGAGTACCAGAGACCAAGATGCTAAAAGAGCATTGACTGACTTGATTAGCTTTAGCAAAATTTATGATGAGAGCTATGTTGAGTATATCGAGAATTACAGTGGCACTAAGTTAGATAGACCAGCATTAAATAAGTTACTTGATGATGCCCAGCAAGGTGATATCCTATTGGTAGAGAGCGTAGATAGACTTAGTCGACTATCACAAGGTGACTTTGCTGTCTTAAAACAAAGAATTAAAGATAAAGGTCTCAGATTAGTAGTAGCTGATCTACCTACTACGCATACAATTAATGGTGGTATGACTGGTGATATACTAGCTGTAGTAAATAACATGCTGATCGATTTACTAGCGACGATGGCTAAACTAGATAACGACAAGCGCAGAGAGCGTATTAAGCAGGGATTGGCTAATAGTGGTTATAAGCCATCAGGTAAGAAAGCCAATACAGCAAAGCATAAACGTATCTTAGAACTAAATAGACCCCACTCTCAACTTGAAATAAGCAAATCAAACTGAAGAGGCGGGTTACCAAGTTTTTTATTGAGTACAAAGCA
>NZ_CAJHAD010000012.1 GCF_904846285.1 Psychrobacter immobilis | reverse complement strand
CCTGAGGGGCGCTACCACTTTTTTGACATGGCATCCTGTAATATGTCTGATTTAAGACATTCATCAGCGTACATCTTCTTTAGTCGAGCGTTTTCAACTTCAAGCTCCTTGAGGCGGCTGATGAGCGCAGCATCCATGCCACCATATTTAGAGCGCCAGTTGTAGAACGTGCTTTGACCGATGTTGTGCTCACGGCACAAGTCAGCGATAGGTACGCCTTGTTCTGCTTGTTTGAGGATGTTAACGATTTGGTTGTCAGTAAAGCGTGTCTTTTTCATAGGATTCTCCTGCTAGTATATTTTAGCAGTTAATCTCTATTTCTAAGTGTTCTTATTTATTGGGGGGATTACCAGGGTTTTAGACTAACAGTTGAACATTATAAAAAAGGCAGCATCTCTTTTGAGGTGCTGCCTTTTTTTGTGAACAAGTAAACAGTTAAAACTTGTATTCATTCACCACTATGAAATCTTCGAAAGTGCTAGTTCAATAAGAACGAATAAGGTTAATTAACATCTGCTGGGCCAAAGAAGTAATCATATACTACTCTATTTAGAACTAGCTTATTTATACTTACTACCTCAACCCGATTATCTTCTATAGGTTGCCCAAAAATAGCAATGTTCGGAATTTTACCAGAGATTTCAATCTCTCTGAACTCATCTATTCTATTATCTAAACTTTGATATATAGAAGGCAATGGTAGCTTTCCTAATCTAGTCTGTGTAAAGAAGGATGGGAAGATGATACCGTCAAAACCTTTCTCATAGGCTTCCAAACTTAACAATCTTAAAACTTCGTAAGAATGATTGCCAGCATAGAACAACATCATTAGAGAAATATTTAAACTCTCAAACTCAGTACATTGTTCTAAAATTGCTGTACTCAAATCTAACATCTTTAAGCTTTTTACAGGTCTAACTGTAGCGACGTACAACTCATCAGTCACGCTTACTCTACATTCATGAATGCAAACTTCCAAATCCTGTGAGGCGTAAAATACCTTGAATCCTTTTGAATCTAGTCTGCCTTCTCCTGGGAAAGGCGAGCTATCATACTCGCCTATATTACTGGGTTCACTCGGCTCAACTCTCAATCTATAAAATACTTTTGAACTGTTAAGTTCAAAAATAGGGTATTCATTGATTATTCTCTTTATTACATCCATTCTTTTGTTTTTGTCTTGGAGTTCTTCTAAGGGTGTAATGTAACCTAGAGTCCATAATCTAGGCCCATAGTGAAAGAATCCCACACCAAGATATTTTTCAAATAGCGTTATATCTTGATTAATATCATCAGTACAAATAATGCTTGTTTCTTGATGCTCATTGAACTGGATGCGTGGTGCACCTCCATAATCACTTTTAATGCTACTTCCCATTACAAAAAACTGATGAGCCAAATCATTTAAAATACTTTTTGTCAGTTTATAGCCCTTACTCTCATTACAACCTTTACATCTCATATTGTTTTTAGTACCGAGCTTCTGTGCTGAAATTCTTAAACCTTGATTGGAAAAACAACTTGAGCATAGAACAAATGACTCTTTCATTTTCACACCAATAATGTCGAATATTATTTTAATTTTACCTTATATATTAGTTAAATAAGTTGAATTAATTAGGCTAAGTAAACCAAAAAAAACACCCAACCAAGTTGAGTGTTTTTTATTTTAGCTAAAAACTAAGTAGAGATTATTCCCACTCAATCGTAGCAGGTGGCTTGCTCGACACATCATAAGTCACGCGCGATACTTCAGCGATCTCATTCATAATGCGATTCGATACCGTCTCAATCAAATCATATGGCAGATGGGCAAAGCGTGCAGTCATAAAGTCTACAGTCTCAACGGCACGTAGCGCAATCACCCACGCATAACGGCGACCATCACCGACCACGCCGACCGATTTAATCGGTTGGAATACCGCAAACGCTTGCGCAGTCTTCTCATACCAGCCTGAACGCTCTAACTCTTCCATAAATATCGCGTCAGCAGAGCGTAGGATATCGGCAAATTCTTTGGTCACTTCGCCAAGGATACGTACGCCCAAGCCCGGTCCTGGGAACGGATGACGGTTGATCATTTTCGCAGGCAAGCCAAGGGTGATACCCAGTTTACGCACTTCATCTTTAAACAAATCACGTAACGGCTCAACCAATTCAAACGCCAAATCATCGGGCAAACCACCAACATTATGGTGACTCTTAATCACGTGTGCTTTACCTTGATGCGACTTGGCTGATTCGATAACGTCAGGATAAATCGTACCTTGCGCCAAGAATTCGATGACTTTACCATCACTTTGCTCACTGACTTCGCGAGCACTATTAGCGAATACATCAATAAAGGTTTTACCGATGATTTTACGCTTGGCTTCAGGGTCAGACTCGCCAGCCAATGCTGTTAAGAATAATTCTTCGGCATCGACACGAATCACTTTTACGCCCATGTTTTCAGCGAAAATTTGCATCACTTGGTCGCCTTCGTGCAGGCGAAGCAGACCAGTATCAACAAACACACAGGTTAATCGATCGCCAATGGCTTTATGCAACAATGCTGCGACGACTGAGCTGTCAACACCGCCAGATAAACCAAGCAAGACTTGCTTGTCACCGATTTGCTTTTTCAGCTGTTCGATACGCATGTCGATGATGTTATCAGGCGTCCAGCTACCCGCGCAGCCACAGATATCATGGACAAAACGACCAAGCAATGCAGAACCTTGTGCGGTATGCGTGACTTCAGGATGGAACTGCAAACCATAATAATGGCGCGAATCGTCTGCCATGATAGCAATCGGACAGCTTGGTGTGCTGGCAACGATATCGAAGCCTTGTGGCGCATCGACTACTTTATCGCCATGACTCATCCAGACATTTAGCTTACCGGCGGCGTCTTCAATGCCATCAGTCAAGGTAGATTTACCATCGATATTAATAGTTGCAGCACCAAACTCATGGATATCACTGGCGTGAACTTTACCACCGAAGCGTTCTGCCATCGCTTGCATACCGTAGCAGATACCAAGTACGGGTACACCTAATTCAAATACGGCATCGTTGATACGTGGGCTGTTTTCTGCGTGAACGCTTTCAGGACCGCCCGATAAGATGATACCTTTTGCACCAAAATCAGTGATACGCTGGGTATCGATATCATACGGGAACATCTCACAGAATACGCCTGAATCACGTACACGGCGGGCGATAAGCTGGCTGTATTGTGAGCCAAAATCAAGGATTAAGATACGGTCTGCTTTTATTATAGGCATAGTAGGTATTGCAGGAGTGGCAGCGGCAGTGGTCATAAATCGATGTCCATCAAGAAAAAATTAGTGCCCTATTTTAACAAGTTTGCGCGCATTAATGGCTATTAGATGGTTAATTATCCATGATTTTTGCGAGTTATTAGTATTTATGGGTGATTATTGATAGTTATTAGCGGATCTTCAGGGTTGTTTGAATATTAGGAAGGTAAGCGTATAACTTAAGCCGCAACCTCAACAATACATTCAAAAGCTTCATAAGACTTTTTTTAACGCATGGCTACGCAGTGATAAGAATAGTATTCCTGAAAAAGCATTGATAATTAACAACCAAACAAAAAGTCATGAATTTTTATTATACAAATGACGAGTCTGTATGAAATTTTTGTTTATATTGTGCTATGCTCAGATTATCAGCACTTGGCTTTAACGCTGTAGAGTGTGCATGGTTTACCCAAGCTAACGATCAGCGCTTAAGAAGTGGTTAATTAAATTAGTTCCAATTATCTAAACCACACCTAAATCCAAACTTAAATAACACTGATAGTCGGTTCAAGATAATTTGGACACATGGAAGACGAGTAATATTACTACAGGATAGTAGACTGCGCGCGCCTGAACCTGTGTCCGATTTATATAGAGTTTGACTATATAAAAAATTGACAGGTATGTCCCTATGAGCAACATCAAATCTCTTTTTCGTAAAACAGCTACCCTTACTAATACTAATAACACCTCTTTAGATACGGCTTCAAAAGATAACAAACCCACGGATACACCTGCTAATACCTCCGCCAATACTCCTATTGAGCAGACGCGCTGGAATGGTTGGGGCAATATCAATATCAATAAAAAAGTTTCGCCACATGGCGCAAAATTGATCAAATCACACATCGGTAAAACCAAAAAACTAAACTCTGTCAGTTTGGCGCAGGTACTTAAAACCGTCCCAAAATCGCGCTTGCCTGCTGCCCTGACTAAGCTGGATACGGTATCTATCGACAACGAAGTCAGACTCAGACACGCCCGCGGCCAAAGCTTTCCAGACTGGATAGCCATGCATGGTGGCGACTTTGAAGTCTTTTCTGATGGCGTCGCTTTTCCTGAATCGACCGCTGATGTCGAAACCTTATTAAAGCTAGCGAGCGAGCACGACCTTATCGTCATTCCTTTTGGCGGCGGCACTTCAGTAGCGGGTCATATCAATCCACAAAAGGGTTCACGCCCTGTATTGACCATTGCCATGAGCAAGATGGCTCAGCTTATTGACTTAGATAACGAAAGCCAAATTGCCACCTTTGGCGCAGGCACGCAAGGGCCAGCAGTCGAAGCCCAACTGGACGCACACGGCTATCGTTTGGGGCATTATCCACAGTCTTGGGAGCTATCGACACTGGGTGGCTGGATTGCAGCGCGCTCTAGTGGTCAGCAGTCTTTAGGCTATGGACGTATCGAGCAGATGTTTGCCGGTGGTACGTTGGTGACGCCGCAAGGGGTACTCAACATTGCTGATATTCCAGCGTCAGCGGCAGGGCCTGATCTGCGCGAGATGATGATGGGCACTGAAGGTCGCGCTGGTATTTTTACCGAAGTGAAAATGCGTGTGCAGTCGCAACCAGAAGAAGAGCTGTTTAAAGTCGCCTTTTTACCCAACTGGGAAGCGGGTAAAGAAGTGCTTAGACAAGCCGTGCAAAAAAATATTCGCTTATCTATGCTGCGCTTGAGTAATGCTGTAGAGACTGACGCGCATCTACATTTGGGCACGACGCCCAGCCAATTTATGGCCATCAGCACTTATCTAAAAGCGCGCGGACTGAGCTCAGAAAAAGTCATGCTCACTTATGGTGTATCAGGTGATAAAGCACAGAATAAACTGGCGCTGACGCAGTTTAATAAGCTATTAAAGCAGCAAAATAGTGTCACGGGTAAGCTAACCGATATCATGGGTAATATATGGGCACATGGACGCTTTAAATTCCCTTATTTGCGCGGCACTTTGTGGGAAAAAGGCATCATGGTCGATACCTTTGAGACCGCAACCAACTGGAATCATATCGACGAGCAGATGCAGCAGATGCAAGAGGCAGTGCAAAACGCTTTGGCAGACGAAGGCGAAAACGTCATGGCCTTCACTCATATCTCACACGTCTATAAACAAGGTGCCAGTCTTTATACCACCTACTTCTTTAGAGCAGCCAAAGATCACGCCACGACCTTAAAACGCTGGCAAAAAATCAAACATGCTGCCAGTTTAAGTCTAGCTAATGGCACAGCGACGATATCACATCAGCATGGCGTCGGTCGTGACCATGCACCTTATCTCACTGCTGAAAAGGGTGAGTTAGGTATCCAAGTGACCAGTGATATGCTCAAAAGCTTAGACCCTGAGCAGCGTATGAATCCAGGCGTTTTAATCAAAAATTAAGAGGCAGCCGTAGCCCTGCAAGATGGCTTAATATTGTTGAGTCATCGATTAATTTGAGTGTAATTTGAGACGGATATTTTATGAACCCAGCCATTCAACATCAGCAATGCCAGCAACGCACGCAAGCATTAGCGCCACTATCTCGCGCTGAGCCATGGGATATGCTCATCATCGGTGGCGGGATTACTGGCGCTGGTATTGCTCGCGAAGCGGCAAGGCGCGGCTTAGCAGTGTTATTAATTGAGCAAAAAGACTTTGCTTGGGGTACGTCAAGTCGCTCAAGTAAAATGGTACATGGCGGGCTGCGCTATATTGCTTCAGGCGATTATAAGACCACCTTATTGAGCGTACGTGAGCGTGAGCGTATGCTCAATGAAGCGAGTGGTCTCGTCAACGAGATGCATTACGTCATGCCGCATTATAAAGGCAAGTTTCCACCGCCATGGATATTCAATACCTTGCTACGCGTCTACGATGGGTTGGCGGGTAAGCGCTACTCTAAGTACTTTAAGAAAGATGCCTTTCTTAGCCTTAACCCTCATATTAAACAAGATAAGTTTTTGGGTGCCAGTCAGTTTAGTGATGCAGTGACCGATGACTCACGTTTGGTGATGCGGGTATTAGACGAAGCCATTCATGATGGCTCGCATGCGATTAACTACCTTAAAGCTGAGTCTTTAATCACCAATGAGCAAGGCTTGGTGACGGGTGCTACTCTAAAAGATACTTCTTCTGAAGACAAGGTTCATAGTTACGATGTCCATGCAAAAGTGGTAGTAAGTGCTACGGGGGCTTGGGCGGATACCTTACGGATGCAAGCAAGTAAACAAACAGAACAGAGCTTTCATAAGCAAATTCGTCCGTCGCGCGGCAGTCATTTGGTAGTCAGTCAAGAGCGCCTACCGCTTAATCAAGCTTATACCTTTTTACATCCTGTCGATAAAAGAGCGGTTTTTGCCTTTCCATGGGAAAACCGCACCGTCCTTGGTACTACCGATTTGGATCATCCGCCATTAGATGATAACGAAGTCGGTATCACTAATGAAGAGGTGGATTATCTATTGGCAGCGACCAATAATCTCTTTGATGATGTAGACATTAGCCGCAAGGATGTCATCAGCTCATGGGCAGGCGTGCGTCCACTCATTTCTGATGGCGGCGATGGCAAGCGCGTCAGCCCGAGTAAAGAAAAGCGTGATCATAGCGTCTGGTTGGATAATAATCTGGTCACTGTCAGCGGTGGCAAGCTGACTACCTTTCGCCTAATCGCCCTTGATGTCCTCAAAAAGTGTCAAGAAGTGCTTGCCCTTGATGAGTCAGTTATTCAAAACAACAACCTAGACAGCGACCAAGTCTTTAGCAACCAAATCCCAACCAATCCTAAGTTTGCGACTTTACCAAAAACTTTACAACAGCGCTTACAAGGGTTTTACGGTCTACAGCTCGATAGGTTACTTGAACTCGCCCATGAAGAAGACTTAGCTTACATCACCGATAGCAATACCATTTGGGCAGAGATTCGCTTTGCCGCGCACTACGAGCAGGTCATTCACTTAGATGATTTATTACTGCGGCGTACGCGCTTAGGCTTGATACTACCTGATGGTGCTATGACGCCGCTGATTAGCGATAGGCTTAAACAAATATGCCAGCAAGAGCTGGGCTGGAATGAGCTAAAATGGCAGCAAGAAGTTGAACGTTATCAAGCCTTATGGCAACGCTACTATCACTTACCTGCGGCTTAAGCCTTTTTTTATTACTGCTTATCACTACATAGTTAAGGATGACTATGACCACTACTTTTGATGACTCTATTTATTTCTTAGCCATTGATAATGGCACCCAAAGTGTCAGAGCGCTTATCTTTGATCAGTTTGGCACTGAGATCGCTAAAGCTCGTGTCCCTATTGAGCCGTATTTTTCGACGCAGCCTAATTTTGCTGAACAGCATGCCGACTATTATTGGCAAAAGCTGACGGAGGCCTGTCAGCAATTGTGGCAGACCAGCGCCATAACCCCTGAGCAAATTGCAGGCGTTAGTCTCGCTACCCAACGCTATACCATGATATGTTTGGACAAAGATAAACAACCGCTACGCCCTGCTATCGTCTGGATGGACTTGCGCCGCGCCGATACCAATGATATCGGCTTCTTAAATCCACTAACCAAAATCATCGGCCTGGGTGAGCTGGTACAAGAAGCGCAGCAAAAAGCGCGCTGTAATTGGCTCGCGCAAAACGAGCCTGAGGTTTGGGCAAAGACGGCGCATTATGTCAATCTCTCTGCCTATCTCACCTATCAGCTCACCGGCGAACTCGCCGATTCGACAGGCCATTCGGTTGGCTATCTGCCTTATGACTATAAAGCACAAGCGTGGATGAAGCCCAACAATATCAAGTGGCGTCTATTTAGCTGCCGACCTGAGCAGATGCCTAAACTCGTCCCTCCGGGGCAACCGCTCGGTCACATCAGCACCCAAGCTGCTAAAGCTACCGGCATTCTTGAAGGCACACCAATGATTGCTGCCGCCAGTGATAAGGCTTGTGAAGCATTGGGCTCTGCGGGTCTCGCAGCAGACACCGCCTGCTTAAGTTTTGGCACTACTGCGACTATCAATACCACATCGAGCAATTATGTCGAAGTCCTTAAGCATATGCCCGCCTACACTGCCGCCGCACCAGATTACTACAATCATGAGTACATGATCTATCGCGGCTTTTGGATGGTCAGCTGGTTTAAAGAACAATTTGCTCAATATGAAGAGCACCTAGCAAAAACTCAGGGCATTGATACCGAAAAACTCCTCGATCAAGCGGTGAAAGATATTCCAGCAGGCTGCATGGGATTAATGATGCAGCCGTATTGGTCACCCGGCGTCCGTCATCCGGGTCTTGAAGGTAAAGGCGCCCTCATTGGTTTTGGCGATGTGCATACTAGAGCACATGTTTATCGCGCTATCTTAGAGGGGCTCGCTTACGAGCTAAAACTTGGTTTTGATACCATTGAAAAGCGAACAGGTAAAAAGATCAAACATCTGCGCGTCTCAGGTGGTGGCTCCCAAAGCGACTCCGCTATGCAGCTGACGGCAGATATATTCGGTATGCCTGCCTATCGCCCGCATACTTATGAAGCCTCGGGACTAGGCGCTGCCATTAACTGTGCGGTGGGGCTTGGCATTTATCCTGATCACGCAACCGCAAGTGAGGCAATGAGTCATTTGGGCGATGAGTTCTTACCTATCGAGGCCAATGTCCAGCTCTACAAACGCCTTTATAATGAAGTTTATCTAAAAATGTATGAGCGCTTAAAACCTTTATATCAAAGTATTCAAGATATCACGGGTTATCCTGCTAAATGACATTATTGTTTAAAACATCGCTATTCAAGGCTGTTTGCATACGGTTTAGCCCTTCTAACAGCAGCTCTTTAGGACATGCCACGTTAAGGCGCATTTTAAGATGCCCTTCTGCGCCGTATTTAATGCCTGCACTTAGCTCAATTTTAGCGGATCTCAATTTGTCATAAAGCGTTTGATCGTCTTGCTCATATGCCGAGCAGTCAAGCCAAATCAAATATGAGGCTTCTGGGCGCATCACCTTAATTTTAGGCAGATGCTCTTCTAAAAATTCCAGGGTTAATTCAATATTGGCTTCAATGTAAGTCAGCGCCTGTGCCAACCATTCACCACCTTGCTCATAAGCACTACGCATAGCGGCATAAGCAAATAAATTCAGCTCATGCTCGTCACTTAAACGTTGCTGCTGGTTGATTTTACTCAGTAATGCGCTGTCTTTAGCAAATATCATCGAGCCTTTGATACCAGCAATATTAAAGGTTTTAGTCATCGAGGTTAGGCTGACTACTTTGTGCTCATAGCCTGTTGCTAGGGTTAAAAAAGGAATAAATGTATGCCCGCTCAAAGTTAGATCTTGATGAATCTCATCGCTCACAATTGCCACATCATGCTTTTTGCAGATTAAAAACAACGCTTCAAGCTCATCAGTTGTCCATACACGTCCGCCCGGATTATGCGGATTACAGAACAAATACAGCTTAACTTTATGTTCGATAATTTTAGCTTCTATATCGACTAAATCCAGATGATATCGCCCCTTATTCTCCTGTAATGCAGAAGTCACTAGCTTACGATTATTGTCCAAAACCTTGGTCATAAAAGGTGTATAGATAGGATCATTGATGAGTACCGCATCCCCTGACTCGGTAAATACTTTCATCATCAGCACCAAACTTGGCACGACGCCCGGCGAAAACAGAATATCCTGCTGCTCAAGTGATAATTTATAACGATTGCCATGCCACTGAATAATCGCTTGATACAACGGCTCGGTCGGTAAGGTGTAACCCAATATGCCATGCTGCGCTACTTGCTCAATCGCCGCTAAAATAGGCTGGGCAGTCTTAAAGTCCATATCCGCGACCCATAGCGGAATCGTGTCATCGGTATAATGCCATTTAAAAGAACCTGTATTACGTCTGTCTATTATTTCATCAAAGTTGTACAGCACCGTATTCTCCTGAGTTAGACAAAAATAATAACTTAGAGTACAACATGAATGACGTCATCGCCAATCGCTTTATGGCGTTTGCATAGATGTGCTCTGAGATTAACGCTAGAAGATTGATGTTGTGAAATACTAGAAAGGAGATTTAACATTTTGATTAGAGTTGGGTGTGTGAGTAGCCAATCCTGCCATCCGCTGTTATCTGCTTATATAGGCATGGCGAGGGTATTCGATCAGGATAGCCTTAAGAAACTCTCATTTAAGAGAGTTTCACTTGCAAGCTTAAAATTGCAGTGCAGTTTTTTTACGGCTCTCATGTCAGGACTAAAACGCGTCACGAGGCGACTATTAAAATGATAATGAACTTTAAATAATTGCAAGCGGCTCATCATTATTCTGTTCAGAAGACAGCTCTCCAACAGCTTCAATGAGCTCTATTTCATTCTCAGCAATAGCGTTTTTAAATGCTTGGTAACTCGAAACCTGTTGCGGTATTGCTAGTTTAAACTTGTGAATACTACCACCGAACCCATTAAGCAATCCCATATTTAAAGCCAAATTATCATCTACTGTAGGAGCAATATAACCACCAATAGTCGCTTGATACAAAAATAAATACGAGATAACTTGGTTTAGGTCATCTCGACTGATTTCATTGTCTTTCATACGCTTATATTTGGCGTCTAAAACAATATCGTTATCTTTCACAAAATCAGGATAACGACGCACGTTATTACCCGAAAATTTCTGCGCATAGACTTTGATACCACCTTGTTGGGTATTATTAGTGGGATGGTCATATCCGAGAGGACGCAGTAGCTTGTTCAGATACTCCTCCCACAGCCACGCCCCGTCAAACAATATACCGTAAGCTTTGTCGTCATTATGAGCGTATTTAAGACCGTCATGACGTAAGATTTGTAGGCAGATTTTTTGCAGGCCAGTATATTCCGTAAAATAGGGATGAACTAAAGGTTTGCGGTTGGCATTAATGACAGTTTGCCGATCTCGCGTATGATGTGACGGAGTGTGTTGGACTATTAAATTAACGAAATTAAGAGTTTCGCTATCGCTGTGCAGTACGTCTCGCAAATTTGGTTTTTGCTTAATTAGCTCAATAGTATGGCGAATCAGCTGAGTAAGCGGATTATCAAAGCTGTGCTCACGTACGCGGTAGGCAACGCTACCACGAAAAGGTAAATTTCGTTGCAGATGAGTCTTAATATCAATAGCGCCTTTTAAGTTGCTATCATTGTAAGTTTTCTTCTGGTACTCCTTATACAAGCCTTGCGAGAGCGCTTTTTTTAGTAAATGAGGAAACAAATACACCAAAAAATCAAACACATTGGTTTGATTGCGACTATGCTTTAAATCAAACAAATTAAAGCACAATACCTTTTGTAGCATGTAGTGTAAGAAATAATCTTCAGGACTGGCTTCTTGATTATTCGCTAGGTCACCAACGTTACTAGCATTATTGACAACACTTTGAGCAAAACGCGATTGGATTTTTAGTTGGGTATTTTGTACGCCAATAAAACCCATGACATTACCCGTTGTCAGTAACGTCTTGGCATCTGTTAAGCTTAGCTCAAATATTGGATCGCTAGCAATATCGTCTTCGTTATCCTTAAGATGATCAGGAAATATTAATAGCTCAGGATTTGCTTTTACCAGCTCGCCAATACTTTTATTAGCAATAATACTTAGATTATCTTTATCTCGCTGATGCGCTTCTGTCAGCTCTAAAACTTTATTATTAGTCGTAACTAGCATCAGCATTAACCAAGTTATAAGCATTTTTCAAACTAGCAAGCTGTTCATCCGCATCAGGATAGCCACGCAAATATTCAAACAGTAGTGACTGTAAATGATGCATCCACAACTTATCAAAATCACCATTATAGTTAGCTAGTTTTAGGAAATAAGCTGGGCCGACATGGTAGGCAGCGCTTAAGCCTTGCACAGATTCGATAGCACTATTTAAATTAATTAGCCGCTGCTTGCCTTCCTCTGCCCATTCATCTATTTGCCCTTCCCACATTGAAAGCCTATCTTCTGCTTTGATTTCCTTCCAAGCGAATCGGCGGCGCATTGCAAAATCAAACGACTCTACACTACGATCAATATCGTTCATGGTACCGATAATATAAACGTTGTCTGGAATATAAAACCCCTCTTTGAATACGTCTTCTTCCGTTTGCAAATTAGCGTATTGGGTAGTGACTCTGCCACTTTCGCCTCGATAGCCGGGGTCAATAGAGAAGAAAAGTTCACCTAAGACCTTGGAGATTTCAGCACGGTTTATTTCATCTAAAATAAGGATGAATTTCTTGTTTCGATCATCAACTGAAGTAACCTTCAAATCGTATTTATTTTTTATATACTCTCCAATTGCGACAGTGTACGGTTTCCAGTCGAGTACTTCGTCAGTTTCAATATAGACCTTAAAGAACTCTTTTCTAACGGTCATTTGTGTTTGTCTATCTGTTTCAGGAGTAACTACACAGCTTTTTCTAGAGTTAATATCTACTTTGAAACGTTTTTTATGAAAAGGTGTTTCGAGCGTTAAACCATTCTCGACTACATCATCAATAAAAAGTTCATAAACCTCCTCAAAATTACTAATATTTTGATTTTTTTCAGTTTTGAGTGCTTCTTTACAAAACTTCTTGAAGCTTCCATCTCTTAGCTCAAAGCCAACCTCACCTTCTTCATTTTGAATAGGCCTTAGACCTTCGACAAAATCAGTATAGTCGTAGGACGGATGAAATTGAATGAGCTTGTGCTCTGCGTCCCAAGCTTTAGCCAGCGCTTTTGCTAAGTAGGTTTTACCCGTTCCTGGTGCTCCTGTAAGTATAAGATTCTTATTGGCTAAGAGTAGCTCGCTGATTTCTTGTAGCAAAGGATTGATGATAGGTGGTTGAGCGTTTGAAGTACTTACTTGTTCATTCATAATTGACTTATTAGCAAGCTTAAAGACATTTTTATAGGCGTCAAACAAATCGCCTTTTAGATCATTAATGATACTGTAGTAATCAATCAAAGACAGTTTTTGTTCATGATTTAACGCTATTATTCGACCAAATAAGTAATGCTCATCTTTGACAGGACTTTGGAAGTCAGCTTCATCCGTATTCAATGCAAAGCCTCTATCGGCAAGCTTGGTCATCTCGTCACTGTCTTTCAAAGCCGTAAAAGCATCCATAAACGGCTTAATATACTCTATCGGTGTCTTTTCTTCTTTAAATCTGACATAGAGAGTATTAAACCCTAAACCGTAACCAATTTTATTGTCTGATAAGTAGATGTGATATTGGACTTCGGTACCCGCACCTTCGTTGATCGCCCACTCTCTATCTTCGCTATCATATTTGAACAATAATTTTGAGTTGGTAATTCTTTGATTACCTGCTAGCTCTTTTCTAGCGGTAAGAAAGTCTTTTTTAAGACCACCAACGTCTTGGTTTATAAGATTAACTAAATGACCAATGCTATCAACTTTTATAGCGTTAGCATCGATGTAGTCTAGCTCTTGCATTGCTTCAACTAATTCGTCGCGCAATTTCCATTCAAATAATTTACTCGATACCTTGGTACCAAGCATTGTAATTAGCCAGTAAGTTTTCTCACCCTCTTCTGTAGTTATTTCAAACCTATTCAAACGTTCCTGAACACCTCTGCTAAAACCAGTAATAAATCCACTGAGTGAAAAAGGAGACGTATTATATTTTTCTGCTAAGTATTTGCAGGTTGCTTTATGGTTGGGTTCTAAATAAAAGATACTCAGCGCATACTTATAGTTGTTGGTCATAAAATTATCGTCAGATAATATCTTTAGCCACTCATCCTTAGTTACCTGCGACTCAGAATTATAATCATCACTTTGAACAACTATCTGCTGCATACTTTATTCCTATAAATAACTAATTTTTATTATTTTTTTCTAAAACTACCTTCCCACAAACTCAGCCGCCCTTCTCTCAACCATCGCCATCGCACCTTCTTTCGCATCTTCTGAATGGAACAAATGCGGCAGATAGCCATGTATATTGGCTAACGCTGCTTTTGCGCCATTACGACTGGCATCTTGTGCTGAGGACAGTAACCCTTGTACGCCAAGTGGTGCTGCCTTGCAAATCTCTTTGGCGATAATTAGTGCGCGCTCATATTCTTGTCCATTTTCGACCACTTCACTAACGAGATTTAGCTTATCAGCAGTTTGCGCATCAAAGTTTTTACCCGTCAATAGATATGGCATGGCTTTTTGCCAACCTGCTGCCGCGACAAAGCGTACCGTTGCACCACCAAACGGCATGATGCCGCGCTGGACTTCCATTTGCGCAAAGTTGCAGTTGTCACTGGCAATCACTACATCACTATTCAGCATCAATTCAATCCCAGCGGTAAAGCAGGTGCCTTGTACTGCCACGACGACTGGCTTACTGCGTAATTGTCCACCGATTCCCCATGGATCTATTTCATCGGTAGCAAACTCAAACGCGCCTTTGTCCCACTTATCTTGCAGCTCCATCAAATCAAGCCCTGCGGTGAAGTGCTCACCGTGAGCGAATATTAACGCACAGCGCAGATTGGCATCATTTTCATATTGAGTGAGTGCCTCAGAGAGTTGCTTAATCATATAGCTATCAAAGGCATTGCGTTTATCGGCGCGATTGAGCCCGATCAAGCAGATGTAATCTTGGATGTCATAGGTAATGCGAGTGTCATTGCCAGTGTTATTTCCAGCATCATTGCTATTGTGGCTTTCCGTAGTCATGGTTTTATCCTTTTTAAAGCATTCATTTATAGGGTACAAATTACACTAAATTGATATTACTACAGCTAATAAACCTTCCTTTCAATATAGACATACGTTCGGTGCAACGCAAGCACCATATCAGCGGCAATATCAATATCAGTTGACCTCATTTACGCTAATGTGCAACTATTATCCAACTCAAGACATGACTCAGAGCATTTTATGGAATTTTGGCACGGTTTTTTTCTTATCACTAGCGTCCATCTACTCGCTGCCGCCTCCCCAGGTCCTGATTTTGTATTGGTATCGCAGCAAACCCTAGCAAAAGGGCGACGCACGGGTCTGATTTGTAGCCTTGGTATTACTTTGGGTTTAGCCGTTCACATCACTTATTCGGTGCTAGGACTGGCGACGGTGATTGCTCATTCGCAACCATTACTCACCGCTATTAAATGGTTAGGTGGCAGTTATCTTATTTATCTAGGATGGCAAGGTATTCAAGCCAAACCTAAAAAGCCATTAGACTCAGCAAGTTCAGAAAGTGCAACAGATTCAAGCCTCGATATTTCACAAGACGCACTTGCCAAGCAAACGACGCTTAACACTCACACAGCGCTTTCTGATAAAGCCATCTCGACCAAAAGACCGCCTACTGACACTGAATCGGCCGCTGCCATTCTGCGCCGTGGCTTTTTTTGTAATGTGTTTAACCCAAAAGCGCCGGTATATTTTGTGGCGATATTTACTCTCGTACTATCACCCAATATACCGCTGTGGCAATTGGCTATTTATGGCGTATGGATGATGGTCTTACAGATGGCATGGTTTAGTACCGTGGTGATGTTACTGTCTATTCCTGCCATTCATCGTCGCTTTCAGCGCTTTGAGCATTGGATAGACCGCATATTGGGTACAGCGATGATAGTACTGGGATTAAATCTTATTTTACGTAGTCGATAAGGCGCTAGTGACTCGTGAAATCTGCTAAAATGGTGCATTATATTCAAACATCAAAGCCCGATACTATGACCAGTAAGCCTATGAACCATCGCCCGACCGCCAACAACCACAGAAACAGATCGCCTGAAACTGCCAAAAAATTAGGGCAGCTACACCCGCGCAATCCACACCAAGGTCGCTATGACTTTGAATTATTGACCCGTGCCTTACCTGAGCTTGCTAAGCACACCATTACCAATCCTAAAGGTGAGTCGACGATTAATTTCTCGGACAGTGCAGCCGTGCGCGTCCTTAATCAGGCGTTACTAGCTCATTATTATGGGGTTAAATTTTGGGATATTCCTGAAGGTTATCTCTGTCCACCGATCCCTGGTCGTGCCGACTACATTCATTATATTGCTGACCTACTCGCGCAAACCACGCATGTTAATAAAGAGAATACGCCGCCAACTGGCAAAGAAATTCACGCCCTTGATATCGGTACCGGTGCCAGTGCTATTTATCCTATTGTTGGTAGTCAAAGTTATGGCTGGCGCTTTACCGCCACCGATATTGACCCAATATCGGTCAATACTGCAGCGCTGATTTGTGAAACCAATCCAAAGCTCAAAAGCGCAGTTAAAGTAAAACTACAACCTGAGCCTAAGCGCATTTTTAAAAATATCATCGGTCGCCAAGATTACTTTGATGTGGTGGTTTGTAACCCTCCATTCCACGCCTCTTTGGAAGAAGCGATGGAAGCCAATAGTCGTAAGCAGCATAATTTGCAACGACATCGTGGTAAGAATGAGAACGCACAAATTAGCCGTAGCTCAACAAAGTCTGGCAATGCCGCGCAAAACCTAAACTTTGGTGGTCAGCATAAAGAGCTGTGGTCTGAGGGTGGTGAGATTGCCTTCTTAACCAAGATGGCAAAAGAGAGTCAAGACTTTGCTGAGCATGTTGGCTGGTTCACAAGTTTAGTGTCAAAATCAGAAAACGTGAAACCAATGCAATTGCTATTAAAACAACTTGGTGTTGCCCAAATGCGTATCATAGAGATGAGCCAAGGTCAAAAAAGCACGCGTATATTGGCATGGCGTTTTGATACTGACGAAGAATAAACAATAATTAATATAGAACGGTTATAGTTTCACGTGAAACAAAAAAAACACCGCTTTGATAAACAAAGCGGTGTTTTTTTATAGAGTAAAAGATAGAAGTTAATAAACTAGCTGAAAAACATTACTTTTAAGCCAATAATTATAAGAACCAGCCCACCAAGTGCTTCCGCCTTATCCTCAAGATGCGTACCTGATTTTTTACCCAAGTAAATACCAAAGATGCTAAAAACAGCGGTGATAATAGCGATAATTAAACAAGCTAACCATGCATTAAGCGCCAGTAAGTTTAAAGTAAACCCTGCCGCCATTGCGTCAATACTGGTCGCAATCGCAAGGGTAAACATGGTGCGATGATTGATGTTTTTCTTTATACTTTCACTTATGGAAACTGCATCACTATTTATATGCAGCGCCTTATCTACAGCCTCTTCCCCATCTCCTAAAAACACTTCATAAAGCATTTTGCCACCAAGACCGACAAGAATAAATCCGCCAATCCAAGGTGCAGCTGCAGCCAACCAGCCTAATAAGGCTGCGCCCAATAAATAACCTATCAGTGGCATCACGCCCTGCGCGATACCAAAATACAAACCAGCATAAATGGCTAAGCGCAGCACATACTGCTTATCTTGTTTTTGCGATTTAGCCCCTAGCCCAATCGCGACGGCAAACGCATCCATCGCAAGCGCAATGGCAAGTAATATGACTTCAATCATTTTATTCTTCGCTTCTTTTTGCTTATTACCATAAGTTTCACGTGAAACAACTCTAACATTAAAAAACCACCGCCTTGATTGCCAAGACGGTGGTTTTTATTAATCAATTAATAATCATTAAGCAACTTTTCACAGCCAGTTTAGATATCTAAATTAGATACTGTCAACGCATTCTCTTCGATGAAAATACGACGTGGCTCGACATGATCACCCATTAAGCAGGTAAACATATGGTCAGCGGCAATCGCATCTTCAATCGTTACGCGTAACATACGACGGTTTTCAGGATCCATCGTGGTATCCCACAGCTGATCAGCGTTCATCTCACCCAGACCTTTATAGCGCTGAATCGCCAGACCACGACGCGCATCAAGCATCATTTGCTGCCATAGATAATCAAAGTCGCGTACTGGGATGTCTTTGATCGTACCTACAGTTGCTTCACGGCGGATAAAGGCATCCTCTGCAAGTAATGTATTCCATTCAGCTGATAAGCGTAGCAGCTTGGTATACTCGCCTGAATTGATAAAGCTGGCATCTAGCAGATAATGATGCGCCAGTTGATGCACATAAAGGGTAATACGTGGCAACCATTGGGCTTTAATAGACTGAGCTTCACCGTCATTATCTAACGCGACGCTCTGTTCAGGCTCGATGACAGGTCTCATACCCAATAAATCAGCCGCAGCAGCATCCATATTTTTTGGTTGCGGCGCATGTATATTGATCAGTTCAATCTCAGGATTTAAATCACTACCGAAGTGCTCAAGCTGCGTTTGTAATGATGCTTTCCACGCTTCCATCGCTGACTTATCATAGGTCATATCGGTGCTGAGCTTTGGCGTATGCGTCAGCGCATCCAATAACACCGCTGGATAACGAATCTGCAAACGAGCTTTGATAAGCTGGGTTTGGTTATAGTCATTTAACAACGTCTCAAGCGCTTGCCCAGTAATGGCAGGCGCATCAGCACTGATATGCAGCCTAGTATTATCAATCGTTGATGATAATAAATATGCTTTAAGGGCTTCATCATCTTTTAAATACAACTCTTGACGACCTTTTTTCACTTTGTATAGCGGTGGCTGAGCGATATAAATATAACCGCGCTCAATCAATTCTGGCGTTTGACGGAAGAAAAAGGTTAACAGCAACGTACGAATGTGCGAGCCATCAACGTCCGCATCGGTCATGATGATAATTTTATGATAGCGTACTTTGTCAGGATTATATTCATCCGGACCAATGCCGCAACCAAGCGCCGTAATCAAGTTACCCACTTCAGCAGAAGACAGCATTTTGTCAAAACGAGCACGCTCAACGTTAAGAATCTTACCTTTTAACGGCAAAATTGCTTGGGTCTTACGGCTACGACCTTGCTTTGCTGATCCGCCAGCAGAGTCACCTTCCACAATATAAAGCTCTGACAATGCGGGATCTTTTTCTTGGCAATCCGCCAATTTCCCCGGTAAACCTGCGATGTCTAACGTGGTCTTACGACGTGTCATCTCGCGGGCTTTACGCGCCGCATCACGGGCACGGGCAGCATCGATAATCTTACTAGCGATTGCTTTACCAGTACTTGGATTTTCTAACAGATAATCGTTAAACTTATCATGCATTGCTGATTCAACAGCAGATTTTACTTCGCTTGAAACCAGCTTATCTTTGGTCTGGCTTGAGAACTTAGGATCTGGCACTTTCACAGAAACAATCGCCGTCAAACCTTCACGCGCATCATCACCAGTCGCGACCACTTTTTCTTTTTTAAATAAGTTTTCGCGGTCCATATAACTGTTTAAAACGCGTGTCAGCGCCGAACGGAAGCCTGATAAATGCGTGCCACCATCGCGCTGCGGGATGTTATTGGTAAAGCACAATACTTTTTCGTTATAAGTATCTGTCCACTGTAGCGCCACTTCGACACTAATGCCGTCATCTTGCTCACTGACAAAATGAAAGACATCATTGATGCCGTCTTTACCGGCATTAATATAGCTGACGAATTCTGACAGACCGCCTTTATGTTCGAACTCATGACGCTTATCGATACGCTCATCGGTCAAAACAATGCGCACACCCGAGTTTAAGAAAGACAGCTCACGTAGACGTTTAGCTAAAATATCATATTCAAAGATAGTGCCTGTAAAGACATCATTACTTGGGTAAAAACGGATTTGGGTACCGGTTTTATTCGTCGCTTCCATCTGCTGAATATCAGCATCAGGAACGCCATCGGTATAAGTTTGATGATAATGATAGCCTTCACGCCAGATATTCATCTCAAGCTTTTTAGATAAGGCGTTAACAACAGAAACACCGACGCCATGTAAACCGCCTGATACCTTATAACTGTTGTCATCAAATTTACCACCGGCGTGCAGTACGGTCATAATAACCTGTGCTGCCGACACCCCTTCTTCTGGATGGATATCCACAGGGACACCGCGACCGTTATCCATGACACTGACAGACTCGTCTTCATGGATAATAATGTCAATTTGGTCACAATGACCAGCCAACGCCTCATCAATCGAGTTATCCACCACCTCAAAGACCATATGGTGCAAGCCGGTACCATCGTCGGTATCACCGATATACATACCAGGACGTACGCGCACCGCTTCTAATCCGCGCAATACACGAATATCTTTGGAGCTATAATCAGAGGGTAATCCTTGAGGGACGGCAGCGGGTGCAATAGTATCTAGAGCATTGTCTGGCATCAGTTGCTCGTGGTCGGTAGGTAATGAATCACTCATGTGCATTCCTTAATCTAGCCATCGTCAGCTATTTGTCATCAGTTCACCACGGCGGCAATACTGAATGACGTTATCTTAGATTTAACGTTTAGGGTTAAAATATTTAGTTATAGTATTCGCTAAAACGTTATCAGATGTTGTTTAAAGGATTATAAAATCAGCTCTAAGCCTAATCTATTTTTAGATCACCGTTTTTCATATCTGCTTCTATTTTATTTTACCTATCGTTAAAGACAAGTAAAATTAAGCATATATTTATCAAACACTTAGGTACTTATAAGTGTTAAGAAAACCTTAAACAATACTGATGAAAATTTGTAAGATAACTTGCTGATAATAGGACAAAAATAAAGCTCTATTTTAGCATTTTTTCGCCGCTAAGTCACTGTTTACTGACAGTTTTATCGATATTGAGCAAGTATTTTGGGATGGTCATTACTTTGCTAAAAAGATAAGCAGAATAATGATAATTGAGGGGGAATATAAGTAACATATGCTAAGAATTAAGCGCAAATTCAGCTGATATTGGTCATTGGAAATGACTTTTATAAATTGTTGTTCATAAAAGTGTCACACTTCCTTGTTTCACATGAAACATCTTAGGTTCTGACCAATACTTATGCACCAACGGCAAAATATCTTCGGTTAAACTGGTCATAAACACCTGACATGGCAGCTGCGCTAACGTCGATAATAAAATATCTATCGCCCTATCATCTAGCTCTGCTGTAATATCATCGAGCAGCACCACTGGCGTGGCTCTTGATTTCATATGGTCGTTTGATAGAGTCGTACTATTAGTATTTTTTTCTATAGCAAGCGCGGTCTTTTCGTCATTAAGCAATAACGGCAATTGTGATAAGCGTAGAGCGGTAATTAACAATTTTTTCTCACCGCGAGACAACACATTGGCCGCTTGTTCTTTTAAAATTGGTAGTTTGGTATTGAGGTCTGTGTTTGCGGTGGGATTCGAACTAACATCCTTTTTATCATCACTTGTCGTTTCTGACAAATCACTAGAGCGCCAATGTACATGAATATCAGCACGATGGTTACCAATACGGGTATAACCCAGTTGTAAATCTTGTTCTAAGCGCTCGTTAAGCTGCACCTCAAGCGCTACACTGGCGTCATAGCCAGCATTATAGCTCAGGCTTAATTGCTCTGCGTAGGCAGGCAATAATTGCGCGATACTATCAGCAAAGTAAGTCTGCCATTCTGTAAAGATACGCTCACGGTAATGATGAATAAGCGCAGCATGATTACTAAGCCCTTTATCCCAGGATTTTAGCTCAGCAAGCTGTACCTGTGTTAGATGGCGGCTCTTTTTTAGCAAACTATTGCGCTGTTTTAGTAAACGTTGATAGGCTACCCACTGTGGGTGAAAACCTTGTTTCATGTGAAACACTAGCCAATCTAATAGCTGCCGACGACTGGCACTACCCTGCTCTAGCATATCCATCGTCGATGGATCTATCAGTAGTGTGGGTAGCTGCTCAGTTAAGATGCTTTGGTTATAAACCGTGGTTTGATTTAGACGTAGAACCGTCGTCGCATCGGCTTGTTTTTGGATAGCCAAGGTACTGCTGTCATTGAGCCTAGCATGCACCGTTGCGTATTTTTGATGATGTTGAATATAGCGTTTAGGCTGATGATGACGAAAACTTTTACCTCTTGAAAGCAAAAATATCGCTTCAAGTAAGGATGTTTTACCACTGCCATTTGTACCGATAATAACGTTGCAAGCAGCAGATTGTAGATTCACTTGAGTTAGATTACGCAGGTTTGAAATTTGTAGACGTTCAATCATAACAGTGATAACCGCCTATATTACCGCCTACTAATAAGCAGGCAAAAGTTTATTAAAAAAAATAATTTTATAATAGAATCGCACTATATGCGCATTGGCATAATGACATACTGATGGAAGTCGTCATTGAGCTGATTGACCAGTACTGAAGCATTTGATTGGCTCATATGCATTTGTAAGTCACCTTGGATGACACCAAGCACGTCTTGTAGATAAGCGGCATTAAAGGACAACTCCATTGGTTCTCCTTGATACTTCGCTTGTATCATCTCAACTGCTTCGTCTTGCTCAGCGTTATTGGCACGTACTTCTACCATACCATCACTGGCAAAGTTAAATACCACGCCACGAGATTTCTCATTACTTAAAATCGATACACGGCGCAGCACATCAGTCATTTTTTCTTGGTTAAACAACGCCAATTTATCGGTATTGCTTGGCATAACGCGGCGATAATCAGGGAATTTACCGTCAATGAGACGTGCGGTAAAGGTCACCATTAAGTTATCACTCACCTGCCCTGCACTATCCACATCACCAAACGGCAAGCTAACTTGCAAGAATTCACGACCAAAGCTTAGTGTGACTGCATTGTCTTTATCACCTAACATCTTGCCAAGCTCAGAAGCTAAGCGCTCAAGCTCAATTACAGCTTTACGTGGTAAAATCGCCTGCATATTTAAATCTGCGCTAACGTCAATAACGCTACGTGCTAACGCCAATCGGTGGCCGTCGGTTGCAACCGTCGTCAACTGCTGCTGTGAAACATCAAACAACATACCTGTTAGATAATAACGGACATCTTGGATAGCCATCGCAAATTGGGTTTTATGAATCAAGTCGGTTAAACGGCTACGACTAATGGTCAAAGGCGTGATATTTTCAGGATTACCAAGGCTTGGATAATCTTCGCTAGGTAATGTCCCTAAAGTAAAACGACTTTTGCCACTGGTCAACAAGCAACGCTCATTTTCTTGAGTGGTAAGATTGACTTGCGCTTGCGACGGCAGTGATTTACAAATATCTTTAAGTTTGGTCGCAGGTAACGTCGTTGTACCGGCTTCAATACAAGCACCAGCAGGCAATTTCAACGTCGATGTCAGCTCTACTTCTAAATCAGATGCGGTCAAAATCAGCGCTGATTCAGACAACTGAAGCTTAATATTACCCAGAATAACCATATTGTGGCGCTTGTCAGCAGCCTTGGCGATCAAGTTAATAGCTTTTAATAACGACTCTCGATTAATCGATAATTGCATGCTTAGTTACTCTTGTTTATTAGTTGCTCTTATTAAAAGGATTTTTTATATGGTCTTAGATTATATGATTTTAAATTATATGGTCTTAAAGTGATTGCTCAATAATACCCTGTCTACTAATGATAATCCATACAGCTTATGTCTGCTGATAATCTAATTATTATAAACTATGACTGCTCATAACAACATCGTCACACCACAAGCTGTTAACCTGCTTGCAACATCAAAGCTAAGGTTTTGTAATCCTTATCAAACGCCGGATCGGCGGCGCGTAGCTCATTTACTTTATCACAAGCATGCATCACTGTCGTATGGTCGCGACCACCAAATGACTGCCCAATCTCAGGAAAACTATCACTGGTTAGCTCGCGTGACAATGCCATTGCAATTTGACGCGGTCTTGCAATACTGCGCGTACGTTTTCGTCCCATCATATCTTTGATCGTAATATCGTAATATTCAGCGACTACTTTGCGAATATTATCCATATTTACCGCTTGTACGCGCATCGCAACGATGTCTTTTAGCGCGTATTGCACCATCTCAAGCGTAATGGGCGCGCCGGTTAGATTGGCATTGGCAAATACTTGATTTAGCGCACCTTCTAAACGTCTGACGTTAGAAACCACATTTTGAGCAATAAATAAGGCACATTCTTTAGGAAGACTCATTCCGTACGATGCGGCTTTTCTTTGTAATATTTGCACGCGTGTATCAATCTCAGGAGGATCAACCGCAACCGTTAAGCCCCACGAAAAGCGCGATCTAAAACGTTCATCAAACTCCGTCATTTGTGATGGATGGCGATCTGATGCCAAAATCAATTGTTTGTCACCGCTAGTAAAGTCTGCAAACAAAGTCAAAAACTCATTACTACTTTTTGTCTTTCCTGCTAATACATGAATATCATCTACAATTAATAAATCTACTTTTTTTATTTTCTTTTTAAAATCTTCAATTTTATTATTTCTTAATGAATAAACCAATTGATTAATAAATTTTTCAGAAGTGAAATAATAAAAGCTTAGATTGTTTTTTAAATAGCGATGCGCTACAGAATGCATTAAATGCGTTTTTCCCAAACCAGAAGGTCCATATATAAATAAAGGATTGTGCCGATTTTTTGATTGGCGCTTTCCAAGCTCATAACAAGCCTTGTAAGCCAGATTATTAGACTTACCAGTAACAAAGGTCTCAAAGGTAAAATCAGGATTTAGATAGCTTAATGATTTGGCATCGGCAGACTCAATCAGTTCTGCATGACGCATATTGGCATCAATATCGGCTCTAGCAATATTATTATGCGTGGTTTGGAAATTGTGATCTGCAGGGGAAGGGGAGGGTCTATCGTCTTCAAACAATGAGCCTGACTGTGATTGATTGATGTCATCTATGTCACGACCAGCATTATCAACACGTACAATAACCTCTTCGATACTACCTTGGCTATGTTTAGTGACTAGCTGCTGGATATCTTGCAAATGATTCTTTTTGATATAGGTTACAAAATAATCATTAGGAGCAAGAATAATCAAGCTATTGGCTTCTTGATGCGCGGATAATGGTCTCAACCACATCGTAAAGACATTGTCTTTAACGTGATAACGTAGATCATTTAGGCATTTATCCCAAATAGTTGCTGTATCAATCATGAAAAATACTAACCCCATAGTCCAAAATAATTGGTCAAAAAACAACTTTTTTTATTGTGAAAATCACTGAATTTTTACCCGTAGAGCTTCTCGTTTCTCAACTAAAAGTCTCTACGGTGAGATTACTTAAAATCATACACCAGCTAGGGGGCTAATCTAACACAAACAGCCTGTGGATAACACCTTGTTTTTTGTGGATAAGACTGTGGATAGTTTTGTGGATAAGTAAACAACATGAGTTATCCATATTTCACCCACAGGTTATCCACAACCTTACCCATAGTCTAGTTTTTTGATATTAAAGAGAAAAATAGACTTAACCACAGATAATACCGCTCCCAACAACAACAATATCTATATCTATATTAATAATTAATTATTATAGAGACCGAAACAAACTGTGGATAACTTCCATCACTCAAAAACTAAAATAGATTTTCTAAGAAGTTAAATAGAGCTAGTAACGATTAATATCCTTAACACCAAATAAGTAAATATGAATAACTTTGAAAACATTTTATCTGTTATAAAACCCATCATGTAAAAACATGAGCTCAATTAGTTTATTGACCAAAATACTGTGTAGTGGTATAATCCTTCGCTATTACGAATTTAGTCCATTATTTTGATAGGTGAGTTATGAAACGTACATTCCAACCAAGCGTGATCAAGCGTAAACGTACTCACGGTTTCCGTGCTCGTATGGCAACTAAAAAAGGCCGTCAGGTCTTAGCTCGTCGCCGCGCTAAAGGACGTCATCGCCTTACTGTATAATCAGTAGATTGCGATAAGCATGGCTGTTAGTGCTTGTTGTGTATCTATTATTTATAGATTGCGATCGTCAATCATCACAACTGACACTTAGTCATATATTAAAAGCGCCCATATCGGCGCTTTTTTTGTCTCTATAATTTACCTTCGTTTCTACGCTATTATTTCTGCTAATATTATTAGCTCCTACACTAGGTTGTACTATGTCTAATACTGTTTCAGACCTACCTAATGCTCGCTTCACCAAAGCGCAGCGCCTACTCACGCCTACTGCCTTCCGTGAGGTATTTGATGCACCTGAGCGTAAGCTTCATCAGAGCCACCTAATGGCGTTTGTACGTACCAATACTCATGAGCAACCTCGAGTCGGTATGGCGATTACTAAACGTAAAGTACCTACTGCTGTTGCGCGAAATTTAATCAAACGTCAAGTACGTGAGCAATTTCGCGTAAAAGCTAGTAACTTAGAAAACAAAGATATTGTTTTCATTGTCAAAAAATCTATAAAAGATTTAAGTACTAAAGAATTGATTAATGAAATTAATAATATTTTTAAAAAAATAGAAAGAAAATAGAATGAAATATTTATTGAAAACAATAAATAATTTTTTTTATATTTTATTTTATTATTTTATTGTTTTCTATCAAAAGATAATTAGTCCTATTTTACCTGCTCGATGTCGTTATTATCCAACGTGCTCAAATTATGGTAAACAAGCTTTAGCGTGGCATGGGGTTTGGTCAGGCAGTTGGCTGTTATTAAAACGTATTAGCAGCTGTCATCCGTTAGGCGGACATGGCGTTGATTTTGTGCCATTACCTTTATCTTCTTATTATTATCAATATTTGCCCCCTATCGCACTTGCTAGCGTCAAAGCCCAAGGTTTATGTGTTTTTAGAGATACGACAAGCTATGTTTCACGCCTAAATCAGTTGATGAAATTGATTTGAGTTTTGTTATGCACTGGGCAGTTGTGGATATCTATGGAGTTACCCACAAGTTATCCACACTCTTGGTATCATTTAGAGTGGTTTTTTAGTAAAATGATGAACATTTTATGTGATTGACTGCTGATATTACCGCTGAGAACAGGGGTTGATACTGTGTGGTGGTCATGATACATGCCTGATTTTTCATTCCCTAATTTTTTAATCTAGGAAAGGTTTATGCAAAAGATATTTCGGGTGATGATCATCATTGCGATGCTAATCACCGCTTATCTGCTGATTTTGGCATGGCGAGATGATTATGCCGATGCGCCAGCTGTAGACACGGTGCCAAAAACTGCAACCTCGGTAGGAGCTGATATTCCTTCTACGGTTGGTGCAGCAGGCGATATTCCAACACAGACATTGCCAGTTGATTCCGGTACTGTAACAGCGACACCTGCTGAAAATACAGGCCTAATCACGGTCACGACTGATCGCTATGACATCAAAATCAATCCAGAAGGCGGTGATATCGTTTACGCGGCGCTAAAGCAGTATGATGCGACGCTCGATAGCGATAAGCCTTTTGTCTTGCTAGAAAATAACAGCAATCGCGTTTACGTGGCTCAGTCGGGTCTGATTGGTCAAAACGGTATCGATACCGCAGAAGGTCGCGCCACCTACAGCCACACGGCTAACAATTATGTGATGGAAAAGGGTCAGCAAACCTTGTCCGTACCGCTTACTTATCAAAAAGACGGTGTGACGGTTACTAAAACCTTTACCTTCACTCAAGATAAGTATCCGATTGATATTAGCTATCAAATCCAAAACGCTTCTGCCAATTCATGGCAAGGGCAGATGTTTGCGCAGTTAAAGCGTGACGATAGTAAAGATCCTGGGATGTCTGATAAAGGCGCGCTAAGCATGGCGACGTATTTGGGCGGCGCTTGGGGCACACCTGACGATCCTTATAATAAGCTGAAGTTTGGTAAGTTTAATGATGGTGAGTTGACCACTAGCAGTGATAAAGGCTGGGTGGGCATCGTACAGCATTACTTCGTTTCTGCTTGGACGCCTGAAAACTTTACTGGTAAGTTCTTTAGCCGTGAAACAGGTAATGATTACTTTATTGGCTTTAACAGCCAGCCTATTAATGTGGCGCCAAACAAGCAAATTACCTTAAAAGCAACCTTGTACGCGGGTCCAAAGGTCCAGTCGGAGCTAAAAGAAGTTGCGGTAGGACTGAACCAAACCGTCGATTATGGATTGCTATGGCCAATATCAAAGATATTGTTTGCGATTTTGGATGGTATTCATAAAGTCATCGGTAATTGGGGCTGGTCAATTATCCTGTTGACGCTGCTGGTTAAAATCGCTTTGATGTGGGTTTCTAATAAAAGCTACTACTCAATGGCGAAGATGCGAGCAATTGCCCCAAGGCTTGCTATATTAAAAGAAGAGCACGGCGACGATCGTATGAAAATGTCGCAAGAAATGATGGCCATTTATAAAGAAGAAAAGGTCAATCCGATGGCGGGTTGCTTACCTATCTTAATGCAAATGCCGATTTTCTTAGCGCTATATTGGGTATTGGTTGAAAGTGTTGAGCTCCGTCATGCGCCTTGGATTTTGTGGATTCGAGATTTATCAGCGATGGATCCGTGGTTCATTTTACCCCTGCTAATGGGTGCGTCGATGTTTGTGCAGCAGCAATTAAACCCGCAACCAGCTGATCCAATGCAAGCGAAAGTGATGAAATTTTTACCGATTATTTTCACCGCGTTTATGTTGTTCTTCCCAGCAGGTTTGGTTTTATACTGGACTGTGAATAACTTATTCAGTATGACGCAGCAGTACTTAATCAACCGTAAAGTTGAAGAAGAGCAAAAACGTCGTACTGTTAAGGTTCTAGATTAAATAGCTTTTAAATTGATAAAAAACCATCGCTACGGCGGTGGTTTTTTTATGTACTAAATTTTAGTATTTTCTTCCATTAATGACTGACGAAAACCGCCATATTCTAATTTTTTAGAAAACAGCTTATTAAAGTTTGCTTTGTCAGTATGCGTCAAGCCGTCTATAATGGGGTTTTTACTTATTGAGAGTGATTGTGGATTCTTTAGAGATGGCACTAGCCGCTGATAATTTAGATGAGTCACCTAAAAATTCTAATTTATCTCGCCTTCCGACTATCGCGGCGATTGCAACACCGCTTGGGCGTGGTGGCGTTGGTGTTATTCGTCTATCGGGCGCACGTGCCTATGATATTGCCTGTCAGCTCACTGGTAAGTCGGCTTTCACGCCGCGTATGGCTAGTTTTTGCCGTTTTTATCAGGCTGATGGTACAACCATTGATGAAGGTTTGGTGCTGTACTTTAAAGGTCCGCACTCGTTCACTGGCGAAGATGTGATTGAGCTGCAAGGTCATGGTGGCATTATATTGCAAAATCAGCTGCTAGCGCGGGTGTTTGAATTGGGCGCAAAACAAGCGAGCGCAGGGGAGTTTTCTTACCGTGCTTTTGATAATGATAAATTGGATTTGGTGCAAGCAGAAGCCATCGCTGACGCGATTGATGCCACCAGCGCCGCCGCTGCCAGTAGTGCGATTCGCTCACTTAGCGGTGAGTTTTCACAAAAAATTAATCAGTTATTAGAGCAGTTGATTCATCTGCGCTTACATGTTGAAGCAGCGATTGATTTCCCCGATGAAGAAGACGTTGATTTTTTATCTGATGGGGTTATTCAAGATAAGCTTGAGCAAACACAAGCTAAAATACAGCAAGTGCTAGCGACCGCTAAGCAAGGTCAGCTATTACGCGACGGCATTCATGTGGTGCTTGCTGGTAGACCAAATGCTGGTAAATCAAGCTTGCTGAATCGTCTGGCAGGGCAAGAGCGTGCTATCGTTACCGATGTGGCTGGGACAACGCGCGATACCCTGCAAGAAACCGTGGTTCTTAATGGTTTGACGTTGCATCTAACCGATACGGCAGGTCTGCGCGAGACAGAGGATACGGTCGAGCGTATCGGTATTGAACGTGCTCGTACGGCTATCACGCAGGCTGATATGCTGCTGATGGTCTATGATGTGACTCGTGATCTTGAAAGTGACAGCACACCGCTACAGCTCGCTGAGCAGTTATTCGGTGAGTTGCCAGAAGCCAAGCGCTTACTGATTATTGCCAATAAAAGCGATTTATTAAACGATAATAGCAGCAAAGAAATAACGTCTATTTCGCAGGCTGAAATAAAAAATCGTGGCTACGAACAGGTCAATGTTTCATGTGAAACAGGGGCAGGGATTGATGACTTAGTCGAAAGCTTATGTGCTAAAGTAGGTTTTCATCCGCCAGAAAACAGCTTAATCGCCCGTACGCGTCATCTAGACGCGCTAAGACGTACCGCTGATTCGTTAGCAGAGGCGCATGAGCAGCTCACGGTATTTAAAGCGGGAGAGTTGGTCGCAGAAAGCTTGCGCCAAGCGCAGAATAGTTTGGGTGAGATTACCGGTGAATTTAGCGCTGACGATTTATTAGGTAAGATTTTTGGTAGTTTTTGTATTGGTAAATAATGAGCAAAAGGCTCTTTGTATATTGAATTGCCTGATAAGAAATATCAGTTTCTAGAAAATTTAGTTTTATCAATAATTATGTGTGCCTTCATTATTAAACTAAGGAAAAGCGTATGCATTGCCCATATTGTAATGCGTCAGATACTAAGGTTATCGACTCACGGTTAGCTGCTGAAGGCGCGCAAGTACGCCGTCGCCGTTCATGTAATAGCTGTCAGGAACGCTTTACGACCTTTGAAGTGGTAGAAGTAGTGATGCCGCGTATTATCAAATCGAGTGGCAAAATCGAACCTTACGATAATGACAAGCTACGCCGCTCGATCTTGTTACCCTTACAAAAGCGTCCGATTACTATTGATGAACAAGAAGCAATGATTAGCCGTATCGAAAAGCGCGTACGGCAAATGGGTGAGCGCGAGGTGAGCAGTAAAGTGTTGGGTGAAATTATTATGAGCGAGCTTAAAACGCTCGATGATGTCGCTTATGTGCGCTTTGCCAGTGTCTATCGAGACTTTCAAGATATCGACGCCTTTCATCAAGAAATTGCTAACATCCGCCCAAACGAAAAATAGACTGATTTAAATATTAATCAGTCGAGAAATTTGACTAAATATTGAATAACTTTCTTAATTCAAACTTTCTGGAACTATTAAATATTTATAAAAACCATTTTCCAAACTCTATTAAGTACGCCTTTATGCCGAACTCGAATCACTCTCAAGATGCCAAAGACCGCTATTTTATGATGCTTGCCATTGAGCAGGCCAAGCGTGGTTTGTATACGACACGCCCCAATCCAGCAGTAGGTTGTGTGATTGTGCAAGCAGACCAGGTAGTCGGTCAAGGCTTTCACCCTAAAGCTGGGCAGCCGCATGCTGAGGTTTTCGCCTTAAAAGATGCAGGTATACACGCCGTGGGTGCTTGCGCTTATGTGACGTTAGAACCCTGTAGTCATACTGGACGTACTCCGCCTTGCGCGCGAGCGCTTATTGAATCTGGTGTGAAACGTGTAGTCATCGCTGGTCTCGACCCTAATCCTCAAGTGGCTGGTCGCGGGGTGGAACTGTTAGAACAAGCGGGCATCGCTGTTACCGTTGGCGTGCTAACAGCGCAAGCAGAAGCGTTGAATAAAGGCTTTTTAAGGGCGATGCGCAGCCAAATGCCTTATATCAGACTTAAGATTGCCACCAGTATTGATGGTCGTACAGCAATGGCATCTGGAGAGTCGAAATGGATTACGGGTACAGCCGCACGTGAAGATGTGCAGAAATTACGCGCGCAGAGTGGCGCTATTATCACTGGTAGCGAAACCGTTATCGTCGATAACCCTCAATTAAACGTACGTTCAAGCCGATTGGGTATAGCGCCTGAGGAGATACCATCTGCTAAGGTGGTGATACTTGATAGACGAGAGCGACTAAAATACGATTTGCAATCTGACTATCAGTTATGCACTCAAGCAGATACGCTATATTGGCGTGAAGATAGTTTGACTGAGTTATTAAAAACCCTAGTGACTGAGTATCAATGTTATGACGTATTGGTAGAGGCAGGAGCAAGCGTGGCTGGTAGCTTCTTACAACAGCAGCTGGTGGATGAGCTCATTGTTTATCAAGCGCCTTGCTTATTAGGAGCACAAGCACGGCCTATGGTTGATATTAATCCGTTACTTTTAGCACAGCAGCTGCGTTTTGATATTCAAAGGCATGAGCAACTGGATTCTGATATTAAGCTTACCTTACTGCCTTTATAAACCTTCTAACGGAAACTCTTGTTTTTCAATACTTTATCCACAAGATTACACTCATGAACGACTGGTGTGGATAAATATAATGATTTATCAGAGGTTTCACATGAAACTGTGTATAACTCTGTTTCACATGAAACTTATGAGGAGTTATTGTAATGGTTTTCTATAATAATTAATTCAAAATCAAATACTTGCATCTAGTATTTGAGCTTGGTTAATAATTGAGCAAGAAATAGACTTTCTGTGGATAACTATTTAAATACCAAGGTTTTAACCACGCTGTGTTGAATTATTCTTAGTTATCCACAACTTATCCCATAATTATTCTTATTTTTGTTAAGCATATAATAAATGTCATGGCTAGCATAAAGGCTGACAGTTGCCATTATTGATGGATTGATTGATGAGTTCAGATGAAACAATAGGTTCAAATAATATATTCTGCCTATAACGGCAATAAAAAATGAAAAGAGGTTGATATGTTTACCGGAATTATAGAAAGCGTTGGAAAAGTAAAATCTATGCAGCCGACTGGCGGTGATATCCGTCTGACGATAGAATCGGATGGTTTGGATTTTAGTGATGTAAAACTGGGAGATTCGATTGCTTCTAATGGCATCTGTTTGACTGTGGTCGAATTTGGCAGTAATTATTACTCTGTTGATGTTTCACGTGAAACGATAGCTCGTACTGCTTTAGCGGCATTAAAGCCGGGTTATATCGTGAATTTAGAAAAAGCCATGCTACCCACCACGCGCTTTGGTGGGCATATCGTCGCCGGTCATGTCGATGGCGTAGGCGTGGTCAGTAAGCTGCAAAAAGATGCGCGCTCACTTTATATCGAAATTGAGATACCACACGAGTTGGCGCATTACACGGCGACCAAAGGTTCTATCACCCTTGATGGCATCAGCTTGACCACTAATTTAGTACGTGACAATATCGTTTCCCTGAATATCATTCCGCATACCGCGCAAGTGACCAATATAGCGCAGCATTGGTTGGTAGGTGATAAAGTCAATGTGGAAGTGGATATCGTGGCGCGTTATTTAGAGCGACTATTGAATAAATCACAAGCGGATAGCTCAAATACAAGCAGTCCAGAGAGCAAGATTACCGAGGCATTTTTGGCAGATAATGGTTTTATGAAGTAGCGGCTAAAGTCTAAAGTAATGTCTATCGATTGAATTCAGGACACGCCCTAGCTTTTAATAAACGTTTGCAAAATCTCTTGTAGTTTAAGTTTATTAATAGGCTTGGCTAAAAACTCATTCATGCCGACTTGCAAGCAGGCGGCGCGATCTTCTTCGGTATTATTTGCCGTCAATGCCACGATAGGAATATCATCACCTTGCGCGCGAATCGCTTGGGTTGCTTGTAGTCCATCCATCACTGGCATCCGGCAGTCCATCAAAATAAGCGCAATTTCTTGGCGCTGCTCTTTTAATTTATCTAGCGCTTGCTGCCCATCTTCTGCGACCACACTACGATAGCCGATTTTTTCCAAAATTTTGCAGGCTATTTTTTGGTTGGTTAAACTGTCTTCTACTACTAAAATCAATGGCGCTAGAGTTTCGCTGTTAGATTCATTTATAACTGCGTCTAATTGGCTAGTATTTTCTTGGCTGTTCTGTTTGGTTTCATCTTTGGTATTATCTTGAATATTTTCTGGTTGTATTAGGGTTTGTTTAACGGACAACGTCAAACGCAATAATTCAGAGAGTAATAACGCCACATCTAGCGGTTTGTTTAAAAAGCCATCACATCTATCTAACAATATAGACGGAATGCGCCGTTCAGCTTTCATGCTAACTAATATCTTTGGCAATGAAGCATTAGCCAGTAAGCTGTTTAAAGCTTGCTGTCTATCAATATCTACGCGTGCTTTCTTTTCTAATTCTTCTAATTCATTTTCAGCTTTTATATTTTTATCGTCAGCGATTATTTGAGGCGATAATGCGAGCGTGATTTCTTCATAATATTCATAATCTAGTAGCAAAATAGGAGCAAGTCTCTGCTCATCTTGCGTCAATTTATCATTTATTTGCTGTAGCGCTGTTCTGTCTATAAAGGTCGAAATAGTGGCTGGTATAGATAAGTAAGCACACAAATCGCGAAGATGTTTGGCACGTAGTGGCTGCTTGATTACCGCAAGCAGATGAATCTGGCTTAGATGGGGATTAAGATGGTAAATTGGCTGATAATTTGGACGCTTGCAAGGTAGATAAAGATTAAAAGTACTGCCTTTAGTCACCGTACTTTTTATTTCAATAAAACCACCTAGTAATCGCGCAAAACTATTGGCGTTATTTAACCCAAGTCCTTTCTCAGTCGTATATCTTTGCATGTAGTTAACGCTTTGACTTCTGCTTGGGTTATTGACTTGATTGCTGTTCTGGCTGTTATTACTGTTCTGATTGAGATAAGTCAGCAGCTGATGCTGCTTTGCTATATCGATGCCTATACCGCTATCTTGTATACTAAACCGAACCCAGTCGTATGCTGCATGACTGCTATTATCTTTATTGATTTTAGAAATGTTAGGGTCTTTATTAACACCTATCAAAGTTCTGTTTTTAGTGGCCAATACTTCTGCGTTACTTACCGTATCAATGGTTAATGCCACATAACCAGAATTGGTAAATTTAACCGCATTGTCTAATAGATTGTGCAAGATTTGTTGCAGGCGCTTATGGTCGGTATCAATATAACGCGGACTGTTAGGTGTAAAGAAATAAAGTAACTCTAACCCTTGCTGCCTAGTTCTATCTATGAGTGACTGACTGACCTCTTGCCCAAGCTTATAAATATCGACTGCTTTAATATTTAAGCGTGTTTTACGGACCTCTATCTCACCGATATCTAGCATATCGTTCAGCATGGTAAGCATCGAATGACTGGTCTGAATTAAGGTGTTTAAAATCTCATTTTGAGCAACTGTTAACGTTTCGGGGTCAATCGGCTCTAAGGTGTCAATCATTGCCTCTAACGGTAGGCGTAAATCGTGACCCATGGTTGATTTAAGTGTATTAAAATCATCAAGTTGGCGTTGTAGCTGCTGGTTTTGTTGTTGTAATTGCTCGCTTTGATTGACCAACTCATGGATATTATTTAGCAGTACTGTAAAGCCATGTACTTGTCCATGCTCGCCAAACCACGGGGTAACATGCAACTGATAAGCTTTTTTATTATGCAATCCATAAACCAGCAGCGTGCGCGTGACCCGCAAATCTGCCAATTTTTGTAGTAGTGACTGAGTGGCCTCATCTTCAGCAAAGACAAAGTCGGTCAATTGATAATGGCTATCGCTTTGAAAAGGCGTTGCAAATACTTGCTCAAAACGCTGATTAAAAAAGCTGATTTGACCGTGTCTCATAATCATTAGCATCGGCAGTGGGGCATGATCAACCAAACGCTCTAGACGGTGTTTTAGCGTGGTAATGTGTCGATGGTTATTATGCAACTGATAGCTGATACGGCTGAGCGCATGCCCCAAGCGCAAAAACTCAGCCGTGGTTTTCTTTTCAATAAATGGCGGCGTGATGTAAGCATCTTTGGCATGGCTACTTAACTCATCGGTATAAATAAGCAATTGTTGCCAATTAGCACTGCGCTTTAGCGTATATAATAATGCTAGGGTGAAAAACATAATGGCTATCATCAAAGGTAGCCAATAGCGATACGATATCCAATTAATATCAAGCGGCTCATGACGCAATATCGTGTAAATTTTATGACCACTTTTGAGCTCAATGGTACCGACCAAATTACGATTTCTCAGCGTATAGGCACTATAGTGATTGCTGTTAGAAGGTAGTGAGGTGATGACATTGGGAAAGGTGATAACGGTAAATTCCCGTTCATTAGGACGGGTATGACGGTGAATATATGTCTGTCCAGACGGCTTCATAAAAATTAGCTGATAGCTGATATCTTTTAAAAAAGGCTTTTCTAATATCTTTTTAATCTCAGCATTCGTAGGGTTAGTAAGTCCAGTAACCTCATGCTCTAATGAATAAAAGCTCTCTATACTGTGCTGCTCATTATGCTGCCTCATCTCATAAAACATGGTGCCGTAATACACCGTCAACATCGCCAATAATGTCAGTGTATAAAAAATCAGCAAGCGTTGTAGAGATTGAAATTGTTGCATAAAAGCATGACCCTAAATCGACTGTAAGTCGGTGTGATAGCGCGTCGTAAAATAATGATAAATCTGACAGATTTTCTGGCTATACTTTATGTGATAGATAAATAGCTGAGCTTACTTACTATTATAGAGATAAAACGCCTCATTAGTAGCGCATGATTGCTGCTATTACAATCATGGCACAACACCACAAACTCACCTATAATAGGCAAATTAACCATAAATAATGCCTGACTATGACCACACTTGCTGCACAAACTGATGTATCTACTGACGCCACTCAACCTCAGCAAAGCGCCGTAATCGCAGTGCCGGCTGTCGCTAAGCCACTCAGAGTGGTCTTTGCTGGAACGCCTGAGTTTGCTGCTGTTAGCCTTGAAGCGCTTATCAAGCAGCAATCAGCGCTTAATATAGATATCGTTGCCGTTTATACGCAGCCTGACCGTAAGGCAGGTCGCGGGCAAAAGCTGGCCGCGTCGGCGATCAAGCAAGTGGCATTGGCAAATGATATTGTAGTGGAACAACCTGCTACCTTTAAAAAATCTAGCATAGAAGGGTTGGCGGCGCGCGAGACCCTGCGTAGTTATCAGCCAGATATGATGATTGTTGCTGCTTATGGGCTTATTTTACCGATTGGCGTATTAACCACACCTACTTATGGTTGCCTGAATATTCATGCTTCCTTATTACCACGCTGGCGCGGTGCGGCACCTATTCACCGCGCATTACTGGCAGGTGATAGTGAGACTGGCATTACTATTATGCAGATGGATAAAGGACTCGATACTGGTGACATGCTTTATAAAGTCAGCGCACCTATTGAGTCTGATGATACGGCTGCCAGCCTACATGATAAAATCGCTGAGCTTGGTGCGACCGCCATTATTACTGTGCTAAAAGATTTACCATATTATCAAGCTCAGGCTATAGTACAAGATGACAGCCAAGCCAATTATGCTGAAAAACTGGTCAAAACTGAAGGCGAAATTGACTGGACACAATCAGCTACTGAAATTGAACGACAAATTCGTGGCTTAACCCCTTGGCCTGGTACTTATACTTTTTTGGTAGGACAGCGTGTCAAGATTTTAGCCAGCTTGCCTGTGAATGCATCGCAGCTAACCGATAAACCAGCAGGCACGGTTATAAGCGTTGGACGCAAGGCGATTTTAGTAGCTTGTGGCAAAGAAAGTAATCATGATCAACAAGCTACTACTTTAGCTATTACTCAGCTACAGTTTTCAGGTAGCAAGCCGGTGAGCGCCGAACAAATTTGCCATGGAAATCAGCTCAATGATGGCGACCAGTTCAGTAAAGAAACGAAATAATTTAATCTAACTACACACAATCCAAATCGCACAAGACGCTAACTATTAGGCGTCAAGGAAATTCAATTTAATGAGACAAACCAGTACTGCGCCAAGAAACAATAAGCTTAAACCGTCAAGCAACCTTATCATGAATGGTAGCGTCCGCGTTCGCGTCATTCGCACTTTACTGGCGATTCAGAATGGTCAGTCGCTAGCGAGCGTCCTTGATCCGCTATTAAACAGTTTGCATGATGGGGATAAAGGTTTTGCTCATGCGTTATTGCTCACAACGTTGCGCCAATGGTATGCCCTTGAGCGCTTACTCGATAGTCTGGCTGATAACCCGATTGATGAAAAAGAAGTGCGTACGACTATTCAAGTAGGTTTGACGCAGCTGCTCTATTTGCAAGTGGCTGATCATGCGGCAATTCACGAAACGGTTGAAGCAGCGAAAGAAATTGAGTTTGCGCATGCGACGGGTTTAATTAATGCCATCTTGCGTAAAGTGGCTAAGAACCCAAGTAAGTTCCGTAAGAAGTGTGATAAAAAGCACAGCTTACCGAATTGGCTTGCCTATCAGCTTAAGCAAGATTGGAGTGAGCAGTATGACGATCTGATGCAGGGTCTACGTCAACCTGCACCTATGTTTTTGCGCGTGAATACAGCGGTTACCTCGGTAGAGGATTATCAGCAAGCACTAGTAGAAGCTGAAGTTGAGGCGGATTTGGTTGAGCTAACAAGTGGCTTTAATTTATCCAACTCATCTGATACAGTCACAGCTAATAGCATATTAACCAAAGGGTTAAGATTATATCAAAGTACCGCAGTCAATGCCTTACCGCAATTCGCTGAAGGGGCGGCTAGCGTACAAGACATGCATGCCCAGCTTGCAGCGCCGCTTATCCGTAGTGCGCTACTTAATAAGCTGAGTGTTAAAAACGATGATGCAGACGGCGATACAGACACGAATAACAACGAGATCCGCATTTTAGATGCTTGTGCCGCGCCGGGTGGTAAATTAGCTCATTGGTTAGAATTAATCAGCTCAAATGAGTCTCCGTTGTTTCACGTGAAACAAGACAATGCTGAAACGTCGACTGTGATTTCGAAAGTAAAGCTGACTGCGATAGATAATGAAGCGCCACGTATCGAGCGTATTCATACTAATTTACAGCGCCTAAACTTAAGTCAGCATGACTTGCAGCAAGCTGAGAAAAATATTGAGCTCAATATTGTCTGTGCTGACGCGACGACATGGCAAGGGGCTGGCAAGAAAAAGAGCAAACTCGTATTTGACGCTATATTATTAGACTCACCTTGTACGGCGACTGGTGTGATTCGTCGTCATCCTGATATCAGTATCTTGCGTACCGAAGAAGACGTCGAGCAAACGGCATTGTTACAAGCTGATATCTTGCATAACCTTTGGCCACAACTTAAAGTTGGTGGTTATTTATTGTATGTCACTTGTTCTATCTTGAAGCAAGAGAACGTCGAGCAGATGCAGGATTTTATGACTTACTATAATAATGTAGTAGCCGTTGAATTTAGCGACGATTGCAATTGGGGTATAGAACAAGCGATTGGTCGCCAGTGCTTACCAATAGATAGCGAAAGCGGCGATGGCTTTTATTATGCCTTGCTGCAAAAAACTGCTGAATAAACTGTTTTAATTAATCATCTCATTGTAGACAGGACAATCTAATGAAATATATCAGTACCCGTGGTCAGACAACGCCGATGGATTTTAGTGATGTGTTATTAATGGGTCTTGCACCAGACGGTGGTTTGATGTTGCCTGAGCACTATCCGAATATTGATAGTGCGACGCTTACGGAATGGCGCGCGCTTAGCTACCCACAGTTGGCAATGGCGATTATGCAGCGTTTTGCCACTGATATTCCTGCGACTGATTTACAGGATATTATTGAGCGCACTTATACCTCTGAGGTATTTGGTTCTGATGAGATTGTTCCTGTCCGCAAGCTTGAAGATGGTTTGTATATTTTAGGCTTGTCGAATGGTCCAACGCTAGCCTTTAAAGATGTTGCGATGCAATTCTTAGGTAACGCCTTTGAATACGTGCTGAAAAGAAAAGACGCGCGTATAACGATCATTGGTGCCACCAGTGGTGACACGGGTAGTGCGGCGGAATATGCACTGCGCGGTAAAGAAAATATCGAAGTCTTTATGTTGTCACCGCATGGCAAAATGAGCGAATTCCAGCGCGCGCAAATGTATAGCCTGACTGATAAAAATATCCATAATATCGCCATCGATGGTATGTTTGATGATTGCCAAGATATCGTCAAAGCATTACAGCAAGATGCAGAATTTAAAGCCGCTTATAACTTAGGTACGGTCAACTCGATTAACTGGGGTCGTATCCTAGCGCAGATTGTTTACTACTTTAAAGCCTATTTTGCCGTTACTACGAATAATGATGAAAAAGTTAGCTTTAGTGTACCATCAGGTAACTTTGGTAATATTTGTGCCGGTCATATCGCCCGTGAAATGGGGCTGCCAGTTGAGCGTTTAATCGTCGCGACCAATGAGAACGACGTGCTCAATGACTTCTTTAATCAAGGTGCTTATCAGCCGCGTCCGACTGCCAAAACTTATATCACTTCAAGTCCTTCAATGGATATCTCTAAAGCCTCTAACTTTGAGCGTTTTGTCTATCTCTTATTAGATAAAGACAGCGCGCGTGTTCATGAGTTATTTGAAGGAGTGAAATCCGGTCAAGGTTTTGACTTGTCTGATTTGATGCAAGCGGTTAATACACGTTATGGTTTTGCGGCGGGTAAATCGACCCATAGTGACCGCCTGCAAACCATTAAAGCGCTTTATGAGCAGCATGGTGAGCTAGTCGATCCTCACACTGCTGATGGTATTAAAGTCGCTAAAGAATTGCAGCGCGAGGGCGAGGTGATTGTCTGTGCAGAAACGGCATTGCCAGTTAAGTTTGCGGATACTATCGTTGAGGCTATTGGTCAAATAGAAATCGCCCGCCCAACCCATACCGAAGGCTTAGAGGATTTACCGCAGCACGTAGTGGTATTAGATAATAATGCCGAATTGGTCGCTGAGCAAATACGCCAACATGTTACGCCAAATCCAGTGTAGTCAGACCATATATATCGAATATTCGTTGAAATTAATATCCAATTGAAGGTTACGCTATTGTAATAAAGTGTTTATGATTGTGTTATGGTAGATATAATTGTAATATTAGAAACAGCGTCGGCAGGTCATCATTAAGCTAGACGCTTTTTTAGCAATCAAACCCGTCAATCACATCAGTTAATAATACTGAATAGCTGCTTTATAGACATTATGATAGCGGTATTTTAAGTCTTTTACATTTATGTTTTCTGATACTTATTAATTAGAAATAAGCCATAGACGTAAAAAATAAACTTAGATATCCCTAACTATGGCATTAATAGCGGTACATATTGTGGATATAACAATGAAGATGAGCTTAGAAAAGATAGTAAAAGCACTATTGGTGACGACATTTAGTGGTGCAATGCTGATGACCACTGCCCATGCTAATAATCCACCGCCGACCATTAAAGCGGATGCGCCCAATCGCTATATCGTCAAAAAAGGCGATACTTTATGGGATATCTCAGGGCGTTACTTAGACAGCCCATGGCGCTGGAAAGAGATTTGGGCGACCAATAAGCAAATCAAAAACCCTAACCTTATTTACCCTAACGACATTCTTATCTTATGCGTGATTAAAGGTAAAACTTTGATTGGTGTTGATACAGGTGAGGGTTGTGCGGGCGTTGAGAAACAGTTAACGGGTAATGTAGTGTCTAGCACACTTTCAGTCACGTCGACCGCTAATAGCATTCCACCTATTCCATGGTCTGCGATTCAGCATTGGCTCGATAAGACCATCATTGTTAATCCAGCAGATTTTAATACCACTCCATATATCTTAGCCTCGAAAAAAGGCAATCTAATTACCGCGAGCGGCGATAAAGTCTATGCCAAAGGCGTACCACTTATCGTTGGACAGCGCTATGGTGTTTACCGTGAAGGCGAGAGGTATGTTGACCCTAAAACACAAAACATCATTGGTCTAGAAGTCACCCAAGTTGCTACTGGTTTGGTCACCTCTACAGAAACCAACGGTGTCACGAGCTTGCAGCTTATTGACAGTTATGGCAAAGAAGTCCGTGAAGGTGACCGCGTTTTTGTAGAATTAAACAATTCTATCCCGCCAGTATTTTATCCAGCGCCTGCTGTCGTCAACCGTGGCGGTATGATTGTCCGCGTCATGGATTCTATCAGTTCAGCCGCTAAAGGTAGTGTGGTTGCTATCAATTTAGGTAGCACACATGGAGCTAAACCTGGTGATGTATTGACCGTTTATCAAAAAGGCGCAGTCATACGTGATATCAAGGATAACGATACGCCAGTACGTTTGCCAAGCGAGCCAACTGGTATGGTGATGGTGTTTAATACCTTTGACAATATCAGCTATGCTTATGTGCTTGATTCTGAGCTACCACTTAACGTAGGTGATCAGTTATTACCACCACCGTACCTATAATGAGTGCAATGCTTATTTTTGAGATGCACACTCTAATTTAGACTAGATGAGCTAGATGATTATGACTGCAGTCACTTCTCTTTTATCCGCTGAGCAGCGAGCAGTATTAGCGCTGTGGACTGAAGTGAATGCGTCATTATCGGCGTATCATAAGCTTATCACCTCTTTTGGTAATGCAGAGCTTGCTTGGGGTGCGAAAGTAGAAGCGTGGCGGCAGCTTGGTATTCATAGTACGCATATCAAACGTCATGAAAATCCAGAGCAAACGCAAGCCACTATAGATAGTATCCAACAGGCATTGCTAGATAACAAATACGGTCTGCTATTTGCAAATCAGCCCGATTATCCTGCGCAACTCTCGCAAATCTATGACCCACCGCCCTTATTATTTTATCGCGGCGATAAAGCGCGTTTGCAGCAAGCGCAAATCGCCATCGTTGGTAGCCGTAAACCTACTGCCCACGCACAAAAAATCACCTTTGATATGGCGCAATATTTAGCGCAAGCTGGTTATATTATCACTAGCGGCCTTGCTATGGGTGTCGATAAGCGCGCACACCTAGGCGCTTTGGCCCAAGTTGATGCGGAGTATCAAGGTCGTACAGTTGGTGTGATGGGTACAGGAATTGATGTCAATTACCCTAATCATCATGATAAATTATTTAGTCAAATTATTGAGCAAGGTGGCTGTATTATTAGCGAGTTGTTACCACATACACTGCCACATAAGCATACCTTTCCGCGCCGTAATCGCCTAGTTGCAGGACTCAGTCTAGCGACCATTGTCACCGAAGCGACTATCCAAAGTGGCTCGCTTATTACTGCGCGCCTAACCTCTGAGCAAGGTAAGCAAGTCTTTGCAATTCCAAGTCATATCGATAATAGTAATGCCGAAGGCTGTCATCACTTGATACGTGAGGGCGCAACTTTGATTTATCATCCGCAGCAAGTCCTCGAAGATATCAATAGTCAATTGGGCTATCAAAGCCATGGCTACAAGTCATCGGACAATGCAGAAGCTAGTAGCCCTCAAGAAAATAGTACTCAAAAAAATATTAGCCAAATCTCTCATACTCTAAATAAAGACAGAAATTCTATCGCAACTATTGGTCAGTCGCCGCAGTCTAATATTAAATCTTCTTCCAATGCTATCGTTATCCCTGAGCATTTAACGCAGGTTTATGAGCAGCTTGACTGGCAGGGGCAAGATTTGGATGCATTATTAGGCACTACTAACCTGACGCCACCGCAACTGATTGGGCAGCTTATGGAGCTTGAATTGTTAGGGGTTATCAGTATGCAAGGTGGGCGTTATTTGCGCGTGTAACTTTTTTAAGCTTAACGCGATTTTGAGAAATTTTTAAACATACTATTTTGCCTATCATTAAAGTTGTATTATATCCTCTCACCCTTTTCTCCTCCTTCAGCTATGTCTACATCTAAACCACTCATTACCGATTCTGTCATTGAAGCTGCGCTTTGGCTTCAAGGCAGACATCTGCTTGCTTATCCAACCGAAAGCGTCTGGGGTATCGGCTGTGATCCATTTAATAAACAAGCGGTACAGCAGCTTTTGACAATCAAGCAACGACCGCTAGAGAAGGGCATGATAGTGGTCACCGATAGCGCCAGCCGACTGACATCATTGCTAGATTATCTAAGTGATGAGCAACGCCAGTTAGTATTAGACAGCTGGCATAACGACTCTAATGCTAATGATAGTACTAAGCAGGCGCATACTTGGTTGTTGCCTTTAGCGCCAAACTTGCCTGTTGCTATTCCCGCATGGATAACCGGCGCTCATAATAGTGTGGCGGTGCGAGTTATCGACCATCCTTTGGTACAGAAGTTGTGTCAACAAGTGGTTTCTGTCCGCAACCCTTATGGTTTTGTCGTCTCGACCAGCTGTAACCCTTCTGGTCAGCCGCCTGCTTTGTCATTAGCAGAAGCGCAGGCTTATTTTCTAAGCGCTGATAATAGTATCAATCCTCATCAAAAAATCGATTTCAAACCCTCAGCTAATATGAGTAGAAACGAACAAGTCGGCTATTTAAAAGGCGAGACGCTTGGCTATCTATTGCCTAGCCAAATCAGCGATGCCTTAACAGGTCACGTGATTCGTTAGCAGCCATTCAAAACTTAACGATTTTTTATAATAGTCGCTAACTATTGGTAAGTTACCTTATTTTTTGCCTATTTATCACTGACTACTTAAACCGCTGATATCATTAAATCTTTATATTTATACTTATTCCTGCTTTAAGCCTTAGACCTACAATTAACCTCTTGTTTTTGTAGGAGGTTTTTTGTCACACTGATAAAAATTTAAGATGAATATATAAGGATAAATAATAATGAATATTCTAATCAGTGGCGGCTCAGGATTTTTAGGTAGCGCGTTTAGTGAAGCACTTATCAAGCGTTATCAAAAAGATCATAAAGAGGTGCAGGTTACGTGGCTGACGCGTGATAGTAGCCAAGCGCACCCTGTCGATATTAAGATGATAACTTATGATGAGCTAGCGAAATCGAATCAGAGTTTTGATGTTATTTTGAATCTAGCAGGCGCTGGCATTGCGGATAAGCGTTGGAGTGATGAGCGTAAAGAGCAACTGCTTGCCAGCCGTGTAAAGCCTACTGAGGCGCTACTTGCTTTTATGGCACGTAGTAGCACTAAGCCTAAACTGCTGGTTAGCGGTTCAGCAATTGGTTGGTATGGCGTACAAGGCGATAAACCTTTAACTGAGAGCAGTGATTTTAACACTGATTTTTCGCATAAATTATGTGATGCTTGGGAACAGTTGGCATTGAAAGCCACCGATTATGGCGTTCCTGTGGCCATCGTACGTACCGGTGTCGTTATCCATCCTGAAGGCGGGATGGTTAGCAAATTATTAACACCGTTTAAGATGGGTGTTGGCGGTCAATTGGCTGATGGCAAGCAAATTATGAGTTGGATTAGTCGTGAAGATTGGGTAAGGGCCGCGATATTTATTATCGAGCAGCATCTTACTGGTCAGCAGCAAGCTCATTTAAATAATACTGGCAATATTTTGAAAACAGCAAATGATACACCAGCCGTGGTTTATAATTTAACCGCGCCTAATTCTGTGCCCAATCATACTTTTACTAAGACGCTTGGCGCTTGGTTACATCGTCCGACGTTTTTTACTTTACCAACATTTTTATTAAAGCTGATGTTTGGCGAGATGTCGACCTTGCTGATTGATGGGCAAAAGGTGTTGCCACAAGCATTACTAGATGCGGGCTTTGAGTTTAAACAGCCAACCCTTAAGCAAGCGTTAGAGCAGCAAGTATAAACTTATCTAATCGATTGTTTCACATGAAACAATCCACTTCCTAAAACGAAAAAAATTTGACCATATTCTTTTATAGCTTTTATCAAGTTTCAATAAATAATTATGCTGTCTACAACAGGTAAGAATATTGACGTACTATAAGCCCGTCTTTGGTTGATTCTATTTTATTATGTGGACTTTTATTATAATTACCCAGCTGCTCGCGATGGTGAGTAGCGTGATATTGTACTGGTTTATCAAACCAAAACGGCGCTTGGTCAAATTCGGCTTAGTCTTAAGCGTTTTTATTATCAATAATGCTTTTCTGCTCTACGGATTGAGTGAGTTTTGGCACGAGCGTTTTCATGTCTATTTAGTTGTCAGCATTTTGCAAGGTTTTATGTTCTATGCAGTTTTAATAACCGCTGCCATTACCTTGGTTTATGTTTATATCCTTAAGCAAAAATATCATCCAATGCTCATTAGAACCGTTACTGCTGTGGTTTATGTTGGTATTGTGGGTGTAGCAGTATTTAATGCCTATTCACCTGTTGTGCATCGACTGCAAGTAACGACAGATAAACCGCTTAAGCAACCGCTGCAAATTGCTTTGGTATCTGACACGCATTTAGGCAGATGGTTTGGCAATCGGCAGATAGATAAGATGGTCAAGTTAATTGATGCCCAAAGTCCAGATGTAGTGGTGATTGCAGGCGATGTCATGAATGATTCCACTGATGCTTATGACGATACCAATATGCATGAGCATTTATCAAAATTAACAGCGCCGCTAGGTGTTTATGCCACTTTGGGCAATCATGATTATTCTGGTAATGAAGTCGCCATTGCCAAAGCCGTTGAACGAGCCGGTATTCAGTTGATTGATAATAAAAGTGTCTGGTTGGATAGTTCGGTGTTATTAATCGGTCGTTCGGATGAAACAGATCCTGCACGCCCTGCCGCGACAGATTTACTTGGTGAAGTGAGGGCTGATAAACCGGTGATATTTTTAGAGCATAGCCCTGCCGATTTAGCACAAATAAAAGGCTTGCCTATTGATTTACATTTATCAGGGCATACGCATGGCGGGCAGATATTTCCTTTAACAATATTGCTAAAATGGTTTACGCCACTGGTTTATGGTGCCAAGAAACTAGAAGGTACGCAGTTTTTGGTGACTTCAGGTTATGGTATTGGTGCGGTGCCTTTTAGATTGGGTACGCGTTCTGAGATATGGATGATTACCTTACAGTCTACAAAATAGGCGGCAAAATAAGCAGCACAGTAATTAGAAAAAAAGCTACTAAGAGAGTGCTAATTTAAAAGTACAAGCGCTATCTATCACTAATTAACATCATATAGCACTGCTAGGATTGGTTATGCGCTATGCATTTATTATTACCATTATTGTGCTGCTACAACTATTTAGTTTCGGTGCGGCACTGAGTTTAGAATGGTGGCTACAGCCTTGGAGCCATCCTGCATTACACACCGTTCCATGGATAATAGTTTTTGCGATTACCAATATCCTGTTGCTGCTTACCGTCATAAAGTTATTTGCTAATAGTTATCGCTGGATAAGCGCTTGGATGTTGGTGATGCATTTTATGATACTGACTGCTCTATCAACCAGTCTGTTGTATGCAGGGCTCTGGCTTTTAAGTGAAGTATCTAGCAATGTAGTTTATGATTCAGAAATCTTCGCTATTGGTTTACGAATTTTTGCGCTGCTATTTTTTATAGGGCTATTTATTTATAGTTTATATAGCGCTTATGTGCCAGTGGTGCGCAAGCTATCTATTAAGATTAATAAACCACTTAACCATCCGCTGCGTATTGCGGTAGCCAGTGATTTGCATTTGGGGCGCTTATTTGGCAATAAAGCTATTGCAAGATTGCACGCTCTTATCAATCGTCATCAAGCCAATATATTACTGATGCCGGGTGATATTATGGATGACAACACGCAAGCATTCACTGATTATAATATGGCAGAGAATTTAGCAAAACTGATCAACAGCTTACCGTACGGCATCTATGCGACATTAGGCAATCATGATTTATACGGTTACGAGCAGCCGATTAGTCAGGCTTTACAAGATGCTGGCGTGCAGTTGCTCAACGATGATGTGACTTGCCTGTCGCATCAAGGCCAATCTATTTGGCTGCTAGGACGTTTTGATAATCATAAACGCCAGCGTGTAGCGACAACCGAGCTGCTAGCTCAAGTTAATACGACTGAGCCAGTCATTCTGTTAGACCACAGACCGAGCGATATTATGGCACATAGCCAGTTACCAATAGACTTACAGGTTTCTGGACATACCCATAATGGTCAAATTTTTCCGGCCAATTTTATCGTCAATGCTATTAATCGTTTAGGTTATGGCTATGAAGAAATCGGTACAGGCCACTTTGTAGTGTCTTCAGGTTATGGGTTTTGGGGTATACCGTTTCGTTTAGGGTCACGTTCTGAGATTTGGCTAATTACTTTGATCGGTAAAGCTGACTCATAATAGTCAGTTTGATAGCAATCAGCCCATTCATAATTGATTTTTCTATTTTCTATCCTGTTCAACTGCCCACCAAACTTAACTTTAAACCATGTTTAGCAATCACTCATGGCTATTATTTAGTTAATCATGCTGCTAATAATGCTTGTGTGCTGATAACCTCACGTACAAAGCTGGCAAAATCATCGATAATATAATGAACTTCTTCTCCAAGCCTTTGATGCACACTCATAAAGTGGATAAAACCATGCGGCGCGCCATAGACTGTATAAGTTTGAACAGCGACACCATAGCTCTCTAACTGCTTAGCATAGGCAAAAGCTTCATCACGCAAGACGTCTAATTCTGCCGCAACGACATAGGTAGGGCAGACTTGGCTATTGTCACCGAGCATAGGTGAAGTCAGGATATGCTGGCGTGGTAGCGGACTGTTTTCCAAACACGCAGCATCGAATACTGCCACATCGGCGTGGTCTAATAATAAACCTTCGCCATATAACTCCCAACTTGGATAGTCATTTTCGATATCGGTCACAGGGTATAAAGGCATTTGCGCCATTGGATTTGGCAGGCGCTGCAATAGCTCAAAAGTTTTTTGACCATCAGCACCCAAGTCATGCCACGCTTCTGCAGTCGGGCTGATGACTTGTTGGGCAACCATGGTCGATAATCCGCCGCCCGCACTATCACCTGCCAATAAGATACGCGAAGGCAAGGCGCCAAGCGTTTGACAGTTTTCAGCCAACCATCCATAAGCGGCAATGCAATCTCTTAACGCTGTCGGTGCAGGAAATTCAGGTGCCAAACGATAATCAACACTGACGACCGGCCAGCCTGTTTGCTCACAGACGGTATGGCAAAATTCATGATGAGTGTCGACATCACCGATACAAAATCCACCGCCATGAAAAAACAACATCACGGTTTGGTCAGGATTGCGTTTGGCTTTCTTCTTAAAACTAAAGCCCGAGGCGCTTGCTTGCTTTTGATAGCAACGAATAGTCATATCGTCATCATCGGCATTAGTAATAGTTTTGTCTTGCCAATTGACAGAATTTACATCCTTTGTAGCAAAGGGTTTTATACTGCTAAATAGAGTAGAGCTCGCTTGTTGCCATGCTTTTGGCGCTTGCATCGCAACGGCGTCAGCAGCAAATCGTTTACGCAGCTCGACCATTTCTGCAAGTTGTAACGGAGTTTTCAGCTTGCTATTAACCGCAAGTATTAAGCGCAGATGCGCATCGACATGCTCATATTGCTTGGCGGTCGATCCATGTAAATAACCGACTAGGCTTTCTAATACTGCCTCTGGTAAGCAGCCGATACCTTTCATCGCATAATGCAATAGATGCGGCTGATACGTCGTCATTAAGTTGTGATGAAGGATTTTGTCTCTAATAGGTAATGGCTTAGATTCAGCACTGGCTGCAGTTTCCGTTTGTAAATTATTTAATTCATTATGGTTTGCCGCGTTATTTGACACGTCATCAAATGAGCTTACGGACTTTTCTTGCCCCAAACTTGCAAGCTTTTCTTGGCCCACAACAGTAGGTAAGTTCAGTGTTCTCACTGCTTTATTAAGTAAGGTGTTGACTGATAATGTATTTGGATAAGGCATAACACCTCCTATAAACGCTAAATAATATTTATAGTAATCATAAAATATGCAGAAATAAAGTTGAGTGTTATTTGGTAATAGTTTGAACGTTAATAGTAAGTTATTTGGAATAACTGCCACTTTTTTGTAGGTTTTGTTAGTTAAATTAACTACTTATTGACAACCTGCGTAAACTTAATAATGCTATTTTGAGAAATGTAGCCTGCTATTATGCTGATATTCATCAATATCAAGAAAAATTCCTCAGTTTAGGCTTGAAATTTGCCCCCATCACCTTTATCAAGCAGCTATCAGAAGAGGTTAAGAAAGCGATTGCTAAAAATCCGTGATTTATAAAAAAGTGAGTGATAACGGCCAGATGATTATTAAAAGCCGATAAATCTATTAAGTAAGCAATGGAGAAAAACACAGTTTGGCTAGCCATTAGCCGGTTTATTGTGTTTTTTAATCCAGCATTATTAAGTTAACAACCCCATTAATAATTATATCCCTATTAAGGAGCTATCATGAGCGAGCAGAATAATAACCACGAATCTAATGAGAAAAATATGCAACATGACAATGTCTCACACGATAATGTGGAACACGATGACAGTATTTTGAATGAAACGTTGCAGGAGTTTGATCCAAAAAATAACTCAGGCGCAGAGAGCACGATTGAAAACGATATTGATTTAGACGCGTTTAAAGCTCGTATCGCCGAATTAGAAGGTGAAGTGAAACAAGCTAAAGAGCATACCGCGCGTGCCAATGCCGAAACTTACAACGCGCAAAAACGTATGGAACAAGAAGCGGATAAGAGTAAGCGTTTTGCCTTACAGAAATTTGCCAAAGAGCTGTTAGAAGTGCTCGATAATTTAGAACGCGCTATCGAAAGTGCCCATGCCGATGACCCTGTCACCGAAGGGGTAAGATTGACGCACAAAGCGTTATTGGACGTATTAAATAAGAACGGTGTCGAAATGGTTGACCCACAAGGCGAGAAATTCAACGCTGATTTACATGAAGCGGTCGGTATCGATGCCGAAGCACCAGCTGATACTGTCGGTACAGTGTTGCAAAAAGGCTATAGCTTAAATGGTCGTCTATTGCGCCCTGCAATGGTACGCGTTGGACAATAGTATTCAAAGTCTAAAATTGACGAGGTTAGTATTTAAAAAATAAGTCTTTAACTGTGCTAAACCTTGTTATTAATAAGGTTTTACACAAAAAATCACACAAAAGGCAATATTTAGCTGTGGATTGACTTGAAAAAACGAAGCCTCAAACCGATATAAAGCAACAAGTGACCGACTAGATGTCGATAGTTTTCATAGTCTAGGGTCTGATGATATAGATATTTTTATTTAAAAATACATTAGGAGTAATTAATTATGGGTAAAGTAATTGGTATTGATTTAGGTACAACGAACTCATGTGTGGCAGTGATGGAAGGTGACAAAGTTAAAATCATCGAAAACGCTGAAGGTACTCGTACCACGCCATCGATTGTCGCTTATAAAGATGACGAGATCCTTGTTGGTCAGTCAGCGAAGCGTCAAGCGGTAACCAACCCAAACAACACGCTATTTGCTATTAAACGTTTGATTGGTCGTCGTTTTGATGACAAAGTCGTACAAAAAGACATCGGCATGGTGCCTTATAAAATCGCCAAAGCCGATAACGGTGATGCATGGGTAGAAATCAACGGTAAGAAATTAGCGCCACCACAAGTTTCTGCTGAAATCTTGAAAAAAATGAAAAAAACAGCAGAAGACTATCTTGGTGAAGCGGTGACTGAAGCAGTCGTAACCGTACCTGCTTACTTTAATGACTCACAGCGTCAAGCAACGAAAGATGCGGGTAAAATTGCCGGTCTTGATGTAAAACGTATTATTAACGAGCCAACCGCTGCAGCACTTGCTTATGGTATGGATAAAAAGCAAGGCGATAGCACTGTTGCTGTTTATGACCTGGGTGGTGGTACTTTTGACGTATCAATCATCGAAATCGCTGACGTTGATGGCGAGCAGCAGTTTGAAGTACTTGCGACCAATGGTGATACATTCCTTGGTGGTGAAGATTTTGACTCAGCGTTGATTGACTTTTTAGTAAGCGAATTCAAAAAAGACCAAGACGTTAACTTAAAAGGTGACTCTCTTGCGATGCAGCGTCTAAAAGAAGCTGCAGAGAAAGCAAAAATTGAGCTATCAAGCGCCCAAAGCACTGAAGTAAACTTGCCGTATATTACTGCTGATAGCAGTGGTCCTAAGCATTTAGTAGTGACTATTAGTCGCTCAAAACTTGAAAGCTTAACCGAAGAGTTAGTACAACGTACAATGGGTCCTTGTAAGATTGCTCTCGAAGATGCTGGTCTAAAAATCGGCGATATCGATGATGTCATTTTAGTTGGTGGTCAGACTCGTATGCCTCTAGTACAGCAAAAAGTACAAGAGTTCTTTGGTCAAGAGCCACGTAAAGATGTCAACCCTGATGAAGCGGTTGCCGCTGGTGCTGCGATTCAAGGTGCAGTATTATCTGGTGACAAAACCGACGTGCTATTGCTTGATGTGACGCCATTGACGCTAGGTATCGAAACAATGGGTGGTGTTATGACGCCAGTTATTGAGAAAAACACCATGATTCCTACCAAGAAATCACAGGTATTCTCAACGGCAGAAGACAACCAGCCAGCCGTAACGATTCAGGTTTATCAAGGTGAGCGTAAAATCGCTAACCAAAATAAACAGCTTGGTCGTTTTGATTTGACGGATATTCCACCAGCACCACGTGGTCTGCCACAAATCGAAGTTACCTTTGACATCAACGCTGACGGTATCATGAATATTTCAGCGACTGACAAAGGTACAGGTAAAGCACAAAGTATCCAGATTAAAGCGGATTCTGGTTTGTCGGACGAAGAAGTTGAACAAATGGTACGTGATGCTGAGGCCAATGCCGCTGAAGATGAAAAGTTTGCTAACCTTGCGCAAGTGCGTAACGAAGCAGATGGTCGTATCCATGCGGTACAAAAAGCGTTAAAAGAAGCCGCAGATAAAGTATCTGACGATGAAAAATCATCAGTAGAGACGGCTATCTCTGAGCTTGAAGCAGCTGCTAAAGAAGACGACCACGACGACATCAAAGCCAAGCTTGAAGCATTAGACAATGCCTTCTTGCCAGTTAGCCAGAAGATTTATGCGGATGCAGGCGCTAGCGCTGAAGGTATGGATCCAAACCAGTTCCAACAAGGTGCGGATAATGCAAGCGAAAGCAATCAAGCAGACGACGATGTGGTTGATGCTGAGTTCACTGAAGTTGACGAAGATAAAAAGTAATATGATTGCTTAAATCAATGTTTATTTGATAGTTGATTTTATAATAAAGAACGCATCTTTCGAGATGCGTTCTTTTATTTTACAAAGTCTGTTAAAGCTAATGAGTAGGAAGTATTACTCAAAACCGGTGGTTGTAACAAAAGATTTCATATAGTGCCCTTTGTAACCCGAAGGCTGACAAACACTTGCAAAAGTTAACTTTCTTACCATTAAACACTGACAGAGTTTTTGACATAGTTTGTTACTATGTATACATCGTTAGCAAACAAGGCGATATGGCGAAAAGCCCACATAAATAAATAACTTGTTTGTACCAATTAATTTTTAAGGAGCTACACATGAAAACACTACAAAAAACACTACTTGCACTAGCAGCTGGTTCTTTACTAAGCATGGGTGCACAAGCAGCCGTATCTTATGGTAACGGCTATACTGGACAACCATACGTCGGCGTAAAAGTTGGCCAGTTTGACTTAGACGTAGACGGTGCTGATAAGCCAACTGCTTATGGCGTATACGGTGGTTACAACTTTGATCCTAACTTCGGTATCGAAGCTGAATACGTAGGTTCAGATGACGCTGATTACTATAACGGTGACATCGACGCTAAATCTTATGGCGCATACGGTACTTATCGCTATCAGTTCCCTAACACTGGTCTATATGCCAAAGGTAAGTTAGGTGTGGCGAAAACTGAAATTGAAGGTAACTATCTAGTTAAAGATGCTGAGAGAAAGTCAATCTCTCAGAGTGATACTAGTCTAGCTGGTGGTATAGGTCTTGGATATTCAGTAAACCCTAACTTCAGCGTTGAAGCTGAATATGACAAATTAGGTAGTGATGCTGACCTTATGACCGTTGGTGCACAACTTAAATTCTAATTAATTGAAATTTAAGTTTAAGTTCTATAATTAGTAGAAACTTAGTCACTAAAGACTTAGATACTAATTAAAATAAAAAACGATCACGTCGGTGGTCGTTTTTTTATGGCAAAAGAAAAAGTGATTTAAGCGTCATTAAAAAATAAGTATTACGAAAGTTATTCTGTTAATATTTCGCGTCCAACAATAGTTGAACTAATTTGTATGGTTTATAATATTCATCCAAATTGGATTTTAGTTTTATTTAACGGGGAAATATATGAATACTTTACAAAAAGCTTTGAGCGCACTAGTAGTTGGTTCTTTACTGACTGTAAGTGCACAAGCAGCAGTTAATTATGCAGGTCAGCCTTATGTTGGTGTTAAAGCTGGTAAGTTTCTGGTAGATACTGATGGTCTAGATGATCCTACTGCTTACGGTATCTATGCGGGTTATAACTTTGATCCTAACTTTGGTGCTGAAATTGAGTATGTAGGCTCTAGTGACACTGATGTTGATACGGGTGTTATAGGCGTTAATGCTGAATATAATCTTAAAACTTATGGCGCCTACGGTACTTACCGTTATCAATTCCCTAATACCGGTCTATATGCCAAAGGTAAAATAGGGTTTGCTAAAGCTGAGCTTGATGTTTCTGCAAGCAACGTTTTAGGAGGCTCTATTAGCGATAGTGATAGCGATAGCGGTCTTGCTGGTGGTATCGGTCTAGGTTATAACTTTAATCCTAACATGAGCATTGAAGCTGAATATGATTATGTTGCTGAAGATATTGCGCTATTAACTGTTGGTGCACATTACAAATTCTAGTATAAGTCTAGGTTTTTAGCTTTACTATTTGCAAAGTTAAATCAGTTGAATAAATAAAACGATCACTTCGGTGGCCGTTTTTTTATGCGTATAACTTTTAAGGCGTTGTTTGATAACAAAATGTGCTACATTGAAAGCTAGTTTGGCAAGAATAGGGAATATAACAATAATGGAGATGCTTTGGATGCTTGAACCTTGGCACTGGCTGGTATTAGGCTTTTTGTTGCTAATCGTCGAGATGTTTGTGCCGACGTTTGCCAGCCTTTGGTTTGGGGCCGCGGCTATTATTATTGCCGCCCTCTCATGGTTGATACCTATCTCTGTATCCGTACAAATCATTATTTGGTTGATACTTTCAGCTATATTTTTATTGGCATGGTTCAAATTTATCAAGCCACTTTCTGTTGATCGTACTAAAGCAGGATTGGGAGGTAGTGTGATTATCGGTGAGACCGGTATGATTATCTTAGCACCACAGCCAGATAGAGCAGGTATGGTGCGCTTTAGTGTGCCTATTGTTGGTGCCGCCGAATGGATGTGCCGTACGCGCGGAGAGCAAGTGGCAGTCGGTGATAGAGTGATGGTAACAGATATCGTGGGCAATGAGCTGATTGTCAGTACGATGACGTCACAAGCAATGATGAATAAAAACAGTCAAATATAATAATAGGGGTGGAATATGGGAAGTTTTAGTATTGTTATGATGGTTCTAGTTATACTGGTCGTACTTACAGTATTTAAAGGCGTACGGATTGTCCCACAAGGCTATAAATGGGTGGTTCAGAGACTCGGTAAATATAGCCAAACCCTAGAGCCTGGATTAAACCTTATCATCCCTTATGTCGACAATGTGGCTTATAAAGTCACGACTAAAGATATCGTGCTTGATATTCCCTCGCAAGAAGTTATTACGCGAGACAACGTGGTGATTATCGCCAACGCCGTTGCTTATATTAATATCGTCCGTCCTGATAAAGCGGTTTATGGTATCGAAGATTATGAGTACGGTATTCGAAATTTGGTACAGACATCTTTGCGTTCAATCATTGGTGAGATGGATTTAGACAGCGCTTTGTCGAGCCGTGATGAAATCAAAACCAAATTGAAATATGCCATCTCAGAGGATATCGCTGATTGGGGGATTACCCTAAAAACGGTAGAAATCCAAGATATTAACCCTTCGCAGACCATGCAAGCGTCGATGGAAGAGCAGGCAGCAGCAGAGCGTCTACGCCGTGCCACCGTCACCCGTGCTGATGGGCAAAAGCAAGCCGCTATCTTAGAAGCCGATGGTCGCTTAGAAGCGTCACGCCGTGATGCTGAAGCGCAAGTGGTGTTGGCGAAAGGTTCAGAGGAGTCTATTCGTCTGATTACAGCGGCAATGGGCACGGAAGAGATGCCAATCGTCTACTTATTGGGTGAGCAATATATCAAATCGATTCGCCAGTTGGCGGAGTCCGATAACGCGAAAATGGTGGTACTACCCGCTGACATTCTAAGTACAATCAAAGGCATGGTAGGTGATAAGCTTAAAGTTTAACTAAGCATGTTTTAAGCGTATTTAAATCTGTTATAAAAATAGTCAGTGAGCGTTTTACGTGCTGACTATTTTTTTAACTTTAATTTATACATAATCATCTCAGTAGTTTTTTAGCCTGCGATATTTTTTTTATTTAATAATAAAAATACGCCTATCAAAATAAATAAATAAATGAGGAAAATAATAATGACCACGCAAGATATAAATGCTGCAATTATTGCTATGAATGAATTTCCTCAAGGTAGCCCCTTACCTTATACCGTGCTTGATGCGACGCATATCAATGCCGCTTATCCTGAGCGCAGGTTAGAAATTCGTGGTGGTGGCTACGGTTCAGATGCTGCGGCACATCCAACCAATGCTAATCAATTTTATGCCCTTACCGATCGTGGTCCTAATGCCGACTTTGACGGGATTGATGGTAAAGGTAAGCAGTTTCTCGTACCAAACTATACGCCATCTATTGGACTGTTTGAATTACAAGCTGATGGCAAAATTATCAAAGTAAAAGAAATAATTCTAAAAGATAGCAGTGGCAATCCTATCTCCGGCTTACCAAACCCAAAGGCTTTTGGCGGCACTAATGAAGTACCTTATGATGTTAATGGTCAGCCGATGACGGTCAATCCAAGCCTGCCTTTTGATGCAGTGAACAATCCTATCAAAACCGATATTAATGGTTTGGATCCTGAAGGGTTGGCAGCGCTCAAAGATGGCAGTTTTTGGATCAGTGATGAATATGGTCCGCACCTTGTGCATTATGATGCCAATGGGTTAGAAATTGGGCGTATCAATGCTTTTGCCAGTGATGAGCGTAATAATGTGATGGTTGATGGTAAGACACTTTTGTTACCGACAGAGTTTACCAAACGCCGTGCCAATCGCGGTATGGAGGCGTTAACGATTACGCCCGACCAAAGCACGCTGGTCGGTATCATGGAGTCATCCATGGACAATCCCGATAAGTCAGGGCGTATCTCTAGTTTGGTACGTATGGTCACGATTAATTTATTTTCGGGGCAAATAGCGCAGTATTTATATCGATTGGATAATTCACAGCACGTCACTTCTGGCATCGTGGCGCTTAGTGACCATAAGTTTTATTTGATAGAACATGATCGTAAGTTTCCGCTACAAGATGAATCGGCACAAAAACTCATTTATAAAGTAGATATCGCGCAAGCAACAGATATTGAAACTATTTTAAATGATGAAAGTGTTAAACAGGACGATACGCTTGGTTTGACCACTAATAGCCAAACACTTGAGCAGTTGATTGCCACTGACGAAGAAAACTGGCAAATGCTTGAAAACATAAACATCACGCCCGTTAAAAAAACCTTGGTCGTCGATGTCTTAGCGAGCTTAGAGTATCCGCATGATAAACTTGAAGGCTTGTGGCTACGGCAAGATGGCTCATTAGGTTTGCTCAACGATGATGATTTTGCGATGACAGATACAGATATAATCAATCCAAAAAGTAGCGTTGAACAAAAATATCTCGATAAAGAAAAAACGATAATAGATGCCAATCGACTATATATTGTGATGCCGACAGAGTAAAGCGGCCTGATTTAACATAAATTCATTTACTATAAAAAAGTCCCATTGATTGCAAACCATAAAAAAGACCTCGCGCGTGAGGTCTTTTTTTATTTTCTATGGCTTAATCAATACACTTTAAATAACTTTAGAAAAGCGATTTTTATGTTTTTTCTCAAGATACTCATCAAACACCATGGCGACATTACGACCTAATAGTCGACCTTTTGGCAGGACGCGAATACCAGCAGCATCCATATCAATCAGGCGGTCGTCTTGCATTTGACCCAGTTGCTGAATTTCCTCAATAAAGTAGGTAATGGCATCGATACCGAACTTCTGATTGACGTCTCTGAAATCGATATAGTCGTGACACAATAAATTCATAATCACGTATTCACGCAGACGATCTTTAATCGAGGTCTTAATGACATTGACCGCGGGCATGATGGTTGGATTATCGCGAGCCGCATCAACATTTTCTTTATATACCTGCAAATCCGTATGATTTTGTAGGATATAGCTGCTATTGGCATTAGAGATTTGGCTGATTGACGACACCCCAAAGCCTAATAAATCGCAATCGCCCATGATGGTATAACCCTGAAAATTACGATGCAACTTACCTTCGCGCTGGGCGATAGCAAGCTCATCATCAGGTTTGGCAAAATGGTCGATACCAATATATTGATAACCAGCTTCGCTCAAGGTATTGATGGTATTACCGAGCATCGTAAGTTTGGCAGCTGGTGTCGGTAAATCTGCCTCTTTGATTTGGCGTTGAGATTTAAAGCGCTCAGGCAGATGGGCATAATTAAAGACCGATAAGCGGTCGGGTGCCATCTCGATAATGCGGCGTACTGTTTTATCTAAGGTCGTTGGCGTTTGATGTGGTAAGCCGTAAATCAGATCAACGTTAGTAGAATGGAAGCCCAATCTACGCGCTTCAGAAAGCACATTCTCAATGAGCTCGGCAGAATTTATGCGGTTGACCGCGATTTGTACTTTGTCATCTAAGTCTTGCACGCCCAAACTGACGCGGTTAAAACCCAAGTTGCGCAGTACTGTTAATGTCTCGTGGCCCAGCTCGCGCGGGTCGATTTCAATAGAGTAATCGCCTTGGTCTTCTGGCAGAAATTCAAACTGGGTCTGTAAAAATTCCCAAAGTTGTATCAACTCATTATCTTGTAGAAAGGTTGGCGTACCACCACCAAAATGTAGCTGTTTGACCAGTGGTTTTTTACCGTCTGCTGGTGTTTTTAATAAGCTACGTTTGTGCTTAATTTCCGCCATCAAATATTCTAGATAATCGCCGGCATCGCTATTTTTTTTGGTAATAATTTTATTACAAGCACAGTAATAGCAAAGGTGGCGACAAAACGGTATATGAAAATAGAGCGATAGAGGTGCATGGGCTTCGCGCTCTTGTAGAATTTTGGTCTCAAGACCTGCTGGCATCGGTGAGAATTCTAAAGCGGTCGGGTAGGAGGTATAGCGTGGCCCTGAACGATTGTATTTATTAATAATCTCTTCGTCGAATGCGGGTAGCTGCTTACTAGTAATGCTACCACGGGTACTGGCATATGGATTGGGCGTCTCAACTACAGGGCGTGCTGTTGTAGGCTGCTCGTTGGTAAGCGAAGAAGGGTTTTGGGCGCTATTGAGATCGGATGGTTCTGACATGCAAGATTCCTCGGTTTGACGGTATAAATCGCCATTATTTACGCGATGAGCGCATGGCTTTTTTATTCGGATAATTGCTTTGCTAAGTGGGATTTTCTAAATACATTTTTGCTAGAAATTAGGTTGCTCTGAGTTGCGTTAAGACAAGCTATATGGCTCATTAAGTAAGCTAAATGGTCCTGTTAAATATCGATGCTAAATATTAACGCTAAGTAGTAACGCTAAATAGGTGATAAGCAGTATAACAAATCATTGGTTATAGTGGCATGGACGGCAAGTTTTCGTATATACCCATAAAGTTGTATTGTTATCTGGAATAAAAAAAGACTCCAGGATTAACCTAAAGTCTTTTTTATTAATATCAAAAATGACTCTAATTTTATTCCCTTAGTTGAAGCTTATTACCAACGGCTTGCGCAGCAATTTCACTAGTGCTAAAAGGCACGCGAATCCACTCTTTTTTCGAGTAACGACGAGTCTGATCTCGATGGTAAGGGCGCGTAGTATCTCCTGATTGTGAATAGGCAAGCAGCGCCTCTACGATAGGACCTTTGTCATCAAAAGTCACCGTTTGCATATAAGTTGGCCCATTATTAATAATATAGTTTCCAGCCTCATTAACTCCTGCACCTCGTGCAACGTTAAAGATACCTTCGCTACCATAACCACCATGCATAGGAATGCGCTGATTGTTCTTGCCAGCATCTAGTACATATTGTAGTTCACCCAAGCTTGCATCAAGTGCAATGCCCTTATTTTGGAAATAGGCAATCGCATCGCCCAAGGCTTGGCGAGTCTGTGCGGTTATTTTTAGCTCGCGCGGCGTATTGACAGGGTCTGCCTCGTTAAAGGGTACTTTAAACGAATCATTTGTATATTCGGTAAAACCAGCTTTGCCCCAAAACTCTCTAAACACATGCGCGCCTCGGCTATCGATGTTGTTGCGACGATCCCAATTACTCAAGATGCTACAGGCTTGTTTGCCATCGATAGTTCCGCCACCTGTCAGAGGCAACATAGAGTTTGCGTTACAATCTGCTAAAACATCATCAAGAACCAACTCGGCAGCATCGCTACGATTGCCATAAACGACGTCTTGCATATTGTCTAAGGTAAAGGTATTGCCACCCAAGCTATCTGAGTTATCAAGACGGTCTAAAACCTGCTGAAATGCCATACGTGTGCGCAAAGAAAGTGGCACGCCCTCTGGGCTAGTTGCACTAGGGAATAGCGTTAAACGACGACGTAGCAGCGGTGAAAATCCTGTTAATGGCTCATCTAAATTACTCAACCAATAAGTATCGTTTGAGTTAAGCACATAGTCATCACGAATTAAGAAAGGCAGATTTGAGCGTCCAAAAATACCTGCTTGCGGCGAATCGGCATCATTACCCCATTCACAATCCGCTTTGCTACCATCTAATGCTGGTAGACCAAAACTTACGATGGCTTGTAAATAAGGCTTGCCAGCAGTACAACTTGTGAGTTTTTGAGCGGTGACATGTGGCACGGTCGAGATGTCAGCATAAAGCGCTTTACCATAGCGGTCGGTGGCAATGGTATTAACAAATCCTAGTCCAACCTGATCTTGCATTCTATCAACTAAGTCCTCGACACTGGTGGCTTTATTCATGCTGCGCCACTGGTTCAGTGAGCGGGCATTTTCGGCCGCAGCATCACGGATGGTAAAGGCGATATTGTTCGCGCCCCAAGCTGGCAATAAGCCATTGACTTGATTGACGGCTATCATAGGACCAAAATGTGAAGAATAAACCGATCTTACTAGCGTCTTATTATTGGGCAGTTGGATGGTGACGTCATCCTTTTTAATATCACGTTGCTCAACCACACCTTCACTATTGGTATAGTTGTACTTCATTGGGTCGCCGTCTACTAGGCTGAGCTGATAAAGGGTAAAACGTTTGGCGGTAGAAACCGTATGACTCCAAGCGACGTCTTTATTAAAGCCAATGTTGGGGAAAGGCTGTCCTTGCTGTCCTGCTCCCATGACGTCAAGCTCGCCTGGCATCGTCACATGAAATTCATAAAAGCGTTGTAAACCATCCCATGGCTCATGAGGATTGCCATAAAGGATACCACTCTTAGTGCCAGTGACTTCGCTACCAAAGGCATAGGCGTTGCTGCCGCCATCAGTCACATTGATAGTTTTCATATCAAAATCAAAACCTGAGGCCAAATCAGCGGCAGACTCTGACGATAAATCGTTCTCTGGTTCTATAGAAAGCGTACGCATTCGAGAGCTGCCCATGATGCCGTTTGCTACAGTCGGCGTCGCAGTGGCGATAGGCGTAATAAAATTTGATAGACCACCGCGCAAATTAGCCTTACCGTAAAGCGCTAGCAAATCATCGGTAGTGATTTCGCGAACCCATTCAGCGCCAACACAGTCAGGATCGATATTGTCGACGCCTTTATCACGTAAATAGCGGCTATAACCCGCGGCATAACCTGCTACCGCATCCAAAATCTCAGGCTCTTGCGCGTCTAAAAATTGCTGACGCTTAGCGTCTGAATTATACCAAGTATAAAAGACATCACTATCAACATCCCCTTTATCACCCAAATAACGCATACTCTGACCTTTCGCTATCACGATTTCGCGTGCCAGTGAGCAGATATTATCTTCGGCAAAGGCATAGCCGACGCCGTAACCCAAGCCTTTATAGTTCTTAGCGGTGATGTGCGGTATCCCAAACTCAGTGCGCTGAATATCAGCCGCATAGGTACTATCGCTAGTGTCGCTATCTATATTGCCATTAAAATTATCGTTATCCGAACAACCAAACAGTCCCAACGAGACTGCCATCGTCAATAGCGTGAGTGTGTGTACACGCCGATTAAGCACGTTGATGCTCATAATCTTACCCATCCATGGTTAATTACGATTATATAAAGCGCTGGCAAAAACCCACCATCAAGCTTTAAGTGTCAATAAATTCCTTTTATTGCCATACTTTTTTTAGGTCTTATATTTTTTGATATATAAGATAAATTAAAAAGCATTTATCAATCATATAATAATTTTAAACCTCTATGCTAGCGAATAAACCAAGGGAATTAATGGCTGATATGTGGTTTAAAAATAGCAATGAATTCGTTTTATATAGCTAAATAATAGGCTAGGAACAATACTGTTTAAACGAATTAATAAAAATTAAAACACGACATTTGCGCACTTATTAATAATGCTTTATTATCGATTCATCACTATACTAGGAAAGGCCGATGTCATTTGCCCAAGTGTATACGCGCTCAGTCGTTGGGCTGCATGCACCGCAAGTTATTATTGAGGTGCATTTATCGCAAGGCTTGCCAGCGCTCACCATTGTCGGCTTGCCTGCTGCTGCCGTACGCGAAAGTAAAGATAGGGTGCGCTCTGCCATTCTGAATTCAGGATTTCAGTTCCCTAATCGGCGCTTGACGATTAATCTAGCACCAGCAGACTTACCAAAAGATGGCGCAAGATTAGATTTGCCTATTGCCATCGGTATTTTAGCCGCTAGCGGGCAACTTGAGCCAGAAGTATTGTCAGGGTTTGAGTTTATTGGAGAGCTTGCGCTCAATGGTGAGCTGCGACAGGTGAGTGGTAGCTTGGCGGTGACGCGGGCAATAAAAGCAGAGTCGATAGTGGTAAAGACTGCAACAGCTGATGAACAAGCGCCGCACCAGTTACGGCAATTACGGCAATTAATAGTACCGATTGATAATGGAGCAGAGGCAAGCCGTGTCGATGGCGTCGAGATATTAGGCGCTCAAAGCCTAAAAGCAGTTTGTGGTCATCTGCAGTCGTTAGCAGACCTAAGCGTAACCACTGAGAGATTGGAAATAGTCACGCCCGGTCCGGCGCAGCAGCATGCTGGCTATAAAGTAGATTTAGCCGATGTAAAGGGTCAGCATCATGCGAGGCGGGCGTTAGAGATAGCCGCTGCAGGTGGTCATTCGCTATTATTTACCGGGCCACCCGGTTCCGGCAAGACTTTGATGGCATCACGGCTACCAACTATCTTGCCGGATTTGAGTGACGAAGACGCATTAGAAGTTGCCAGTACCTATTCAGTGGCAGACAGCGACTACGATTATGGTACGCGGCCATTTCGCCAAGTACATCATACTATATCTGCGGTGGCATTGGTCGGTGGTGGTTCTCGTCCCAAACCTGGCGAGATTACGCTTGCCAACAAGGGCGTTTTATTTTTAGACGAGCTGCCTGAATTTGAACGCAGCGTTCTAGAGGTATTGCGCCAACCGTTAGAGGCCAAACAAATCACCATTAGCCGTGCCAACTCACAAATGACCTTTCCAGCAAACTTTCAACTGGTCGCAGCGATGAATCCTTGTCCGTGTGGCTACGATGGCGATGCTTCAGGACGTTGTCGCTGCAGGCCTGAGCAGATTAAACGTTATCAAGACAAGCTATCAGGCCCGCTGCTTGATCGCATTGACTTGCATATTACCGTGCCTGCGCTACCGATTGCCGATTTGCAAAACGCTCAAGCGGGTGAAACCTCCGAGCAAGTCCGCACTCGAGTATCTGCAGCACATAAGCGTCAATTAATACGGCAGAAAAAGGTTAATAATGAGCTGAGTCCCAGTGAGATTGATAAATACATTCAGCTAGGCGAAGCTGAACAACAACTCTTACAGCTTGCTCAGCAACGGCTAAATTTATCCGCGCGTGGCTATCATCGTGTCTTGCGAGTCGCGCGGACAATAGCTGATTTGGCTGATAGTATTGATATCACGAGCGTCCATGTGTCAGAGGCGCTAAGTTATCGTAGTAAGTGATGTATTATTAACTTAGAAAAATCCTGTAATATTACTAACGCCATTTAAACCTTCTAAACCTTTATATTTATCTAAAGGGCTATTAGGTAGTTCGAGCATTTTTATAATAATGCCACAAACCACCTTAGACATTCCTTTACTCAAGGTGTTTTTAATAGCGATTAAAACTTATCAGTAATGGCACCTTCCGAGGCACTGCCAACCGTTTTGGCATATTTAGCCAGTACGCCACGTTTTACATTTGGTTCTGGCGCTTGCCATGTACTTAAACGCTTTTGAATGTCTTCTTCGTTGATGTTTAAGTTTATTTCATTATTATCGGCATCAATGGTAATGGTGTCGCCATTTTCAATAATAGCAATCGGGCCGCCAACCATCGCTTCAGGGGTGATGTGGCCGACGACAAAGCCATGGCTACCACCAGAGAAGCGACCATCGGTAATTAATGCAACGTCATTACCCAAACCACGACCCATAATGGCAGAAGTCGGTGACAGCATTTCACGCATGCCGGGGCCACCTTTAGGGCCTTCATAACGAATCACAACTACGTCACCCGCCACCACAGTGCCATCTAAAATAGCGCTCATGGAGTCTTCTTCGGAGTTAAATACACGGGCTGTGCCAGTAAATAGAGTACCTTCTTGACCACTGATTTTTGCCACCGAACCAGTCGGTGCAATGTTGCCACGTAAGATGCGTAAGTGGCTGTCGGCTTTAATGGGTTTATCAAAAGGCCTGATAATGTCTTGGTCTACTGGGTAGTCTTTTACGTTAGCTAAATTTTCAGCAATGGTTTTGCCGCTAACGGTTAAGCAGTCGCCGTGTAGTAAATCTTTTGCCAGCAAACGCTTCATTAATGGCGCAATACCACCAATTTTGATGAGCTCTGACATTAAGTATTTCCCTGATGGGCGTAAATCGGCGAGTACTGGCACGCGCTTACCTATTTCGGTAAAGTCATCAATATTTAGCTCTACGTCAATCGCATCGGCCATGGCCAGTAAATGTAGTACAGCGTTGGTAGAACCGCCCAAAACAATCACCATTGTAATAGCGTTTTCAAAGGCTTTACGCGTCATAATGTCGCTAGGCTTAATATCGTTGTCAATTAACCACTGGATCGCTTCACCTGCTTGTCGGCAGTCTTCACGTTTTTCAGGAGAAATAGCTTCTTGAGCAGAGCTGCCCGGTAAGCTCATGCCTAAGGCTTCAATCGCTGATGCCATGGTGTTGGCAGTATACATACCACCACAAGAACCCGGACCAGGAATAGCCGTTCTTTCAATCTCCAACACTTCTTCTTCGGTCATATCACCACGGGCATTGGCACCGACGGCTTCGAATACAGAAACGATGTCAGTATGGTTTTTACCCGGCTGAATGGTGCCGCCATAAATGAATAGCGAAGGACGGTTTAAGCGCGCCATGGCCATCAGGCAACCCGGCATGTTTTTATCGCAGCCACCAATAGCAATGATCGCGTCGTGACCTTGGCAGCCTGAGACGGTTTCAATAGAATCCGCAATCACCTCACGCGATACCAAGGAGTACTTCATACCTTGATAACCGTTAGCGATACCGTCGGAGATGGTAATGGTATTGAAAATAATAGGTTTGGCATAGGCAAGATAAACGCCTTTAGCCACTTCCTCAGCTAAACCGTTAATATGAATATTACAAGGCGTCACTTGGCTCCAAGTCGAGGCAATTCCCACTTGCGGGCGCTTAAAATCTTCATCGGTAAAACCAACCGCGCGCAGCATAGAACGCGCGGGTGCTTTTTGAATGCCATCGACCAAAATAGCGGAGTACTTCCTTTTGGTATTGTCTTTTTTAATCATTCTCTGTTTCCAATAGCGTACGTTTTATTGGCTTACTTAAGCTTAAATAAAGGCTAATCATAGTTTGCAAGTGTGTAAGGTAAAAGGTTTTCTTCTTATTTTTAACTATTATAAATACGCTCTAATCTTTTAAAATATAGTCAACCAATGCCGCAAAATCATCAAATGCTGCAGTAGGGTTGAGCTCACGAATATCTTGCCCATAGTTATAACCATAAGATAGCCCAAGCGTATCCATATTGGCGTTTTGTCCGGCTAAGATATCGTTTCTTGAATCGCCAATCATCACCGCCTGCGTTGAAGCAACATTCAATGCTTCACAGACATGCAATAGTGGTGTAGGGTCTGGTTTTTTTTGCGCTAGACTATCACCGCCTAGCACTTCACTAAACAAGTCCTGCCAGCCAAAAGATTGCAATATTTTCGGTACGAAACGAATGGGTTTATTGGTCACCAATGCTAGCGTAAACCCTGCTGACTTTAGCTTTTTTAATCCACTATCGACATCGGGATAAGCGACGGTTTTGCTACCGCTAAGATTCTTATAAGCATCAAAAAATACTTGTTCAGCATGATCGGCTTCCTCGACCGTCAACTCACCTTCTAACACCTCTATTTTACCCACCAATGCGCGCTCGACCAGCACCTTTGAGCCATTACCGACCCAGTTACGAATAGTCTCAATTGGATAAGGTGTTTTGCCAAGTGTCGTTAACATCGCGTTAGTTGCATCAGCCAAATCTGGTACGCTATCAATTAAGGTGCCGTCGAAGTCAAAAATTAAAAGTTGCTTATCCATTATTACTAGCCTTTAGGGGTTATCACGTCTGTTTGTTAAATCTATGCTTTAACCATAGCACAACAAGCTATCTAAACGCATTCAATAGGCATTCAAAGCGTATTTTTGCTCGATTATTCAATATCTTTATAGCGTTGACGATGTTCGTCTTTCATCTTTAAATAGTCTGCGTTTTCGCGGCATTTATCCCAAGTTTGCTTAAAGATACGTGCCGACTCTGCTTTAATAGGGTCTTCAGTTTGCCGCGGTAGCTCTTCGCGCCCATGCGCACCGCTCTGACCTTTTTTATCATCAGGGACCGCACCTTTGTATTTCTTACCACCTTTATGATTGGCATAGCGACGGGCGCGGGTATAGCCCATTTGAATAAATTTGCGCGCCATATCGGCACCAACAAAGTCATCGGCAGCCAGATAATCTAAAAACATCTGATAAATAATCTCGCTACTCTCAAGCGCAATATCAGGCGTAGCAAAGCGCCAATGTGGCAATATTTCGGACTTGTAAGGCTCTACCAATAATACCCCTTGCTCACCATGACCGACACGGTACAGCTCGGGCTGCGCACGCAAATCTAGGTTTTTATAATCCAAATCATAATCAAACTCTCTCATAGTTTTTACCTCTAGCGTTGCATTAATCGCTTTAGTATAGAGATAATTTATACCTCAAAAACAGCATAAAAGTGTTATCTATCAGTGCAAGTAAAAGCACGCTTAGTAGCTATCCCTATAATTTTTATTAAATTTTAAGCATAAAAAAAGCCCCAAACATAAATGTCTGGGGCTTTTTAGAATGCTTAAACGAATGGTGGCTCGAGGCAGGTTCGAACTGCCGACACACGGATTTTCAATCCGTTGCTCTACCGACTGAGCTATCGAGCCGTCTTCGTTGAGGCGCTATTAAACTAAATATAGCCGTTACTGTCAAGCGCTTTTTGCATAATAAGCGAAAAAATCGCATAAATAGTCAAATATAAGCCAAATACAAGGTTTTAAACTCGTATCTAATCCTTAACGCGCAGTAGCTCATACTCGCTCATGATACGATGAATATCTGCATCGACTGGGACAAACTCGCGCACGCCTTTTTTCACTTCGGCATCATAGACCAGTTTGATAAACTTAGCATCGATAGCGCGACCACGATTTTGCGTATGCACAGTGAGGTATTGCAAGCGTTTGGCATCCGTTTGTCCGTCATCAAAGCAAGCAACCGCTGCGATTGGCTTGTCATTAAACATGCCGACATACAGGGTTTGACCGCGCTTAAAACCTTGCTCAACGAGATTTAATACTTCTGCACCACTTGGCTGGTTGTCATCGCTGTCATATAAGGCATGCAAGCGCTCGGATAGTTCGTTTTCACGCGCAGGTTTTTTAATCAGTGGTGCATCTAAGCTGTTGATGGCGATCGCTTCTAAAGGCATAATCAGTTCCTATAAATAATCGGTTGCTATAAGGTGATACAGCGTGGCATCGAGTGTAGCATTGTAGAGTCGGCGCGGCTTATGATTGATAATACTGAACGCACTATTTTAGCAGAATAGGGCGATTTTGTGCATGGATTACTGCTTGGTCGTGGCAGTAAATGCTAGGGTTTGCTATGATGAGGATAGACAATGGTTTATATGCAAAAAACCTAATATTTCGGCTTTTTCAATATGTGTTTTTAGTAAGAATTTGAATAAGCCTTTTGCATAAACATTGACCCCACTTTTAGCTTAGTTTTTTATATTTTAGATGCTAGTAAGAATGCTTTGGGCGCTTTTTCGCCCTATTTTATTGACCGCTTTTCATTTATAGAGAGTAGCCATGACTGCCAATTCTACGACGACAACCAATACAGCCAATGCAACTGAGCAAAACCAATCTACCAATCTAAATTTACATGGTCGCCCAGCTCGTACTGCCACCGTTGAGCGTAATACTGCTGAAACGCAAGTGACTTGCACCGTTAATCTTGATGGAACGGGTCAAGGCACTGTCGATACTGGTGTGCCGTTTTTGGATCATATGATTGATCAAATCAAACGTCACGGTTTGTTTGACTTAGATATTAAATGTACCGGCGACACCTTTATCGATGATCACCACAGTGTTGAAGATACGGGTATCACGCTTGGGCAAGCATTCAATAAAGCATTGGGCGATAAAAAAGGCATCCGTCGTTATGGGCATTTTTATGCGCCACTCGATGAAGCGCTTACGCGTGCAGTGGTTGATTTATCAGGCCGTCCTGGTTTGCATATGGACATTCCTTTTACCCGCTCGCACGTCGGTAATTTCGATGTCGATTTGTTCAGCGAATTCTTCTACGGCTTCGTCAATCACTCATGGATGACGGTGCATTTAGACAATCTTAAAGGCAAAAACAGCCATCACCAAATCGAATCTACCTTTAAAGCCTTTGCCCGTGCGCTACGCATGGCTTGCGAATATGATGAGCGTGCGCTGAATACCTTGCCATCGACCAAAGAGGCTTTTTAGATGAGCCGAACCACAAAGATTGCATTATTAGATTATGGCATGGGTAATTTGCACTCGGCCAGCAAGGCATTGTCAGCGGTAGGCGCGGAAGTCGTTATTACCAATGACCCAAAAGTGGTCGCGGCGGCTGATAAGATTTTCTTCCCGGGTGTCGGTGCCATGCGCGACTGTATCGCTGGCATGCATGAGGCAGGGATTGACGAGGTCATACGTCAGGCGATATTTAATAAGCCCGTCATGGCCATCTGTGTTGGCATGCAGGCGTTATTTGAGCAATCCGCTGAGAATGGTGGCACAACATGCTTGGGCATCTTAGATGGCAATGTAGAAGCGTTTGACCCCACTTGGAAAGATGAGCAAGGTGCAACCATTAAAGTACCGCACATGGGCTGGAATACCATTAACGGTATGGATTTTACCCATCCGTTGTGGAATGGCATCGAAGATAATGCGCATTTTTACTTTGTCCATAGCTATTACTGCGCGCCAGCCGATAGCTCGCAAGTGGCTGCCGTTTGTGACTACGGTCAGCCGTTTTGTGCCAGTATTTTGCAAGATAATTTGTTTGCGACCCAATTCCATCCAGAAAAAAGCCACACCGCGGGCTTACAGCTGCTAAAGAATTTTGTAGATTGGAATATCTAAAAAGCATGTATTACATGTTTGATTGGACAGTTTTGATTAAACAGGAAGGTAGGTTAGCAAATGCTTAATCTACCTTTTTTATTCTCAATATATAATTAGTTGTTTTTCATTTATACTCAGTTATTTTCTATCTCTTATACGCGGAATAAAATCGTGGATTTTTATCTCTTTAAAAACGGTGTCGTGGATGCCACAGGATTAGACAAAGACGCCTTACATATTTATGTGGGCATCAGCGTCTACCTATTAAGTTTAATCTTGCTACGTCCAATTTTCAAAAAATACAGCGTCAGGGCGTTTATCGCTTTAATTATGGTGACCGCCATCGCCTTACTGGGCGAATATCTAGACAATCGCCAGACGATTACTGAGCTCGGTCTAGCAGGGTTACAAGCTGCAGAAATAAAGGCCAGTATCCATGATATTGTTAATACCTGTCTGCTGTCTTATATAATCTATGGCTTTACCGTATGGACAAAGACATTTCAGTCAATCAACACCGTCAAACCTATGATTAAACGACAGAAAAAAACGGACTATTCATAAGTCCGTTTTTTATTTCTATCTTTAACGCTTTGTATAATAAAAGGCTTAGTCGTTCTGACTGCTAGCCTCATCATAAAGCTCACGCACTACTTCACCAATGACTTTAATACCATCTATTAAGGTCTGTTCGTCAGCGGCGATACTCATACGAATACATTCATGCGCGTGCTGGTAATCGCTGACATCGACACCGGGGAAAAAGTATTCACTCGGTACAATGATGGTGCCTTTTTCTTTAAGGTGCTCATATAGCTCAAGCGTGTTAATCGGCAAATCTTTAAACCATAACCATAAGAAAATCGCGCCTTCAGGCTTATGAATCATTAATGGATAATCACCCAACGCTTCTTTTAAAAGCTTTACCGCTAATGTGGCTTGCTTTTGATAAAAGGGTTTAATCTCATTATCAGCTAACTGCTTGATACGGTCATCGTTCACCAATGGCGTCGCAATCGCTGCACCAAAGCGCGTCGGTGCTAGATTGACCACCGCATTCATGGCGCTGACCGCTTCGATGACTTTCGCATCGGCCACGATAATGCCGGTACGCATACCGGGCAAGCCAATTTTAGACAGGCTAAAGCAAAGAATCGTATTATTATCCCAGTTCAAATGCGCATCTGAATAGATGATGTTAGGGAAGGGCATACCGTAGGCGTTATCGATAATCAGCGGTATGTCATAACGCTTGGCTATCTCGGCCAAATGCGCCATCTCCTCATCGGTCAATACATTACCGGTTGGATTGGTCGGACGCGAACAGCAAATCGCGCCGATACGACCTTCTTTTAGCGCTGGCAAGTTCTCTAACGCTTCAAAATCTACGCGATACTTAAAAAAGCCTTCCTCGCCATTGTGGGTTACTTCATCAATATGTGGCAGTACGGCTGCAAAATGCTGACCTTCGACATGAACGTCACTATAACCAATATATTCAGGCGTTAATGGTAGTAGAATTGATTTATCGACAGATTGATTTTCGTTATTTTGGCTGTTTTCATCAACGAAAGCCCCACCAAATAAATTAAACAAGTAGAAAAAAGCATTCTGTGAGCCATTGGTCAGAGCGATATTTTCTGCGGTCAAATTCCAATCATAGTGACGATTAAAGAAACCAACCAAAGCATCTATAAAGCCTGCATCACCCTGCGGATTGGAATAATTTGCCATGCTAATGATAGCGCTACTGTTGGCCTCGCCGGCATCGTTATCATTGCCAAGCGCTTTATAGGTCTCTAAAAATAGCTCATTAACGGCATCAATTTTGGCAGGGTTACCACCGCCTAGCATATTGATAGGCTGATCGCTTTTTAGCGCATCGCCCAAATCATCCATCAGTTGTGAGATGCCAGTTGGCTGGGTAAATTTTTGACCGAACTTTGAGAATTTCATAAGGTTACCGTACTTTTATGAGTGGTTTATGAGAGCTGTATATAAATATTGAGATGGGCATTAGTATAGCAAATAGTCAGTTTTAAACGAGCTGGAATATTAAGACTGACTGACTGACATTGACAATATCAACTGTTATATCATCGCCCGTACCCTCGCCATAATCCCGCGCCCAATCACTAAGCGCACATAAATAATAGCGATAGCGAACAACAACGCAATTAACGCCACACCGCCGATGCCTAAGCTAACCCATGGCACACTAAAGCGCAGATTAAACCATTGGGTAATAGCAGCCCACGCCCCGATATTAGCGATAATTACCGCAAATAAAGCGGCACTAATGCCAAGTATGCCAAGCTCTAAGATATTTAGCATATATAAGTCGCGCTTTTGCATACCGAGCAGCCTAAATGAAGCACTATCCGCCATGCGATCTTGTGAGGTGGAGAGTAGCGAGCTAATCAAAACCATAATACCCGTCAGCAATGCCAGTAAGGTGAAGACATAAACCAAGCGGCTCATTTGCACGACCAACTCTTGGACTTGCTGCGCAATTGCCGTACCGTCGATGGTCGTTACCGCAGGAAACTCGCGTACTAACTGACCTTGGAGCTTTGGAATATCCTCTGCTGCGACGTGGGCAGTGGCAAATTGGATTTGCGGAGCGGCGGAGAGAACTGCTGGCTCAAATAAGAAGTAAAAGTAGGGACTGGGTCCTTTCTCATAGCGCGAGCGAATACTGGTGATTTGCCCAACGATCTCAATTCCTTGGATATTAAAGCGCACTTGATCACCCATGCCGACGTTTAGCAAGCTGGCAGCAGTATCCAAAATCGATAATGGGGCAACGGTTTGCGCTGGCTCATTATCTGCAGTCTTAATAGGGGTATAAAGTTTATTGTCTTCTGCAGCATCAGTAATGAATTCAGTATCCATCACCGTATCGGCGTAGCTTAAATTAAAGACGCGCGTCGGTTCATCAAAGCCGTCGGCAGGTTCGATATCTTGCACAGGCACATCATTAGCAGTGACGACGCGCGCACGAATGACAGGATAATAGCTCACAGGTGCAGCAATGATGTTATTAATCTCATCATGCTGATCACTTTGAATATCGAGCAAAAATAAATTGGGCGCATCTTCAGGATACGCATTAATAAACTGCGCATTGATACTATGATTAAGCGTAGTAATCAAGGTTAAGACCGCCACTGACAGCGATAAAGTGACAAAAAATAATGCTGATTGATTGCCTTTACGGGCAAGGTTATGGATAGCAATACGCTGCATCCAGCTGATATTAGAATGTTTGGCAAAATTAGTCAGTAGCCATAACCAACCGCGCGCCAATAGCCAAAATATCGCTACGAAGGCAGTCAAGCCTATCAAGAGCTGCGCACCTAGTATCAGAGAATTGACTTCATAAGCAAAAAACGCATAAAGCCCGATTAGCATCAACCCATACCATAATAATGGCAAGCGTTGATACCAAGGCATATTTTGCGAGTTTGTGCTTGCTCCTTGATTGAGTAAAGTAGCAGGCTTGGTCGTACTTAGTGTGCTTAAACCACGCTGAGCAATCAGTAGGGTCAGCACTAAAGCGATAATAATGGTTTTAATGGCACTGATAGGATTGATAGCTAGACCAACATCAGCAGGCAAGATAGCAATCAGATACGGCTGACCGACTTTAAGTAAGCCAAAACTGACGATAACTGCGGCAATACAGGCGATGATAGTGGTAACAATCAAAAGCTGATAGTAGCTGCGTTTCAGCGACTTGAGCGGTTCACCCAATGCTAAGCGAATGGCGTTACTAGACTGCTGCTTGGTCACAAAAGCCGTAATGACGCCATACATCGCTACCGCAGATAACAAGAGCACGGCAATGACGAGCAGCTTTAAGAACATCAATACATTATCAGAAATACGCGAGACAGAGGTATCTGCTGATTCTGCATCAGAGAGCTCGATATCAGGGTAATTGCTTAGTATTTGCGTGAGTTTATCACGCTGCACGGCCATTAATTCAGGCTCGCCAGCCAGTTCAATACGATAATTAATGCGGCTACGCTGTCCCAATAAATTGGTCGCTGCGAGCGCATCTTGATGCATCAAAACCCGCCCGCCAAAACCAAATGCGGTCAATGGACGGTCAGGCTCTTTGGTCAGCACGTCGCTAATGGTAAATTCAGCATCACCAATGGTGATTTGGTCACCGACACTGGCGTTTAAGCTGTTCAGGACTTCTGGTGCGACGACAACATTATCAGCGCTTAATTGCTCCCATAACGGTTGCCCTGAAGCAAGCTTGGCTTCCCCATATAACGGATAAGCCGGAGAGACGGCTTTGACGCTGGCAAGCAAGGTTTGCTCATCGGTCACAACCATCGCGCTAAACTGATAGTCATATACTATTTGTGTATCAGTAACCGTCTCTACCTGTGTTAATACTTCGCTTGGCCACTCTTGCTTGCTGTTTAATATTAAATCGCCGCCAACGAGCGCGCGCTGATTATCATTGATATAAGTATTAACCGATTGCTGCACGGAGTCGAGGGTCAAGTAGGTTGCAAGCGATAACGTTAGCGTCAATAAAAATAATAGCGGATAAATCCAGCGTTGCCACCAGCTACGACTTAAGGCTTGTGCGCCCAATCCTTGTAAACCCAATATTGGCAAACTCAAAATACTGCTAAACAGCTGGCGCATGATACCGCTAGTATAATCTGACTCTTTTGCCATGTGAGTATCAGTCGTAGCAGTAGCATCGATGGCTGAATGTTTCTCTGTTTGCTTATTATTCTTTAAGTTATTCATCAAGAAATAATCCGCCCGTCGTGCATAGTAATAACCCGATCTGCCATCTCCGCCAGCGCGGCATCATGGGTCACAACAACCAATGCCGAGCCAACTTGCTGGCGTAAATCTAATAGTAGCTGCATCACTTGATTGGCATTTTGCTCATCTAAGTTACCGGTTGGTTCATCGGCAAAGACGATTTTTGGCTGCGAAACCAAGGCGCGCGCAACGGCAGTACGCTGCTGCTCACCACCTGATAATTGATTGGGTAAGCTATCACGCCTATGCCCCAAATCAACCGCTTCAATCAGCTCATTTACCCGTGCTTTATTCGGACGACGGGCGATATCAAGCGGAAAAGCAATATTTTCTGCTACCGTCAATGTCGGTAATAGATGAAACGACTGAAAGACAAAGCCCATATCGCGTTGACGAATGACTGCCAGCGCATCTTCATCAAGGCTGCTTAACGTTTGTCCCGCTAACTCAACCGAGCCACTATCAGGATAATCTAACGCCGCTAATAGACCTAACAAGGTAGATTTACCGGAGCCAGATTTACCCATAATGACCACAAACTCGCCCGCATTGACATATATATCGACGTCTTTGATGATAGATAGCTTTTGCTCACCGACTTGCACGGTTTTATTCAGCTTGGAGGCGGTAAGTAGTGCTTTGTTATTGGGTGTAGCGGTCATTGGGTAGTCTCAGTAGGTGTGCTAGATTTCGTTGCTGTATTGGCGTGATTAGCTTCTAACTTTTCAATTTTAGGCTGTAAAATTGGCAAAATATTATCATTAACGATAATAGTATAGCCTTCTTTGGTTGGATGAATCGCATCGGCTTGGTTGAGCTTAGGGTCGCCGCCCACACCATCTAAAAAGAAAGGAATCAGCGTCACATTCATATCTTTAGCCACTCTTGGGTATATCGCGGCAAACGACTCTACATAGTCCGAGCCAAGGTTGTCATAAATCTGCATGCCACCTAAGATAACCTCGCTACCATTATCCTGCAGGCGTTTAACAGCGGTGCGAATATTGGCTTCGACCGTTGCTACATCAATACCGCGGATGGCGTCATTGGCACCAACAGTCAAAATCGTAATATCAGGCTTGGTTTGCAAAACCCAATCTAAGCGATTGACGAGGCCCGTACTGGTTTCACCGCTTAAGCCTGAATTGACTACTTTGACATTTTTATAGCCAAGCTCTTTTAAACGTGCTTCTAGCTGCGCGGGATAATTGGCATCGTTATCGACGCCCAACCCTTCGGTTAATGAATCGCCCAATGCCAATATTGTTAATGGCGCTTGCTGCTGCTCAGTTGCCTCTGTTATTTTCTGAGTTTCATTAGTTTGGGCGCTAGTGCTTTGAGTGCTGGTAGTTTGCGTACTATCATCAGCCGTATTGCTATCAGGCTCTTTTTGACAGCCGCTAACCACAAGGGTAACGGCTAATGCTGCCGCTATTATTAAAGGTTTAGTCAAATAAGAAGAGATATTTATCATAATTTTGCTGTCCTATTTACAATCAAACCAGTGTAGCAAACTAAGCTTATGAGCAATATGGCGCGACAGTTAACGGTATTGCCTGTCTGTCAGTTGACATTAACGGTAAAAATTAAACCTTCTTACCATCGACCATTACTGGACGGCTGACCATCCATGCAAAACCCACGTTTAACACCATCAAAACCAACATGATGAATAAGGGCAAATCCCAGCTGTCCGTTGCTTCATGCAACCAGCCGGTACCTAGCGGACCAAAGAACGCAATCAGATAACCGACTGCTTGCGCCATGCCCGACAGCTCGCTTGATTGATTGGCAGTATAAGTCCGCATCGAAAACAGCATCATACTTAAGGTAAAAATCGCTGAACAACCAATGCCCATCAGCGCCGACCATAACCACGCCAAATCAGCTGATAAATAGCTGACTCCTAAAATGCCAATCATGTTTAAGACGGCAGCAAATACCGCCAACGCCTGAATAGGGCGTCCACGATTGACCAGCCAAGTTAAGCTTAAAATCGCTACCGGTGCCATAAACTGGAATACCGAGTTCATCTGCCCCGCGCTTACCGCCGATAGTCCTTTACTGAGCCAAATCGAGGGTAAAAAACTGGCAACGGTATAAAAAAGCAGCGACTGTAAGCCCATGAAAACCGCAATTTGCCAAGCAAAAGGCGTGCGCCACATGGAGATGGGTGACGGGGCTTTTACGCCTTCAGCAAGCGGTACAACTGGCTGATGATTTGACGAGCCCAAACGCAGTCGTAGCAGCACCCAAATAATTAAGGCAAACACGCCTAAAATTGACCAACCACCAAGTGCCCATTGCCAGCCAACTTGTTCGGATAATGGCAAGACCACGCCTGCGACAATCCCTGCCGACACGGTCATAGTCAGACTGAATAATCCCGTAATCAAAGGAATGTGATTTGGTGTTCGCTGCTTAATCACAGGTGCAGCAAGGGTATTGGCAAAACCAATGGCCAACGTCAGCAGTAATGTGCCACCTAAAAAGCCAATCCAAGTGGGGATAAGGCTACGAATAATCATGCCCGTCGTTAAGAGGGCAATCATCGCAATCAGAGTGTTTTCAAGCCCAAAACGCTTACCAATCGCTGGCGAAATAAAAGCCCCAAGGGCAAAAGTCAGCATTGGCACTGCGCCAAGCCAACCGATTTGGGTTTCGGAGATATTGAGCGCTCCTTGAACTACCGGCGCAATAGAACCCAGCGCCACAATTGGCGAGCGCATATTGGTCGCCAATAAAATCATGGCACAGAGCACTAGCCAAAACGTAAAGCGTGAAGAGGGCAGCTTAAAGTTTGACGGCGCACCCGACTGAGACTCGGAAGAATGGAGCGGCAAATCATTTTGCACATTAGGAGAGGTAGACATAGCAGCACGACTATCAGCATAAGAAAAAGGACACGTCATTAAAAAGCGCAGGCGCACCATAGCTTATAAAATAACACCAGAGTACGTCACCCAAAAGGTGATTGAGACAATAGATTAGAATGTAAGAGTTCAGAATATAAAAACGCTTTCCGAAAGCAAGCCATATGTAATGGTTGTTCTATCGAGCAGGGCAAACTTAATATATGAATAATGGCTTTGATTTTTTGCTTATAAAAAGCCTTCTATACCAATACTAAGCTATAAACGTTAAGCGCATAAAAAAATAGCGTCAGTCACTGTTAGCTTGCAATATTAATTACAAAGGACTAGACGCTATTATAGGAACAGATGTTAGGTGAATGCTACCAGCGTATGGTAACAAATAAGGCGTTTAGACAGACTTACCTAGTTGGGCCGCCTTAAGCGCGATTTCTTGCTGTTGGTCGACCAGTGAATCGCACTTGTTGGGGTCATTACCACAAAATGAGCAGTGTTCGTCGCCCATCAATTTCGCCACACCACCGCAAGAGCCTCTAAGCGGCTTTTTCTTGACCATATAACCGATGCCCATGAAGATAAAAAACAGCATGAAGACGGTAAAGGTAATGGCAAGCATAGGAAGCAATTGGTTAAGCATAGAGGGAACCTCTCGTTTAAAATATGGGACAGTCATCTATTCGATAACTTGCTTATAGTATAGCAAAAATTCGCCTTGCTCGTTTGTGCTTAGCAGGTACATTAAAGCCTAGGCTTTTGATATTAAGACTTTTTATCAGCCCGCAGGGTTTTCATCGCAGGAGTTTCTACCACTTGCCAATCATCAATACTGTCGGTAGCGGTATCTGCTGTAACGGCTTTAGCCAAAATGACAAATAAAGCAGAGATATTGTGCTCTTTGGCGGTTGCTAGCGCTTTTTCATAAGGCATGGCGGTTAAGGCAGTTGCCCAAGCATCAGCCAGCGCAACTGTTTCTGCAGCAACGGTTACTGAGGGCGCACCGCCCACAATTGGTTCGCCTGTCGTCGGGTCGATAGTATGACTGTAGTGCTTACCATCAAAAACGACGGAATTGCGATAATTGCCAGAGGTTGCAAGCGACATAGTAGTGCCATTATTAATAGGCTGACGAATCACTGCCATGGTTTGGCGTGCGCTTACTGTGCTGCCTTCGATGGGCGCGTCAATCGCAATTTGCCACGGTTGCTGCTGAGCACTGACGCCAGAGGTCGCGACTTCACCGCCAATCTCAACCATATAATTGCGAATCTGATAGTCATCTCTGAGTACATCGGCGATAACGTCAACGCCATAGCCTTTAGCCACCGCCGAAAAATCAAGCTCTACGCCATCTTTGGTTTTATAAATGCTTTGGTCTTTTTGTATCACGCTTTTAAAGTCGACCAATGCTTTTGCTTGTGCAATCTCAAGCGCCGTCGGTGGACTTTGTAAGCGCTCAACCGTCATGGTACTGCCAAAACCCCAGGTTTCAATCAATGGCATCACCGTAGGATCAAACGCGCCGCCCGATAGCTCATAGACTTGCCTAGACGCTTCTAAGACATGGCTGAAATCGGCGTCGATAGCAATAGGGGTATCTTTATCTAATTGGTTGAATTTAGAAATGGTAGAGTCCGCTTGATAAGTGGACATGCTGTCATTGATGTCTTGCAGGCGCTTATCGATGGCGGCTTGTATGGCAGCTTCATCAGCGCCTTTAGGCAATTGATAACTGATATGGTAGCTGGTGCCCATGGTCTCGCCGCTGAGATTGTTATAATCAGTCTTTTGCTGGCAAGCGCTAAGAGCAAGTACGGAGCCGATAGCAATCACAGACAGAAAGGCGGGTTTCATTGATGGGTTAGCAGCGCTAAGCGAGGTTAAGTTTGTCATAGGAGTCATCACAGCTTGATAGAGCAAAGGGGTGAGTGGGGCGCATTAGCTAGCAAAAACAATTAGTCAATAACTAAGCAAGCTAAGCGTTGCCTATTTTACACCCCTTGTCACCCATAACGCCAATCATCGACCTAAGATATATCTGCTTAGCCTGCTATGTTTATGTTACTTTTGATTCACGGATAAGCTTATAAAGCTTTGGCGGTGATAAACGGTTGACCCTAGTGGCGAGTTTTTCTTTATTGCCGGCAACGATAATATATTCTTCGTCGCTAATAAGGGCTTTGATGACCTGTTTGGCAAAAGCCATCGCCGTCAGTCCTTTATTGGTCGCCTCATCCATCGTCCCTTGAGCGCTACCGTCACCAGTCAAGGCATTAATAGAAACATTGGTTTGAATAAATCCTGGAAATATCGTCGCCACCTCGATGCCTTGCCCATGTAATTCAGCACGTAGACTATTTGCCCACATATGGATGGCCGCTTTGGCAGCACCATACGCGCCGCGATATTGCGTACCGAGTAAACCCGCCACACTTGATACCATGATCACTTTGCCACCGCCTTGCGCGATCATATCTGGCAATACCAGTCTGGTCAGACGCGTTTGCGCAAAGTAATCTACTTCCATCAACTGTCGTTCAACTTCTTCAGTGGTTTCCATGATAAGCGAGCGTTGACTGATACCAGCATTGTTAATCAGCCAATCTACTTTTTCAGTTTTAGCTTTGACCGCTTCATAGGCTTCTTTTGCTTGCTTAGCATCGGCGATATCAAACGGGACAACGATATGTTTTTTGCTATTCTTGCAGCGATTTCTAACCGCTTCTAATTTATCCTTATCACGCCCACTTAAAATAATAGTGGCACCGCGTTTGGCAAAGGCGATAGATAATGCTTCACCGATACCGCTAGAAGCACCAGTTATCCAAATGGTTAAATCTTTCACTTTGTTTTTCATAAGAATCCTTTCTGCTGCGAAGATGTTTTTCGTCACATCATCTAATTTATTTAGCCCATAAAAAAAGAGCCTCCATTGAGACTCTTAATTTAGCATATATTATCGAGCTAATCGTGTTTGCTTGATGAACAGGTTTTATCATCCCATTTAATCAAGCAGCTTAACCACCCGTTTAACCACCGAAGTCATCAAGCATGATGTTTTCATCTTCCACACCTAAGCTGTGTAGCATGTCGATGACCGCCGCGTTCATCATCGGTGGCCCGCACATGTAGTATTCACAGTCTTCTGGATTTGGATGGTCTTTGAGATAATTCTCAAGTAGCACGTTATGGATAAAGCCCGTTGGACCTTCCCAATTGTCTTCTGGTAAGGGATCAGACAAGGCCACATGCCACTCAAAGTTATCAAACTCTTCTTCTAGTTGATCATAATCTTCAACATAGAACATCTCACGAATCGAGCGTGCACCATACCAAAAGCTAATCTTACGATCAGTATTCAAGCGCTTAAGCTGATCAAAAATGTGCGAGCGCATCGGCGCCATACCCGCACCACCACCGACGAAAATCATTTCAGCGTCAGTCTTTTTGGCAAAGAACTCACCATAAGGACCAGAAACTGTCACTTTATCGCCAGGTACTAGGCTAAATACCCAAGAGGACATTTTGCCCGGTGGAATACCGTCAGGACCACGTGGCGGTGGACTGGCGATACGAATATTAAACTTGATAAGGCCTTTTTCTTCAGGGTAATTGGCCATCGAATACGCACGGATAACCGGCTCATCAACTTTTGATACATAGTTGAAAATACCAAATTTGTCCCAGTCTTCGCGGTATTCTTCGTCAACCACAAAGTCTTTATAATGCACTTCATGCGGTGGCGCTTCTAACTGTACATAGCCACCGGCACGGAAATTGACTTCCTCGCCCTCTGGAATTTTAAGCACCAACTCTTTAATAAAAGTGGCAACGTTATCGTTAGAGATAACTTCACATTCCCACTTTTGTACATCAAAAAACTCAGGGTCAATCTCGATTTTCATGTCTTGCTTTACCGCAACCTGACAGGCAAGGCGCATGTGGTTACGGATTTCACCTTGGGTAAAGTAACCCGTTTCGGTGGGCAAGATAGATCCGCCCCCTTCAATAACGCGGCAACGACACTGCGCACACGTACCGCCACCACCACAGGCTGAAGATAAGAAAATACCTTCGCTCGCCAGTGTTTGTAGCAGTTTTCCGCCTGCAGCTGTCACGACGTCATTATCGGGATTATCATTGATATGGATAGTAACATCGCCTGAACTGACCAGTCTTGAGCGCGCCGCCAAAATAATGGCAACGAGGCCCATGATGATCAAGGTAAACATAGCAACGCCACCAATCGCCGTAGCGTAATCCATGGTAGGTATCCTTAATCTATGGAGTAGGGGTGCGAAAAGACGTCATTGCGTGTTTTCTGAACCCCTACCGAATAAATGAATTAAATAGGTCAAATCGCTAAATAAGCTTTAACGCTTAGCGGTTTAAATTGACATACCGCCGAAAGACATAAAGCCAAGTGACATCAGACCGACCGTGATAAAGGTAATACCAAGACCACGCAGCGGTGCTGGAATGTCTGAGTACTTTAGCTTTTCACGGATACCCGCCAATGCGGTAATCGCCAATGCCCAACCGAAGCCTGCGCCAACGCCGTATACCATCGATTCACCAAAGTTATAATCACGCTCAACCATAAATAGCACGCCACCTAAAATGGCACAGTTTACGGTAATGAGTGGTAAGAATATCCCTAAGGCGTTATACAGACTTGGGACGAACTTATCTAAGAACATCTCTAGAATCTGTACCACAGCGGCAATCAAACCGATATAACTGAGTAGTCCCAAAAAGCTTAAGTCGATATCAGGGAAACCTGCCCATGCCAGCGCACCATCTTTTAGGATGAACTGAAACAGTAGGTTGTTTAGCGGTACGGTAATCGCCATGACGACAACCACAGCTACCCCAAGACCGATAGCGGTTGAGACCTTTTTCGATACTGCCAAAAAGGTACACATGCCCAAGAAGTAGGCCAGCGCCATATTCTCGATAAAGACTGAGGTTATAAATAAACTGACATAATGTCCCATTAGTGACCGCCTCCTTGTGCCATGCCTTTAGATTGCGGCTTCATTACAAATTCAGCTTCTTCAACCTGTTCTGGTTTCCATGTACGGATAATCACGATAAACAGGGCGATAATAAAGAACGCTGAAGGTGGTAGTAGCAGTAGACCATTTGGTACGTACCAGCCACCATCGGTCGCAGTTTGTAAAAGGGTGATGCCAAACCAACTGCCTGCACCTAAAATTTCACGAATACTGGCGACAAATAGCAGTACCGCCGAATACCCAAGACCGTTACCAATACCATCTAAAAAGCTCGGTACTGGTGGATTGCTCATCGCAAAGGCTTCAGCACGACCCATGACGATACAGTTGGTGATAATCAAACCAACGAATACTGACAAGCCTTTACTAACGTCATAAGCGACCGCTTTTAAGATCTGATCGACCACGATAACCAATGACGCAATAATCGTCATCTGCACAATAATACGAATACTGGCTGGAATTTGCTTACGGATAATAGAGATAAAAAAGCTTGAAAATGCGGTGACCAAGGTCAACGCCACACTCATTACCAACGCATTTGCCACACTCGTGGTCACTGCCAATGCCGAACAGATACCTAAGATTTGTAGCGCAATGGGGTTATTATCAAAAATAGGCGAGGTTAAAATACTTTTTGTATCAGCCATGTTATGCCTCCTTGCCGTGTGCTGCTGGTACTACTGCGACCAGTTCGGTTACGGGATGCGTCTGCTGTTGATGTAAGTTCTGACCCAGCTTTTTATACGGGCTTTGACTGGCTTTTACTTCACTATCTGCCAGTGTTTTGCCGCTTTCTTTACGCAGTTGGTCTAGGTATGGCTTATAGCCTTGCTCACCCAACCAAAACTGAATCATATTACTGACGCCGCGACCAGTTAAGGTTGCGCCACTGATACCATCAACCCAGTTCTCTTTTGGATTACCGGCTTTGGTCACGCCAGTAGCAACAGCGCCGTTTTCGTCATAAGAGTGAATGCCGCTCCACATAGCGCGCCACTCTGGTTCTTCAATACGCGCGCCTAGACCTGGGGTTTCTTTGTGCTCATAGAAACTAATACCTTTGATGGTATTCATGTCACTTTCAAGCGTTAAGAAACCATAAATCGTACCCCATAGTCCATAACCTTGAATCGGCAACACCACCATTTCAGGCTTTCCAGCGTCATCACTTTTGACATAGACTTTGGCGTATTTAGGAACACGACCGATACCGGCAGGATCGTTACTGCCCAAGTCTTCACTTAAGGCTTTGTTCTTGGTCGCTTGACTGGCATCGTAAGCGTTACGATCAGGGATACCAGCGGTTTTTAGCGCGTCGTCATCGAGGTAGTTGCCTTTATCAAGGTCAACAATTTTTACCTCAAAATCTTTAAAACGCTCAGCCACATCTTCATTGGTATCGGACGCCGGATCAAACATACCGGCTGCTACTAAGATATTTTTGTTACGGTCTAAGCGCGCGTTTTCAACTTGCGCTGGTTTTAAACCAACAGCAGCGGCTGAGACCAATACAGAACACACCAAGCATAGCGTCAACGCCACGCTGATGGTTTTTGCATTATTACTTTTGGGCTTGGACATAGCGAACCCTCCGTGCTGTTTGACGCTTGATATTTGCTTGCGTCACAAAATAGTCAAATAGTGGCGCAAATAAGTTAGCGAATAAAATGGCAAGCATGATGCCTTCTGGGAAGGCTGGGTTGACGACACGAATCAATACGGTCATAAAACCAATCAAGATACCATAAGCCCAGCGGCCTTTATTGGTATGCGCAGCTGACACAGGATCGGTTGCCATAAATACCGCACCAAAGGCGAAGCCACCGATAACTAAGTGCCAATAAAACGGCAGTTTCATCATCATATTGTCTTCAGAACCAACCATGTTAAAGACCAGTGAAGTGGCTATGAGACCAACCACACAACCTGCCATGATGCGCCATGAGGCAATGCGCGTCCACAGTAGAACCACTGCACCCATTAAGATAGCCAGCGTCGATACTTCACCGATACTGCCTTGCATGTTGCCTAAGAATGCATCACTCCAGGTGATGGCATTGCCGTAAACATCGACAAAATCTTGTGGAACGACGCCAAGCGCGGCAAGACCAAGGGGCGTTGCACCTGAGAAACCATCAACGGCTGTCCATACTGAGTCGCCTGACATATAAGCAGGATAAGCAAAGTATAAGAAGGCACGACCTGATAGGGCAGGGTTAAGGAAGTTTTTACCCGTACCGCCAAATACTTCTTTTGCCACGACCACACCAAAGATAATACCTAGGGCAACTTGCCATAAAGGAATATCTGGTGGTAAACAGAGTGCAAACAGTACCGAGGTGACAAAGAAACCTTCGTTGACTTCATGCCCGCGCACGACGGCAAAGATAATCTCACAGAGAATACCGACCCCAAAAGTCACAAGATAAATGGGTAAGAATTGCATGGCACCGTAGACAAAGCTTGCCCAGATACTGTCTGGGTTATAGCCTGCCATACTGGTAATAACAGTGCGCCAACCTTCAGGCTGTAAGCCAAGCGTTGCAATCGCCGTTAATGCTTGATGACCGATGTTGTACATACCCCAAAACATAGCAGGGAAGGTACATAACCAAACGGTAATCATAATACGCTTGAGGTCAATACCGTCGCGTACGTGTGATGATGCGTATGTCGTTGAGCTTGGTTGACGCAAAAACGTATCAAACATCTCAAAGATGGCATAGTATTTTTCGTGTTTGCCACCCTTGGTGAAAGACGGCTCCATACGATCGAACATATTGTGTAAAAATTTCATCGTGGTTAGCCCTCCAGCTCAATGCGCGTTAAGTTATCACGCAAAATATCGCCGAATTCATATTTGCCAGGAGATACGAAGGTGCATAATGCCAAATCTTCTTCGTCCAATTCAAGTACGCCCAAATCTACTGCCGTAATGATGTCTTCGACAATCAAAGCACGTAATAGTTGCGTTGGCAGGTAGTCTTGCGGCATCACCTCTTCATAAACCCCAATTGGCACCATCGCACGCGGTGAGCCATTACTGGTAGTTGTGAAGTTATATTTCTTATTGCCAAAAAACTTAGAAATATAGATAGGCAATTTTGAAAAGCGGTTGCTACCGACGCTTAAGAAATGGAACGCTGGACGCTCACGACCTTCAGATAGCACACTGACTTGATTATCAAAGCGACCAAGATAAGCAGTATTGCCAAACACTTTACGACCTGATAGCACAGAACCTGAGATAATACGGTTCTCACCAGCCTCAAGCTTACCCTTGGTCAAAGCCGTGATATCAGCACCACGTTCGGTGACGATTAAGTGCGGGTTTTTGACCGCAGGACCGGCAAGGCTAAGCATGCGGCGCGTATATAAGCGCCCCGTGGTAAACAATTTACCAATGGCAATCACGTCTTGATAGCCAACCGTCCAAACGGTCACGCCGCGCATGATGGGATGCAAAAAGTGAATGTGCGTACCAACAAGACCAGCTGGATGTTTACCGGCAAAGCTATGATACTCAGTGACATTATTAGCCGCCGTTTTGGCAACTGGCGTCAACTGGGCATCGCCATGATGGCAGACAAAGGTCTTGGGGCTGAGGGTTGATAATACGGCAAGTCCGTCATTAAACGCCTGCAATTGCTCATTAATCAGCAACATCGGGTCAAATGCTAATGGATTGGTATCCATGGCGTTGACAAAGATAGCGTGCGGACGAGCACCTATTTCAGGAGAGCGGCTATAGGGACGCGTACGGAACGCGGTCCATTCACCAGAGGCAAGCAGTTGGGTTTCAACGACTTCAGAATCTAGGTCAGCAAGTTGCTGGGAGTCGTAGCGCTGAAATTCTACTTCTTCACCGTTTGGGTCGACCGCAATCACAAGACTTTCGAACACACGACGCTCACCGCGATTCACGGCGATGACCTTACCAGCAGCAGGGGCAGTGTAGATAACGCCGACTCGTTTTTTATCTTCAAAAACGGGCTGACCTTTTGCTACGATGTCGCCTTCTTTGACATTCATCGTGGGCTTCATGCCCACATAATCATAGCCAACAAGTGCTACATAGGCGGGTCTGTGCTCAGATATCTCGCGGGAGGGTTCACCAGTGATGGGTAAATCCAAACCTTTTTTGATGGTAATCATAAGCGAAAACTTAGTCCATAGTCTAAAACGATACCAGACGTCCTGTTTGGTATATCGGCAGCATGACTAACAGCGTTATCAATAAAGTCCCTTATCAAGCCCAAAAAAGGGCGTGAAAAAGCGCTCTAGACATAACACATCATCATAACTACAAGTAAGAGTATTAACGCTGACCTTAGACTCCTTAACAACACGTTAATGTCTTATTCGAATGACCAAAGTGACGACTGGCTACCAAGGTGTACACTAAAACCTTCCAATCTAATATTACCCTTAACTAGGCTGACGTTAGATAAAAGACAGTTTTAACATACGATTTATTAAAATCTTAAAATTTGTAGTATTAGAAATCCTAATATCTATAAATCAGAATATCTGTACATCATAGAATCTTTGTGATTTAAGCAGCGCTATGCATTCGAGTGAATATAAATGAGAAATAAGAGACTTGTTCATGCTTTATACAAGCCATCTTTTAGTAAACTATCTAAGCGCTGTTTAATGACCTATGATTACAGGGTAAATTCAATTGCTTGATAAGCGCAATCTATAAGCGTAAGCATTAATCTGGTTCTTAATACTAAGCTTGTATTTACCTTGTGCTGATTAAAATCGTCAATAGGTAGCAGACGATTAGGTTTTATCGCACAAATACAAATTTACCTAGGATTATACGCTAAACTGACCTAAAATTGCCAGTTGGTAAGTGAATTTACCTAATGTTACCAGTGAATCCAAGTGCCAAAACTTATAGTTATGATTGTCTGTTTTTCGCCATTATTTAGCCAAATTTTAGACAGTTTTCTTGTTTTTTTATTATCATTCCAATAGTTAGCGAATTTCTCCTAACAGCCACTTTTAATTTGCTATGCTAAATGACTGTTATTTATTCGCTCTTTAAGTGTCTATTGATTAAGTAGCTATTGATACTTGTTTTATTTTTGAATTTTTTATTGTTCATATCGTTTTTATAAGGAATGTTATATGTGTGCTGTCCCTGTCATTATCCCTGCTATTGATTTAAAAGATGGTAAATGTGTGCGCTTAAAACAAGGTCGTATGGAAGACGACACGGTATTTTCTGATGATCCAGTCGCTATGGCGGCGCGTTGGGTCAACGAAGGCGCGCGTCGCTTGCATTTGGTCGATTTAAATGGCGCATTTGACGGCATTCCAGTCCATAAGCAAGTGGTCCATGACATTGCCAAAGCCTTCCCTAAGCTGCCGATTCAATTGGGCGGCGGTGTACGTAATATGAAAACTATCGAGCAGTATATTACTGCTGGTCTGACTTATATCATCATCGGTACCAAAGCCGTTGAAGAGCCTGATTTTGTGGCCGAAGCTTGTCGCGAATTTGCCGGACATATCATCGTCGGTATCGATGCCAAAGACGGTATGGTTGCAACGCACGGTTGGGCAAACGTCACTGATACCAAGGCCACTGAGCTTGCCAAGCGTTTCGCTGATGTCGGCGTATCGTCAATCGTTTATACCGATATTAACCGTGATGGCATGATGCAAGGCGTCAACGTCGAGCAGACGGTCAACTTAGCGCGTGAAGGCGGTTTACCGGTGATTGCCTCAGGTGGCGTCACCGATATGAAAGATATCGAATTGCTAAAACCTTATGGTGATTGTATCGAAGGTATTATCACTGGTCGCGCTATCTATGAAGGTACTCTAGATTTGGGTGAGGCGCAGCTTTATCTAGATAGTAAATAGTTTTTAATGGTCATATCTAGATAATGTTATTGGCAATGTAGCATAAAGCTAGAATAATAAAGGGATGCTTATGGCAGCGTATTTTGACCAGCCCGAATTACGTAGGCTGCGCAGATTCAGCAGGCTAGGCAAGTCACGCATAACGACAAAGGCTTGCACTCAGCTGTTATTGCTATTAAGCATCCTTTTAAACCTGCCCAGTTATGCGGCTGAAAAAAGTAGCATCAGTGAGAATGTTGTAGTCACTGATGAGGTTGCTGATAATAGTATAATTGATAATGAGCAAAGCAATCAGCCGACTACCGTTAGCGCACCAGCTATTAACGCACCAGCTATCAATGAGCCAAATAACAGTCTAAATAGTACTATAGCTATCACGCCTGCGATTCCGAATACTTCCGACTCTGTGCCGCCGACGCCGCCAGTTGAGCTACCACCGGTTATCAGCGATGAAAGCACTAATAATGCTCAAATCGAAACCACCCCAACCCCATTAAAAGACAATGACATTCGTCAACGCATCAGTGGCATTTTTTCCGAAATTGACGGCTTACAAGCGGTCAATGTAAGCGTCAACCAAGGGGTTGTTACCTTAACGGGTGAGACGCCCAATGAAAAAAAAGCCCAGCAAGCCATTAATTTAACCAATCGCTTAACGGACGTAGTGACGGTAGAAGATAGAATCAATCGTACCCTTGATGTGCAAGATAATGTCTCGACCGTTTATCAAAGCCTCAAGGCGCAAAGCAAAAACTTAGTCAAAGCTTTGCCGCTACTATTGGTAGGGATTCTTTTATTTGCCTTGGTCACTTGGTTTGGTAGTTGGTTATCTAATCGGCAAAAAATGTGGCAACGTTTTACGCCCAATCCTTTTGTCGCTGAGCTGCTGGCACAAACCGTCAAAGTCATCTTTATCATTTTTGGTTTGATTTTGGCGTTAAGCTTGATTGGTGCTGAGACTATCTTGGGCACGCTACTTGGCGGCGCAGGCGTTATTGGTATCGCCGTTGGTTTTGCCGTCAAGGACACGATTGAGAACTATATTGCCTCGCTCATGCTCAGTATTCGCCAACCGTTTCGCGCCCGCGATCATATTTTGATTAACAAACAAGAAGGTATTGTCGTACGCCTAACCTCACGCGCGACTATTTTGATGACTTTAGATGGTAACCAGTTACGTATTCCCAATGCGGAAGTCTTTAAAGCGACGATTTTAAATTACACCAAAAACCCTGAGCGCCGTTTTACTTTTGAGCTAGGCGTAGATGCAAATGATGATCCGCTCGCTGCTATCAAAGTAGGTATCGATGCCATATGTAAGTTGGGTTTTGCTCTAGATAAGCCAAAGGTCACAGCGATTATCAAAGAAGTTGGCGACTCAAATATCATTTTGCAGTTTCAAGTATGGGTCAATCAATTAGAAGCTGATTTTTCCAAAGCCCGCAGTATTGCCATTCGCGAAACCAAGCATGCTCTGGAAGATGAAGGCTTTAGCTTACCCGAGCCGATTTATCAGTTACGCTTTAATCATAAGTTAGAAAAAGCGTTTGAGCAGTTCCAAAGTAGTCAAAGCACTCAATGTATTGATAACGCTCATGCTGAGGTAACCTTAACATCCAATACTTCTAACGTTCCCGACGACTCTAGTGCTTCTAAAGCATCTAATAAAGTTCAAGCTGTCGAAACTACAGTTGAGGATAAGGATAAAAAACAAGCGAAGGCACGTGCAAAGCATATTCTGCAAGGTCGAAATGCCGACGAAGTGCTTGATACTCGTCCTGACGAAAAGCTGATGGAAAAAGTTGAGCAAGAGATTGTCGAAAATTCAGATGAAACTGATTTATTAAGTAACAATAGCCCGCAAGAATAGCCCTCAAGGATAATGGTGAATATTCCCTATAGAAAGATGAATACTAAAGATAAAAGTCGGCATAAAAAATGCAACGAAACATCTATCTACATTTTATCGCAATAGACGAGACATTTTTATGCAAATGAAACATCTGATTATTTTTGCTTTGGCAGGTATGGTTATTTTATTAGGGTTTAATATGATTAGCGGCAGCCAACGTGAAAAAAATAGAGAAGTAATAGCCGCTAGTAATAAAGTAGAAAAAACTGCTACTAATGCAGCTGAGAGCAATGACGCTAATGTCAGCAATGTTAATCCCACTACCAATACGTCAGATATCGCAAGCAAGCCGTTAGGGCAACAGCCAAAAGCCATCATCGATAAGGCGACCACTCAGATAGAGCAAGCAGAGCAGGTAAACCAACAACGTAGCGAGCAAATGATGGACACACAATAATTGTTTTAGTGCTTAGAATAATTAATGTTTAGAGTTATTAGTGCTTAGAGTTTTTAGGCCTCAAATATCCCGCATCTTAATCCAGCCATTCAATGAACTACCAATTAATCAACACATAAAAAAAGACTAACGATAACGTTAGTCTTTTTTTAATCTTAAGTTTTAGACTACTTTAGCTTTTCTTACTAGCACCTTTACCACGACTGCTGCTTCTTTTAGCAGAGGTTGTATTAGCCGAAGTGTTGCTAGCCGGAGTTTTCTTTGGCTGATCTCTTTTGGTTTGATTCATTTGGCTCGCTTGTAGCTTAGCTTTTAGATCAAAGTCGATTTGTAGCAGATCCATATTGACGCCCGCTACTTTCACTTTGATTAAATCACCGAGACCAAATACAGTGCCTCTGTCTTTACCAATAAGCTGTTGTTGCTGCTCATCATAGACAAAGAAATCATCACCAACGTTTGAAATGTGCACTAGACCATCAATATACAAGTCAGTCAAGGTGACAAATAGACCGAAGCTCGTCACGGTAGTCACGACGCCATCGAACTCTTCGCCGACATGGTCTTTCATATAATGACACTTGAGCCAAGATTCTACATAGCGCGATGCTTTTTCAGCGCGGCGCTCAGTATCTGAGGTTTGCGTGCCAGCAGCGTCAAGCGAGAAGTCCATCACAGGCTGCTGACTATTAGTCACTTTCGCTTTGATTGCACGATGCAGCATTAAATCAGGATAGCGGCGAATCGGCGAGGTAAAGTGGCTATATTCGTCATAAGCCAAACCAAAGTGACCGATATTGTCAGGTGCATAGTTCGCTTGCATCATCGAGCGCAGTAGCATGCTATGGATACTAATCGCGTCAGGACGCTCTTTAGTCGCTTCGATAATCCGCTGATAATCCGCTTGCGTTGGGTTTTCTTCTGGGAAGCTTAGACCAAAGTTTTTTGCATATTCATGAATACGCATCGACTTTTCGCCATCAGGCTTATCATGGTTACGATATAAAACAGGCAGCTCATTTCTCAGGGCAAAGTTTGCCGCACAGGTATTGGCAAGCAACATGCACTCTTCGATAAGCTTTTGCGCATCGCCGCGCGTGCGTGGTAAAATGGCTTCGATACCACCTTTTTCATTAAACTTAATATAAGTTTCAACCGTCTCAAACTCCATTGCATGACGCTCTTCACGCTTTTTCAGCAGCAGCTCATACAATTGATGTAAGGTATCGACCGATTTTTTGACGTCTTTATTACCGGTTAATGATGTAGGTACGCTGTTATCTTTTGGATTAGCAAGGTAAGCATTCACTTGATTGTAAGTGAGACGCGCTTGCGAATGCATAACCCCAGGATAGAACTCATAGCCAGTAACGTTACCGGCACGAGATATTTTGATATCGGCAACCATACAGAGACGGTCACGCTCAGGGTTCAATGAACACAAACCATTAGATAATACTTCTGGCAACATTGGAATGACGCGATGCGGGAAGTAGACTGACGTTCCGCGCTCGAAAGCCTCTTTATCAAGTGGTGAATTTGGCGTCACGTAATAACTCACATCGGCAATCGCCACTAACACACGATAGTTACCACCTGAGCGTTTTTCGGCAAATACGGCATCATCAAAGTCGCGCGCATCTTCACCATCAATGGTAATCAGGGGTAAATCACGCAGGTCTGTACGACCTTTCAAATCTTTTTCGGTCGGCTCTTGATACGCATTAGCCTGTTGTAGCGCAGCTTCGCTAAAGTCTGACGGAATATCGTAGTTAAGTAGGGTAGTCTCAATAATTAATTCACGGTCATTGTCATCAGATAATACTTCAGTGATTTTACCAGTGGCAAATTCATGCTGGTTCGGCCAATCGATAATATCGACTTTGACTGGCGCACCTTGCTTGGCATTGAACGCCTGTACGTTTTCTTCAGTGACGGTAATGGGCTGATGGTTGTTTGGACTACCAAGCTCAACGCAATAACCATCTTCATCATGCGCCAATGTACCAATGAAGTTGTTTTGGCGACGTTCAACGACATCGACAATACGACCTTCAGTGCGACCACGGTTATCCGTAGACGTACCAACCGCTTGTACTGTATCGCCATTAAATACCCAGCGCATCTGCTTTTCATGCAAGAACAGGTCAGGCATATCGCTCAATACAACAAAGCCAAAACCCTTAGGATGAGCTGACACTGTGCCCGTGACGATATCATGCTCGGTCACGGTGCGATATCGATAAGGACGCCCGTCTCGATTTACTTGACCATCGCGCGCCATTGCTTTTAGGCGATTGCCCAAAGCGTCAAATTGGTCAGGGTCATCAATATTAAAGGCTTTTGCCAATTGTTGATGCGTGACTTCGCCATATTCATTAATCGTACTGAGTATCAGTTCGCGACTAGGAATAGGGTTGACGTATTTTTGTGCCTCATTCGAGGCGTTTGGATCATTCCAACTCATAAATTACCGTATCTATTTTTAAAATTATTAATAAGTACTATCTTAACACGAACAACGCCGTAATATCTTAGGTCAATTGTCTTATGTGCATCAGATAGCAAGTCGCTGCTAGCGTTAATAGCTAACAGTATTCAACATGGGAGATAAACCAAATACTAAATATCGATATCAACCGTATTTGATTGATTGGTTATCTTTTTAGTATTTAACTCTTTCGACACCTCTAGTACTGTCGTTTGATTAGATTTATCGAGATATTTCTGCGCTTTATCAACTTCAGCTGTCAAAGTATTGACCGTCTGCTTCATATTTTCTAACGCTTCAATTTTATAATTACTAATCATATCCATTGTATCATAGACGTTATTGAAGGCATTTTGCAGTTTATCAAGCTCAATCGTGCTACTGGTTGCCTGCTCGTGAATCTGAAGTGACTGACGTTTGAGCATTGCCGATGTCGATTCAATCAAGCTGCTGGTGGTTTTATTTAACGCCGTAATTTGGTCAAGTACCAGTTTTTGATTGGTCATTGCTTGAGCGACAACCACTGCTGTACGTAGTGCCGAGATAGTCGTCGTGGTCGCGCGGTCTACGCCTTTAATTAGCTCTAAGTTATTTTTACGAATAGTATCAAGGGCTAAATAACCTTGCACGTTTACGGCTAATTGGGTTAAAAAGTCAGTATTTTTTTGACGCACATAAAACAGCATCTCTTCTTTAATAATACGCGCTTTTTCAGGGTCAGTGGCTTCAACAGCATAAACCTTTTGCTCAAGCTGCTCATCGATTTTTTTACCAACATAGATATATTGGCGAATCGATTGCATCAATTCCCACATATTGACTTTTTCTTGCTCAATCATGGCATTGTCTTTGAGCAGCTCGTCTTTGCCATTATAAAGGCTGGTCACCACCGCGTTAATATGCGATTGCGCCGATTCGTATTGCCGGAAATAATCTTGTACTTTATTGCCAAATGGAATAAGACCAAACAGTTTACGTGAGCTAGTTAGCTCTTTTTTGCTCGGGTCTAAATCTTCGACAATCCCGCGCAGCTCAGTCAATGACTTGGCAATAGGCGAATTGTCAAACAAGCTCTCATTGAGACTTTTCGCTGGCAGATCAAGCATACGGTTCGACACTTGCGCCGATTCACGGATTTCTTTATTGCCCAAATTATGAATAGATTGCACGTTTTGTTGAAACTCAGAGCTGTGTACCGAGTTGTTAATCACGTGATCAACAAAGGCATCGACCTTGGCATCAAGTTCTGGAATATGGCTTTCATCCAGCTTTACCATTTGATCAGCTTCGCTTCTTTGTATTTCTTTCACCGGCTCAGGTGCACTTAAAGTAATGCTTGGCGTTGAGGCGTTTTCGGGTGGGGTTAGTTCTTGCATGGAATTTCCTATAATATTTAAAGAGCTAATGTAGTTATCAAAGACATTAATAGTCTTAGTATCGACTATGGCTGTCCTCTTAATGGCTATGCTCTTAATTGTTATGTTATTGATTATTGTTATTTGGATTGCTTTTAAGCGTAATAGAACAGACCTTTAGATTAACTGGTAATGAAAAGGTTGAGAAGATAGGTTTTGTAAACTAGGTTTCGCAAGTTTCATAGATTAAAAAATAATGATTTGCTGGTTTATATATTAAAAAACCATCAATATCCCGTAGCATATTGATGGCTTGAATTTAAATAGCTATTTAAATGTCTATATAGGCTGCTGATAGCCACGACGAATCGCAAGCTGTTGAACAGACTATTTTTTCTTGGTAGGACCTAACAGCATACCCATTTGACGACCTTCCATCTTTGGATATTGCTCGACGTTTGCAATCTCAGCAGTGTCTTCGATGATGCGATCTAGTTGCTTACGACCAATCTCTTGGTGCGCCATTTCACGACCACGGAAACGAATACTGATTTTAACTTTGTCTTGGTCTTCTAAGAAGCTGACGATTTTTTTCAGTTTGACCTGATAATCGGCTTCTTCAGTACTAGGACGCAGCTTCATCTCTTTCAGCTGAGTTTGCTTTTGGTTCTTTTTAGCTTCTTTCGCTTTTTGCTTTTGATCATAGAGGAAATGCTTATAATCCATGATTTTGCATACTGGCGGCTTGGCATCTGGAACCAATTCGACCAAATCTAGACTGTCCTCACGTGCCGCTTTCATCGCGGTATCGATATCTACCACGCCCATCTGTTCGCCGTCTTCTTTAACGAGACGGACTTCTTTGGCTGTGATATCTTCGTTGATGTTCAAACGGTTTGACTGTTTAATAGGTATTACTCCTCATCTGTTTTTGGGGTCTGTCGGCCTTTTTTGCCAACAGCGGTCTGTACTAATGTAATAAATTCTGCAACACTCATGACGCCGAGGTTTTCACCTTCACGAGTTCGGACGTTGACGCTGCCCGATTCGACTTCTTTATCTCCCAATACTAGCATATAGGGAACGCGTTCTAATGTTTTCTCTCGTATCTTAAATCCAATCTTTTCGTTACGCAAGTCACTAGTGGCTCGCAGACCTGCATTTTTCAGCTCACGCACCACATTTTCGCAAGCATCAGCTTGTTTATCAGTGATATTCATCACTGCAACCTGCTGCGGTGCCAACCATACTGGCATCCAACCGGCGTAGTTTTCAATTAAGATACCGATAAAGCGCTCAAATGAACCCAAGATAGCACGGTGCAACATTATAGGCACTTCACGCTCATTTTGCTCATTAACAAATTCAGCATCGAGGCGCTCAGGCATATTGGGATCAACCTGAATCGTACCGCACTGCCAGACGCGACCTAGCGAGTCTTTTAGACTAAATTCAATCTTCGGACCATAGAATGCGCCTTCGCCCGGCAAATAAGCCCAATCTAGTCCTGAGCTATCTAACGCATCTGCCAAGGCTTTTTCGGCAAAGTCCCAAGATTCATCGCTACCAACCCGTTTTTCAGGGCGGGTCGAGAGTTTCATAATAATATTATCAAAACCAAAATCTTCATAAACGGCAAGCGTCAGCTTAATAAAGTCCGCCACTTCTTGCTGAATCTGCGCTTGGGTACAGAAGATATGCGCATCATCTTGGGTAAAACCACGCACGCGCATCAAACCATGTAGCGAACCTGATGGTTCATTACGATGACACGAGCCAAACTCTGCCATACGTAGCGGTAATTCACGGTAAGACTTTAAACCTTGGTTAAAGACTTGCACGTGACACGGGCAGTTCATTGGTTTTACCGCGTAATCACGGTTTTCACTCGAGGTGGTAAACATGTTGGTGGCATAGTTACCCCAATGGCCTGAGCGTTCCCACAGGCTACGATCGACGATTTGTGGCGTTTTGATTTCTTCATAGCCATTATCATGTTGTACTTTACGCATATATTGCTCAAGTACCTGATAAATCGTCCAACCGTTAGCATGCCAAAACACCATACCCGGCGCTTGCTCTTGCATATGGAACAGATTTAACGCTTTACCAATCTTACGGTGATCGCGTTTTTCGGCCTCTTCAATACGTTGAATATATGCTTTTAAATCTTTTTTATCTGCCCACGCCGTACCATAGATACGTTGTAGCTGTTCGTTTTTGGCATCGCCGCGCCAATAAGCACCTGACATTTTAGTCAGTTTAAATACTTTTAAGAAGCGAGTGTTTGGTACGTGTGGACCACGGCACATATCGACATATTCTTGATGATGATATAGACCAAAAGCTTCTTCGCCCGGCATATCATTAATCAGCTTAAGCTTATAGTCTTCGCCGCGCTCTTCAAATATCTTGATAACTTCATCGCGTGGCGTTATTTTTTTGATAACGTCATAATCTTGCTTAATCAGCTCCATCATGCGTTTTTCAATTTTTTCCATGTGCTCAGGCGTAAATGGCGTCTCACTATAGATGTCGTAATAAAAGCCATCTTCAATGACAGGACCAATCACCATTTTTACGTCAGGATATAGCTGCTTAACGGCATGACCTAGTAAGTGGGCAGCCGAGTGGCGAATGATATCGACACCATCAGCATCTTTTGGCGTTACGATTTCAACTTTGGCATCATGGGCGATAGGGTCGTGCGCATCGACTAACTGACCATCTACGCGCCCAGCGACCGTCGCTTTCGCCAATCCTGCCCCAATACTTTGCGCCACTTCCATGACCGTTGTATTGCCTTCAAAGTTTTTTACGCTACCATCGGGTAAAGTAATCGCTACCATAATCTATTCACCTTTTTGCGTCCGTTGGCAGTGATGATTGCAACCATCAATCATATAACCGTAAGACTGCGTCAATTATATCTAACCGCTTTGATATGTTGGATATGTTGGATATGTTGTAAGAAGTGAGCATTAACTACAAGCACTGCGCTTAAACTTATATAGCATCATATATATAGTAGGAAAATTATTAAGTCATCTAATGACCCGTAATCAACTTAGTATGATGATAAATAAGTACCGTTCTAATAAAGGTAGGCAGACATGCTATGCAGTAATGTCATAAAAGCAGCTATTATAGCAAAAACCGTCTATTAACACTAGCAAGCAAGGGGTTACGTCAGCTTCTATATATAGGTGCTATCTGTATAAATATCAAGAAGGATAAATATACAGATAGCTATGGACCTAGAGAGAGAAGGGTACTATCAATATGCATCATGACAGTAACGAAAAGGTTTGAACTACTTAATACATCTAGCAGATTTATTGTCCGCAAGCTTTCGAGCTTCTGTATTCATATTTTTACTTGGTTCAATAACACCCAGCAAACACAACTTCTCCTTGTTCAAACGAATAACAATCAATTGCTGCTTGTCCTGTTCCCTCGGTAAATAAAACGAATCACTATCCAAGGGATCCATTTGAGCCATATAAACACGATAGATAAGAGCATGGCACTTCTTTGCATTACCAACTTTCTCATATCTCCACTCAACAGTCGCGCCCACATGAAAAGGCAGTATAGGCTGATAAGATACCTTGCGATTGTGATATATTAAATCTACCCCAGATCTCAAATCACGACTGAATGTATGCAACAGATAGTTCTGTTTTGAAGGGCAATTTGCCTGATATAGATTTTCGACCATATTCAAAGTTTGGCAGTCTTCCTCTTTAAGAGAGGTATAATCAGAACTAATATTAGCAAGCGCAGCAGTAGTTGCTAAAAGAGAGATCCAGCCAACTATTAATAAGCCTAATTTCATAAACATCCTTAATAATGTTTTGGCATTACTACAAGCTTAGATTTATAAGACTATAGAATAAAGCTAAAGTCTCAAAGTTAAATCGTAAGCAATCAAGGGGTTAGGATATATATTAATTTAAACGTCCAAACCCCCTTGACCCCCACATCAAACCGCGTATAATGCCACCCAGTCGAAGGGAAGGCGGATTGAGAATGACTTGTCATTCAAATAATTCTAACCAGCTTTAAGTAAGTTATTTCTAATTTTAGATTCATTTAAAATAAAATAAAATAAAATAACCTCTTGACTTACTGATTAAAGCGTCTATAATACGCACCTCATTAAGACAAACGGAATGACTTATATGTG
>NZ_CAJHAD010000011.1 GCF_904846285.1 Psychrobacter immobilis | reverse complement strand
GTTTGGGCTGGGGCGCTTTTTGTGGTGGGGTGGTTTTGTGATTTATGTGACGGTTGGGGTAGTTTGGGTGGTGACATATTTAAATATGTAACTAGCAAAAATAAATTAAACGTAATATAAATGACAAAAATTAGTCATCAAAAAAAGAGCTCTGGCCTAAACATATGATTATTCATACATTTAAACCAAAGCTCTTTATTGATTAGAAGAAATTACAGTTGCCTAAAGTCAAAAAAAATTATAGGTCACAGTGTTCAATGTGGAAAAGTAAGCAGATTAGTAATTAATATAAAGGCTAAAATAGCAATTTTGAATATTCATAACTATCGTTATGATCTGATACCAAGTCAACACTTATCAATAAATCTTCCGCTTTTAGCTTATTTATAGTATCTTGCAACTCCCATAATGGGGCGTTTATTTTTTCTGCTATTTCTAGATTTGTGCTTACTCCATCGCAGTAAGCCAGAAAATTCATCATATTTTTGACAACTAAGCTACTGTTTTTGGTACCGATTGTGGGATGTAAACCTCTCTTGCCAAGTTGTGGTTCGCATAAAAAGCTTGTTGCAAGTACTTCATTAACTTCAAGACATTCAATCGATTTTTTTAGCACTTCATAACTACCAAGCAGCCCAGTAGCAGTGACCAGCTCCAAGTCATCTAAAGAGGTGTGATACTCTGGATAGCATCCATACTTTGTTCTCATAATTGAACATACAGGCAGATCTATACCCTTGCTACAGTACTGTCGTTCATCACTTCCTCTGTCTAAGAAAGAGTAACTGACAAACTCTGGATGTGTGTGGGTTAAAACATGTTTTGCCACTTGGTCTGCTAATGTGTCACCGGTTTTGGAAGGCAAATATGAGTAAGCCCTATCATCACCTACACAGGTAATATTAAAGCCAGCAATAATGTTTTGTTTCATCGCTTCATGATGATGACTGAGGTATGTGATTGAGCCAATAGTTTCAGGGATGATAATAATACGATAAGTATATTTTCTAAATGGCAAGCTTAAAAGCCACTTTGCCAAAAATACCGTTACCACTGGTCCTGATAGCTCATTGTTTGCCATTGAGGGATGACACAAATAGGTTGATAAAAAGACCTCCTCTTCCGTTTCACCTGGAATGATCAACTCTCCGTAGGTTAAGCTTCCTTCCTCTAAATCACTATCTATATATACTTTATAAGTACCTGGTTTGAGCGTGCCCCTCTCTTGTTGAGCGATACAAAAACCCCATCTTTCTTGGTAGTATGAGGTTATATAGGGTATCGCATTCGGTTGCTCTGGCAATGAGTAAAGATGATTCTGCAATTCTTCAAGCGATATTTCTTGATTTACAGGTATAGAGTAGCCAACGGCATGAAGGTTAGAAACTTGAAAGTCACATATCTTTTTGCCATCCGGAGTAATGATATAGGCGTCTCTAATATTCCACTCTTTTGGGACTTCCCAATCAAAGCATTTGGTACCAGTTGCTACCTCAAACACATTCAAATCATTCAATTGCATATCCTTTTTTAGAATATTTAAGGATTCTCGAAAACCAATTCCAGTGATGCTACGACATATCGGGAAAAGCTTTTCACAAAGCTTGTGCATTTCTATACCAATATTTTTCATTACTCGGTTCTCCTTTAGCCTAATTAATAATAATCCCTTATTTTATTTGACCTTAATATCGCTGAAATGAAACGTCTCACTTAAAATACATAAATTCTTAGTTACTAAAATTATGCTGTGAAGTAATTTTTTTATAAATATATATCCGAAATTTCGAATATATTTATATTAGAATAATGTTTATAAGGTAATTTAATGACTCCTATTTGTGTTTATAGTTTGGTTTTTGCCGAAAGTGAAGGGATAATACATTGGGAGTCAGAAATATAAATGTTCAGTAGATATCTATAGTCGATTCAAAATAAAAGCGATACGCTTGTAGTAGAGTAAATAGCTTTATATTAGTTTATAAATTCCATTCTTTTTTTCTTATCCCCTCAAAGTAAGCCGTCTGTTCACCTGTCAGTGTAAAAGACATAAACCACTGTGCACGGAAATACAGTTTATACTGATAGTCTTTTTCATTAATGAGATTAAATGGGCTTAGACTTATATTAAATTGCTTAGCCAATCTGCGATATTCGCTCATAATCCGCCAAATAGTTACCCACCCTTTATTGGGTATTACACTAAAGAACATCTCAGCACTGTCTATCAAGTACAGCTGAATAAAACGCTGCTTTATGATATCGATTTCTATATCAGTTTTGGCACCTGCTAAGCTCTCTCTCAATCCACAAATTGATGTATAGAGACGATCAAGTGATTTTAGAGTTATCTTACCTCTAGTAATAGAAGCGAATTCTTGATGATATAGATAGCCAACGATGTCTGTTTTTAAAAAACTCGTGACGAGAAGCGGGAGGGTAAATGCCAATGGGATGTCTTCGTAATAGCAGTACTCAGGATAATAAACTTGGTTTTCAATCAAAAAATTTCGCCTAAAAGCTTTGCACGTTTGAGACATAAACCTACTCAAAAGTATATGAGGAACTTCTCGTCTATCTCTGTAGCTGCCTGGTGCCACGCCCATTGTATTCATAGGAATATTATCTGAGCTTATAACATTGAAATCGATAAAATCATACTGATTGGCGCAGTTGTCTTTTATAAACATTAAGGCATCTATCGTTATATCATCATCAGAGTCGGCGAACCAAACATATTCACCTTTTGCGAGCTTCAACCCCGTGTTCCTAGCACCACCAGGACCTTTATTTTTTTGTTTTATTGCGATTATATTAGCCTGTGGCAAGCTATCTCTAAAATCTGTAAGTAAACGATAAGTGACATCAGTTGAACCGTCATCAACTAAAATAACCTCGAGATCGAGATCTCTCGACGTTATTTCTGTTACACGTTTAAGCAGTCTCTTGCATTTATGTGCCGAATTGAAAAATGGGATGATCAAACTTAAGTACATATTAGAACTCCCGTCAGTAACGCTAAGCGTATCTAGCCATTTCTTTAAACTTTACATTACGTACCACAAGTTCCTGATAAGTCCCTTGATCAATTATTTTACCGTGCTCCATAAAGTAGAGAAGATCACACTTCTCTACTGTTTTTAGACGGTGTGCAATCATAATAATAGTCTTTTGACCACTGAACTCATGGATAGCGTCCATGACTATCTTTTCAGTAATACCATCTAATGCACTGGTTGCTTCGTCGAATACTAAAACTTCTGCTTCATGATACAGTGCGCGCGCAATACCGATACGTTGCCGCTGACCACCTGAGAGCTGTACGCCGCGCTCACCTACTTTGGTATTGACACCGTCTGGCAGTTGCTCAACCAATTCTGTCAGATTGGCTAAATTTAACGCTTTATTGACTTGCTTTAGGCTGATGTCTTTCGCCGGAATACCAAAGGCAATATTTTCAGCGATACTTCCTTCACTCAGAAAAATACTTTGTGGTACAAATCCCAATAGATCTTGCCAAGCTCGTTTATTATCTGCAGTGATACGAATGTTATCGACATATATACCGCCTTGTTGCGGGGTCAACAAACCAAGCAACAAATCTATCAAAGTTGATTTGCCAGAGCCTGATGAACCAACCAGACCAATCACACTATTGACAGGGATACTCATACTGACACCGTCCACAGCCGCTCTATCCTTACCAGGATAACTAAATGCTATATCATTCAGAGCAATATTTTTATAGAGGTTTATGGATGTAACTATCGAATTTTCGCTGACGATCTTCTGGTTTTCAATTGAGCGCTGTAAGTCATCTTTGACAGCCTCGAACGCAGCGACATTACCTTTAATAACAGATAGACTAGAATATATTTGTTGTAAAGCTGGCAACAACTTAAATGCCGCCAGAGCATAAACTGCTAAGATTGGTAAGACTTCTCCTAAATTACCAGAGTGTACCTTAATCAATACCAATACCAATGAAATCATCGCACCAAAGGCTATAAGCTCTATAAAATATCGTGGTACTTGGCTAATAGCTATATTGGTTCCTCGAGCACGAGCGTAGACTTTACCGCTATCATGAAACCGAGTGATAAAGTCATGGCTACGGTTTAGCAATAAGACATCTTTAATACCGCCAAACCCTTCGTTCATGAGTCTAAAACGTCGCGTCGACACTTCAGACAGCTGTTGACCATTACTTTCTAATTTTTGTCGTACTAATCTATATAGTACGAAGTATGCTAACGAAAATATGAATAATCCCAATATTGCGATAACTGGATCATAAACCACAATACTGATGGATATAAATAGTGCTAAGACTAGCTTGGAATTCATTTGCATTAACGGTTGTATGATGTCATTACTGATGCGTGCCGCTTCAGTGGATACTTGCTTAGTCAGCTGTGCACTACTACCGCTGGCATGAAACTGCCAGCTTTGCTGCATATAGTAGCTATAGAGACGATCCGCAATCTCAGTACCGATACGCGCGCCAAAAATTGATAATCTCCAAGTTGTAAACATAGCAATGACAGTAGAAAACGTCAACATGACTAGGACGATCACACCAGTATAGAATAAAAAGTCCATAGGATTATTCAGACCAGACATCTTATATAACTGCGCAAAAACGCCATTAGTCTCTAGTATGCTAATATCACCAACTAAAGCCATAAAAGGGGCTATAGAAGCAATCCCTAATAGCTCTGTAAACGCCATAATAACCACCAGCACTTGCAATAGATAAAACTGTTTTAACTGTTTATCGGTCAGTAGAACAAAGAGCTGTTTGATTACTTTTAACATAACTTATTCAACTATATTAAGTTCAATATAAAAAGATACAGCGGGACTGGGATCAATTTTTTGCACCCTCTGTCGGCTTAGGCACCGTACGACAGAAACATTCATATCAGTCCTGCGTCATAACGTAACGTCTCTATTTTATTTGGTATCAACCATGCAAGCTATTTTGTAAAAAAGTAACATACCAAGGCATGGCTTTTTTTATACCTTGAACAACATCAAACTGCGGATCATAACCCAATGCACTTTTGATCTTACTAATATCAGCCTGACTGTGGGGCACATCGCCTTCTCTAAAGTCACGATAAATAGGAGCTTGGCTATAATCTACGCCATTAATGCTTAAGTTATCTTTTAGTGCTATAAATAAAGTGTTGAGCGTGGTACGACCACCGACGGCTACATTATAGACTTGGTTTTTGGCATCATCATCGGCAGTTGCTGCCAAGATATTGGCCTGTACCGCGTTTTCAATAAAATTAAAATCTCGGCTGGTATCACCATCGCCATTGATATAAATATCATCGCCTTGGATCATGGCTGCTGTCCATTTAGGTATCACCGCCGCATAAGCACCGTCCGGGGTCTGGCGCTTACCAAAGACATTAAAGTAACGCAGGCCAATAGTATGAAAACCATAAGTACGAGCAAAAACTTCGGCATATAGCTCATTGGCGTACTTGGTCACAGCATAGGGTGATAAAGGCTTACCAATGGCTTCTTCAACCTTTGGTAATGCAGGATGATCACCATAAGTCGAGCTACTAGCGGCATAGGTAAAGCTTGCCACATTCGCATCGCGAGCGGCGACCAGCATGTTTAAAAAACCTGAGATGTTGGTGTCATTGGTATTAATGGGATCTGCAATAGAGCGTGGCACTGAGCCTAATGCTGCTTGATGGAGAATATAATCAACATCTGCGCAAGCGGTTTGGCAGTCTGCTAAATTGCGTATATCACCTTCTATAAAGGTAAAGCGCTGCCATTGCTCGGTAGTTACCACCGATTGAACTTCATCTAAGTTGTGCTGAAATCCAGTAGCAAAATTATCTAAACCTACGACTTTTTGATTCAGTAATAACAGATTCTCAAGTAGATTTGAGCCTATAAAACCCGCAACCCCTGTGATAAGCCAAGTCTTTGGTTTATTAACTAATGCTTCTGCAACTTGTTGATAGGCGGTTACTTTCATAGTCAATGTCTCCCAAATTAGCTTGATTACTCTAGATGTTTAAAGGCGTATGTCAGTATCTTCTTTAGTAAACAAATACTTTAGATCATAAATAACATGATTATCTTTACCTAATGCTCTTATTTTCTCTATGCCCATCTTGATGAACTGCTCATGAGCGACCGCTATAATAATACCGTCATATTGTTTTGATAAAGGTTGAGGAATAGGAGTAATGCTGTATTCCCGCTTGGCTTCGTTAGCATCTATCCAAGGGTCATGAACGTCAATCTCGACATTGTACTTTTGTAGCTCATGTACAATATCGATGACCTTGGTATTACGTACATCTGGGCAGTTCTCTTTAAAACTGAGTCCTAAAACTAAAACTTTAGCACCTTCAATTTGTATGCGTTTTTTGATCATGGTTTTGACCAACTGTGTGACCACATACTCACCCATGCTGTCATTCAAACGCCGACCTGCCAATATAATCTCAGGGTTATGGCCGATAGCTTGCGCCTTATGAGTCAGATAATAAGGATCAACACCAATACAGTGACCACCGACAAGTCCGGGACGAAACGGTAAAAAGTTCCATTTGGTTCCCGCTGCCTTGAGCACCGCTTCGGTATCTATTCCCATCTTATTAAATATTACCGCTAGCTCATTAATTAGGGCAATATTGACATCTCTTTGGGTATTTTCAATGACCTTGGCTGCTTCTGCGACCCTAATACTTGGTGCTTTATGCGTACCGGCGGTAATGATTAGGTTATAAACTTCATCAACAAAATCAGCAATTTCAGGTGTCGATCCAGCCGTTACTTTTAAAATATTAGTTACGCGGTGCTCTTTGTCACCCGGATTGATACGCTCAGGACTATAGCCTGCATAAAAGTCTTGGTTAAAGATTAACCCAGATACTTCTTCTAGTACTGGCACACAAACCTCTTCGGTCGCGCCAGGATAGACTGTAGACTCATACACCACAATGTCATCTTTCTTTAGTAATGAACCTACTGCCTTTGAGGCCGTGATTAGTGGCGTTAAGTCAGGTTGCTTTGAGCTATCGATAGGTGTCGGTACGGTTACAATAAAGAAATTACAGTCTTTGAGTGTTTGGATATCTGAGCTATAACGTAAATGTATCGCTACAGCTAGCTCTTCATTACTAACCTCCAAGGTATGGTCTGTGCCTGCCATTAGCGCTGCAATGCGGCTAGCATTAATGTCAAAACCTACCACTGAATGCTGTTTACCAAACTCAACTGCTAGAGGAAGTCCGACATATCCTAAACCAATCACTGCTATTTTTAACTTATTTATATTTATCATATAGTTCTACCACCTGACCGTTTTTGAAGAACGTGATTAACCAGCTTGGTTGAAAATATAACAGTAATAGTAACAACACCATATTACCGATTTTCGGCATAGGCATAGCGATAATGATAGCTATATTTACTCATAAGACCTTGCTTTACATCGTTGAGAATAATGCCATCTACTTGGATATTAGACTCATACATTTGCTTAACGGCATAGATTAACTGTTTTTCTATTGAATCATCATATCTGGTTACCATGAGTACTTTGTCTGCATGCTGAGCTAACACCATTGCATCTGAAGCGGCCAATAATGGTGGTGAGTCGATGATAATATAGTCGTACTGAGACTTTAATTCTGTTAACAAAGTATCAAACTTTTCGCTGATTAGTAACGATTCAGGATCACTTGGATGCTTTCCACGTGGCATAAAGTCAATATGATCTACACCACTGGAGTGAATAAAGTTCTCTATACTAAAATCAGAAACATCATTCATTATTTGAGCATCGGCGCTCTTGCTAAGTTGTAAACTATTATCATCTAGCAACAGACAATCTGCTAAGCCATCATATTGACTCATACCAAAAACCTTGTGCAGCTCACCCATACGCATATCGGCATCTATGAGCAAAACTTTTTTGTTCAGCTGAGCAAAGACTTCTGCCAAGTTAGCTGAGATAAACGACTTGCCAACGTCTGGGCTTTCGCCAGTGAATAAAAGTACTTTTGCCTTTTGGCTACCTGGAGTCACTGCTGGCATACTCAATACAAGTTTAGTTCGAAGGCTTTTTATCGCTTCATAACTCAAGCTACTATTATCAACATGAGCCAGCATACGAGGTGCTGCTTTTTTGTTAGTACTTAATCGTGATAATACAGCAGAGCGTGGAATGGTGGCGATGACTGGCACCCCTGTCTTAGACTCAATACGTTCAGGGTCTTTAACAACATTTCTAAGCAGATGCATAATAAATACTAATAAAGCACCTAGCAGAGCACCTGCTAGGGTGGATAACATCATTATTAATTGTTTTTTAGGGGTGATGGTTCTATTGGTATTGATAGGCAAATCGATGATACGGGCGTCGCTGACCTCGCCTGCTTTGACAATTTTTAGCTGCTCGTAGTTTTTAAGGATAGTCAGATAAATCTCTCTATCGATGTTTACATCCTCAGAGAGGGTCAAAAACTCTCTTTGTACTTCTGGTAGCGCACTGATGGTATTGTCGATTTGCTGCTTTCTAGCATTCAGTACGCTAAGTTGCTCGTTTATCTGGATTACTAAAGGATGCTCATTGGTATAGTAAGTAGTTATATCTGCTCTTTTTAGCTTAAGCTCACTAATTTGTGTATCAAGTCCAGCATTTTCACTAAGCAATATTGATGCTTCTTGTGCCACATCAATGGTGCCAGAATTCTCACGAAATTTATTAAATATCGCTTCTGATTCTTTGAGTTTTTGTTTTAATGCTGGGATTTGTTTTTTCATAAACTCAATAGTTTTGATAGTTTGTTCCGAGCTGCGTGTTTGGTCCTGTGCACTATAAGACAGTACAATATGTTCTAATATTAGGCTGACTTGCTTCTGGTTTAGACCTGAAAAAGACAGCTCGATCATACCGGTCTTAGTGCCTTCTTCCACTACTGACAAAGCACTATTGATAGAGTCCGTGGTGATTTGCAGTGATTGCTTGGTAATATCGATAGAGTGTTCACCAGTAGGTAGCTCATTGACCGTAATTTCAATGAGACCGTTTTTACCTGTGAAACGATGAGCTTTTTTTAACTGTCCTTTAAATTTCTCACTACCACTACTCAAAACAAAACCTGTGTTATTTCTTAATAAAGTGAAGGGTTTATCTAAATAGTCTTCTGTCACATTAAACTCACTAACTTGTACTCGACCATCACTAGTCTCCAGTACAACGCCATCAGCACTATTGATTTGTACGTTCGTTTGGTTGTTTCTTATTCTATCTATTTTATTCACTGCCGGGTCATTCAACCTAATACCCAAATGAAGCAAATCCACCACTGGCTCTAAGACCATGCGGGATCTTATTAGCTTAATCTGCGCTTGTACTGAACTATCATCAGGTGGCAATATCTCTGCTATATTCGTTCCTAGACCTGATAAGTTTTGAGAGGTTTCATCGATTTGAATCAGAGCATCTGATTTAAAGGAAGGATTTTCATAGCGAACATATAACACTCCTATTATTAAACCCAAAATTGCAAACAGAGCAATGATCTTCCAGCCGCGTAGTAATACTAAAAGCAGACCCAGTAGATTATTATCTTTGTCAGTATTGTGTTTAGATAAGTCTTTTGAATGGTTATCCATAACATTGTTATCCATAACTATGTCTTCATCAATTAGTATTAGTCAGTCAGCTTATTTTTTTAGTCCGTTATTTAAGGCTCGCGATGATACTATCAAACGCCATAATTTTTATCGCTTAAAAGTCTGTGATTGACCTGATTGCAGAAGTTGATGGTAAAAGAGCACTGATCACACGGTTCCAACGAGTGAGACCCGTAGGATCAACGTAAAGAATGTCATTGGCCTGCATCTCAAAGCGATTTGCCAGTGCTAAGCTGGTAATAGTCTGCATATCGGCATAATAGATATTGGTATAGTTATACTGTGAGTTATCACGGACAATATATACTTTGGCAGCATTGGCTGTGCTCGCATTTAAACCACTTGATTCACCCAGTACGTGCGCTAAGCTAAGTCCCTGCTCAGGTATAGCTACTGGTGCAATTCGACCAAACTCTCCTAAGACATAGACTTTATTACGGCTTTGACTATTGACATGAATAGAATCGCGATCTTGTATATAAATTTGGTTGGCAGATAGCCCCATCTGCCTTAGTGACTGCAACCCTAAGTTATAATTTTTACCGCGGCGATTTAATACAATATTATTTGAATCGCCTGTCGCAGTGGCACCCCCTGCCATGGACAAAGCACCATATAAGGTAACTGGTGCATCAGTAATAGAAAACTCGCCAGATTTAGTAACTTCGCCATCGATAAAAAATTTGCTACCAAGATAGTTAATGACTCTGACTTGCGGGTCTGAGTATTTGAGATAGCGTTGCAACCTACTTTGTAATACGGCAGTGAACTGCGGCACACTCATGCCACTCGCCTTCAGGCGTCCGATCAGTGGAAACTGAATAAAACCCTGCTGATCGACAGTCAGACTTGATGTTGATGCACTGATATTTTGATAGTCAGTGAGCACTATACTTATGACGTCTCCTGCTTCAATACGGTAACTCACTGGCCCTGAGGCTTTGACCAAGTTATATAGCTCATTGTCGAGTACTGGAGCTTGCTTAGCTGGTAAGGTCGACATGTCTAATGGCTGAACATTGAAGGTAATACCGTTTTCTGCGACAAAGGCACCACTAGGCGGTAAGTTTCCCACTTGTAGTCCAGAATTAATGCTGCTACAGCCAGATATGACAGTGAAGAGTACTAGGCACGTTATCGTCGATAATTGAGATGGATATCCGCGCATAATGAACCCCTTGTAAACTGCAGCTATAAATAACAGCTATTAGCGATAGCTTAATTTTTATAATGTAAGGCTATTACAAACTCATTAAATAACTAGATTAAAAACAAAAAGCGTCCTAGTAAGAATATGAGTCATAATCTGGAAAACTTTTGTTAACTAATTAATAATTATATATAACTAATCGAATTTACATATTCGTATATTCTTATATACTTATATACCATCTAAAAACAATTAGCAACAAAACTTATGCATTACTTACATCGATTAAGAGGTTGTATAAAAAATAGAGTAGTGCAGTTATCTGATAATAGTTATAAGATCATCTGTTAGATAAATGGCTAGGTATCTCGTTAGATAGCGCGTTAGATAGAAATGGCATGGTAGTTAGCTTTGTGGAAGTGTTAGAGCTGATAAAAGAGCAATTGGCGGGATTGGTCAGAAGTGATATTCAATAATTTTCTACAAATATTTAGGCAATATGTACTTGTTTTCCGTAACATTTCTGTTGAATGATAAAAATCTATCTTATTTTTATTCCTATTCTCAAAATAGAGAATAAGCCCCAGCAAATCATTAAATTTTTGACAAAAAAATAGGAGTGGTTACCTCAGTAACCACTCCTATTTAAATACATTCAACTTGGACTTAATAAGTTTGCAGCTCGATACCTACGCCTACGCCGACATCAGTAGACTGGATATCTGAATCTACTGCCCAAATTCGGCTAGAGATAAGCGCTTTGCGGTTATATTGATGCTCCCAAGCGACATCGATACCTGTCAGCTTATCAGTCGTTGGGAATGCTTGATTGGTACTTCGATCTGATTGGTTAACTTTTGCATGTTGTACTTTTGCATTAATAAAGTTACGGTTATCGAGCCATAAACGTCCACCAAGCACTACGCTTTCTGCATCACCGCCTAAGGCATAGCCTAATGGGAAGCCTTGCTGATAATAACCATCTTTATACATGTAATGCTCATAAGAGATGCCTTTAATATCACCACTAGTGCGGGTATCCGTATACTCAGCATATAGCTGGTACGGCTTGCCATAAGCAGCAGAGGCATAATCAACACCGGCTAAATACATGTTTTTAGCTGGCAAGCCGCCTGCTTCATCTTCACCCACATATTGAGCATAAACACCCGCAGGCACATTCACTAAGGGTGCTAAATTTAAGCGCGCATCAAAACCGCCAAGCTGGTTCGCGGGGTCTTCATCAGTGCTAACACTAGGATCATCATTGTTATCTTTTGTTCCCAATAAAGCATCGGTAAAAGAGCTGAAACTTTGTGGACGACCTTCACCGCCCCACATAAAGGTACGTGACGCACCGACTTCTAACCATTCCCATGGGCTAGCAGTTAAGCGTGCGCCAAATAGCTTAGTATCTGGAATGGCCTCATAATCCTCTAACTGACCCGCAAATAGCTGATACTGCCAAGGTCCGACCCATGATAAATATGGAGATGTCGGCGCAGTTTGCTGATCACGCTGCATGGTAAAACCTGCAACTGGCAAGCTTGCATCACCTCGAATAAGGCTACCATCATGCCCAGGCCCCCACCACGTTGGAGTCTTACCCGCGATTAACCATTGATTGGCAGCAGTACCCGCAAGATATGAGCCTTCAAAGCTAACATCTGAGCTGTCATCGATAAGTTTGTCATTTTTTAAATTGGCTTGTAAATTAAATTCCCACTCCGCTTCGCTAAGCGATACCCCAACGCTTGCCTGTTGACCCGCAAGTTGATCGTCAGCAAATTTTTGTGGTAGCTGATCTCTGTCGGTTTGTATATGCAGTGCGGCTGACCCTTTTACTACTGAGTCTCGATTCTGATTCAATCGCATTTGTACCGACTGCAGGATCTGCTGCTGCGCTGGCGTCTGGGCATTAGCGGTATTTAAAGCGCGTTTGATCTCATTGGCAGTCAGCGGCCAAGTACTGGTGCTAATCTGCGCGACCCCTTGAGTATCCAGCCAGTCAAGATCTGCCTTCAGCTTTAGATCGTTCATATACAGGTTTTGTGCAGATGCCAACATCGACACTGATGATAAGACACTCAAACTTAGGACGAAGCTTAGCTTTTTATACATGATAGATTATTTCCAAATAACTGAGATTATATTGTTTTTCATTTAACTGCGTCGCCACTACCTTTACCCAAGGCGGTACTCAGTATATAAGAAAAATAGTTTTTAAGATTGATAGTATCAATCATTTCTTTGTCTTTTTTAGCTAAGCGTTCAGGTGTAGACATGTCTATACCACTTAATTGAGCCAGACCTGTGATACCCGGTAAGACCTCGTAAACACCAATCTTATCTCTAGCCTCGATAAGGTCTTTTTGATTAAAAAGGTTGGGTCTCGGACCTACCAAGCTCATCTCACCTTTTAATACATTGATAAGCTGTGGTAACTCATCGAGCTTTGTCTTACGCAGTACTTTGCCCAATTTCGTTATCGAAGTATTATCAACAAGGTGACTGGCAACAGACTCCGTGCTCACCTTCATCGTACGAAACTTAATAAGGTTAAATGGCTTTTGATCTTTACCCACCCGCTCTTGGATAAACAAAGGCGAACCTGTATCCAAGTAACCAATAGCGGTTGCACCAATTAATAGAGGTGAGGCTACTACTAAACCAGTTGCTGAGAACAGGATATCTAAAGATCTCTGTAAAGTCATGGACTTAGGAGCAGTTAAGCCTGATTTATAAGATCTAGCAGTCCTTTGAATCGACTCACTAGTAGAGTACTTAGGATGCCAACCTAATAATTTTTTAGCTTTACTGATATCCACTTGCAATGAGCCGGATAGCCTTTGAGCCACACCTGACTTGCCCATCGCACTTGCTGCAGTATTAATAAATCCCGCAGGTATATTTACTGCTTTATTTTTGACACCCAAACCTTTTGCTATTTCTTCTAACAAACCAGCGGTAGATATGTCATCATCGTCAGATATCAAAAACACTTCATTTTTAGCATCTTTATGCTCGATACAAGTGACGATAAAATCAACCAAGTTGTCAACTGATACTAAGCTACGTAAGTTCCGCTTAATTCCACCTATTGGTAGAGGAACACCCCTGTAAGTCCATTTCATTAAAGAGTGAAAGTTACCTTTTACGTTTTCACCATATATTAAAGTAGGACGAATAATTACAACTTCTAATGGTGTAGTCTCCGCTAGCTTAATTAAGCCTTGCTCAGCTTCATATTTAGAAATACCGTAAGGATCGATAGGATTAGGGTTAGAATGTTCAGTATAGGGTTTGCCAAGATCTGTGCCTTCGCCATTAACTTTGATTGAGCTAATAAATATAAAACGCTTTACACCTGCTTCAACCGCTTGGCGAACTAGATTTAAAGTCCCTTCTACATTTACTTTACGAAATTCAGTTAAAGGATCAGCAGACTTATCATCCATCACATGTACACGGGCAGCTGTATGAATGACAACGTCTATATCTCTAAAAACATTACTCAATACTGGCTTATCTTCGAGATTGTTTATAAGCCTGTATTCATAGTTCACCTTTTTTGCAGGGATCTTACGAACACCAGCTACAACTTTATATTTCGTATTATTCAGCAAGTTGTTAACTAATGACTGACCTACGAAACCGTTAGCACCAGTTACTAATATATTCATTAATTAACCTTAATTATATTTATATAATACCGCTCTCTCAAAACACACCTAAAGTGAGCGAATGATATCTAAAATTTTATTCATCGCAAGCTCAGATGAGTACTTATCTACTAAAACTTTCCGTGGTGAACTGAATTCTTTAATACCAATATCGACTACTGCCTTATCTAACATTTCAGCTATTGCCACAATATTATCAGCTTCTACCACCCATCCTATATTATTTTCTTGTACCATCCGATATGTTTCAGAGCTTTTATCCATAATGGTGAATATTAGCTTGTCTGCAGCCATCGAATAATAAGCTTTACTCGGCACACCTAAACCAAGCATACCATCTGCTAAAGTAACAATAGATATGTCGCAAGCATTTAAGCCAAGCGACTTATTGTCTTGAAATACTGGCCCATAATAGACGATATTTTGATTATCTGACTCACTAATCAACGATTTCAATTCATCGACGTACACACCATCTCCGATAAAAATAAATTGAGCATCCTCTGCCCTTTTCATCATCTTAATCGCTTTCATCAAATTTGATATACCTTGCACTCTTCCAAGATTACCAAAAAACTGAAATACTACTTTTTGATCATCTTGCCAACCTAGCTCCTTTAAAATAGAGTTATCACTTTTTGGTTGTAAAGCAATATCTTTTTCATCAATCCAGCTAGGTATAACAGTAATATTACTATGATTTGTTTTATCATAAACCAGATCTTTCATATCTCTACCAATAACAATAATATCATCAGCACTAGCATAAACAGTATCGAAAACACGTTTTAATAATTTGTATCCAAGATTATCTTTTTTTATTATCTTTGCGGGAATTAAATTTTCTGGAAACACATCGTGGACTAAAACCACCCATTTAAATCCTATTAGCTTTTTCAAAAGGTGGATAATAATAAGTAGTAAGATAGGAGTTGTACCAGTAAATACTATGTCGTCTTTTTTAATATATTGAGCACAGTTTTTAAAGAAATTAAACCCTATGAGTAATTCATGAGAAGATCTACTTACTAGGCTTTTCTTATCAAACCTTAACCCTTTTACATAAAAAGCTTCAGGGTGATTAAGTACATCCTCGTCCTTTTTGGTTAATAAAGTTATATCTAAATCTTTTTGTTTACTAAGAAATTCATATAGCTTACCAAATAGATAGCCCGTTGTATTTTGGGAGGAGTCGTAAAACTCTGTAATCAAGAATAATTTTTTAGACACAGTAATTCCTAATATTTTTTCCAAACCACACGATTAACATAATCAGTATAACTCAAAATAATTCTAACCACTTTTTCACTGACATTTGGCATACTATAATCATCTACCAAGCGTAATGTACGCTCCTCACCGCGTGTCTGCGACTCTAAAATATCTAGACCCTGTAAAATACGTTTAGCCGTCAACCCTACCATCATCACAGCAGCTTCTTCCATGCCTTCAGGGCGTTCATGAGCTTGGCGTAGATTTAACGCAGGAAAGTTTAAGATAGAAGATTCTTCGTTAATCGTGCCACTATCTGACAATGCCGCTTTAGCAGATAGCTGCAACTTGTTATAATCACTAAATCCTAGTGGCTTAAGTAATTGAACTAGGGGATGAAAATTGATATTCAATTCTTCAATACGGTTGCGAGTACGTGGATGCGTGGAAACGATCACTGGAAATTGATATTTTTCTGCAACTGCATTTAGCATATTAACCAAATCTAAAAAATTCTGATCAGAATTGATATTTTCTTCGCGATGGGCACTGACAATGAAATATTGCTGCTCTTTAAGTCCTAACGTTTCTAAAATATCAGATGCTTCAATCTTGGCTTTATAGTGATTGAGCACCTCAAACATAGGGCTACCAGTTTTAATGACTAGATCAGCAGGTAAACCTTCGGCAAGCAAATAGTCACGAGCGATAGTACTATAGGTTAAATTAATATCGGCAGTATGATCAACGATACGACGATTAATCTCCTCTGGTACACGCATATCAAAACAGCGATTACCCGCTTCCATATGGAAAGTAGGAATTTTGCGACGTTTAGCAGGAATGACTGCCATACAGCTATTAGTATCGCCGAGCACCAGTAAAGCTTCTGGCTGTACTTCCTCTAAAACCTTATCGACGCCTATAATCACGTTACCGATAGTTTCAGCACCCGTTGCGCCTGCAGCATTTAAAAAGTGATCAGGCTTACGAATCCCTAAATCAGTAAAAAATATTTCATTGAGCTCATAGTCATAGTTTTGACCCGTATGGACAATGATGTGATCGAAGTATTTATCACAGACCTGCATGACTCGAGACAGTCTAATAATCTCTGGACGTGTCCCTACGACAGTCATTAGCTTTAACTTATTCATAATACAACTCTTATTCTGTTATTGGCATGGCATAAGTATCAGGTTTTTCTCGGTCAAAAATCTCGTTTGCCCACAGCATAACGATCATTTCATCCTCACCGATATTAGTAATATCGTGAGTCCAACCTGGTACAGTCTCGACAATTCGTGCTTCATCACCATTCGTGGTTAAATTATAGTATTCGCCAGTAACGATATGCTTAAATTTAAATAAAGCATTACCTTTAATGACTAAAAACTTTTCAGCCTTACTATGATGATAATGTCCACCTCGAGTAATCCCTGGATGAGCAGTAAAATAGGAGAACTGACCAGCATCCGGTGTTTTAAGCATCTCTACAAAGACACCGCGCTCATCACCATGTCTAGCTACCGTATAATCAAATTGCTTAGGCTGTAAAAAACTTAAATAAGTAGAATATAGAGCGCGGGTTAGACCAGTACCTACTGGCAGCGTTATCATGGTTTCACGCGACTGTTTAAACTCTCGCAGAGTGTCCGCTAAATTACCAACGGTAATTTGATACTCTGGCTCAATGACAAAGTATTGCTCTGGTGAATAATGACCTTCAATCATCTGCCAAAATGTCTCTACTACATCATCTATATAAACTAAGCGAATAACCGCATCGGGATTATTAATTTGAATGGGTAAATCGTTAGCAATATTATGGCAAAAAGTCGCCACTGCCGAGTTATAGTTAGGGCGTGACCATTTACCAAATACATTAACCAAACGACAAATATAGACTGAATTACCTTGATTGTTATTTAAATCAATTAATACCTGCTCTCCACCGAGTTTACTTTGACCATAAGCATTGTCTTGCTCTGCTTGAATAGATGAAGATAAGATAATCGGAGTTTTTTTATTATACTCTATTAGCAAATCAGCAATTTTTTGCGTTAAGGTAATATTGCCCTCTACAAACTCTTGCTCATTTAATGGACGATTAACGCCCGCTAAATGTATGATCCAATCTGCTTTGATAACCGCATCTTTTAACTCATACTCACTAGAGTTACGGTTAAAACACAAGATATTAATATCATTTTTTTCGGATAAAAATTGAATAAGGTTTTTAGCAATGAAACCATTAGAGCCAGTTACTAAAATATTCACAATTACGCCTCCGGATCAATATATCTGCCTTCGGTTAAAGCACGGACAAACTCAAGCTTGAGGAGCAGCTGCTTCATACCTTCTACATCTAGGCGTTCTGTATTATGGGAGTTATAATCCTCAATTTCGGTTATATGTAGATCACCTTCTTCAACATATTTCCCATAGTTAAGGTCACGCTGGTCTGCTGGTACTCGATAATAATACCCCTGATCGATAGCTACGGCCATTTCTTCACGGCTTAAAAGGGCTTCATAAGCCTTTTCACCATGGCGTGTACCCATAATAACAATAGGATGCTCATTAAAATTCATCAGCTCTTTTAAAGCTTTGGCTAGTACTTCGATAGTGGCAGCAGGTGCTTTTTGCACAAAAATATCACCATTCTCACCGTGCTCAAAAGCATACAACACTAGATCTACCGCATCTTCTAACGTCATCATAAAACGTGTCATATTAGGATCAGTGATAGTTAAAGGCTTACCCTTTAATATCTGATCCACAAATAGAGGAATCACTGAACCACGAGACGCCATGACGTTGCCATAGCGCGTACCGCAAATCACCGTATCTAAACCTTCTAAGTTACGAGATTTAGCCACCATGACCTTTTCCATCATGGCTTTGGAAATACCCATCGCATTGATAGGATAAACAGCTTTATCAGTACTTAAGCAAACCACACGCTTCACTTTATTTTGAATAGCCGCTTCTAGTACGTTTTCTGTACCAAGCACATTGGTCTTCACTGCTTGCATTGGGTGAAACTCACATGATGGTACCTGCTTAAGAGCGGCTGCATGGTAAATATAATCCACACCACGGGTAGCACTAAGTAAGCTGTAGTAATCTCTTACATCGCCAATGTAAAACTTGAGCTTAGAATTGGCATAGGCTATACGCATGTCTTCTTGCTTCTTTTCATCGCGACTAAAGATACGAATTTCTGCGATATCAGTATCTAAAAAACGTTTTAGTACAGCGTTGCCGAATGAGCCTGTTCCACCAGTGATTAAGAGGGTTTTATTTTTGAACATAGTTAAATTCTTATAAGTGTTTATGAATGATTTCTAAATACTTTTCAGCTCTATCTTTGGCTGTTGAGAAACTGAGGGCATGATTTCTAGCCTCCCTTAGATTATTAGCATCTACCTTATCAGATTTATAGAACTCAGCAATTTTGGTAGCGATATCATCAGCATCTAATGGATTGAAGTAAGTAGCATGATTACCACATACATCACGTACAAACCCTCTGTCGGATGCAAATAGAGGTTTTTCCATAGCCATCGCTTCTAGTGGTGTGGCAGAAAAACACTCTAATAAACTTGGAAATATTACTCCATCTAGCTGCTCATAAAAAGAAGGACATTGATCTGGGGCTAGAGATCCCACTGATGAAACGTATTTTTTAAAAAATGCATCTTTACTCACCCATTCAAAATCGTTCAGTGTGGTATAGAAACGCACACTAAGATTGTGATGAAGTTGGAGTACCTCGGCAACCGCAGGCAATATATCTAAATTTTTATGAGGGTAGTCTCTAGTTAAAAACCCTAAAGAAATGGCTTCATTGCTCTTCTGAATTGAAACATGCTTCCACTCACTTTTATCATAATATAAAGAAGATACTGTATTATGAATAATACTAATTTTATTAGAATCAACACCTTTCAGAGAAACAAGCTTATCTCGCACATGGTCTAATTCGACTATATAGTGATCTGATCTAAGGAAAAATAGCCACTGTAAACTAAATTTTAAACGTAGCTCAATTCGCTTAAGAGGCTTCATTCTTTTTGAAATAGGGTTATCAAAGTTTAAAATCCATGGTTGGGCAAAACCAACTATTTCATTCTGAGCTTTAACCCTTAAATAATTCGGACCAAAAATTGTAAAAACCGTGTCATAGTACTTTATTCTTTTGTTTAAATTAGAGTTAAAAGCTTTTATACCAAAAACATCTATAATATCGTATTGATCAAAAACTAAAACTTTAGTATTTAATCTATTAAGTCCATCTGCAACTTCACTAGATACAACTATATGAAAATTTGATAACTCAGATTTCAATAATGACATTTCGTATAGAAAAGATATCGCAACTTGTACTCCTCCACCATTATGCAGATTAGAAGCATTAATTAATATTTTTTTACTCATATAATACGACCAAATTTCCATATTAAAAACTATAGTTAACATACTTATATTTCTAAAAAAATTTAGAATTAAAAAACAATATCAATCTCTATATATCCAATAATTATAGGCATCTGACTCCCAGTTATTTGGTGGAAAACCTAAGAAGTACTGAACTAATATATTCATCTTGAGTTGATAGTGCATTTCAAAGGTTCCATGAAGAAACCTATGCAAAGATATACTAACATAGGTTAAAACTAAAATAATCATTAATACTTTTTTAGAATTTATTACTTTATAAATTCCATTTGTTAGTGCAATCAATACAAATGGAAGTAAATACAGCCTAAACCTTTGAGCTAAAATAGGTAGGCCTAATGATGCAATTTCAATCAACAGTAGTAGTAATGTTGATCTATATATGTAATCTTCGGCATCGTTACTATCAGAAGCTACCTTTCTTTGAAAGTAGAGGGCTAAACAATACATGCCAATTCTTGTAACACTAGAATATACATTTGCTATAGTTGAGCTAGATGAGTAAAACTCAATTTTCTCTGATGCTGAACCATTCAATAAATAAGGTAAAGCTACTGAAATAAGTACACCCAATATTACTGCAACTAACAAAGCCGTAGCTATCATAATAAATATATTTTTTTTCGATCTTATATTTAATATTCTTATTTTCCCTGTAAGCAGAAGTATAGCTGAACTGTGAAAGCCACTTGATAAAATTATAAAAATCGCATTAGGATATTTTTTATATAAACAGAAAGCGGATAACAAAACTATTGAAGCTAGCAGCTGTCTCAATACGTCATTAATAAACGGATAAGCTAGCGCAAAAAATACAGTTGCTGCTAGTATTGGTAACTTAGAATATCTCTTAAAAACCATTAGCAGCAAAACGATGTTAGCAACTTTAATAACTATGGCAAAAAACCAAAAGCTAATATGGGGGGAAAGTATTTTTACAGAGTAATTATATAAAACTTCAAAACTATCAATATCATCAGTAAGAATATAGTTATCCTTATATCCTACCCAGTCAACTCCAACTTTATAGCCGAAACCTAAAACAAATATTATTAATAATGAACTTAACAACCATAGGAAATATTTTATATTCTTATTTACATTAGAAATTTCCACTAACGAAAAAAACATTAATACTAGGTATACAAAGAAAATACCATTCATTTATTTTCACCGTTGAACGAAAATTCTAAATTTATTTTATCAACCAGCTCTGAACCATCAGCACTTCTCACTTTCCTAACAAAGATTTTTTCAGAATTTTTTATTTCTTCCCAATCTCTAATAGAGTACCATTTTGCTAATGATATATGAACAATATGGATATTTGATAAATAATCCAAGCCATAATATTTGAAATCTTGCAATCCTGTACATTTTTTAGATAGTTTAGAATTACCTAAAATAGTATGAATGTAATATTCGTCAGGAGCATAGGTATGCTTAAACATTTGTCTAAACCATGGGTTATTATCGTGGTAGTCTATAACATATCTGCCACATTCATCACTTAAAGCTACCCACTGGCTTCCTTTATATGCAACAATATCGTCTCTCCATTTATTTCTTATCTTAGTATGTAAAGAAATTCTTCTCACAACCCTAAGTATATTATGAGTTACCCTATTTCTTTTACGAAAAGGGTTGTCCATAATATACTTAAATTTTACTTGCTTAACATATGTAGGATGGCTCTTTGAATCTATAAATTTTATAAAACTCTTATCAATATTACTATTAAAAATACTTTTAATATAAGACTCAGATTTTATAGGATAACAACTGCCAGATAAAAATATATAATGAGAAAAATCAGCGTCAAATTTAATAGCTTGCCTAAGCAAAGCAATCATAGTATCTACCATAGAGATACCTGCCCAAGAGATTTTTATTCGCGGAAATAGAAAATGAACATTTGAATTTTTTATAGTATTTACAAACTCTGAATCATCAACATAGCCATCAATATGAATAAACATTTCGCAATTTTTCCCAAGAGCATTTATAAGCTGTTGTAAATGATTTATATCATCATATGCCATTATGCAATAAGCTATTTTCTTCATAATTAAATACCTAACCTTGTATTCTTGATCTTAAATTATTTGGCAAGTATTAGTTCTTTTAAATAACCGTATTTAATACAAAAAACTAATAATAATAATATTGTGACAATCTCACTTATGGCAATTCCTAAAGAAGCTCCATAAGATCCGAAAGATTTAATTAGAAGCCAAGTATATATTACATGTAGTATACATACTATAAGTGGGATCTTATAATATAAGCTTTTATGACCTAAGGGAATTAAAATATAATTACATAGTATTACAGATATAACTGAACAAAATAATGCTACAGCTAAAGGGTTAGTTAATTTTGCTGATTCACTGTATGTACTCCCGAGGATTATCCCTATGATACTGGGACCAAACTTTATATATAGTATACAAGTAAATACTAAAATTATAACTTGAACCATTAGTATTTTTTTAAGAAAAAGAAATGCACTTGCTCTATTTTCTATAAAAAGAATATTAACTCTTGGAAATATTGCTCCACCAGTAATTATAAAAATACCCGCTATTGCGGCTCTAAATTTATCGGCTGCACTATAAATGCCAACCTCATAGTTCGAAGAGGCAAAACCTATTAGAATAGGAGTACTAATCGTATAAACACTAATCGCTAAACCCCCTAAAAAGAAAGCGCTGGAATCTTTTATCTCTACTAAAAAATTATTAAATACATTAGTGTTGGGTTTAGATATATCTGAATTTTTGAAAATGTATATCCAAGATAAAGAAGCTGCTATTAGAAATGCCATTGATTGAATAATAGCTGCTATAAGAACATCATTACTATTTTTGACTAAAATAAATGTTAAAGGAAGAATGCTGAGCTTAGCTATCACTTGGGATAATAATATTATCTTTATATTTTCAATAGCTTGAAAATACCATAATGGGAATATTAATGATGCAATCATCTGTGGTATTAATACAATTACTATATTAAATACATCATTTATCTTTTCATTAGTAAAGCCAATTATAAAAACAACCAATAGTACGATTAAAAATATAACTAACTTTGCAAATAAAACGTCCCAAAAAACTTGATTTATAGGTAAATTTTTTCTATTTAGCTCTGCTATTTTTTTTGTTGCACTAAATATAAATCCAAAATCTATACATATACAGCAGTACAATACAATAGTAGTAGCAAACGATAATTTTCCAAAATTAACTGCTCCTAGTATTCGTGCCAAATATGGAAATATCAATAATGGTATTAAATAATTTAATCCTTGAGCAAATATTAAATATGCTAAATTTTTTCTAAATGGCGACATATTTATATTACCCTACATACACTGATTTTAAATTCAAAAATAATTTTTAGAATTAGTAAAAAATCTTATAATATAATCATTTTTACTCACATTACAAAACTAAATGATAACCCTATAAAATTATTGACTTTCACAACTGTGTTTTGGATCTGGAATGTTATCCTGATAGCCTTCTACAAACTGCTTAAATTGCTGCTTTAGCCAAACCACATCGAATTCTTTTTGCTTTTCATTAAGCTCAAACAGTACTGACTCAAGATTCTCCAATGGAAAGCTATGCTCTATCGCTTGCATGATAAGCGGATGATCAGTGGATTCGACGTTATCCTCACCAATAATCAACTCCTCATAGAGCTTTTCTCCGGCTCTAAGCCCTGTAAAGATTACTTCGATATCACCTTCAGGATGGGCAGCATCTTTTATATCAAAACCACTTAAATGAATCATTCGCTGTGCCAAGTCAACGATTTTGACCGGGTCGCCCATATCAAGCACAAATACTTCACCGCCTGATGCCATTGCACCTGCTTGGATAACCAAGTTTGCCGCCTCTGGAATCGTCATAAAATAACGAGTCACATTAGGATGGGTCACTGTAATTGGTTTACCTTGTTCTATCTGCTTGGTAAATAACGGTACTACAGAGCCTGATGAGCCTAGGACATTACCAAAACGCACCATACTGATACAGGTTTGGCTATCTGTCTGGCTTAATGCTTGGCAGACCAGTTCTGCCAAGCGTTTAGAGGCACCCATCACGTTGGTCGGTCTTACTGCTTTATCGGTCGATATAAGTACGAAAGTTTCGACATTGGCTTGGATAGCCGCTCGGGCGCAGTGATAAGTACCTTTAGTATTATTAATAACCCCTTCAAACGGATTATGCTCTACCATAGGTACATGTTTATAGGCGGCTGCATGATAAACCGTTTGTATATTATGAAGTTTCAGTATTCTAAGTAGGTTCGATTCATTGGTGACGTTACCGATCACCGCAAAGATTTTAATATCTTTATACGCTGGGGTATTGGCTTGTTTGATGCTTAGCTCTTGATGGATACTATACAGCGCAAACTCGGACAGCTCATAAAGTACAAGACATTTGGGCTGGTTCTTGATTACTTGACGGCATAATTCACTACCGATGGAACCACCTGCGCCAGTAACCAGCACACATTTACTGCTGATATTTTTTTGCAATAATAAAACATCAGGTTCGACAGTCTGCCGATCTAAGACATCTAAGATATCCACCTTACGCATACTACTAACGGTTACTTTTTCGTCAGCGATTTCCTCTAAGCTGGGCAATTCTTTTATTTTTATAGCAATGCCTGAGAGCTTATCTATAATCTGTCTTTTTTGCGCGCGGCTAATAGAAGGTATAGCCAGAAATACTTGCGCAATATCTAACTCTTCTACTAAACTTACTAACTCATGAGCAGGATAAATCTTTTTGCCGAGTAAATAAGCACCGGTAAGCTGTGGATCATCATCAATATAAGCCATGACATTATATTTATGAGAGTTTCTTAAGCCTTCTAATAAATCTCGACCGGCCTCTCCCGCACCGTAAATAACGATATTGTCATAACCATTTTCATTCCTAATACGGCTCTGATTTTTACCTTGTAGCCGCGTTAAAAGTTCACGAATGGTAAGCCTACTATTCCATAACCAAATAAAGAATAGAAATAAATATAAAATGGGTACAGCACGTGGTAAATCAGGAAGGAGTTTAAAATAAAGAATGGTTTGGGCGATAATTATGAGCACAAAGAATAGCTGCAACACACTACTCATCATTGCATCGAAAAAGCCTCTAGCCACGCCATTGTAAAATCCAATAGCGTATAAGCATAAGACTGGGATCAACGCACTCAGACTTATTACTAATAAGCTGACATGATGGTCTATATATCCATATCTTGCTGAAATTGCAAAAAATAAACAAACAGCTGACATGATAAAGTCAGCCAACATTAAGATACTACGCTTAATACTTCTAGGTAGGCTAAGCAAAAACTTAGCGCTACGCTCAGCAAGACCAGTAGATATTATAGCTTTAGTATTATGGGATTTGGATGAGACTAATGGGTCTATTGACATAACAAACAACTGTTTTATTCAAGCATTAATATTTGAAACATTATATATTTACCAACTTACCCTTAGTTATTATTGCCATAGGCATAACTATAATGATAGCTGTACTTACTTAGTAATCCCTGCTGTACATCATTTAAGATAATACCGTCCACTTTGATATTGGCTTTATTCATCTGATTGATCGCATACACCACCTGACCTTCTATAGACTTATCGTAGCGAGCCACCATCAACACTTTATCTGCATACTGGGATAGAATCATGGCATCAGAAGCAGCTAAAATCGGTGGTGAGTCGATAATAATATAGTCATAATGCAAGTTTAGTTCTGCCATTAAATGATCGAAACTGCCATTAGCCAATAATGATGCCGGATTACGTGGGTGCTGACCTCGTGGCATGAAGTCAATATTATCTATACCAGTCGCATGGATAAAGCTTGCTAAATTACTCAGCGCTTGACTGTCAACAACTTGTGAGACTTGAGCATTATCTTTAGATAAATGTGTCTTATCTTGTGATAAATAATCCCCTAGACCATTATCCTGACTCATACTAAACATCTTATGCAGCTCACCCAAGCGCATATCGGCATCTATAATCAGGACTTTTTTATCCAACTGGGCAAATACCTCAGTTAAGTTAGACGATATAAAGGATTTACCAACACCAGGACTCTCACCGGTAATCAGAATAACTTTGGCGCGTTGACCTGCTCGACCTTGTGCTGGCATACCAAACATCAGATTCGTTCTTAAGCTTTTAATAGCCTCATAACTTAAGCTATTATTATCCACATAAGCCAATAGTCTATTAGGGGCTTTCTTGTTCTGGCGTAATCTCGTCAATAATGGAGAACGTGGGACCGTCGCTACCACAGGTACACCAGTCTTGGCCTCTAAACGCTCAGGGTCTTTGACAACATTTCTTAGCATATTTTTAATAAGAACCAACATAGCCCCAAGCATAGCGCCCAATAGTGCTGCCAATGTAATAATTAACAGTTTCTTTGGAGCAATGGCTTTATAAGTACTGATTGGTAAATCAACAATTCGGGCAAAACCTAGTTGACCTGCTTTAGCAATTTGCAATTGCTGATAGTTTTTGAGTAGAGTTAAGTAAATCTCTCTGTTAATTTCAGTATCTTGTGATAATTTCAGAAACTCTCTTTGTAATTCAGGTAAACCTGCAATTGTATCGTCGATATCCTGCTTTCTATCGTTCAATACTTTTAATTGCTCATCGATCTGAATAACTAGAGGATGCTCTTCGGTATAATAAGTTGTCAAATCGGCTTTTTTAAGTTTTAGCTCATTTAGCTGTACATCAATATTAGAATTCTCAGTAAGTAATAGCTCAGCTTCTTTTGCGACATCGATAGTGCCATACTTTTTACGGAACTCATTGAAAACCCCTTCTGCATCCTCAAGTTTTTTCTTAAGAATAGGAATTTGGGTCTCCATAAACTTGATTGTTTTGTTCGTCTCCTCAGAGCCGCGAGATTGGTTCTGACCTATGTATGATAGGATAATATCCTTAAGTATCATACTCGTTTGCTGCTGATTAGCGCCAGTCATCGAAAGCTCGATAATACCTGTTTGCTTACCTTTTTCAACAACTGATAGTGATTTATTAATATCATCAGTAGTCGTCTGCAATGACTGTTTAGTGATACGGATAGCATGACCATCAGCTGGTAAGTCATTGACGGTAATATGAATCTGACCGTCTACGCCGCTGAATTTCTGTGGCTGGTTAAGCTTCCCTTTAAAGTCGTCAAAACCGTTAGTTAGGACAAATCCAGTACCCACTCGGTTTATAGTAAAAGGTTGGTTTAGATAGGCTTGTGAGACGTTGAATTCGCTAACCTGCACTTGACCTTCTGCTGTTTTTAGAGAAACGCCTTCGGGTGCATTTATTTGTGTATGAGTACGATCATTTATTATTTTGTCAATAGCACTAACATCAAGATCGGCTAGTTGGATACGTAAATGTAGTTGATTGACTACCGGCTCCAAAATCATTCTTGAACGAATCAGCTCAGCTTCAGTCTGTGCTTTACTATTTTCCGAGCCTAACAAATCAGAGATATTCTCACCCAGAGCTGGCAGACCTGATGACTTTTCATCAATTTGAATCAGAGCATCAGATCGATAGGTAGGATTAACATAGCGACTATAAAGTATACCAAGAACTAATCCTAGCAATATGAAGAATAAAATAACTTTCCATCCACGTAATAACGCCAATAATAGCGCCATTAGATCAATTTCGTCATTATCACTATTATTAGCGTTATCGTTAATAGGCTTCGATATTTTTTGTGAATCTGTATTCATATTTATATATTCATCGCTTAAGGTTAATCACTTTGTAGCAGAGGAGTTAATAATTACTACTATCTATAATTTCGAACCGAACACTTAATTAACTTTATCTGTCCACTGCTCGAGACTATCAACAATATCTTGGTATGCTGTTTTAAAAGCACTCATCTCATGCTTATAAGGATCCGCAATATCTTTGTTCATCCAATGACCCAGCTTAAAGGTTTTACCACGGCAAAACGGCCAGCGCTCTTCTATCCATTTTGTTTGACCATCTGACATAGTAAAAATAATATCGGCTGTTTTTGCTAAATTTTCATCGATTTGTTTTGCAATATGACTAGTTATGTCGATATCTTGTTTAGCCATAATTTCTAGGGCAGCAGGATCCGCAGGATGCCCGACTAAAGCACCAACACCGGCAGAATCAATATCTTTGTTGGGAAAACGCTGTCTTAATAGCGCTTCTGCCATTGGGCTACGACAAATATTACCAACGCATACAACTAAAATATTATCAAATGCCATAACTATTATTACCTATAAGCCTGAAAGAATACCAACTGCTGAGGTTGATGGTAGTATTGCACTGATAACGCGATTCCAACGTGTCAAGCCAGTTGGGTCAACGTAAACAATGTCATTGGCCTGCATCTCGAACCGATTGGCAAGCGCGAAACTGGTAATGGTTTGCATATCTACATAGTAAATATCTGTCGTTCTAGTATTGAGGTTATCACGTACCACATATATTTTGGCAGCGTTAGCAGTATTAGAATCTAGACCTTTTGATTCACCAAGCACCTGCGCTAAACTAATACCTTGCTCTAAAATAGGCACAGGCTCTACACGACCAAATTCTCCTAAGACATATACCTTATTACGGTCTTGGCTGTTTACATGAATAGAGTCACCATCTTGCAGATAAATCTGATTAGCCGACGTCCCTAGCTGACGTAACGATTGTAACCCTATATTGTAGCTTACCCCTTTGCGGTTAAACACAATATTATTCGAGTCGCCGGTAGAAGTAGCGCCACCTGCCATAGAAATAGCACCATATAACGAAACTGGCGCATCAGCAATTGTAAATTCGCCCGGCTGCTTAACGGCCCCATCAATAAAAAACTTATTGCCACGGTAGTCTACAATTTTAACCTGTGGGTCTGAATACTTAAGATAGCGTTGAAGTTGTTTTTGTAAGTTCGCTGTAAATTGCGGCACACTCATACCACTAGCTTTAATACGTCCAACCAATGGAAACTGAACAAAACCTTGTTGATCAACAGGGAAGCCTGAAACATAAGGATTGCTGCTATCACTTGCTGCTAGAGGTGTTATGTTTGGATAGCCTGTGAGTATAATACTAAGAATATCGCCTTCAGAAATACGATATTCTGCCCGACCAGAATTTCTTATTAACTGTGCTAAATTGGCATTTGGCATCACTGCCTGTTTTGGCGGTAACGTTGCTAAATTCAAAGGTTGAATATTAAAATGCAAACCGTTTTCAGCAATGAATGCCCCATTAGGGGGTAATTCACCCGCTTGTAGCCCAGCATTAATGCTAGTACAGCCTGAAACCAAACTAATCATTAACAGACACTTTACACTTAATAGCTTTGATGAATTGAAAAACATAAAAAGACCTTTATAAATCATAGATATAAGTAATGTCTAGCAATGAGAAAAAAGACAGCCATACTAAAACGCACATACTATGCACAAAAAACAAAGCCATAATAACATAGGTGGTTAAAGATTGAACAGATAAGGTAAATTTTTTGGTGAAATCTACTTAAGAGTAACATTTAGTTAGATTTAACTTTTATGAATACTAAATTGATTCATGATGCATAGCACTTAACTATATAAACGGAAGTTTATTACACCATAGTTAGTCTTAAAGAAACTTCTATTAAACATAACTTATATAAATAGCGTATAATATTCAGTCCAAATTTACACATTGAGAAATGTGAACCCACCGATTCAAGGAAATCGTTATGAAAGATGAAAAACTCCAAAAAGCCCTCGCCCGTATGGGACTTGGCTCACGTCGTCAGATGGAAGAAGTAATTAAAGCAGGTCGCGTAACCGTTAATAATGGTCCTGCGACTATCGGCGACCGTGTCGAACAAGGCGATGAGATTCGTGTTGATGGTCGTCAGATCAAATACACTGCCGAAAATGAAAAGCGTCGTCGCGTTTTAGCCTATTACAAGCCTGAGGGCGAAGTCTGTTCTGCTAATGATCCAGAAGGTCGTCCAACGGTATTTGAACGCTTACCAAAGCTGACTCATGACCGCTGGGTAATGGTTGGCCGCTTGGATATTAATTCTACTGGTTTGCTATTGTTTACCAATGATGGTGAAATGGCGCATCGCCTGATGCATCCCTCTAGCGAAGTGACACGTGAATATGCCGTGCGTGTGCTTGGTGAAGTGACACCAGATATCGCTCGTACGTTAACGTCTGGCGTCATGTTAGAAGATGGCATGGCGCAGTTTGAAGATATCAAAGAAGGCGGCGGCGAAGGCGTCAATAAGTGGTATCACGTCAGGCTAAAAGAAGGTCGTAACCGCGAAGTACGTCGTTTGTTTGAATCACAAGGTCTTAAAGTGAGCCGTTTGCTGCGTACACGTTACGGTACGATTGTCTTACCAAAAGAGCTACGTACCGGTCGTTTCTTAGAGCTCGATAAAAAAGAAATTAATACTTTGACGGATTTGGTGAGCTTGCGTCCACGTCATGGTACTGGTCTGCATGGTGCAGCTAAAGAGAAGCAAGAGCGTATTAAAAACAAGCCGCTTAAAGCACGTCGTACGGACACTCGTGGCGATAATCGTAATAACACTAGTAGTAGCGCTAAACCAAAAAGTAGCGGTAGCCCTGCCAGTCGCGGTACACGTAATACTCGTGACCGCAATGATAAGCGTTAGTTTGAAATCCCTGTAAATTTTTTATAAATTTATAGTTAATAATAGAAAAGCGGTCAATGATTCATTCATTGATCGCTTTTTTATTTGTTTCTTAATAACCCTACTAACTTAAGCCTTAGCTATCATGGCTATTAATATAGTTGTTCATCACTCGTAACTCTTGCAGTTGCTGAACCTCTATTTGCTTTAATAGGTCATCTAGACGATGCTCTATATTATCTAATGCCTCTTGCAACAATTCACTGGCTTCAGCTTTTTTTTGCTGATTCGACTCATTATTAATTCTATTCATATTTACTAGCTGATAATGACTGACCAACATTTCGGGCAGCCGAGTATGCAACATTTTATTTAACACAAACTGCTGCTCTATGACGGCAGGCGTTTTATTCTGAGCTTGTAGTGTTTTGTGATAAGATTGATAATTGCTGACCTTTTCATCGATACGCTGTAATTGAAGTAGCTGATTATTTGGCAAAACTTTTAAGTGCTTTTTATTTAAATTTAGCTGCTGCCAATTGATAGAAGTTAACGATAATGGTGCATTATCATCCTGATATGTCAGCACGCCTGGGGTAATGCCGACCATTTTATGCAATGCGTGCCAGCTCTTTCTACCTAAATAAATGGTAGTTACCGTCGTCACAATCCCAATACCGATTAAAATACTCATAGACACTTACTTACTCTTTATCGTTTAATCATGAGACTGAGCATTTACAGTTTAATATGTTCAGTGTTGCTCTCGCTTCTGCTATCAGTTGGACTATCAATCGCTTTGATATCTACATTACTATTAACAGTATCCTCACTGTTGGTAAGCTTTTGAACCTCTTGATTATCCGCAGAACTATTGAAACGCTGCTGTAAATATCGATTGGTCGCAAGCAGCTTTTGCCCATCTTGATGATAAGAGGCGTTTAGCAAGTCATCAAACTGGGTATTAATTGTCCTAAGCACTTCTAATAGCGCTTCTTTACCCGTGACATCAGAGTGCTTAATTTTAGTCGTGTCAGCAAGTGCGCCATCCCCCACATCTAAGTCATGCAAACGGCGATAGTCAGCCACCGCTAGTGGCACATGCCTATCCATTAGATTTTGAATCATGACATAGGTTTCATTGACAGTATCTTTATCATCGATTTTGCCATCGTTATTGGTATCGCCATAAATGACACGCAGCTTTTCGCCTTTGTCATTGATTTGATCAAGCGCTGCTTTGACCTCAACAGGTAAGCTTTTTTCAGGAATATAACCCAATTGCGGCATCGCTTTATACTCAAGCATTTTGGGTGCTGTGACTTTTTTGATACCACGATATCCAAGGTACAACCCAGCTGCTGGCAACACACCATATAAAATAAACATCACGAACATCGCAGTCACTTGGGTCATTAGGGTATCCTTGTTGTTTAGAAAAAATATTTAGTAAAAACTTTTGGCAAAATTATTGTTATTTTAGGAAATACTCAATGGTTATTATTAAACAAAAAGATAAGGCTGTATTAAAGCCTTATATTGTTATGTATTGAGCCGATTGTGTTTAATGATGATAACTGATTTTCAATAAAACCTTCTAAAAGCACACTAACTTTGCGTACGGCTTTTGACATAACGGTGCGTTGAAGCCAGTTTATTCATCACTGTTTGATGTAATTCGTCTAGTAACTCATCAAGCTCGTAATCAATTTCTAAAAACAAGTCAGTAAGCATATCGCCTGCGGTCATTTTTCCTTGGACGACATTATTCTTAGTACGATGAGGGCTAAAACGTTGTAGCTGCTCATAGTGATGTAGCGCCTCAGGAATACTTTCGGACACCAGCTTATCGATAACAAACTGGCGCTCATTATGTTGCTGTTGTTGCTCAGCATTGAGCTCGCTACTCCACTCACGGTAGCGCTTTAGCTTACTATTAATTCGGTCTAATATGGCGACCGCTTCAATCGGCATGGCGTTTAGGGTGGCTTCGTCAACCACATCAACTAGCTCAGTCATAATCGGACAGCGTCCATGTTTGAGATACCATAACGTATCTGGGTCAAAAGGAGGTCTATTGGTCGGGCGCATTTGGGCGCGATTAGATAGATAGCGATCGGTCAAAGGTGTCGGCGTTCGGATGTCACTTACTTGTGCTAAGGCATCACAAATACGTTCGGTACGCTGCGGCTCGTTAAGCGGTGAAGCATTAGAAGTTGTAGATTTAATTTTTCGAGAGTTGACTTGAGCATTAACTTGTTGCGAATCATCGCCACTGTTAATGCGGTCGTTTTTAGGATGCTCATTTTCAGAAACCTTTTTAGCGGCAGCTTGCTGAACATTTTTGGCAGCGATGGTTGGCAGGTCATCTTGGGCTTGCCCAAATGACTGTAGCATTCTTGTCAAACTTATAACCATGACCTACCCTGCTCCTCGCTTATTCTTTATTGACCGCTGGTGGCTTCTTAACATCTATTGCAGCACACATATTGCATTCGACCATTTTATCACTTATCTTAACAGCTTTTTTCGGCGCTGCCAGTAAGCAAACGTCACCGTTTTGATTCTTAAAGGATAAGCCAACCATCATGAATATCAACGATTATAGCGCCGGTTTTTTGCTTGGTTTATCCTTGATTATCGCCATTGGTTCACAAAACGCCTTTGTGCTAAAACAAGGACTGAAACGCGAACATATATTTTTCATCTGTTTATTTTGTGCCGTCAGTGACGCGATTTTAATCTCTGCTGGAGTAGCGGGCTTTGGTGCAGTGACAGCGCAATATCCACAAGTTGTGAACATCGCTAAAATCGCTGGCGTTATTTTCTTGCTAGGCTATGGACTGCAAAGCTTATATGCCAGTATACGCCTATCGCATGCGCTTACCGTCGAAGGTCAAGTTGTTACCAGTTTAAAAAAAGCGCTGTTGCTATGCTTTGGCTTTACTTGGCTTAATCCGCACGTCTATATAGATACATTGGTGCTCGTTGGCATGGTTTCAACTGGTGCTAGTAGCAAATTAGCATTTGCAGTCGGTGCGGTCAGTGCCTCGTTCTTTTTCTTTTTTGCATTGGGCTACGGGGCGCGCTTATTGAGACCGCTATTTGCCAAGCCAAAAGCATGGAATATATTGGACGCTTTGGTAGGAATTCTAATGCTGTATTTGGCTTGGCATTTATACCAAAGCTAAAAATAAAAAAACCAAATACGTTATTAAACGTATTTGGTTTTTTCTTTGTCATGCTTATTACTTATGACACTTTTTTACGTTTTTTAGGTTTAACAAAGGTTAAATTTAAAAAGTGCTCAAGCGAATCGTCGAGAATCTCTAACCATGGTTCTGGCAACTCAGGTGACATTGTCCCTGTCAAAGTAGAACGATAGGCCTTTTCTCTAAAGGTCATGATGTTCTCGGCTTTATCTCTTTGCCATTCTTTTAAAATTTCGCCCTGCTTTTCAACAGCAAATTCTGGATAATCAGTAACATTGGTCAAGTCACGAATATAAGCGGCTTGAAAGTCAATTGAATCACTAACCGTCACGCATTTAGCATAAGTAGCGAGCCATTTTTGCTCGTCTTCTTCACGCGCTACCAAATCGGGCAATTCGATATCACCCATAATTACATCACGTGCATACCACGCTTGCGCATCAAACATATTAAAGGTGAAATATTGGTCTTGCATGCCCAAATAAATCAGCTTTGGATTTGGCTGCCAAAAGATACCTTTATAAAGGTTGGCTGGGTATAAACAGTTGTGCGTCTGCAAACGCAGTTCATCTGGCATAAATGGGAAGTGGAACAAGTAACCCGTACACATGATGATAGCGTCAAATTTTTGGCTCGTACCATCGGCAAAGTGCGCGACATCGTCTTCAAAATGCGTCACTAATGGCACTTCTTTAATACCTTCAGGCCACTCATAACCAAGCGGTTGACTACGATAACTGATGGTGACTGATTTGGTACCGTACTTGTAACACTGCGTACCAATATCTTCGGCAGAATAGCTACTACCAACCAGTAAAATATCTTCATCTTTAAATTCTAGCGCGTCGCGGAAATCATGCGCGTGCAGAATACGACCTGGAAAGGCTTCTAGACCTTCAAAATACGGCATATTTGGCGTTGAGAAATGACCGGTCGCAACCACGACATAATCAAACTCTTCAACTTCTTGCTCGTCGGTTTTATGGTTCATCACTGTCACAGTGAATTTTTGCGTTTCTTCATCAAATGATACCCAACGTACGGGGCATTCAAAGCGAATATATTTTTGGATGTCTTGTTTATCGATACGGCCCATGATGTAGTCTTTTAGGACTTCACGGGGCGGATAAGATGGGATGGCTTCACCGAAGTGTTCGTCAAATGAATAATCGGCAAACTCTAAGCATTCTTTGGGACCATTCGACCATAAATAGCGATACATACTGCCGTGAACGGGTTCACCGTTCCTATCTAAACCAGTACGCCAACTATAATTCCACATACCACCGATGGCGTTTTGCTTCTCATAACATATTATTTCAGGTAAATCCTTTACCCCGGCTAATCGAGCCGCTTCAAAAGCACGTAACTGTGCCAAACCGCTTGGACCTGCACCTAAAATTGCAATTCTTTTCTTACTCAAAACCAACTCCTATAATATCATCGTACCTCTATTATAACATATTTGTATGGATGACGTTTTGATAGCAGACTTTTGGTAATTGATTAAAGTTTTTGCAAGTACTATAAAACTTAAAAAAGCAGTTATAAAACAACCTTTTAAGTTAGAATCTTGGTATTTTTTGTTGAGGCCTAGGTTTTTCTTGATATTAACTGAAAGTATTTAGAGAGATATAGGCTATGCTTTTCTACATAGCCTAAAAATTGGGATTTTAAAATATAATAATATAGTCCGTGCAAGCGATGAGGTTAAAACGCTGAAGTAAGGTTAAATAAATGTAGAGAAAAATAATACTTACATCAAATCAGGAAATAGAGTACGTAGTCCATTAACGATAATTTCGATAGCAACTGCCGCGAGTAACATACCCATGATTCGGCTCATAATATTTAGCCCTGTATCGCCCAATAAACGACTGATACGACCTGCTGCCATCAACGCTAAATAACAAAATAAGCTGATAAATAAACCGGCAATCAATATAGCAGAGACTTGCAAAATGCCAGTCACCTGTGATGAATAAATAATCACCGTCGAAATACCGCCGGGTCCAATCATCATGGGAATAGCAATCGGCACCACCGCTGCTGCCATCGTTGGCGGCGCACCGTGCAGATGGTCAACATCAAAGTTTTCTTGATCGGGCTTAACCGGATTGCCTTCACCATTCATCATATTTAAGGCGATTAAAAATACTAAGATACCGCCAGCTAACTGGAATGAACCAATCGAGATACCCAACGCTTTTAGTAGCGTCTCACCTGCTAAGGTAAAAAAGCTGATGGTGATAAAAATCGTCAGGCAAGCCACACGCGCTACTTTACGGCGATTATTTAGCGAATAGCCGCGAGTTGAATCCAAAAACAACGTCAAGGCGCCGAAAGGATTAATCAATACCATAAAGGCTAAGATTATCTTGATAATTTCAGTATCCACTGAGCGCTCGCTTATCTATTGGTCAAATCGGGCAAAAGATAAGGTCATCGCGCACAGGCAAGGATAACCTTATAATCGGTAGCAGCGGCATTGTAGCATAGGCAGTTAAGCCTATTAAATCATTAACTTCGCTTAATTTCCCATCCTTACCAATTCAATAGCATATCCGTACAAATCTGTCCTTTTAATAACCTGTTTAGCCGAGATTTATGCCAAAAAATAAACCATAAGACTAGGTCGCGATTTAGACTAAACATTAATCTTAGGCGCTAAAATCAAGGCCAATATCTAATGCCGTCGTGCTGTGCGTTAAATAACCCATCGCAATAAAATCAACGCCCGTTTTTGCGACTGCTTGTACCGTTTCAGGAGTGATACCACCGGAGGCTTCGGTTTTGGCGCGAGCTTTACACATCGCGACGGCTTTTGACAATATATCAGGCGCCATATTATCCAAAAGCACCAAACTTACGCCAGCTTCTAACGCTTGCTCTAACTGCGCTAACGTATCTACTTCAACCTCAATAGGAATCAGGTGACCAGCGAAATCTTGCGCTTGCTGAATAGCGGTTTTGATATCACCAGCGATAGCAATATGGTTGTCTTTAATTAAAATTGCATCATCCAAGCCCATGCGATGATTGCGCCCACCGCCGCAGCGTACCGCGTATTTTTGTACAATACGTAAGCCAGGAATGGTTTTACGCGTACAGGTAATTTGCGCCGGATATTCTGCGACGCTATCGACGATTTTTTTGGTATCTGTCGCAATACCACTTAAATGAGTCATGAAATTAAGCGCGGTGCGCTCTGCGGTTAGCAAATTCCGCGCGTTACCACGCACAATCGCCAGTACCGTACCCGCCTCGACAATTGCACCGTCATTGACTTTAGCAATAAACTCGATTTGCTCGTCAATCAGAGCGAAAGACAAGCGCGCCAAATCCATCCCGCATATCACGCCTGCTTGCCGAGCTTTAATCTGTAGTTGCGCTTGCATATCCGCTGGGATAGTCGCTTGTGAGGTCACATCACCGCGCCTGCCTAAATCTTCCGTTAATGCCGCTTCAACTAAAGGCTTAAGTAATATTTCGGCCAATGCTGGTTCTTGTTTAACTGTCATATTTGACCCTTATTTTTGTGTGCTAGCTTTTTACATGCTATATGCGTATTAAATAGCGCCTGAGTGCGCTTTGGCTTTACAAAAGCAATAAATACTGCTTAATTAAACTCAAAATGAGCATAAATATAGCGCAAAGTGCAAAGCCCCGCAAGAAAAGGGTGCAAATTTATAAAATTAACGAATATGATTTAGTTTTGATATGAGTATTTAGCTTTAGTATAGAAAGGCTTATGCAGTTGATGCTATTTTCGTTTAGGCAATTTACTATCCATCAGTAAGCTTTGTAGCTCAATATCATGGCGAAAGCGATAAAGCTTGGCAGGGCGACCACGTTGAGCGCTACTACTCTGCCCCGTCTCCATGACAAGGTTTTGCGCATCAAGTAGACGGCGGAAGTTTTGCTTGTGTAAGGGTACCCCTGATAACGCTTCAACACTTTGTTGCAGCTGTGATAAGGTAAACACATCGGGCATCAAACCAAAGATAAGCGGTCGATATTCAATTTTTGCACGTAACCTTGAGATGGCAGTCGCAATCACGCGGCGATGGTCGTAATACATCGGCACACCTATTAACTGCGACCAATTTGTCGGTAGTTGCAGCTGATAACTGGGCGGATAAGTCGGCGCTTCAGGGATTAATCCTGCTTCATAAAGCATCTCATAACGCAGCAAGACGTGCTCGGCTACCCATTCTCTATTTTCATAAGCCTTATCAGCATTTAGTGCTTTGTCCGTATCTTTGAAACTATCAATGGTTAAAGTCTCTTCACTGAATCCCCAGCATAAACCAATACGCTGAAGGCGGCGCTGCTGCACGACCAATTCTTTTGCGCTATCTGCCCAGCTTAATAACGCTGGCACAATATGATTCATAATCATACTTGGCATACCATTCAAGTGATTTTCCCACGGAAAATAATCGTACCAATCGCGCCATAATGCTTGGCTTGGCAGCTCCTGCATTTGCGCTTCTTGTACCAACCCTAGGTAGCTGACATACACCAGCGCATGACCATCGACGTTGCGCCGATTGGTATCCACAAAAGTATATAGCTGCTCCAAATAACCAAGCGGCTGCTGCGTTTGCTCCTCGACCCATTGACGTACGCCCGCTTGTAGTGAGCGATGTAATGGCATCAACGGACCATTTGGCAATAGCTTGCCTTGGTCAACCGTTAAAACGCGCGCGCGGTGCTCAGTAATCGCTACCAGCACGGCGACCACTTCTGTCGTCCCACTACCTTGTTGATGCGAATGCGAATAAGACAACGTCATGGCTTTAAAGGTTTCCTTTATGTTTAAACGTAAAATGAGAGTTTCAAAAATGAAGTGTTTATAACCACGACTAGTATAGCGTGAATCGAAAGCTATCATAGCTTTGGGTTGTAAATAGACATTATTGAAGGCAATAAAAAAGATAGCCAGCAAGGTAATTTTTGACGGATTATGTATCGTTTTAGAAGCAGACTATAAAAAATACTTGTATTTATGCTCAAAATGAGCATAATTAAAACACTTCATTCATTCACCGTATTTAACTGTCTTATTTCTAACAACACTTCATTTGTCGTTAATGTACTAAAGGTTGCACTTATGAAAACTTATCCCTATGACGCGCCAATCATGAGCACTGATAATCGCATCGCCACTCAGATGAATATCGAATACGCCAAAGCTAAAATCCCAGCGGATTTGCCGCGTGCGGAACGACTTGCTGTTGAAGATAATATTAAGCAGCTGTTGAAAGAGCATAATGCAGTATTGGTTGCCCATTACTATGTCGATCCTTTTATTCAGGATTTGGCATTGGCAACTGGCGGTTGTGTTGGTGATTCGCTCGAAATGGCTCGCTTTGGGCAAGCGCATAGTGCGCAGACATTGGTCGTCGCTGGCGTCCGCTTTATGGGTGAGTCAGCAAAAATACTGAGTATGGAAAAAACAGTACTCATGCCAGATTTGGAGGCTGAGTGTTCGCTTGATTTGGGCTGTCCCGCTGACGAGTTTTCCGCGTTTTGTGATGCTCACTCTGAGCGTACCGTGGTGGTTTATGCCAATACCAGCGCTGCTGTGAAAGCCCGCGCCGATTGGGTAGTTACCTCATCCGTTGGTATCGATATCGTCCGTCATTTGCATGACAAAGGCGAGCCAATCATTTGGGGACCTGACCGCCATTTGGGTAAATATATCGCCCAAGAGACTGGCGCGGATATGCTGCTCTGGCAAGGGTCGTGCTTGGTGCATAATGAATTTAAAGCCACTGAGCTGATGCAATTAAAAGAGGAACACCCAAACGCCAAAGTATTGGTGCATCCTGAATCACCTGATAGCGTCGTAGCACTGGCCGATGTGGTCGGTTCGACCAGTAAGCTGTTGCAATCAACGTATGAGATGGATGCCGATACCTTTATTGTCGCTACCGACTTGGGTATCTTGCACGAGATGCAAAAGCGCTCGCCACACAAACGTTTCTTAGCTGCCCCGACCGCTGGTGAGAGCGCCAGTTGTAAAAGCTGTGCTTTTTGTCCTTGGATGGCAATGAATGGCTTAAAAGGGATTGAACAATGTCTGACTCAGCATAGCGGTGAAGTGCTCATGACGCAAGAGCTGGCGACAGCTGCCAAAAAACCACTCCAACGTATGCTTGATTTTGCTGAAGCGCAAAAGCAACGGGTGGCCGCGAGCGGTGACATTGTCAAAGACCGCAAATTATTTGCCAATGTTGGAGCGGCGTAATATGAACGAGGCATGGTCAGCGGATAAGATAAAGACTAACAATGCTGAGAATACTGTCCAGACAGACGTCCTTATCATTGGTGCTGGTCTTGCAGGACTAAGCACTGCTCTCGCCTTGCCAAAGTCGCTAAGCGTTACCGTATTAAGTAAAGCAGCAATGGACGTTTGCTCAAGCCATTATGCCCAAGGCGGAATTGCAGCCAGTCTAGATAAGAATGACCGTGTCGCTGATCATATCGCTGATACACTCATCGCTGGTGCAGGATTATGTGAGACTGATAATACCACTAATATCCTCAGCGCTGGACAGCAAGCCGTCCAATGGTTATGTGAGCAAGGCGTACCTTTTACCCTGATTCCTCAACAGGAAAGACAGCCATATAATAATGTAAATCCTTTAGCGGCATTACAGACTAGCGATTTGCATCTGACCAAAGAAGGCGGTCATGGCTGTCGGCGCGTTGCACATGCCGATGATGCCACTGGCCGCCATATTATGGAAGCCTTGACTCTAAAAGCACAAGCTGCATCCAATATTACTATCTTGCCCTACCATGAAGCACTGAGCCTTTTACAAAACAGCGCTAATCCAAATAAGCAATGCCAAGGTGCGCTTGTTTTTGATCATGTCAATCAACGTAAACTTACCTTTCATAGTCGCGCTGTCGTATTAGCGAGTGGCGGTTTAGGACAGTTATTTAAGCGTGCCAGTGCGCCGAATGTCTGTGTCGGCGATGGCGTGATGATGGCATGGCAAGCGGGTTGCCGCTTGGCTAATTTGGAATTTATTCAATTTCACCCAACTGGCTTAGCCTTAGATGACAGTAGCTTTCTAATATCCGAGGCATTACGCGGTGAAGGTGGACGCTTGTATTGTCCGCAAACGGGCAAACGTTTTATGCTCGATATTGATAAGCGTGCAGAGCTGGCTCCAAGAGATATCGTCGCCCGTGCCATCGCTGAGCAAATTAATACCAACGGACTTGGCTATGTACATCTTGATGTCAGTCACTTGCCAGCGGAATTTTTGCAAGAGCATTTCCCGCAAATTTATCAGACACTACTAGATCTCGGTATTGATATCACTACTGACCCTATTCCAGTTGCCCCTACCGCTCACTATAGTTGCGGCGGTGTAGTGACGTCTGCCAATGGTTTGACCGATGTGGCAGGGCTTTATGCCGCAGGCGAAGTTGCTTATACAGGTCTACATGGAGCAAACCGCTTAGCAAGCAATTCTCTATTAGAATGTGTGGTCATTGGGCGCAATATCGCTGCTGACTTGCCGCGCTATTTAGCAGCAATAGAAACGTTAGAAACGACTTTACCTCATGCTAATTTAGACAAATTAATCCATGATACGTGGATAGCGCCAACGCTTCGAGATTATCAGCGCATTACTTTGCCATCGTCTACTGAACATGAAAGTAATTGTAATGACAATTACCACGTCCATACGGATGCTGACACCACTGCAATAACCGCAGGATTAAAAGCTTTGATGACCTCCCATATGGGCATTACTCGTGATGCTCAGCAGTTAGAACAAGCGTTGGTACAAATACAGCAATGGCAACAACAACTTAACTGTTATGACTCTAATCAACTAGCTATCGACAATAAAGACAACGCTACTATTTTGAATGAGCTGCCTTACTTTCAATTAGCAAGACAATTACAATTAGCGACCTTGATTATTCAATCTGCTTATCAGCGTCATGAGAGCCGCGGTGGCCATTACCGAAAAGACTATCCTGACTTAACAACCACACCTCGGACGAGTGTGATTGAGCCTCTATTAAAGCAATCAGATGAGCAGAATCTTTGCGTAGATAAATCCGTTAAACATAGCCAAGACCACCTCCCTTTAATTAACAAAGATGATGCATTGGCAATTGGCTGCTAGTCCGCCCTAAACTGGCACATTCATGTCGAATTTTGCTTGAGTAGTGTCAGTATTGCTTGCCTGATATGATACAATCCCCAGCTTCTGAGAAATGCCCTCCCAAAAACGCCTTGTTTAAAAATGACGAGTCTGCCGACATGCAAAGCCTGATTACCCTTGTTTTGGTCTTAATGCCAATGTTTATTGGTTTTGCCATCCCCTCAAACCCAACCATGACCAAGCTTGCTGATAAAGGCTTGTCGTACTTGGTTTATGTCATCTTAACCCTCATCGGTATTGAGCTGTCACAAGTCGAAGGGCTGGGCAGTCAAATAGGTGAAATCGCACTTTATGTCACCATCCTATCGATTTTGACAATTGGCAGTGGTTTGTTTGCCCTGATGTTATTTGATCATTTGCGCCCGTGGCATGCCAAAAAGCCCAGCGTCAAATCCAAAGAGCACCGTGTCAGTATTCGCGGCAGCCTAGCACAAGTATTTTGCGTAGCGATTGGTTTTGTGATTGGCTATTTCTTGCCAGCCGATTATATGCCACCTGAAAACACCATGACCGCAATGCTAATGGTATTAATCTTACTGGTTGGTATTGGTCTAAAAGGCTCGGGCATTACCTTAAAAGAAGTACTGCTCAATAAACGCGGCGTTGAAATGAGCGTTATTTTTACGCTATCGGTATTGGTTGGCGGACTTATTTTCGCGCTGATGTTTACCGATGTATCATGGACAAAAGGCTTGGCACTGGCATCAGGGTTTGGTTGGTATTCGCTATCAGCGATTATCATGACCGATGCTTATGGCGCGGTTTGGGGCAGTGTGGCGCTATTTAATGACTTGGTACGTGAGTTCTTTGCGCTATTATTTATTCCCGTCTTTATGCGCAAATATCCATCAGCAGCGGTCGGTCTTGGCGGCGCGACCAGTTTGGATTTTACCCTGCCTATTATTCAACAATCTGGCGGGCTAAAAGTCGTACCGCTGGCGATTAGTTTTGGTTTTATTATTAATATTGTCTCGCCAGTGTTAATGGTGTTGTTTTCGGCGTTAGGGTAAGGTTAAGTTTTAAAGATTGATGAAAATCAGTCGTTATTATTCGAAGAGCTCACAGTGTTTGGCGTACTTACCATAACTCTCTCTATCACCTTCGTATTTTAGATTCGATAAATCCTTGACTTGTCTGCTTGCCTTAAAAACCACTCTTCTGTCTTTGGATTCAATCTGTTCAGGATCATCGTCTATGTTGGTAGAAGGATACCGATCTAAGCAGTCGTAAGTAGTAATACGGTCAGATGCGATATAATGCTCGGTTATGAGTCTGTTTTTAATAGTAAGTGCACGTTGGCGTGATAAGTTGTCATTACCCTTTGATAATGCAAGCTCATTCGATGACAAGTGCCCAAAGATAAAAACATTAGCATCTGGATATTCGTTAAGCTTTTCTTCAATTTTTGCAAACTCTTTATCATAGGTATTAATTAATCGACTACTCAGCGGTGCAAAAAATCCTCGTAATTCCATCTCTAGTGCCTCGCCCCCCTCAATTATTATTGGACAGCCTTTAGCATCAACTACCACGTTAGGTGACGTTTCAGGGCATTCGTCTATATCCTCAAGCACACCGTCACTATCTGAATCAATCGCTGATTGCATCGTCCTGATGTTTTCATGTTGAGGTAACTCTTTAGACGGCGCAGTTGAAGTGGTTTGGCAGCCAGCTAACGCTATAGATGTTACTAGCAGCCATAAAGTGCTACAGTTTTTTATTCCCATTATTACCCTCTCTGAATACCTTCAAAAACAATTTTTTTATGTTGAGCTGACAGCTATTTATTAATAAAAACTCTCTTTAAAATTCAACGCAGATGCCGTCTTTTAAATTGATAGGATAGTCACTATCAGGTTCAGTTAATAAACCATAAACCCGACGATTAAAAGCTCTACCCTCCTCAGTATCATTAGGTGCAATGGGGGCTCTAGCGTCACAATTTAAAGACATCAATCGACTAGATTCTATGCCGTGTTTTAATAAAAGGTAGTTTTTGATTATCAGTGCTCTGTTTTTAGGTAATGAGCTTAACTCTTTATGAATTTCATCCTCTGAAATGTGCGCTTCAATTTTAAAAATAGCGGTATCATACTCTTTCATTCTTGCCGCTACTTTATCCAGTTCAGCCTGATATTTAGAGGTTAGTTCACTGCTACCTTTAGCAAAAAAGGCACGATACTCCATTTGTAAACCAGTTCCAATAGTGGTGAGAGGACAACCATACGGATCAACCTTGACCCCTTCAGGAGTGTTCGGACAATTATCTATAATGTCAGGGACACCATCACTGTCTGTATCTACATGTGGCTCTATCATGACTTTAGGGATGTTATATGATTCTTTGTGGATTGAACCTTTTGTTGGTATGGATTGGCAAGAAGTTAACATAAAACTAGCTATTACCACGCCTATCATCATCCATGAATTAGTTTTCATACGCCATCCTTAGTTCAATTATTAGCTTCAATAAAACACTAAACCCCACTTGCCTGCTTCGCAAACAACCGCATCAATGGTTTGATTTTGCTCACGCGATACATGCTTTCATTGCGAAGTTGTTGAATCGGACGCATTTGAGCAAGCGAGCCGGCAAACAGCCAATTAAGCGCCGAAAAGCTATGCATCATCAGGCTATTATGCGGACGACGCAGACGCTCATAGCTACGCAAGGTTTGGTTCGTTCCCCACAGCTTGTTGCCACTGCGCGCATAGTCATGGGTGAGTTGTTCACTTAATACCTTCACATCGAGCATGCCCAAATTCAGCCCCTGACCTGCAAGCGGATGCACACCATGTGCCGCATCACCGATTAATACTAAGTTATCCGCGACGTAGCTTTTTGCTTGCTGCGCTGCTAATGGAAAGCTGGCGATGGATTCAATCTCGCGGATAGCGCCAAGCTCATAATTGCTAGCAGCAGCCAGTTTATCAGCGATATAGCGCGGCGTTTCTTCCAACAATGCCAATGCTTGATTGCGTGGTAGTGTCCATACAATAGACTGCCAGTGCTCTGGATTGGCTTTATCTTCATCAGTAATATCAGCAAGCGGCAACAATGCCAATGTACCAGTTGGTAGCATGGCTTGACGGGCGGTCGCTCGGTGCGGCTTGTCGGTTTGAATGGCGCAGCAAATCGCCGTTTGCTTATAATCAAGCACATCCAGCTCAATTGCCGCCTGCTTACGCACAAACGAGCCGCGGCCGTCAGCACCAACTAATAAACGCGCGCCAATCACACTGCCGTCGTCTATCGTCACACGGTAACCTTGCGTGCTACCAAGCCAGTCCATATCGACAACCTTTTGCCCATCGATAACGGTTAGATATTGACTGACATCAGAGGCGGATAAACGCTGCCATAATGCATATTCGATAACGGCCGGCTCAACCATACTACCGAGCATTTTTGGCTCAGAGTGTTGACTGCTGTTACTGCTGTCATTACCATTATTAGCATCATCACTATCGCCGAACAGTAACTCGCCGCGACCATTCAATTGCCAAACCTGCATTTGGGAATAATCGGCTTTGCGCTCTGATGCCGCTATCTTTTGCCAAGCGCCCACGTCTTTGAGTAAGTTAATACTGGCAAGGCTTAATGCATAAACACGCGCATCCCGCTTGTCAAGCACCTGCTGCCAATCTGCCTCGCTACGTTCAGGACGCGCATCAATGAGCGTCACTGGCATTTGGGCTTGTGCCAGTTTTAGCGCAAGGGTTGCACCGACGATACCGCCGCCGATAATGAGCGTATGGTTATTTTTCATAAAACATCCTTTGTCGCGTTATTCATGCTATCCGCTCATATTTATGTGGTTTAGCAGCAGCTGAAATGATAGATTTTATTTGCTTAATAACTTACCCGTATGTCGAACTACGACTTCAAGCCCATCGCATAGTTGGCAATCAATGGCTTAATATTTGGCAGTTTATCAAAGGCAACCAAGGCCACGTTACGTGCCAGCTTTACGGCTGGATTTGGATGCGTAAAGCCATGGACTACCGCATCACAGAAGCGAATGACGCGTTTTTGATCGGTTTGACGGGCTTTTTCATAGCGCTTTAGCAAAATAGGATCGCCGATATCTTCGCCTTTTAGCACTTGCTGACTCATCATGTGAGCAAGTACATGGGCATCACGCATACACAGGTTAAAGCCTTGTCCAGCGACCGGATGCAAGGTGTGAGCTGCATTACCCATGATGACGCAGCGGCCATCGACTTGCTTATCGGCCAGTACCCGCGTCAGTGGATAAGCGCCGCGGCGACCGGCTTTTTTAAACCTGCCAGCGCGCGCGCCAAAGGCTTGCTGCAAAGTCGCCAAGAAATGCGCATCATCTTCTAGATATTGTGTCTCTTCGCCAGTTGGGCAAACCCAAACGACCGAGCGTCTATAGCCTTTTTGATACTCATCATTGCCGTCACCTTCTGGATCGGTCAATGGCAACACCGCAAGCGGCCCTGCCGGACTAAAACGCTCAATGGCAATATGTTGATGTGGCTGATCGGTCTCTACCACCCCAACGATAGCCGTCTGCTTATAATCATAAGTCGTGGTGCTGATACCTAATAGCTGACGCACGGTAGAGTCGCGACCATCACAGGCAACCAAAACGCTGGCTTGCAATTGCTGCTCATGCTCTTCTTCACCGTAATAGCTAAAGCTTAGCGTCACGCCATCGCTTTGTTGGCTAACTGCTATCACATTGGCATTATCAATCAAGGTAATCAGCGGCTCTTGCTGGGCAGCCAGTAATAGCTTACGTCCAAGCCACGCATTTTCCATCACTTGCCCGAATGACTCGACCTGCTCATCGGCTTTATTTAATTGCGCGCGCCCAAAGCTACCTTGCTCGCTAATCTGTACCGCATCAATTCGGCAAGCATGGCTTTGTAGCTCAGCCCATAAGCCAATTTCTTGATAAATCTGCACCGTACGCCGTGACAGGGCGGTATTGCGGCTGTCCAAATAATGGCTACGCTTAGCATCATCATTAGGGCTGATGGTTGGATAGCTGTTCTTTTCAAGTAGTGTACTGGCGATACCATGATGCGCAAGTAACAACGCAAACGATAAACCGACATGCCCGCCGCCCGCAATAAGTACTTGCTGTTCAGTCATAGCAGCTTTATTAACATGACTAGATTTAACATGGCTAGATTTAATATGATTATTTTTTGATAAATTTGCTTCATTATTTTGCATGATTGTTATTCCTAAGATGACCCTTTTAACACGCTATTAGACGTGATGAATATGCACTCAAAATGTTATTTTTGTAGAAAATATCTCGTTCTTTTATCTTTGTAAGCTTGGCTTTTACAGCGCTATTATCTCTGCACTAGATTACCACAAATTCCTCAGTATTCCGTGCTCTTGACAGTCTGCATCGCGAGTATGCAAAATTTTTGATAGTCACCTATTATCTAAGCTTGAATTGATATTTTGCGTGTATTTTATAATGACAGTTTTTAATAAAGATTTGACTGATAAACCTTAATAACAGGCTTTAATAGTGATAACAGCTGTAGTAGTTGCAATCGTCATACAAAAACAAAGCGCCACCTCCCTTATATGGCTTGAATTTTAAAAACTATCTACCATAATGGAGGCAGGTCTCTTACTTATTATTCGCCATTTTACCAACAACAATTTTTATCAGCCATTTGCCGTCACATTCCTTTCCATCATCTAAACAACCCTTATAAAAGCCAAACAGCCGTCATAAAACTATCTAAATATAATGAAATACAATTAATGATTTTATCTCTAAAGCCCGCCTGACTATGATGTATAGAAGCAGTGATGCATAGAAGCAATAGCCATAGCAGCGGGCAACTTAATATAAGGATAATCGCTTGACTGATTCCATGAGCCGCCGTATAAAGTTTGAATTCTTGACTCCAGCACAGCTTAAAACCGTGCTTGGCGAATACAATAACCACATGAAATATATCCAAGAACGCCTCGATATCAAAATTAGCCAACGCCAAGGTGACTTCTGTCTAAGCGGTGATATATTGGGTGTTGAGCGCGGTGAACGTATTATTTATAAAATGGTCGATGAAGCACAAAACAGCAAGGACATCAGCGCAGAAGAGCTACACCTGATTATCCAATCGAGTATCTCACGCGATGAAGATATAGCAGCCGATGAAGAGTTGGCTGACGAGGAAGATGCCGATAACTTGGATGCTGCAAGTGATTTTACGCCGATTAGTTTGCGTACTCGTAATGGTAAAATCATTCCACGCGGCGGCAATCAGCAGCGTTACGTCAGAGATATCTTATCGTCTGATGTATCCTTTGGTATTGGACCTGCCGGTACTGGTAAGACTTACCTTGCGGTTGCTTGTGCTGTTGATATGATTGAGCGCAATGAGATTGAGCGTATTTTACTGGTGCGCCCTGCGGTAGAAGCTGGCGAAAAGCTAGGCTTTTTACCGGGTGATTTGACCCAAAAAATCGATCCGTATTTACGTCCTTTATATGACGCGCTGTATGAGATGCTAGGCTTTGATAAAGTCGGTAAAATGCTTGAAAAGCAAATCATTGAGGTCGCACCCCTTGCTTATATGCGTGGTCGCACACTCAATAACTCATTTGTCATTTTGGATGAAGCGCAAAACACCACGCCTGAACAAATGAAAATGTTTTTGACGCGCTTAGGTTTTGGCTCGCGTGCGGTTATTACCGGTGACATTACCCAGGTTGATTTACCGCGCGGCAGTAAATCTGGTCTGGCACAGGCGATGGAGATTTTAAGCGGTATCGAAGAGATTCATATCACTAAGTTTGATTCAAAAGACGTTGTGCGCCATCAGCTGGTACAAAAAATCGTCGAAGCTTATGATGTCTTTGATATTGAGCAAGAAATGCTACAAGAAAAACGCAAACAAGAGCGTTTCGTCGCTGAGCAAGAGCGCAAAGCAGCGATAGCAGCTGCAGCTGCTAAGCTGTAAGTTATCTGAATATATATAAGATGACTTGAGAAAACATTGAAAGAAAACCGGATTTGATATCCGGTTTTTTACTGTTAGATATTTATTGTTGAATATTTTAAATTGACATAAAAAAGGATAATGGCATGAGCCAAGCTGAACAGAATAATGCTGACAACAATGTTGATGATAATGTTAATAGTAGTTTTAATAACACTTTTAATGACAGTTTTAATAGCAACGACAGCTTAGCTATACTTGATATAAGCGCCTCCGATAGTATCGATGACGAGATACTCGACACCTTTTATCCTCGCGAAAAATTATTAAAAGTTATGATGGCGACTTTGGATTATATAGATGGGTGTATTAAAACTGGTTTGACGCTGCCTTATTATGCCGATATCGATGCTGAAATATGGCAAGAGAAGATTAAAGCGCTTGATATCTATATTACTGATGAAGTGGAAGGTCGTAAGCTGAATTTAGAGGCACGCGGCAAAGATTATGCCACCAACATTCTATCTTACCCAAGCGACTTACCAGCGGCAATCATTGGACTGATGCCAACGCTACCGCTAGGTGAGCTGGTGATTTGCCACGCCGTGGTAGTTCGTGAAGCGGCTGAGCAAGATAAGACTGTCAATAAGCATATTAGCCATTTATTGATACATGGCGTGCTGCACTTGCTTGGTTTTGACCATGAGCTCGGACAAGCCGAGCAAGATGAGATGGAACGCTTTGAGATTGATGTTTTGGCAGGATTAGCGCTACCAAATCCTTATCTTTAGCTTATCTCTAACCCTTCTTCAACCCTTTTTTAACATGCTTTTTTGCGCTTGATCCATCTGGTTAATCATTTGATCTAAACCTTTGACATGCACGCTGCGCTGCGGGAATGGAATATCGATATTTTTATCATCAAGCGCGTTTTTGAATTGTTCTAATAAATCGCATTGCATTGCCCACCAATCACCGTTGGTGGTCCAGACATTCAAGGTTAAATCGACTGAATTGTCGCCCAAGTTGGTCACGCGTACCACGGGTGCAGGATCAGTAAACGCCATTGTATTATTTTTTGCCAAATTTAGCATGATATCTTTGGCGGTTTTGATATCGGCATCATAACCAATACCGACCGTGATATCGACGCGGCGATTAGGCAACGCCGTATAGTTAATGACCGCTGAGGTAGTGATATCGCTATTAGGAATGATGACGTCGTGATTGTTGATGGTCGTCAAATGGGTATTGACCAAGGTTATTTCGGTCACCGTACCGGTGTAACTGCTAACCTGTACATAGTCGCCGCGTACAAACGGGCGAAAAGTGACAATCATGATACCAGCGGCAAAATTCGATAACTGATCTTTGAGTGACAAACCAATTGCCACGGCTGCACCGCCCAAGATAGCGACGACCGAAGTGGTCTGTACGCCAACTTTACTCAACGCTGCCAAAATCACGACAACCAACAATAAGCCATATAATAAGCGGCTTAAAAAGTTAGCCGCCGTCGCCTCTAAACGGCTACGTAACATAATACGATTGCTGATAGTCACGACTTTTTTTGCCAGCCAGCGCCCGACGATAAATATCAATAAGGCAAAAGCAAGTTTAAGCGCAATGCTGATAGCACTTTCTGTTAAGCTAGCAATATCAAGGGTAAAACCTAAAAATTCCATACTGACTCTTTATTTAAAAACTGTTTTTATAAATACTTTTTGTCTTTTAGATGTTTATCATTATTTATCATCCAATAAGACATTCACTGAGTTTCAGCATACCTAATAAGTCACATCTACTTTATCACTGTAGCGATACGTACGTATCAGACGCAGCTCGACGATATCATTCATGTCTTCGGTAAATTTGCCAAAGGGCGCCGCTTGTCTGACCGATTGTTTGGCAGCCTCATCTAATATTGTCGAGTTTGAACTCTCAAGCAAACGAATCGCTTTAATATTACCGTCATTACCGATGACGACCATCAAACGCACCTCGCCCGTAATACCTTGGGCGCGCGCTTGGGTAGGATATTGCAGATTACCGACGCGCTCGACGTGCTCACGAAAGGTATTGATATAATCTGCTGCTGCACCGCGAGTTGTCGAGTTGCTATCGACAGTCACGACTTTTGATTTGGTCGCATACAGCTGTTGCCGCTGAGACAACTGCGCCTCTAAAGTAGCAATTTGCTTACGCAGACGCTCTTCTTGCGCCTTCATATCATCTTGCTCTTGCTTGCTATCGTTGTCTGATTCCACACTTGCTTCACGCCAGCTTAGCGTCGTACGCAGATAGCTTTCTTGATAACGCTGCTGACGGACTTGGCGCTGTAAGCTAATCACGTCTTGCGTTTCGCTCATTTGTTCGGCAGACAACGGACTGCTCTGGTCGGTCTCTTGGCGCAATTGCTCTTGCACGGTACCGCCGCCTTCTTGTGAGGCACTGGCAATAAATTGTGCATCTTCATTGGGCTGCATATTATCGGTCAGTGCTTTAGCAACGTCTTGGATCATACCAGCGGGATCTTGCCCCATCGAGAAGCTAATCCCAAAAATAATCAGCGCATGAACGCTGACGGCAATCACCACAGCCATCGGCAAGCTGATATCACGCTTGGGCGCTTGCGCTGAAAAATGGTAGCTTTGCGAGTCTTTAATAGATGCCACAGTTAATCTCAGCTAATGAATATAAGGGCTATTGGCAAGAAGCATGATAATATAAGCGTCTGTCGACCAATGCCGGCGGTATCATAACATGACATAGAATTGTGTCGCTAGCACAACCGTATACTACGGCTATTAACTTAGCTGCTTATCTATATCTACTAAGCCTGCTCAATCAGACAAAACCTAGACGTTCATTCAGCATGCGCCAATTTTGATATATACTGTTTTATAAGTCAGCTATTAGAAAATATGAATTTTCGCCTGCACCATATAAAATATAAACGCAGATGCAATGATTACCCTAACGCTTACATGACGACCCCATCATTATAAGGATAATAAGTTTGAGTAACTTTGAGCATATGGACAATATGGATAATTCAGACAGTTTTGAGGATTTATTTGACAGTATCGCTGACCGTTTTGACGAGTCCTTTAGCGATGGCTGGGAGCGTCTTAGCCAAGCTGTCCGAAGTATCTATGATAAAGCGACGGATAAATTCGAGGAAGAGCTATCCTTGCCGGTTGCCCAAATTTACGTCAACGATGCGCTGCAAAAATTTGTCACCGATAACGTCAAAGCCATTTTAGAGCTGCGCGTTGAGATACATGACGACTGGTTCCGTTTATATTGTACGATTGATGTTGGCGGGATTTATGCAGAAGTAGCAAGTAATTTTAGCTTGGTTCATGTGCAGCTTGATCGCAACGTCCAGCGCTTTGTTTTTGGACAGCTGACTTATACCGACGTCCTTAACCTACGCTGCGAATCCTTTATCAAACGCCAAGGGCTCAAACTGTTTATTTGGTTCTATCATAGCGTGCTCAAAAAAGATCCGTTAGGTTTTATTTTGTCTTATATCAATATCGCCCGTGCCAAAGAAGATATTATCTACCTTGATATCAATCGCTGGCTAAAAAAGAACAAAAAAATAATGAGCACCTTATATAAAGTGCAAGTCAATTATGGTGAGCTTGAGGAAGAACAATTGGTGCTTAAAACCCAAATTAATTATCGTGATTTGCTGGCCAGCAATGCCAATGAAGATATCATTAGTGATAAGGATGAGCCTGAATTGATGCAAGGGCCTATCAACCCCATTGCTGATGCTACTGAGCCAAGTTTAGAACCTACTTCATAAGCCTAGTTTTATAAACGTATTAAAAGCCTTCCAAACGCTGCCTACAAAAAACGCCAATACTTAAAGACGATTATCTTTAAGCATTGGCGTTTTTTTAATAAATACTGACTCTATCAACTTGTAGCAATCATAGGCTTACCAATAGTTTTCCACCGCGATATTGCCCTCGCCGCTGCGATTCATCACCAAGCCTAAGCTCTTTAAGGTCTCTTTGGTATCTTCGACCATGTCTGGGTTACCGCATAGCATCACGTGCGTGCTATCAATGTCCAAATCAATGCCCGCGCGCGCTTGCAACGTGCCATCTAATAATAGCTTTGGCAAGCGCTCAGTTAGTGCGCCCTCGACAGGCTCGCGGGTAACGATAGGAATAAAGATAAGCTTGGCTGGATTGTCCACCAATGAGCCAATATCTTCTTGTAAACTTTCAATCTTGTCCATATAAGCAAGCTCTTCTGTCGAGCGCGCACTATAAGCCAAGACGATATGCTCGTAGTCTTCCCAGGTTTTTAAGTCTTGCAGCATCGATAAAAAAGGCGCTAAACCTGTTCCAGTTGCCAGTAACCATAAGTCTTTTGGCAGCGGTTTTTGATAACGGGCTAAAGTTAAAAAGCCAAACGGCATGGTGTTTAATAATAGCTCATCGCCGACTTCTAGGTGTTGTAGCTGCGAGGTAAAGGCGCCATCAGGGATGACAATAGAGAAAAACTCTAATATCTCATCGAAAGGTGAAGAGACAATCGAATACGCGCGGAAAATATCTTCATTCAGCGCCTCGTTTAGTGCTTCGTTCAGTTCTTCATCTTCATCATCATCTTCATCATAGTCAGCTACTGCACTCAGCTGCTTATAGTAGTTTAATTGACTGGGATTAACGCCTAAACGCACAAATTGCCCAGCGGTAAATTTAAAACTATCCGGACGACTGACGGTAAAGCTAAATAGATTGGGCGTCCAAGTGGTTTTACTGAGCACCGTTACTTTCTGAATATTGTCACTCATAATAATGACTCACCCTCTTTTTTTATTAATAATTATCGATACTCTATTGTAGATGGTATTTTTTATTAACTTTTAAAGGCTACAAACGAAAAGATGCGCCAAGCTTATCATAGAGCTGGCGCATCTTGGTTTTCTAACCGTAACAACTAATAAGTAGCAGCAGCAAGGTACCGCTATTTATCATACTTTTCTGTGCTTACCAGATACGAGCCAAACTTGCCCACTCAATCATAGTATTCGGTAACACACCGAAGAATACAATAATTGCGGTGACGGCGATGACCATGATACCACCGGTACGTAGACCCCACTGCCCAGATACGTCAAATTCAATAAATTGTTTTGGACGTTTAAAGAGCGTAAGCATTACGCGCAAGTAATAGAACAAACCAATGGCACTACCCAAGATAATCATCGCAGCCAAGAACCAGTTGGTCCCTTGTACGGCGGCAAGAATCGCAAATAGCTTGGTGATAAAGCCTGCGGTCAGTGGAATACCCGCCAATGACAACATCATAATCGTCATGACAGCGGTCAATACTGGACGGCGCCAGAACAATCCTTGGTAATGGGTCAGTTCATCGGCTTCACCAGCCAAGCGATAAGGGCTCGACATCAAGGTTACGACACCAAAGGCACCAATAGAGGTAAAGGCATAAATCGCCATATACATGCTTGAGATACTATCAGCGGCTGAGCCAATGCTGACAATCACGATAAGCACATAACCCATATGAGCGATCGACGAGTAACCAAGCAGGCGCTTAAGGCTGGTCTGACGTACCGCTAATAAGTTACCCACTAATATCGACAAGGTGGCCATAACCATGAGCAGCATTTGTACCGATGGCAGCGCCAATAGCGACGTATCAATTAAGAATCGAACAGCAAGCGCCATCATCGCCACTTTGGTGACCGATGCCAAATAAGTAGCGACAGGTGCTGGTGCGCCTTCGTACACATCTGGCGTCCATATGTGAAATGGCGCAGCAGACAGTTTAAAAGCAATACCAAACATCATCATCGCCGTACCGACGATTAATAATGGCGACTCAAAGAGATCGACCAACGTCATGCTGATAGGCTTGAAAGCAAGCGAACCCACTTCTGCATAAATAAACGCCATCCCCATCAGCAGCGTTGCTGATGCCGTGGCTGATAGCACCAAGTACTTCAGCCCTGACTCAAGCGAGCGGTTGCGCATATAGGTATAAGACAGCATGCCGTATAGCGGTATCGATAGCATCTCAAGACTCATAAAGAATGAAGCCAAATGCTGAGCACTGACCATCAGCAATGCGCCAACAGTCGATAGCAGCATTAGCAAATACAGCTCTTCTTTATGATCATTTAAATCGGCTAAATAAGCATAAGACAGCGTAAAGCAGGCCAATGCACAGATAAGGATAATCACCATATTGAACTGGGCAAAGTTATCAATAACAAATAACTGCTCAGCCGTTGGCACAAGCGAGCCGCTATCAATGATGCCTGCCATTTGCGCGATCAGCGCAAACAGACCAACGTTCAAACCGACGACCGAGATAGTACCGATCACCATATGTGAGCGTTTAATCGTGATGGCAATCATCACCACCAATACCGTAACAACTACCGCAATGATTGGTGCATAAGGCATTAGCCCCATCAAATCATTCATCGTAAATTCATTCATGACTTAACGTGCCTCCATTGCATCAAGCAGCTGCGAGGCATCTACTTGTGTCACTTGACTATATATATAGGCGTTATTAATCCACTGCATCGCGTGACTTGAGGTATCAAGGAACGGCTGTGGATACAGTCCGAGCCAGACCAAGCCTGCCGCTAGCATAAGTAATAATGACAGCTCGCGCCTGCCTAAATCTTTTAGCGGGCGCTCAGGTAAACCGTGTAACTTGGTTTCTTGTAACGCCACTTCTTTAATGTTATTAGTACCGAACAGCGCTTTATGAATTAAGATAAGCGAGTATAAACCTGCCAATACCAAGCTGAATGTAGCTAAGACCACAAACACCGGATAATCGGCAAACGCGCCAAATAAAATCATAAACTCACCGATGAAGTTACCTGTGCCCGGAATACCTAATAAAGCGGCACAGAAGAACATCAGTATCGGCGCATAATAACGAAACTGACCCCACATACCGCCCATCAAGGTCAAATCGCGCGTATGCAAGCGCTCATATAGCTGGCCTGCCATAATAAACAGTGCCGCCGAGCTTAGACCGTGGGCGAGCATCTGAATCATCAAACCTTGCAAGCTGAGTAAGGTACCTGCATAGATTGCCAAGACCACAAAACCCATGTGCGAGATACTGGTATAAGCCAGCAAGCGCTTCATATCGGTTTGCATAAAGGCCAACCAAGCGCCATAGAAGATACCAATGGTACCCAAGGTCATGGCAATCGGCGCAAAATCTTGTGATGCTGCTGGAAATAATGGCAAGACAAAACGAATCAAACCATAAGCGGCAGTCTTAATCAAAACCCCTGCCAAATCCACCGAACCTGCGGTTGGTGCTTGCGCATGCGCGTCAGGCAACCAGCCATGGAAAGGAATAATCGGCAACTTCACGGCAAAGCCAATAAAGAAACACAGCATAATCGGATATTCCCAGCCACCAAGTGAGGTGCCGAGTAAGTCATTATAATTAAAGCTGACCATGCCTTTTTGAGCGTAGCTGATAATGACCAATATCAAAATACCAACCAGCATGATAAGACCCGATGCTTGGGTATAGATAAAGAACTTAGTTGCCGCATATTCTTTGGTTTTGCCAACGACGTCATGACCCCAAATGGCAATCAAGAAGTAGATTGGAACTAGCATCATCTCCCAAAAGAAGAAGAATAAGAACATGTCAATGGCTAAGAAAACACCAATAACGCCGCCCAAGCTCCAGAGCAAGTTTAAATGGAAGAAACCAACTCGGCGTTGAATCTCGTTCCAAGAACAGGCAACGGCGGCAACCCCAAGCAGACCTGTCAAGCCAACCATCATCAGCGATAAGCCATCTAAGGCTAAGTGAAAGCTGATACCAAAGCTAGGTATCCACGGCACACTGAATTCAGCGACCCATGGCACATTTGCATCTGGCGCAATCACTTGCTGACTCATACCGCTATAATCGCCGTAATGCCACAGTACTAGTGACAAGGCAAAGGTCAACGTCATACCGATTAGAGCAATCCAGCGCGGTAGACGTTTATTAAAGCGTTCGACCAACCAACATAGCAACCCTGCAATAAAAGGAATTGCGATTAATGCTGGTAGCATCCACGTTTGTTGTAACTCAATCATCTTATACCACCGTCATCATTACCAGCACCAACAGCACAGCCACACCCAAGCAAAAGCTTGTAGCGTAACCTCGAAGTGACCCTGTTTGCGTCGCAGACAATACCTTGTTACAAGCAGATGCCAGCTTAGGTAATAACAGCCACGTCTTATCGATAGGGTCGGCTTTAAATAAGCGGCCGATGAACAAAAAGGGTTTTACAAAAACTATATCGTATAGCGCATCGAAGCCCATACCGTGATAGCACCAATGATATAACGCTGCACCAATAGTCGTGCGCTTAAAGCGGGTCAACATGCGACCTTTATCGACGACATATAAGAATGCCGCGAGTAGCAAGCCTGCAAGCATAGCGCCCATGGCGATATATTCAGCAGTATGCTTACCATGCGCTTGACCAGCAACTTCTAGTAAATGCCCAACGCTCTCTGGCAATACGCCTTGTAATGGCGGCGTAATGAATGCACCTACTGCCGTTGATAATACTAGCAACACACTAAGCGGCAGCCAATATGACACACCAGATAATTTATGTGCGTGGGTCTTTTCTTCACCAAAGAAGATAATCCAAATCATACGGAAGGTGTAAAGCGCGGTTAAAAACGCACCGAATACGCCCATATAGAATAGGACTTGGTGACCGGTCGCATAGCTTTCCCAAAGAATCGCTTCTTTAGAATAGAAACCAACGGTGACCCAAGGTATCGCTGCAAGCGCACCGCCACCGACGATATAGCACCAAAATACCAAAGGTATCTTTTTGCGTAAACCGCCCATCTTAAAGATGTTTTGCTCATGATGAACCGCAAGAATCACCGCACCTGATGATAAGAATAGCAAGGCTTTAAAGAAAGCATGCGTCATTAGGTGGAAGATAGCGCCTTGCCATGCGCCAACGCCGAGTGCTAAGAACATATAGCCGATTTGGCTCATGGTCGAATAAGCAAGGATACGTTTAATATCAGTTTGTACCAGCGCACAAAATCCAGCGACAACTAACGTCAATGCACCCACTGCCCCAACCCAGTACAACAATACGCCCGGTGTAAGGAGAAATAATGGATGTAAACGCGCAATCAGATAAACACCCGCAGTAACCATCGTCGCTGCGTGAATCAAAGCCGATACTGGCGTTGGACCTGCCATTGCATCAGCAAGCCACGTATGTAGTGGTAGCTGCGCTGATTTACCCATCGCCCCTCCAACGAGCATCATGGTGGTCAAAATCATCGTTGGATTATTAATATCAAAGATTTCCGGCGCACGGGTAATAATTTCTTGAATATTAAGCGTGCCAAATTCGCGGAATAATAAAAACAAACCAAAGGCTAAAAACACATCACCAACGCGTGTAACGGTAAAGGCTTTAATTGCTGCCCGACCATTGGCGCGGTCTTGATAATAAAAACCAATCAGCAAGTAAGAACAAATACCGACGCCTTCCCAGCCCAGATAGAGCAAGAACAAGTTATCCGCCAATACCAGTAATAACATGCTGGCGACAAACAAGTTCATATAGCTAAAGAAGCGCGCAAAGCCTGTTTCACCTTTCATATACCATGCGGCAAAAAGATGAATCAAAAAGCCAATACCGGTAATCACCCCAAGCATCGTCAATGCCAAGCCATCAAAGCTTAGGCCAAAACTTGGCGCGAAATCGCCGACTTGAAACCACGTCCATAGTGGAATCTCGATGACCGTACCGGCAGGATTGCTAGTTAAAAAGGTATAGCTGACCATCAGCGTACAAAGTGCTGATAGCAGCATGCTACCGACACCAACAATCGCTGCTACCTGCTCGCTTAACTTGTCACGCATAAAGGCTAGAATCAAAAAGCCAACGAGCGGGAATATAAAGGTTAATGGTAATAAATTCATGACATCATCCTTTCATCTCATTGGCGCTGTCGACATCGAGATGCCCACGCTGATGATAAAATCGCAATAATATTGCCAAACCAATGGCCGCCTCTGCTGCTGCTAAAGTCAGAATAAAGATAAACATAATCTGTCCATCTGGATCAACCCAGCGGCTACCTGCGACCACAAATGCCAAGGCCGTCGCATTCATCATGATCTCAAGGCTCATCAGCATAAATAAGAAATTACGCCTTACCATTACACCGCACAGACCAATCGCAAATAAGATACCGGCCAAAATTAATCCATGGCTCATGGGTATCATACCCAGTACATTCTGCGCCTCAGCAACCGGCTGCACTAAGCCTGCTACCTCGTGGGCAAACGGCACGTTTGACACATCTTGTGCCACGCTCGCTGCTAGTACCATCAGTCCGACTCCTTGCGCGTGACTTTATTCACACCTACCTGCGTACCTGCTTTCATGCCGACTTTCTTGCCAACATAGTCATGCGGGTCAACATCTTTATATTCGTATTGTTCAGCCCCGTTTACCGTATCAGTATCTACGGGCATGCCACTATCATCGTAGTGTTTGATACTGGCGACATTAGGGTTACGCGCTAGGCTATCGTTGCCGATAATTTCGTCATCGATAGCTTCTTTACCTAAGTGATAAGCGGCCACCAAAGCGGCTAATAATAACAATGCCGCCACTTCTATCAACATAATATATTTAGTAAATAATACCGTACCGACTGCTTTGGCTGAAATCGTCGTACCGCCAATCATTGCTGCGTCATCATGGTTAAGACCAATCATCGCATACAGCACAACCGCGATGATAATCGTTAGCCCCGTCGGTACTGCCCAAGTGCCAGCATCAAGCCAGCGCTCTTCGCGCTCATCATTACTCATACCTAGATTTAGCATCATAATAACGAAAACAAATAGCACCATAATGGCACCAGCATAAACAACAATTTCAAGCGCACCAGCAAATGGCGCACCCAATACGAAGAAAATACCTGAGATGGCCAATAACGACACAATCATCGATAAAATAGCATGCACTGGATTCGCAAGGGTCACCACGCGCAAGCTGGCAAATATTGCCACCGCTGCCAGCGCATAGAATCCTGCCAATTCAGGACTATTTAAGATATTCATCATGGTAGCAAGCTCCTTAGATCAATCGGTGCAGCTTCGTTTTGCGCCGCGCCTTTTGGTTTATCTGCTACCGCCATACCCGTCACGCGATAATAGTTATAATCGGGATATTTACCCGGTCCTGAAATCAGCAAATGCTCTTTTTCATATACCAAGTCTTGACGAACATATTCACCCATCTCAAAGTCTGGAGTCATCTGAATCGCGGTCGTCGGACAAGCCTCTTCACACAAACCACAAAAGATACAGCGTGAAAAGTTGATGCGGAAAAACTCTGGATACCAGCGTCCATCTTCACGTTCTGCTTTTTGCAGTGAGATACAGCCAACTGGACAGGCCACCGCACAAAGGTTACAAGCGACGCAGCGCTCATCACCGTCGGGGTCACGCGACAAGATGATACGTCCGCGAAAGCGCGGCGGTACTGGTACCGGCACTTCAGGATAAAGAATGGTATCGCGCGGTCTGATGGCGTGACTGTTGACCATCCACATACTGCGGACAATGGTAAAAATACCAATGACCGTCTTTTTTATAGTAGTAAACATGGATTATTATCCTTATCAGCTTTACTCTAGTTCATCAGCGATGGCTAGTAACGATTATAACGTTGGGGAAAAAATCAAAATGACTGCAGCAGTAACCAACAGATTAATCAAGGTTACCGGCAGGCAGACTTTCCAGCCAAAGTTCATCACCTGATCATAGCGCGGACGCATGAGTGAGCCTCGAGCCAAAATAAACATGGTCATAAAGAATAGTGTCTTAATCATGAACCAAAAAGCTGGTGGAATAAACGGAATATCTAAATTAAACGGCGCAAGCCAACCACCGAAGAACAAACAGGTCATCAACGCAGAAATCAGTACGACGTTGACATACTCACCGATAAAGAACATACCGAATTTCATGCCAGAATATTCAACATGATAACCTTCGGCCAGCTCTTGCTCTGCTTCTGGCTGATCAAATGGATGTCTATGGGTAACGGCAACACCCGCAACCACAAAGGTTAAGAAGCCAAAGAACTGCGGAATGATATACCAGCCGTCAATTTGTGATTCAACGATTTCGCGTAGGTTAAACGAGCCTGTTAAGGCAACAACACCCATCAATGATAAGCCTAAAAAGACTTCATAACTGATAGTTTGCGCCGCTGACCGTAAGCCGCCAAGTAAAGAGAACTTATTGGCAGATGCCCAGCCACCGAACATCACTGCATAGACCGCAATACCTGCCATGGCAAAGAAGAACAAAATACCGATATCCCAATCAGCAACCCCAAGGGTTGGGGAGATAGGAATGATGGCAAATGACGCCAACGCGGTAAACATCGCTACCGCAGGTGCCAAGGTAAACATAAACTTATCGGTAAAGTTTGGCGTCCAATCTTCTTTAAAGAAGATTTTGAGCATATCGGCAACCAGTTGCAATGAGCCAAATGGACCAACACGGTTCGGACCGTAACGATCTTGCCAAAGCGCTAACATGCGGCGCTCATAGACAATCATCATTGCCGCCACTATAACCACCACCAAAAAGATAACCAGTGATTGCACGACCATAAAGAGTATCGACCAGGTATCAAAGGTCATCATACCAGCCAAAAAGCTTGGCACATCAGGGATAATGCGGGTAACTTGCATATTACAGCTCCTGTGTGGTGGTCGGCGCGCTGCTTATTGGCGTTGCGCGGTTATTGGTATTGGCTGTTAAAGCACTATCAGTCGCCATGCTGCCCATCATCGTCACCGGCGCATCAACTTTACGCACCGATGCCGGCATTGAAGGATGAATAATACTTACCTGCCCGACGGGATAACCGATACAACCTTCTGCCAAGTAACCGACGAGCTCAACTGGTAAGGTGATTTGCTGCTTATCAATCTCAATCGCCAGATAATCTCCATCAGCGATATTCCAGTCTTTGGCATCATCAATACCCACACGCCATGTTGCTAGCGGTAATTGCTCTGCAACCACTGGGCTACGTGATGCCATCATAGAGCTGGCATAAAGGTTGTAAATAGGTACCAGTTTTGCTTGTCCTTGCTGCATATTCGTTGTCGTCACCGAGGTAATTTCTGGCGCAACATATTGCCGCGTGGCTAGGCGCTTTAATTGATCAAACAGACGCACACCTGGATCACCATTTTTGAGACTACCGCCGACTTTATCTTGGTATTTATTCCATGCTTGCGGTGAGTTCCAACCGGCTGCACTGGCAAAAGGAATCATCGAGCTTGGTGTTTGCTTACCGCTATAGCCTTCCATTGAGAAGGTTAAACCAGTATCCAAATCTTTTGGCTGCATCGGCTCATGCACAGATACTGGCGCGCGCATAGAAGTACGACCTGAGTAGCGACGCGGCTGACGGGCAATTTTTAGACCGGTCATCCGGTAATCGGCATCAGGAGCAGCGCCTTTAATACCAGCAAGCTTAGGATGAGTCGTAACCAATGCATTGATGACATCATCAAGCTGTGTCCAATCGACATCACGACCTTCTAAGCTGCTATGGACGGCATGTAACCAGCGCCAGCCTTCTTTGATACTGCTCAGCGGATGATAATATTCGTTGTCATAAACTTGGAAGAAGCGCTGCGCACGACCTTCAGCAGAGATAAGCGTACCGTCTGCTTCCGCAAAGCTAGCGGCTGGCAATACAATATCGACATCTTTATGCCAATCAAGCAGCTGATGGTCAAGGGCGATGACAGTTTTGTCAGTCAATAGCTGGGTTAATTTATGCGCATCAATGGCATCAGTCAACTGGTTTTCAGCGACTATCACCACATCAAAGTCAGTCGCTAATAACTCTTCGAGTGATTGACCGCCAAGCATACAGACGCCAATACTATTGGCATCAGGAACCGCCAAATAAATACCGGCTTGCGCTTGGTACTGTTTATTAACTTCTTTGAGCTCAAGCTTGGTTGCAGGCTTACGCTCGACATCGTCTTGCGCTTCTGTATCTATACCTGTTTCCGGTTTGCTCGGCTTAGCAGACAAGTCTTTGTCTTCGCTCTGCTGAGTGGTTGCTGCTTGTGCTTCAGCGGCGCGAACCTGCTCATTATGCGCCTCAACTTGCTGCTGCTCAGTTGCTTTAATCGCCGCACGCTTTTGGCTCAATGCTTGAGCAATCTGTGCCGCTGCTTCTATCAAAGCAGTCGATGATAAGCTGCTACCAGAAACAACCAACGGCTTATCGGCTTGAATTAAGTCATAAGCGATTTGCTGTGCCAACGCTTGCATACCATCGGCATTGGTATCGACACTAGCATCTTGTTCAGCGGTTTGTGGGTCTACTATTTCCGATAAATCATCCGCAAAATCAGCAATTGCATCAGCGACTTTAAAGCCAAGCTTAGTGATATCTTCAGGTGTCGCAACGACGCTGACTTTACTGATATCTTCTAGCTTAGTTTGGATAACATCGATAACATATACTGGGCTTTGAACGCCTTGACCAATACGTTTGACTGGCTCGGCTAGCCATGATTGGGTTTTGGTTGCTGCCGCCATTTTAATGGCTTCATTTTTTGCCGCCTGACGAATCGATAGCGCCACACGTGATGAGGTTTGGGTGATATCTTCACCTAGCACCAATACGGCATCGTGGCTTTCAATATCAGTCATACCCGGGTTATAAATACCCTTAGTACTTAATACTTCAATACATTTATTGACCAGTGCTTGCTGCTGATGGTTTAGACCGGTCGAAAAGCTATCAAAGCCGACCATGTTTTTTAGCGCAAAGTTGGTCTCGAGACTCGCACGTGGTGAGCCAATACCGATGACTTTTTTATCTTTGATACGTTTGATGGTTTCATCAAGGGCATAGTCGATATTGATTTTGACATGCTTGTCATTGATACGTTCAAGCGCTTGCGTTGGGCGGTCTTCGCGATTGATATAACCGTAACCAAAGCGACCACGGTCACATAAGAAATAACGGTTCACTTCACCGTTATAGCGGTTTTCAATACGGCGTAATTCGCCATAACGCTCGCCCGGAGAGATATTACAACCGGCTGAGCAACCATGACAGATGCTTGGCGCATATTGCATATCCCATTTACGGTTATAACGCTCAGAGTGGGTTTTATCAGTAAACACACCAGTTGGGCACACTTCGGTTAAGTTGCCTGAGAACTCGCTTTCAAACTGACCATCTTTATCACGACCAAAATAAACGCGCTCGTTTGAGCCATAAACGCCCAAATCTTCGCCACCTGCATAGTCTTTATAAAAGCGGACGCAGCGATAACAAGCGATACAGCGGTTCATCTCATGAGCAATAAATGGACCAAGCTCTTGGTTGTGATGGGTGCGCTTAGTAAAACGATAGCGACGACGGCTATGACCTGACATATAGGTCATGTCTTGCAAATGACAATGTCCACCTTCTTCACAAGTTGGACAGTCATGCGGATGGTTGACCATCAACAGCTCAACCATCGACTTACGAAATGCTTTGGCTTCATCGTCGGTCACTGAAATGTACATATCATCGCCTGGTGCGACCATACATGACATCACGAGACGACCACGACCCGCTTCCATATCTTCTTTAGACTGATATTGCTTAACCGCGCACTGACGGCAAGAGCCGACTGAACCTAAGGCGGGGTGATAACAAAAATACGGCACATCAATGCCGAGTGATAAGCATGCTTGTAGCAAGTTATCTGCGCTATCTACTTCGACAGTGGTTCCATCAATATGTATGACTGCCATGCCGCTCTCCTTATTTCACTTCTGGCTGTTGATTGGCTGCAGCCTCAATGACATCTTCACCAACCGCCTGCGCAATTTTTTGATCAAACTCAGGACGGAAATATTTAATAGCACTCATCAATGGTTCCATCGCACCTGGGGCATGCGCGCAGAAAGTTTTACCGATCCATAAATCACGAGTCAACTCTTCTAACTTCTCAACATCACCGATTTGACCTTGACCGTCGTTAATGGCGGTCAATATTTTCACGCCCCACGGTAGACCATCACGGCATGGCGTACACCAACCGCATGATTCACGTTGGAAGAAAATCTCAAGGTTACGCAATAATGGCACCATATCTTGCTCTTCATCGACGACCATTAATAAACCCGTACCCATACGGCTACCGGCTTTTTGAATGGTATCAAAATCAACAACCGTATCTAGATGATCAGCCGTTAAAAAGTCGGTTGATGCGCCACCCGGTAACCATGCTTTAAGCTTTTTACCTTCCTGCATACCGCCAGCGAAATCTTCAATAATTTCACGCGCCGTATAACCAAATGGCAGCTCCCACAGACCGGGATCATTAACTAGACCTGAACAGCCAAACAGCTTAGTGCCCGGGGTTTCAACCACGCCTTTGGCTTTTGGTAAATCTTGATACCATTTACTACCATGCAAAATAATCGCTGAAACGTTATGTAAGGTTTCAACGTTATTGACTACCGTCGGACGTCCCCATGCTCCCGCTACTTGTGGAAACGGTGGCTTAGTACGAGGGTTAGCGCGGCGACCTTCTAGACAGTTAATCAAAGCGGTTTCTTCGCCGCAAATATAACGACCAGCACCGGTATGGACGTGTAAATCAAAACTAAAATCTGACCCTAAGATATTGTCGCCGACCAAGTTATTGGCACGCAATTCTTCAAGCGCTGTATTTAAACGCTCTGCTGCTAAAATATATTCACCGCGAATAAAGATATAACCAGCCGTTGCACCAATCGCATAGGCAGATATCAGCATACCTTCGATAAGCTGTAGTGGCAGACGCTCCATCAGCAGACGGTCTTTAAAAGTACCCGGCTCCATCTCATCGGCATTACAGACGAGATAACGTGAACCACCATCGGGTGGTGCCATTAGCGACCATTTGATACCTGCTGGGAAACCTGCACCGCCACGACCTTTTACCACAGCTTCTTTAATGGTATTCAAAGTATCGTCTGGCGATTGGTTTAAGGCCATTTTTAGCGCTTCAAAACCACGTAGCGATTCATAAGTGGCCAAATCCAATACCGCATCGTGATGTGCCAGGCGCCATGTTAATGGTTTGGTTTCACTAGTTGCGGTGGCTTTATCGCCATAAACAGGAATACGCTGGTCATTTAATTGGCTTGGCGCTTTGCCTTGACCGCGACGAGCAATCTGCTCTGAAATCGTTAAACTCATGCGTATAGCTCCAACAATTGGGCGACTTCTTCAGGCTGCACAGGACCATAAGTATCTTCATTAATCAAGACAGAAGGACCTTTGTCACAGTTGCCCAAACAGCAAATCGGCAATAGCGTAAAGCGGTTATCAGCGGTAGTTTGACCATAGTCAATGCCCAGCTGCGCTTTTAATTCAGCCGCCAGCGCTTCGTAACCCGTTAAGTAACAAGCTACTGAATCACAAATAAGGATGACATTGCGACCGACTGGCTGACGATAGATACGGTTAAAGAAGGTTGCCACCCCATCCATATCTGTCATTGGCACATTTAGAATGTTGGCAATGGCATTGACTTGTGCATCATCGACCCAACCGTTACGCTTTTGCACGATTTTTAGCGCATCTAAAGACGCTGCCCGTGGATGGGGATAATGATGCATAAACTCGTGGATAGCTGCAATTTCTTCAGCGGTTAAAATACTTGCCACATCTACTTTTGGCATTTTATCGGAAACAATTTTCATAATCTTTTTCTTTCCTCACTCAGCCCACTGTTAAGGTTGCGCTTATGGCGCAATGACAGCGTTTTGGTGTGCCAGTTTGGCGATAACATGTTAATGAACGTATCTTACTTTTAATACTTAACATCTAATATTTAGCATTCATAAAAGATGATGATAAATGCATTACGGCTAACATTTAGCGGTCACAATCGGCCATCACAATATCAATCGATGCCAAATACATAATGGCATCAGAGACCAATGAGCCATTAATAACCGATGGCATCTGCTGTAGGTGCGCAAATGTCGGCGTACGAATACGGGTACGATAGCTCATCGTCGCTTTATCTGAGGTGATGTAATAACTATTTAGACCTTTGGTTGCTTCCACAATCGTGGTGCACTCACCCGCTGGCATCACAGGACCCCAAGAGACGGAGATAAAGTGGTTAATCAAGGTCTCGATGTCATTCAACGTACGATCTTTTGGCGGTGGTACGGCCAATGGATGATCTGCCTTATAAGGACCTTGCGGCATATTATCCATACATTGACGAATGATACGTAGCGACTGGCGCATCTCTTCTACTTTGACCATACAGCGATCATAAGCATCGCCGTTATAGCCGACTGGAACTTCAAAGTCGTAATTCTCGTAGCCCATATATGGACGCGCTTTACGCAAATCAAAATCTAAACCTGTCGCACGTAAGCCTGCACCGGTAACACCCCAAGCTAAAGCTTGCTTGGTATTATACTGGGCAACGCCTTGGGTACGACCTTTAAGCACACTGTTTTGCAGTGCCGCTTTGACATACTCATCCAAGCGTTTTGGCATCCAGTCTAAGAACTCGCGAACCAAACGTTGCCAGCCGCGCGGTAAATCGTGCGCGGTACCGCCGATACGGAACCACGCTGGGTGCATACGGTAACCAGTCACGGCTTCGATGACGTCATAGGCTTTTTGGCGATCGGTAAACATATAGAATACCGGCGTCATACCGCCCGCATCCTGAATAAAGGTACCAACAAACAGCAAGTTATTGGTAATACGGAAAAACTCACTCATCATCACACGAATGGTTTCAGCGCGCGGTGGAATGGTAATACCCGCAAGCTTTTCAACCGACATGATGTACGGCAGCTCATTCATGACGCCGCCGAGATAGTCAATACGGTCGGTATAAGGAATGTATGAGTGCCACGTTTGACGCTCAGCCATTTTTTCGGCGCCGCGATGGTGATAGCCAATATCAGGGATACAATCGACGACTTCTTCGCCATCAAGCTGTAGCACCAAACGGAACGCACCGTGAGCGGAGGGATGGTTAGGACCGATGTTCAAGAACATAAAGTCTTCATCACGACCCGAGCGTTTCATGCCCCACTCTTCAGGGACAAAGCGCAGGTTTTCTTGTTCGTATTGTTGTTTGGCGGTATTCAAGAAATACGGGGTGAATTCAGTCGCCCGCGCATGATATTCTTTGCGCAGTGGATGACCTTCCCAATATTTAGGCAATAATATACGGGTCAAATGCGGATGGCCACTAAAAACAATGCCGAACATATCCCACACTTCACGCTCATACCAGTTGGCATTTGGCCAGATTTTGGTGGCGCTCGGTACATTGAGATCGTCTTCGCTTAGCGCGACTTTGATACGCACATCGCTATTACGCTCAAGCGACATCAAATGATAGAACACCGTAAAATCGCTGTCAGGCAAGCCTTGGCGATGTTGACGCAAGCGCTCATCTATCGCTGATAGGTCAAATAGCATGACATAAGGTTTTGGCAATTTACGCAGGTATAAGAGAACATCAAGCAAATCAGCACGTGCCACCCAAACCGTTGGAATCTCATCCACAGTGTGCTGCACGACAAACTTACCGGCATATTTTTCTTCCAGCTCTTTGATAACTGCTGGGACAGGCTTGATCTTAGGATCTATGTTTTCAACTACCGTGACCATGAATGATGTATTCCTTCATTAATCATAATTGAGCTATGCTAAACATAACCACGCTCTATTAAAAAAAACCGAGCTATGTTAATCATAACCAAACTACGATGAATATATGCGTACTGAGCACTTTTACGGATTATGAATGATTGAGCCAAACTACAACGTTAACTATTAAATGACTTATAGCTAGATACTATCTGGGCTACGTAAGTTTTTCACAGCGATACGATCTGCTTGCTTACGGTCACGCTCAGGCGTCATTTGTGGCTGATAGATACCTTGCTCATTGACATGAATACCCAGCGGACGACGCTCTTTAGTAATAGACTCTTGCAGCAGCATCAAGCCTTGAATCAAGGCTTCTGGACGCGGCGGACAACCCGGCACATAAACATCAACAGGAATGATTTTATCCACGCCTTGTACCACTGAGTAGATATCATACATGCCACCCGAGTTGGCACAAGCACCCATTGAGATGACCCATTTTGGCTCAAGCATTTGCTCATAAAGGCGCTGAATAACCGGTGCCATTTTGACAAAGCAGGTACCAGCAACAATCATCACATCCGCCTGACGGGGCGAGGCGCGAATAACTTCGGCACCAAAGCGTGATAAATCGTGAACCGCGGTTAAGGTAGTGGCATATTCGACATAACAGCAAGAAGTACCAAAGTTAAATGGCCATAGTGAGTGCTTGCGCCCCCAGTTTGCTGTTGAATGGACAAGGTCTTCAAGACGACCCATAAAGACGTTTTTATTGACTTCATCTTCGAGCGGATCATTGACCGTTTGACTAGTCTGTGCAGGATAGATATCTGCATCAGGGTTGGCTTTTGTTAATGTGTATTTCATAACATACAACCTTTATTTTAAGCGACTTGTAGCAATCAGATTGATATTACTATCGCCATAACTTCTATTATTAATAATAAGTGACCATTCTGGTGTGCAACTGCAGCAAGATAGCCAAAAGCAATTGGCTTTAAACGCCTTTAGCATTGTCTTGTTGCACAGAGGTGGCAAAATCTACGGAAGTAATATTACCTGTGGTATTAATATGATCTATATTTTGCAAGTGGCGACGATTGGTCTCGATGTTGTTAGAGACATTAATCTGTCCTGAAGACTGCGCCGGTATTTTACCCGTCGGGTCGACCATCAGCTCATCAACGCCATCAAACTTGGTGATATCTGCCAAATTGAAACCTGCTGGAGCGGCATATAAACGTGCTTGTTTACGGCGCTTATCCGCTGGCGCCCAGTTCAATGCACCTAAACTCAAGGCATAAACCAGACCAATCAACAAGTCGACGATAAAAGTCGCTGCTGTTGCAAAGCCAAGCCAGCCCGTTTCACGCACTGACACTGCATAAGCATAAAGATAAAGCGCTTCTAAGTCGAAGATGACAAAGAAAATGGCTACCAAATAGAATTTTGCAGACAAACGAATGCGGGCGTTGCCAGCTCCGACAACACCCGCTTCAAATATCTCTTCTTTTTGTGAGCCATGAGAGCGACCGCCCAGTAAGCGCGGAACGACCAGCATAAAAACAACTAGCCCAATGGCGGCTAAAATAAAAGCAATTGCTGACCAATTAAAAGCAGACATGATAATACGTGCTCCTCACCCAATCGAGTGTCAAGCGCACCGCGAATACTCACAAATAATGGTGGTAATGGCGACAGGCATAACGCAGACGAAAACACAAAGTAACTGTCATTGAGTCACTTTATTTGAGTAAATTTGTTTAAATAACTCAGTGATTATGATCAATCAATGACTATTATAGCTACTGTGCTGGTAATAACCAATTATCAAGCTTATTGACGACGATGTCAGACGTGACCAACTGTAGATGTTCCGCTCTGTTCACGGATAAAAAGGCTGGTCGCCTAACGCATCTTTTAACAACGTAAGATCAACGTATTAAATCAATATCGTATTCAATCGCTTACTTAATTGATTTAATAGCTCATTACACGTGGTCAACAATGACGTGACAACTGGCATAAATTATTTACGTACTATACGCATATCGGTAATCAAAAGCTAGTTTTTAACTGCATTGAACGGTCATTTTCTCTGCAAAAAAAATATGTTTTTTTTTACCATAAACTATGATATAGACGTTACCTTATATTAAGCCCAAATCCATATTTTTAAAAAGGCACTGGTATATATAGTGTAAGTCGCGCAATCCAAACGCTTTTTTACTGCGCACTCTCTACTAACTCCTCACCCAAAGATAGGGTTTTTGCTTTATAATGGCCCACCGAATTTCATGGTTATATCAGCGGCTGTTTTAATGACAGCGGTTATGATCAATTGTCACAAAATATTAACTGCGATGCGCTTAATGAGTGGATGGTTTAAATAATCCTATCGATGCCATGTGGCACCACCGATTTGCCTAATACGGGCATTTTTCATCTGGCTTAGCGACTCTCAATATCAGCGTCAGCCTATTTTTGCTTTCCTTTTTTGCTTTTGTCTTACAGGTCATCTTATGAGTCAACTTAATCCCAAACAACAAGAAGCGATGCTCTATGTATCTGGTCCATTGCTTGTGCTAGCAGGTGCCGGCTCCGGTAAGACATCGGTGATTACGCGTAAAATCGCTTATCTAATCGAAGAATGCAACATGCCAGCTGAGCGTATCACCGCGGTGACTTTTACCAATAAAGCGGCGCGTGAGATGAAAGCCCGTGTCAGTAAATTGCTGCCGAGTGAAAAAACTCGCGGGCTGACGGTGTCTACCTTTCACCAATTTGGGCTACAGTTTTTACGTTATGAGTTGATTCATACCCCGCTCAAAGGCAACTTTTCCATCATGGACAGCGACGACAGCAAGCGTTTGCTGATGGAGCTGATGATGCGTGACAATTTAAGCGGTGCTGAAAGTCGTGAGTTGGTTGGTAAAGCGATAAAAATGATTTCTGATTGGAAAAACGATCTGATTGAACCTGATAAGGCGATGGAAACCTTAGACGATCCAGGAGATATGATTTTTGCCACCCTTTATGCTTTATATGAGCGTAACCTGCGGGCTTATAACGCCGTAGATTTTGATGATTTGATTGTATTACCGACCAAAATATTACGTGAAAACAGAGAGCTGCGTGATAAATGGCAAAACCGTATTCGTTATTTATTGGTCGATGAGTATCAAGATACCAATACTGCTCAGTATGAAATGATTAAATATCTGGTTGGACCGCAAGGACGTTTTACCGTGGTTGGTGACGATGACCAATCTATCTATGCATGGCGCGGCGCAAAACCTGAAAATATGGCGCTGCTCAAAGAAGATTTCCCCAAACTTAAAATCGTTATGCTTGAACAAAATTACCGTTCAACCACGCGTATCTTGACCTCTGCCAACGCCGTTATTACCAATAACGAGCATTTATTTGAAAAGAAACTCTGGTCAGATAAAGGTCAAGGCGAGAAAATTCGTATTATTAATTGCCGTAATGACGATGATGAATCAGAGCGCGTTGCAAAAGAGATTGTCACGCATAAATTACGTTTTGGTAATGAGTGGGAGCAATATGCGGTTCTCTATCGCAGTAACTTTCAGGCGCGCATGCTAGAGGCACAATTGCGTCAGCTGCAAGTCCCTTATAAGTTATCGGGCGGTCAATCGTTCTTTGCCCGTAGTGAAATTAAAGACATCATGGGCTATCTGCGTTTGATTCTTAACCCTGAAGATGACAGCGCATTTTTACGCATTATTAATACGCCTAAGCGCGGGATGGGACCAGCAACCCTTGAAAAGCTTGGTTTATTTTCACAAGAGCATAGCATCTCGTTATTGGCATCTTGTACCCATGCTGGGCTTGCTCACGTTTTGCCGTCAAAAGCCTATGGCACCTTAAAAGAGTTTGGCGATTTTATTGGCCACTATACCCGCGAGCTCGATCAGCATCCTGATCCTGTACCAATCGTCCGTCAAATGATTGATGAGACCGGTTATATTGACTTTATCCGTAGCGACTCAAAAACGCCGCAACAAGAAAAAAACCGTATTGATAATATCGACATGCTTTATACCAGTATTCAATCACTGATTAATCGTGCTGAAGAAGATGAAGACCGCACCATTGATACCATCATTCGTAAGCTGGTTTTGCTTGATATGCTCGAGCAGCAGCAAGAAGAAGAAAACACCAATAAAGTGAACCTCATGACTTTACATGCGGCAAAAGGCTTAGAGTTTGATTTTGTATATATCATGGGGCTTGAGGAAGAGATGCTACCGCACCGCAACTCTATCCTGAGCGAGACGGTCGACGAAGAACGACGCTTGATGTATGTGGGCATTACTCGTGCGCGTCGCGAGCTAACATTGACGCTCGCCACTCAGCGCCGCGCGGGTGGTCAAATGCGCGTGACGTCTGAATCCAGATTCTTAGATGAGCTGCCAGAAGAACATATCGACTGGCCAGCCAAAGCGAAAAAGAAAAAAGCCAGCAAAGACCCTGAAAAAGTCGCTGATGAATACTTGGCCAATATTCGCGCTTTATTAGGTAATCGCTAAACTCAACTTTTAAAAAATTTCTCATGCTTAGCGTACTTAAAATAAGCGCTAAGCTTAATTTTCATATTAACCCCTTTTAAAAAACTTGGAACCTTTATGCCCACCTCGACGCCGAATCCTGAACGACCATCGACACGGCAGGGCGATTATAATCCGGCAGAATCTAGCGGCGAATATAAGCTGCTGTATTTACAAGGTTTGGTTGCCGAAAAGGCATATGGGGCGATTACTGAGTTTTTAGAAAAGCAATCAGAATATGAGATTGCCAGCTTATTAGAATCTTTCCCTAGCCAAAACCGTTTATTGATATGGGCACAGGTGCCAGAAGATATCAAAGGTGAAGTGCTGGCGGAGTTAGAGTTTGATACCCGCCAACCGCTGTTAGAAAACGTCTCTTCAAAAGAGATATCGCTTTTTACCCAAGACCTTGATGCGCAAGATATCTCCGAGATTCTAGATACCGTTACCGAAAGTGTGCGTACCTCGGTGATGGCGACTTTGGATGAAGATATTCGCATTCAGGTCAATAAGCTTGATACTTATGCCGACTGGGAAGTCGGTAGTTATATGGATCCTGACCTGATTCAAATCAGGGACGATATCACCCTTGCAGAAGTACAAAACTGGCTGCGAGAAAATGCCGATTTGCTCGATGACGAGAGCCAAGAGCTTTTGGTCGTCGACCAAAGCCAACAACTGCTTGGCTTATTAAGTCTGGCTGATTTAATTAAGCATGAACAAAGCACCTTAGTCGCTGATTTAATCGATAGCGCCATTACTGTCAATGATCGCTTAGATATTCAAGATGCGGCAGCGATTTTCCGTTCAGAAGACATTCGCTTTGCGCCTGTAATTAATAGCCATGGCGAGCTGGTCGGTCAGTTAAATGGCGAAGATATCATGGAGATTATCCAAGACGATGTCGATAGCACCATGAAAAATCTTGCCGGTGTCAGCCAAGATGAGGAGCTGTTTGCCCCTATTTTGACCAGCGCCAAAAGCCGCAGTATTTGGCTGGGCATTAACTTGTGTACCGCGCTACTGGCCGCGGCGGTGATTGGGCAGTTCGAAGCCGTATTAGCAAAAGTGGTGGCGTTGGCAATACTGATGCCCGTGGTTGCCAGTATGGGCGGAATTGCAGGCTCGCAAACACTGACGGTGGTCATTCGCGGTATGGCAATGGGTCAAATCGGTGGTTCCAACCGCCTATGGTTATTAAATAAAGAGCTGTGGGTTGGGGCGATAAACGGTATCATATGGGCGATAATCATGGCGTTTATTGCCCAATTGTGGTTTCATGATATTAAAATCAGTGCCGTTATTGGCTTTGCTATCGCGATTAACATGACTGCCGCCAACGTTTCAGGCATCAGTATTCCGCTGATGCTCAAACGTATGAATATTGATCCGGCGTTGTCTGCCTCTGTTATCCTTACCACGGTAACAGATATTGTTGGCTTTATGTCGTTTTTGGGCTTGGCAAGTTTACTGATTCTTTGATCAATCGCATATGAAAATATGAAAATATGAAAATCTGAAAACTAAAAGTTAGAAATCAGCAGCTATTTATAATGAAAATAGTTGTTGTTGAGTATATTTAAAAATCAGGGCATGCCCTAGATTCATTCTGTTTATAAAACCATTAAAATCGTTAAGTGAGTGCATTATGCAAGCTGTACAAGTTAAAGTATTAAACCCTAAAATTACTGAAGATAAAGCGTTTTCTTTACCGACACGCGCAACCGATGGCAGCGCAGGTATCGACTTACGCGCTTGCATTGACGAGCCTTTGACGATTAAAGCCGGTGCGACGCATTTGATTGGTACTGGTTTGGCGGTTTATATTCAAGACCCTAATTTTGCAGGTATGATTTTACCGCGCTCAGGTCTTGGGCATAAGCATGGTATTGTTTTGGGTAATCTAGTCGGCTTGATTGATGCCGATTACCAAGGCGAGCTGATGGTCAGTATTTGGAATCGCAGCAATGAAAATTTTATCTTAAATCCTGCCGAGCGTATGGCGCAATATGTGGTTGTACCGGTTGCTCGTCCTGAGTTTGAATTGGTGGCAGAATTTAGTGATACCAGTGCGCGCGGTGCCGGTGGTTTCGGACATTCAGGTCGTCAGTAGTCCGTACTGATTTACCATTTTAATTTTTTATGATGATCACAATCTAGAAATCATAATAATTTAACAATCACAATAACTTAATAAACACGACAATAAGGAGAGTAAGCGATGCCGTCTTTTGCTGCGCAGCAATCCTTATTTCGTGCTTATGATATTCGTGGTTCGCGCCAGCATTTTACCAATGACTTTATTCAAGCATTGGGGCACGCTTTTGCTCATCTTTATCGAGTTCAGCAAAAAACTAATAACGAAAATAATAGCCAAAGCGCTAACAAAAAAACCATCGTTGTTATGGGTTATGATGTGCGCTGCGGTAGCGATACCGTTGCCCAAACACTTACTGATGTGTTATCTCAGCAAGGTATACAGGTCATTCAATTAGGTCTTGTTACCACGCCCATGATGATTTTTTGGGCGGAGCAATATCAGGGGCATGGCATTATTGTCACTGCCAGTCATTCCGCTAAAGACATTTTAGGGGTCAAGTGGCTAGTCAACCATACCTCTCCGAGCAGCGCAGACATTCAAGTTCTCTATCAGCAGCTAGCTAGCGGCGACGCACAAGATAATTCTTTAGTCGCTATTGATAAGCCTATTTATCATAAACAGCAACATTTATCTGTTAATCAAGTCGCAAGCGTTTATATAGACACCATTACACAAGTTTTTGAGCAAATTTATCAATATAATAACCAGTCAAATAGCCAGAGCGCAAAAGATAGTTATACACCCTCCTCCAAACTTGATTTAGTGGTGGTGATTGATTGTATGCATGGCGCGACCAGCAATATTGCCAAGCCTTTATTTGAACGTTTTTGCCAGCAGGTCATCACCTTTAACGACATGCCAAACGGTGATTTTCCTGCCGGCAATCCGGATCCTACTGAGCCGCAGCGTCTTAAGCAATTACAGCAAAGCGTGCTTCTGCATCAGGCAGATATAGGTATCGCCTTTGATGGTGATGGCGATCGGTTAATGGTGGTTGATAATCAGGGCAAAGTTGTCACGCCTGACCATCTGCTTTATATGTTGGCAACAGTAGCTGTCAATCAGTGCCCTCCGCCGTTAAATGAGTCATTATCAAACGCTCAAGTGCTTTTTGATATTAAATGCTGTCATCATTTACCAAAGCTCATTACTGAACTTGGCGCCACGCCTGTGATTAGTAAAACAGGTAGCAGTTTGATGCGGCAACAAATGCAGCAGTCTGACGGTCAAATTGTCTTTGCCGGTGAGTTATCTGGGCATTTTATTTTTAATGATAGCTATTTTATTCTTTATGATGATGCCATGTATGCGGCATTAAGACTGCTACATTGGTTAGCTAAACCACAACTGGTTAAGCCCAATCTAACGACTCGTACAACAAGCCTATCTGATATCATCGAGAGTTTACCCGTTATCGTCAGTACGGCTGACCATTATTTACCGCTGCCAGAAACAGTTTTGACAAAGTGCTCAATCGTTGAGCAGTTGACCCGTCTATGTCTTTATTTACAACATCTTATAACAGTCACAGCGCTTTGCTCGACTCATTCTAATGACCAGACTATCATCAACTGTGCACCAGCGCATTGTACCTGTTCCGCTCAAAAACACGCTATAACTTTAGAAGCAGCAAAAAAACTCTTGCCAATTGGTACGACACTAAGCTGTATTGACGGGGTACGTTTGGATTTCGCGCGCGGGTTTGGCGTATTACGCCAATCAAATACCAGTCAAAATCTGACCGTGCGCTTTGCCGGTGATAGCATCGACGATCTTATCGATATTCAAACGAGATTCGCCGCTTTATGCCGCCCATTTAACGAGCATTTAGCCACGCAAATACTATCTATCGTTGCTGAATAGCTATTATTTAACTGATTTTTTTACCATTTATTTTATTAGAGAACGCCAGAAAAAAACAGAAACCCTCAATCAACCGCTTAACCCTGTCTTTTAGGAGCTTGTCATGACGCTTAATTTGGATGAAGCCAAAATTACCGCTGAAGTATTAACCACGGCGCTGCCTTATATTCAACGCTTTGTTGATAAGCTCATTGTAGTCAAATACGGCGGCAATGCCATGACCGACCCTGCGCTCGAAAGCTCCTTTGCCCGTGATATCGTCTTATTAAAAACCGTCGGCATGCATCCCGTAGTTGTACACGGCGGTGGTCCACAAGTAGATAACTTGTTAAAAGAGCTCGGTCGTCAATCTGATCGTATCGACGGCATGCGCGTGACTGACAAAAGCACCATGGATATCGTTGAGATGGTGCTCGGCGGTAGCGTCAATAAATCTATCGTCAGCTTAATCAATAAGCACGGTGGACGCGCCATTGGTCTGACCGGTAAAGATGCTAATTTAATCCTAGCTAAAAAGTTAATGATGGAAAAAATCGGCGCTGATGGTATAGCGGTTCCCGTTGATTTGGGCTTTGTCGGTGATGTGGTCAGCGTTAATAAAGACGTGATTAATATGCTGATTGCCTCTGATTTCATTCCCGTTATCGCCCCTCTTGGTGTCGATGAAGAAGGCAATACTTATAATATCAACGCCGATTTGGTTGCGGGTAAAGTCGCAGAGTTTTTACAAGCAGAAAAGCTTATGCTACTGACCAATATCAAAGGGGTATTGGGTCGTGATGGTGAAGTCGTGACTGGATTGACGCCAAAGACAGTTGATGGTTTGATTGCAGATGGTATTATCTCGGGCGGTATGATTCCTAAGATTCAATGCGCACTTGATGCGGTACGTAGCGGCGTAAAAAGTGCGGTTATTGTCGATGGTCGCGTGCCGCATGCCACGCTGTTAGAGATTTTCACCAACGAAGGCGTCGGCACCTTGATTAGCCGTGATTTGGATTCGTCAATGAGCTAGCGAGCTGTGGTAATTTTTCATATAAAAAAGCCCGAGCTTAACATTTAAGTTTGGGCTTTTTATTTATCAAAGCTGCTTAACTTAGAAGCGTTTAATAAGCGCAAAACTCCACGTTACTATGGCTACTATTACCATACACCTTCATATGGTGATTGCCTTTGCGCTGGGTGATATAAGAGTTTTCATTTTCGTAGCGATCGCCGTTTAAGCGACCATTTGGTCCTGAGACATAAGCGACATTAATTTGGTCGTCACCGACGTTACGAATCACTAAGTTTTGATCGGACAGTAACCATAAACGAAATACTTTGCCGTTTTTAAGGTTACCACTAAAATTACCACAATAGCTGTCTTTAGCAAAGGTAATCTTGGTAGATGTGTCTGCTGCTTGTACGGTTGTAACCATCAATGGTGCAACGGCAAGCGCAGCAATCAATATTAATTTCTTCATAACCCTCTCCTCGTCCTTGAACATTATAAACTGGCAAACTTAATTCTAATAATAATTTATAATGTGCCAAACTGATAGCGTTTTTATGAGAACGGTTTATTTATAAAAAGCCGCCTCAAACTCAGCTTCATTAAAACCGCATAATAGTATCGGCTGATTGTTATCTGTCCGCTCACCTTCAACTATCGGACGCTTGATCATACTGGTGTTTTCTACCAGCAAATCTATGGCGTTATTGACGTTATTATCAGCGGCTTGCTTCTGCTCGTCAGTCAGCTTGCGCCATGTTGTTCCGCGCTTATTCAGTACTTTATCGATACCAAGCTGGTTAACCCAATGCTGTAGCGTTGCTTTATCAATGCCTTGTTTCTTATAATCATGAAAATCATAGCTGACGCCTAGCTCATCAAGTTTAGTAAAGGCTTTTTTCATCGTACTGCATGATTTGATGCCGTAGATAGTGATGGTCATTTTTCTTCCTCTAATTTCTCTTCTGATATGTATATATTTTCTAAAATAGTACCTTTTAAATTTGATCCAATGAAAATAGCATCCTCATGGTTAGTGCATTCAAAGTTCGCATTTTCAAGGTTTGCATTAGTGAAATCGGTGCCATTAAGATTAGCATTTTTAAAATTAGCACCTACGAAATTAGCATTCGTAAAATTTGCTTCATTCAAATTAGCATCCTCAAGGTTGGCAATCATGAAGTCCGCGCCTTCAGCTTGGACTTTAGTAAAATTCGTTCTTTCTAAGTTAGCACCTGAAAGACAAACATTTTTTATATTAGCACCTTTCAAGGAAGACTCTACAAGTTTTGCGTTTTCAAAATTTGCACCTTCAAAGTCTACATTTTCAAAGTTAGTAACATATAGTTTGGCATTTTTAAGACTTGCATTTTTAAATGTCGACATAAAAAAGGAGGAAAAAAGCGAGTTACCATCATCTAGTATTGTGGAGTCAAAATTACAACCTAAGAATATATTTCTTAAGTCACACTTTCTAAGATCTAAATGATTAAATTGCCCGTCAATATTATAATCTAGCCTATGTATCCAGCTATCAAAGGCTTTTTCATCATTATATTTAACGTTTTTAATTACGTCATTAGTATATCTGGCACATAGTGAATGTATTATTAACATATCAATTTCAGCTATATTGCTATATGTTAAATCCTCTTTAGAAGAGCTTAAACTAAGGTTTTTTATAGGCGATTGTCCATTTACTGACATTTGTATTAATTCGATCATTAAACTCTGATATTTTTTTACTTTTTCTAGTCCGTTCTGTTTTAACATCATTATTTTAAGCTCACCACCTATAAATCGATTTAACTCATAGGAGATATATTGGGCACCACAAATTTTTATCCATTTTTCAAATGCATACTCTACTGTCCAGCCTGAACCTGCACGACTTCTTCCACGTTCGACTTCATCTAACATTATGTCTAATTCTAGCATTATTCGCTTTGCTGTCAGATACTCACCAAAACTTTTATGAGTAAACTCAAATGTTTTATCTCCTTGACTACCATCAAACTCTCTAAAATAAAACGCCATTAGTAACCGAATAACGCCTGACTCCGCATCACCTTTAAATTCATCAAAATAGCTTGCAATATTAGCCTCTTTACATCGTTCCATAATCCTATCAATGCTAGCAGTACGACCATTTTCATGCCAAACTACTAAAGCAATTTCTTCGAGAATTCGTATAAAATTATTTTTCTCAAGATTATTTATTCCAGTATGAGTACGGCTACCTGTATATTTTCGTTCATGTACTGAATCTAGTAAATCTGCATATATCTGATTAAGGTTAGTATCTGATGTAAATTTTATATCCTGTCGTAGATAACTTAACGACAAAAGATAGTTAAGCAAAGGTTCCTTCGTTATAGGTTCTAAATGTTCAGTTGCTAGTATCTCGGGTAATCCGTCATACCCCTGACCTTTCAGCTCACCAAAACTCTGCCACCATTCGTTACGTTGATCTTTTAATAATAAATTATCAAGATCATCAAACCCATCCCTATCATCTTCGTTAATAAAATATGGTAATAAATATAAAATCGTTTTCTGCTTTTTTAATTTATTTTTTTGCTGTTGTATAGATAATTCACGACCTGTAACAATTGCTTTCCAGTTCAAACTTCTCTTTTCCCTCAACACTTCTTTCAATTCTTCTGTGAAATTGTTTGCCACCTCTTTCGAGTTGGCACCTTGCATTGACAGTTCATCCAAACCATCGAATATGAGAAGAAGATTGGATTCATTTAATAGATTCTCTTGACTTAATATATGATGATTGTCAAGAAACTGCCTAATAGCATCAGGTAGATAACCACTAATTTTAAAACGATGTAAAGGTATAAACAAAACTGGTACATCGGATTTTTCAGCTAATTCTGAAGCCAAAATTTTAGAAAACGATGATTTTCCCGAACCAGGACCACCGCTAATGATTTTTAAGCTATCGTCCATATCAGTCTTCTTAAGCCACTTACTAATTTCCTCATACAGATTACAGACTGTTTTAGTGACATTTCCACTGTTATTAAGATTAAGCACTTCACTCTTTTCCGGTTCCACACTATCTTCAGCAGCTTTACTACCATCATTACTTATTGTTTGTGTGTAATAGGCTCTTAGAGGTACATATATTTGTTTAAGTCCAAAGGCTTCTTCGAAGATACGTTCATTAACTTGTTGCTGGAGCCAGTAGCGGTATTCAGATGCCTGTCTTTGCAATCTATTTACCACGTTAAACGGTGTATCTAGCTTCTCAACTATCAGCGCATAATAGGATGGATTTGCACCCCACTCATAATGTAGTGACATCGGAAATTGAGATTTAAACTGGTAAATGAATGACTTAGTTTGAATATCATTTAATCCTAGCTGTTGTAGCCAACAAATTAGAATATGAGAGATGTCTTCTAAAAATGCTAATTTATGCGGATTGTTAAAAAAATCATTTGTTAACGTAATTTCAAGTTCATTAATTTGGTTAGTAAGTTGCTCGCTAACCGTATTCAGTTGAAAAAATTCGATGCTATTTTCAAATAAATCATTAAAGTCTTCTAATGTCTTGGCAATAGCATGAGTTAAAGAACTCACAACAAGCAACCAAGCTCGTTGCTCTACTGGTATCTCCTCCAACGAGATTGCTTTAGAGGCACCTGATAAGCCTGTAACTATGCTCGTCAATGCTCCAATAGGATTTACGGTAGCAACTTGAATTGCAGTGCCTGCTACAGTGGACGATGCTTGAATAAAAAAAGCTTTCAAATCAAATTTGACGTTACGGTTAAGTAAGCTGACTGGTTGCTTGAGAATAATTTCACTCATGTTTTATCTACTTTATAGTTGATAGGAATATCATCTGTTTATAACGATTAATCAACTATTCTCGACTATAACAACCTCACAATCAATCGCAATTTTTGCCAAATTACGCTATGCTATGGCATTGTAAAATTTTACCCAATTTATCTGTAACAACCTATTCCGAGCCAACTATGAGCAACGCCGTGACAGCAGAAACTGCTAATACTACCCATACCAATAATACTTCTATCGATAACGCCCAGTATCAGCCGCAACTTATTGAAGCGGCGCAGCAAGCCAAATGGGGAACTGACAAGCGTTTTGAAGTAAGTAACGAGCCAAGCGACAAACCAAGTCGCTATATGCTGTCGATGTTCCCTTACCCAAGCGGTAAGCTGCATATGGGTCACGTGCGTAACTATACGATCTCTGATGTACTGAGCCGTTATTATCGCCTAAAAGGCTATGAAGTCATGCAGCCAATGGGTTGGGATGGTTTTGGTCTGCCAGCTGAAAACGCCGCAATTGCCAATCAAACACCGCCTGCTGAATGGACGTTTGCTAATATTGACAGCATGCGCGCGCAGCTAAAACTGCTTGGTTTGTCTATTGACTGGTCACGTGAATTTGCCACTTGTAGCCCCGAATATTATCAGTGGGAACAGTGGTTGTTTTTACAGTTATACAAAAAAGGCTTGGTTTATAAAAAGCTTGCCACCGTCAACTGGGATCCGGTCGACAATACCGTATTAGCCAACGAACAAGTCATTGACGGTAAAGGCTGGCGTAGTGGCGCGGCGGTCGAAAAGCGCGATATTCCAATGTATTACTTTAACATCACCGATTATGCCGATGAGCTGCTTGATGATTTAGACCAGTTAGAAGGTCACTGGCCCTCTGAAGTACTGACTATGCAGCGTAACTGGATTGGTCGTAGTGCCGGTATGGAAGTTCATTTCCCTTATGAGCTGGCTGGTCAAAGCAATAGCTTAGACGTCTTTACCACTCGCCCTGATACTTTAATGGGCGTCACCTATGTCGCCGTTGCTGCCGAGCATCCATTGGCACAATATGCCGCTGAAAATGACGACGCTATTGCCCAGTTTAATGCGCTGTGCAAAAAAGGCTCAGTTGCTGAAGCGGACTTAGCCAAAGCCGAAAAAATTGGTATGGATACCGGTCTGACGGTGACCCATCCATTGACCGGCGAAGAAGTGCCTGTATGGGTTGCCAACTATGTACTGATGAGCTATGGCTCGGGCGCGGTCATGGCAGTACCAGCCCATGATGAGCGTGATTATGAGTTTGCCACTAAGTACAATTTGCCCATTAAGCAAGTGATTGATATCCCTGCTGGCTATTTTGATAACGCTGAAGAAGGCAATGACAATCGCGCTTATACCGAGCGTAACACCTTAGTGAATTCAGGCGAGTTTGATGGCCTAGATTTCGAACAAGCGTTTGAAGCCATGCTTGCTAAGCTTGAGCCGCAAGCGCTTGCGAAGAAAAAAATCCAATACCGTCTACGTGATTGGGGTGTATCTCGCCAGCGCTATTGGGGCTGCCCTATCCCAATGGTCAACTGTGAGCATTGCGGTACGGTGCCGGTCGAAGAGCAAGACTTACCAGTTATCCTACCAACTGACGTCGTCCCTGATGGTCGCGGCAATCCTTTAAAAAACATTCCAGAATTTGTAAATACCACTTGTCCTAAATGTGGCAATCCTGCTGAGCGCGAAACCGATACCTTTGATACCTTTGTTGAATCAAGCTGGTACTATGCGCGCTTTGCTAGCCCACATGATACGACCAATATGGTCAACAAGTCAGCGGCGAATAAATGGTTGCCAGTCGACCAATATATCGGCGGTGTCGAGCATGCCGTGATGCATCTGCTTTATGCACGCTTCTTCCACAAGCTAATGCGTGACGAAAACTTGGTATCAGGTGATGAGCCATTTGCCAATTTGATGACCCAAGGTATGGTGCTTGCTGGTACTTTCTACCGCGTTAATGCCGATGGCAGTACCACTTATTACTTCACTAAAGACATTGATATTGACTATAACGAGCGTGGTCAGCCAATCAAAGCCATCTTAAAATCAGATGGGCAGCCAGTGACGATTGGCAAAATCGAGAAAATGTCGAAGTCAAAAAATAATGGCGTTGATCCACAAATTACCATTGATAAATATGGTGCGGATACCGTTCGCCTTTATACCTTATTTACCGCCCCTGCCGACCAAACGCTAGAATGGTCAGACGATGCGCTCAAAGGTCCTTATAACTTTGTTAAAAAAGTATGGCGCATCGCTTCTGAGCATATCCAAGCGTTAACTGATACCAATTTAAGTCTTGAGCAGCTTAATAATGATGCCTTAAATACGGATAACTTAAGCAAAGAAGCAAAGTCATTACGCCGTAAGACGCATGAAACTATCGGCAAAATTGATAGTGATTTGGGTAAACGCTTAGCACTCAATACGCCAGTTTCTAGCTTAATGGAACTTGCCAACGAGCTGAGTAACTTTAAAGCAAACGGTGAGCAAGATCTGCAAGTACAGCATGAAGCGCTGATTGATTTATTGATTATCCTATCGGTATACGCGCCGCACATTGGTGAGCATTTGCTTGAGCAACTAGGAATGGATACCGTCACCCTGAGCTACCCAGAAGTCGATGCAAGCGCTTTAGTGCAAGACATGATTACTATGATAGTGCAGGTTAACGGTAAAATGCGCGGTAAAATGGATGTAGCACCCAATAGCGATGCTGAGGCTATTAAAGCACAGGCACGCGCGCTTGATGGCGTGGAAAAATTCCTTACTGGCGAGATTAAAAAAGAAATCGTCGTACCGAATAGACTGGTTAATATTGTGGTTGCAGGTTAGGGATAATTAAACGCGGATATTTTAGGTTTTCTTATCACAATAAGAATAGAGATTATGACGGATAAGCACTGTGCTATGCCGTCATATCAAACAACATGTAAGGGAAAAAGCACATGCCTAATAAGTCGAATAGACAGAAACTAGCGACCGCATTACTTGCATCTTTGCCAATGCTTGCCATAGTGGGTGCGACTGCTAGTCTCAGTGGTTGCGGCTTTCAGCTACGCGGCTATGATGCGCCCATGCTGTTTGATGTCGCTAAAACAGCGGTAATTATTGAAGACAATCGCGCCTCATTCCCATTGAAGTTACCACTCACAAAACGTCTACAGGCATTGGGCGTTGATGTGATTGACAATATGACCTTGGCGGATGTTGCCAGTAATAACCAAAAAATAGGTGCAGAAACCATCGCAGCAATTACGGTTAACAACGTCCGTTTTAAGCGTTATGAGTTGGTCGGTGTATTAACAGAAATTCGCTTGGTAATGTCAGCTGATGTCAGTTATCAAAGCGTAGAGGATGGCAAGCCTGTGACGCTCACTAATCCTATCCAAGTTGAGCGTAGCTATCAGTATAATGAGGCATCGGTGAGTACCGATGACCAACAGGGTGATCAAATTCGCGATTGGCTCTATGACAGCTTGGCGCGCCGTATCACTGACCAATATGTGGCAATTGCGCTGCCTAAAATCGCCCCTAACAGCGCCAAACCAGCTATGCAAAATGGCAAAGGCTCAGTATCTACTGCTGTTATCGTACCGAGTTCTTAATATTGCTATTTTTTATTTTTAAAAATTAAGTTTCTAAAGACACTTTTATTGAAGCTGCATTTATTTAAAGTACTTTTTTAGGTAAAGATAGCTTTAACCCTCATATTCATAACCTTGTGTCCTTCTTCGTCTATGCAAGATACTTTTATACAAGCTTATCCAAAACTGCTACAACCTTCCGTTGCAGTAGCAGGCTTGTGGCTGGCACACGGTGATGAGCCGTTACTCAGTCAATGGCTCATCGATGCGCTGCGACCGCATTGGCGCGCGCAGAACTATGCTATTAAACGCATCGAACTGGTGTCAGTAAAGAGTTGGCAGGAAGTGTTGTCAGAGCTTGGCAGTCAGTCTTTATTCGATGATGCGAGTGCGCTCATTGTCACGGGCAACCATAAACCTGATAAAGCAGTCATTGCCGAGCTAGAACGTTTTGCCGTCGATGCGCAAACAGGGGCGCATAGCCATAGCTTATTGTGGCTCACGCCAAAGCAAGACAAACGCGCGCAAACTAGCAAATGGTTTGTGCCATTTGCGCAATATGGTCATGTCATCGATTGTAATTTGTATAATGAGCAGCAGCGCCAACAGTTATTGCAGATACAAGCCCAGCAGTTTGGCTTAACCTTATCGCAAGAAGCTTGGCAACTGCTGATGTCACATACCGAACATCATCTGCTTAGTGCCTATCAAACCTTATGGCGGCTATCGTATTTATTTGCGCCGCAATTGATGGCAGAGGTTGATATCATAAATGCTAATTCTGCAAGCACCTCAAGCCAGCCTGTGACAGGCGTAGCATTAGATATTAATGACTTACAAGCAGCATTGGTTAGCGATGCGCAGTTTAGCGTGTTCGATTTATCTGATGCGATGCTTGCTGGCAATAGCGCCCAAGTTGCTAAAATCATTTTTCAGCTGAAAGCGACTGATGAGCCAACAACTTTGGTTTTATGGGCAATCAGTAAAGACATGCGGCAGATTATGCAGTTAATGGATGGACAAGACCCGCAAGCCCTTGGCATTTGGCGTAGCAAACAAGGCTTATATCAGCAAGCCTGTCGACGCCATTCAAAAGCACAAACTGCGACTTGGCCGGCTCTGCTTTATAAATGTGACCAAGCGATTAAGGGCTTGGTACGCCAGCCAGCATGGGAGTTATTATTACAAGCAGCGCTTAAGCTATCAGGGCAAGGTTTGTTTAAAGCACAATAATTCATTAACGATAAAACATCGATTTTTCTTATTTAACCCTCTCTGTAGGGTTATTTTTTGTCTAAAATTTAACATTTATTACCGTCGCGATTTTTCCTCTTAACGTTTCGCAAACTAATTGCCATTCCCTTTTGGGCGTCAAGCCTCTACTATAGCTACACTTGATTTAACTGTGATTGGATTGTTGTCATGCGCAAAATGAGCAAAAAGTCTGCTATCAAATGGGGCATTATTGCCCTCGTCATCATCGCTTTAGGATTTCTAGCCTACAAAACCTTGAAGCCAAAAGAAACCACACCCAACTATCTAACAGCGACCGCTGAGATTGGTGATATCGAAAATAACGTCATGGCCTCCGGTAAAGTAAAAGCGTTAAATACCGTCGATGTTGGCGCGCAGGTATCGGGTGAAGTGACGCGGCTGTTTGTTGACGTCGGTGATGAAGTCAAAAAAGGCGATTTAATTGCGCAGATTGATCAGGTGACGCAGAAGAATAATTTAAGCAATGAGCAAGCGAGCCTTGAACAAAGTGAAGCGGCGCTACAAAGCGCCCGTGCCGAGTCGCTAAGCCGTCAGGCAAGTCTAAAAAGTGCGCAAGCGGATCTTGCCAGCCGTCAAGCTGAATTGAGACAAGCACAAGCAGATTTCTCACGCTTGCAAGGCTTACTGGCTATCGATGCGATATCGCAGCAGGACTATGATACGCAAGCAACAAAGGTTGCCACCGCTCAAGCATCTGTCGCCAATGCCCGCGCTGCTATTGAGACGGCAAAAGCGGCGATTGCTACCACCGAAGCGAATATCAATAGCCAGCAAGCCGCGTTGCGCAAATCTCAAACCAACGTCAGCACCGCGCAGGAAGACTTAAGTTACACCACCATTCGTGCGCCGATGTCAGGGACGGTGGTATCGGTGACCACTGAGCAAGGTACGACGGTCAACGCCAATCAAACCGCGCCCACCATTGTGACTTTAGCCGATTTATCCACCGTGCGTATCAATGCGCAAATCTCTGAAGCTGATGTCATTAACGTTAAAGCAGGCTTGCCAGTCTATTTTAATATCATCGGTAATCCCGACCAAAAATATGATGCGACCCTCAAAGCGATTGAACCCGCTCCTGAGAAAATCAGTGATACTAGCTCTACCGATGCGGCCATTTATTATGTTGGTTATATCGAAGTACCCAATACTGAGCGCCGCTTTCGTATCGATATGACCGCGCAAGTTTATATCGTCATTAATCAAGCAAAAGACGCGCTGCTTATCCCATCTGCTGCCCTGCAGCCTGTTGGTACATCTAGAAAACCTAAGGGCTCTAAACCAGAGTCTACCACTGCAAATAAGCTGGATAGCGATTCTAGTGCAACCATGGCAACAGTGCGTGTGCTTAAAGCTGATGGTGAAGTCGTTGAACAAACCGTCAAAGTCGGTATCAATAATCGTGTCAATGCGGAAATTTTGAGCGGTCTTAAAAAAGGTGATGAGGTTATCTTAAGCGAAGAAGGACCTAATATTGGCAGTAAGGGCGGCAGAGGTGGCATGGGTGGCAGAGGCGGTCGACCGTTTTAATATGAGGTTATAGTCGTAAGATTAACGATGTTCAAGCGTTAACACTATTGAATTTTAAAAGGCTCGAAATTTAAAACTCTAAAACCTACGTTGAATCGACGATAGCAAAAAACGAGCGTTAATATTGATTTGATATAAGCAGGATAGCAAATGAGTAACCAAGACCCGACTTCTAATGCCACCGCTACGCCTTTGATGGAAGTCAAAGGACTGATTAGAGAGTTCAAAGCTGGCGAGCAGACCATTCGCGTCTTGCATGATATCAACCTGACCATCAATCAAGGCGAAATGGTGGCTATCATTGGGCAATCAGGCTCAGGAAAATCGACCTTGATGAATATCTTGGGTTGCTTAGACCAAGCGACTGCCGGCGACTATAAGATATTTGGTCAATCGGTCAGCCGCCTAGATGCGGATGAGCTGGCAAAACTACGCCGTGAGCACTTTGGTTTTATTTTTCAGCGCTATCATCTATTGGGCGACATCAATGCCCGTGACAACGTTTCTGTACCAGCAGTCTATGCTGGGATGGACGGGCAAGCACGTAATGACCGTGCCGAAAAACTATTGTCAGATTTAGGACTGGCGGACAAAGTTAATAATCGCCCAAGCCAGCTATCGGGTGGACAGCAGCAGCGTGTGTCTATCGCAAGGGCGCTGATGAATGGTGGCGATATCATCCTAGCCGATGAGCCAACAGGTGCCCTGGATAGTAAATCAGGTGAAGATGTCGTACAAATCCTCAAAGACTTAAACGCGCAAGGTCATACCATAATAATGGTCACTCATGACCCGGGGCTTGCTGCCCAAGCTGAGCGCGTGATTGAAATCAAAGACGGTTATATCATTGCCGATTATAAAAATGAATATTATCAACGCCCAGAAGCACAGCCAGCAGCTATGATAGACAAACACCGTAAAAATGCCTTTAGCAGTTTTATCGACCGTCTATTTGAAGCCTTTAAGATGTCTTTACTTGCTATGCGTGCGCATAAAATGCGCACGTTATTGACGATGTTAGGGATTATCATTGGTATTGCTTCCGTGGTATCGGTCGTCGGTTTGGGTAAAGGCTCACAAGAGCAGATACTGTCCAATATTAGCTCCTTAGGTACCAATACCATTACTGTCACTGACGGCTACCCCTACGGTGACCCTAGACGTCAGTACAACGATGATAATTTAACCCCACAAGACGCTCAAGCGGTCGCTGACCAACCCTATGTGCTCAGTGTCAGCCCGCAGCTCAATAGCAATATGAACGTGCGCTATCGTAATGTTCAAGAAGCTGCCAGTATCAGTGGCGTTGGTAAAGACTATCTCGATGTGAGCGGTGAAAAGCTGGCACTAGGTCAAGGTTTTGATGAACAGAGTATCCTGCGCCGTACCCAAGATATCATTATTGATAATAATGCCAATAAAACTTTTTTTCCTGACAATGCCAATCCGATTGGCGAGGTATTACTAATCGGTAGCGTTCCTGGGCGCGTGATTGGGGTACTAGAGCCGAACGATAGCGGCTTTAGTAGAGGCGCAGATTCGCCGACTTTATATATGCCCTACACCACTATGATGTCGCGGCTGATAGGCAGTGCCTATATTGAGAGCTTTGTTGCGCTGATTGACAACAATATCTCCTCTTCTGCCGCTGAGTCTGCCATATCTGAGCTGATGAAAAGTCGTCATGGTACCGATGATTTTCGCATACGCAACTCCGACTCCATTCGTCAGACGATTGAATCTACGACCGCTGCCATGACATTACTCATTTCATCCATTGCGATTATCTCGCTGATTGTCGGCGGTATTGGCGTCATGAACATCATGCTGGTATCAGTGACCGAGCGCACCAATGAGATTGGCGTACGTATGGCCGTCGGTGCGCGTCAAAGCGATATCATGCAGCAGTTTCTGATTGAAGCCGTTTTGGTCTGTATTTTAGGCGGACTATTGGGTATAGGCATGGCATTTGCGATTGGTGAGCTGATTAACCGTGTCGGCGGCGATAGTTTCAAAGTCATATACTCATCAACCTCTATAATCGCCGCCTTTGTCTGCTCAACGCTTATTGGGGTTGTTTTTGGCTTTTTACCGGCACGCAACGCCGCCAAGTTAGATCCAGTAGAAGCGCTTTCTAGGGATTAAAAGAATTTTGAACACAACGTTCAAGACCAACTGCTTAAAACTGACAGTCAAGAGTACGTCATTGATAGGATTTTAGCGTGTTTCGAAACTCATTAAGCCTTAAATTTAAAAAAATAGGATTAATTCACATGGATTTGCACTTTTTTCAACATTCGGGGTTGTAATTGTCATAATTATATATATAATGTGCTCTCACGTTTAGAGATACAAATAATCTAAACGGGTAAACAAGCTTATTGTCTCTTTTAATATTGATTCATGAATAGATAAAGAAATGAAGCTTTAAGAATTTTACCTAATAAGTAAGATTCTCTTGTAGAGTTAAAAAAGCAGTGCTTTTTTACATACTCTTCAGGGCCGATAGCTCAGTTGGTAGAGCAGTTGACTTTTAATCAATTGGTCCCGCGTTCGAGTCGCGGTCGGCCCACCATCTTTAGTATTATCCTTATCATGTATGCTACCCTATCCGGTAGTAGCGTAATAAGTTAGGAAGTTTAAGAAGTTCTCTTTTAGAAAGCTTCACAGAATTTACGAAAATGTAAATTCTCTTGCAGAGTTAAAAAAGCAGTGCTTTTTTTATACACTCTTCAGGGCCGATAGCTCAGTTGGTAGAGCAGTTGACTTTTAATCAATTGGTCCCGCGTTCGAGTCGCGGTCGGCCCACCATATTTAGGAAAGCCCAATCATTTAATGATTGGGCTTTTTTTTGGCCGATATTATTTAACACTTATTTCACTAAGGCGTATTCACTCTTTTGCGCGCAAACTTAACCTGTGCAAGCATGAGTTTAAAACCATGTTTCAAGGTTGTTTCTCGTGGTTCATTCGGTGTACGTTCTATTAATTTTTCAAAGTCTTCATCGCTGAGCTTAACCCTTTTATCATGTGCCAGTAATAAAGTATCTAGTTGCAGTGCTTTCACCTTGGCCAATGATGCACGGTAAGCGTCAGGCAAGGTAATTAAATAAGGCGAGACAAATCTGTTTTTGATGATTAATATCAAATCGGCGGTATACGCCTGCTTGCTTTGCGGATGCCATAAAGACAAGTCCCGATCGGTATGCCCTGGTGTCTCCAAGACGATCCAATCTTCAAAGTTTGGCACAGGGTCACCATCCTGAACGTTGACATCTGCTTTTAGAATGGGGTTGTACCAGACATTGGTAACCGACTTACCTTGTCGATTGGCCACATAATAAGTCAATCCCAAATCATTTAGATGGGCGAACCTTCCCAAAATGCCATGATACCAAGGCTTGTCAGACATAGCGGTGACGATTTGACAGCCTGTTTTTTGTTTCAAAAGTTCAGCACCTCCCGCATGATCAGGATGCATATGCGTGACCATGACTGTCTTAAGTTGCTCGACCGGACGTTTTAGATTATCGGTAATATACGCTAAAATTTTATCTACATCACATCGACATCCTGAATCTAGCAATAGCAACTTGTCAGGATAAACTGCCATATACGTTGTCTGAATATATCCCTCTATGGCAACGATATCTATTAAGCTCATAATATTCCTTTATTTTGATGTAACCTTTAGCATAGCTATTTATAAACATCATTTATATATAAAAGCGCAGCCTTTTTTCAACACGCTCTAAACAATATGATTTGTCATTATAACGCTCAGTATTGTTTTATGAGTGATATTCAGTGAACGCTTGTGGCTAAGCTTTAGTATTTAGGCGTTTATCAACCATTTATTGGCTTTTACACTTAGTTCATAAAAACAAGAAACCCAGCCCTTAAGCTGAGTTTTTTTAATCATTTAAATGAAAATAGCTAACTTTCTCGATAGATAGCTTTTATAAAGCGTTATGCCAAGTCACGCACCTTTGGCTCACGTTCCCACAAGCGAGATTTGGCATTTTCGATAAAGGTATCCAATTCCGCCAGTGGTGTGACAAAAGCATCTTTCTCGATTGGTAATTTACTTAAGATAAACTCATCGGTTGCCCCGCAATAAGCAATGGCTTTACAGTGCGCGTAGGCGTCCGTAAACCAATCAAGGATAGCGCTGTCTTCAGCCAACTTCTTTGCTTGCTCAGGCATAATGATACTGACCACCGCGTCAAACATCACTGAGGGATCACCTGCAACGCGCTCATCGGCTTGTATGCGAGTATCGTCGTCTAATATTACCTCTTTACTTGGTGCGACGATTTTTACCCGAGCGCCCTCTGCTTTCGCGGCCTCTTCAAACTTCTTAATCTCACTGTGTTTTGAGCCTTCTGCGACTAAGATACCAATTAAACGACTTTTTAGGGTTTTAGGCGTCAAGCCAATCGTTTGTAACTTCTCAGAAGTCGCCATATCTTGTATCGGCGCTGCAGGCTCTGCCACTGCTGGCAAGTCCATACCCAATGCTGTTGCGACACGTTTTGCCAAGTCTTCATCAATATTACGTAAATGCCCGAGCATACGCGTACGTACATGCGCCGTATCTACTTTGCCAAGCTCAAAGGCATATGCTGAAGCAATGTGTGCTTGCTCAGTTGGCGTTTGGCTAAGGTAGAACATGCGCGGCTGGCTATAATGGTCCGCAAAGCTTTCAGCGCGCACGCGACCTTTGACGCCATCATCTAGCTGCTCATGGAATGACTCAAAGCCTTTCTTAACACTCTCGCGTGGCCTTGTTGGATCAAGACTTTGTGGCTCATATAACACGCGAGTTTTTGGGACATGCATTTGCATATGACCATCTTGCTGATTGTTAGCAAACGGACATTTTGGCGCGTTAATTGGAATTTGCGCAAAATTCGGTGAGCCCAAACGCGACAGCTGCGTATCCAAATAACTAAATAGGCGACCTTGCAATAATGGGTCATTACTGAAGTCGATGCCCGGTGGCAGATGCGATGGGCAGAACGCCACTTGTTCCGTTTCGGCAAAGAAGTTATCCGGATAGCGATTTAACACCATTTTACCCACGATGCGTACCGGCACCGTCTCTTCTGGAATCAGTTTAGTCGCATCTAAGTGATCAAACGGAAACGCATTGGCTTGTTCTTCAGTAAATAGCTGTACGCCAAATTCCCACTCGGGATAGTCGCCATTATTAATCGATTCAAATAGATCTCGGCGATGATAATCAGGATCCGCGCCAGAGATTTTAACCGCTTCATCCCATGTGGTCGACTGTACGCCTAGTACTGGCTTCCAATGGAAGCGTACAAAGGTGCTTTTACCATCTTTATTAATAAAGCGATAGCTATGGATACCAAAGCCTTCCATCATCCCCAAACTACGAGGCAAAGCACGATCACTCATTAGCCAAATGACATTGTGCATGGTCTCAGGGCTGAGTGACACAAAATCCCAAAAGGTATCATGGGCAGAAGCCGCTTGCGGGAAGCCGCGATCAGGCTCTGGTTTAACTGCATGAACCAAGTCAGGGAATTTCATCGCATCTTGAATAAAGAAAATCGGCATATTATTACCGACAATATCCCAATTACCTTCTTCAGTATAAATTTTCACCGCAAAACCACGCACATCACGCGGTGTATCTTTTGAGCCTTTATTACCAGCAACCGTAGAAAAACGGGCAAATAACGGGGTCTGTTTGCCTGTTTCGGTTAAAATCTTAGCGGTGGTAAATTCTTCTAACGATTCGGTCAGCTCGAAATAACCATGGGCGGCACTACCACGTGCATGGACGATACGTTCTGGAATACGCTCATGGTCAAAGTGATTAATCTTTTCGCGTAAGACAAAATCTTCTAATAGCGTCGGGCCACGAGCGCCAATCTTAAGGGAGTTTTGATTGTCCGAAATGACAACGCCCTGCTGGGTTGTCATGGCTTTAGTGTCGCCATTAGCACGTTGGTGAGTTTCACCGCCATTGCCGCGTTCGGTATTCATATCTTTAGCGGGGTCGGTATGATCAATATTCTTATTCATAAAATATCCTAGCTAATGAGTAAAATGGACTGCAGACAGCCCATCAAATAGGCACTAACACAGTTTTTATATCCTTAGAGCTAGCTTTGACTTCATATGTCGTTTAATTTTCTGTGTTTAGCGCGATTATTTCTTAATAGATGAGAAAGCTTTTACACATTTACCTGTTGAGGCATTACAGCATTGATAAGCTCATCAATTATATTACTTAAAATTTGCCCTAGGTATGTCACATATATCGGTAAGCGTGTTGATATTTGGTTAAAGTAACGACCTTTAAAATATCCATCTTTTAAATCTTCAGCTTATTAATAATCGGTTGTTGTAATATAGAGATTCTTTAAGGTATGCTTTTATAAATGAAGAATTGACTCTCAATGGTAAATAAATGGACATGATTTTTAGCCACCTATTTATCGTTTTTCACAAGACAATGAGGCTATCTATTATGTTAATGAAATCGTTGACCACAGCTAATTTATTATCCTTCCCTCCATCTAAAAGCCGTTACCGTTCATTAATGCTCAGAACTTCACTGGTTTTAATGGCGCTCACTTTTAGCCAAACAGCTGCCGCCATTACCACTAAAAATGTCACTTATACGGTAGACAATCAACCCTATGAGGGCTATTACGCCAAAGCCGACAAAGCGAATGCGCCTTTTATCTTGCTCATCCATGATTGGGATGGACTAACAGACTATGAGCGCAAACGCGCTGACATGTTAGCGGCCGAAGGCTACAATGTATTGGCGGCAGACCTGTTTGGGCAAGGCATCCGTCCGACGAACATTGAGGACAATAAACGCTTAACTGGAGAATTATATAACGATCGCAGTAAAATGCGCCGCTTACTGCAAGGGGCACTGAATGCAGGACAACAACAAGGTAATAATGTCCGTGAAGGCGTTACGATGGGCTATTGTTTCGGTGGCACGGTTGCTCTAGAGCTAGCACGCTCAGGGTTCCCGCAAAAAGCATTTGTACCTTTCCATGGAGCCTTTGATATCCCAACGGGTCAAAGTTATGACAAAACGACTGGAGAGATCTTGGTATTTCACGGCTCTGCTGATGATTCTGTATCCTTAGAGAGCTTTGCTACTTTGAGCAAGACATTAGAAGCGGCAAAAGTGCCGCATGAGATGGTGACTTATAGTGGCGCGCCACATGCCTTTAGCGTGTTCGGCAGCGATAGATATAACGCTCGCGCTGATGAGCGTTCTTGGCAGCATTATTTAGACTTTTTAGCCGATAAATATAAATTACCTTAATTCATATTTAATATGAACAGCGAAAATTATTTATCACTCAGTTTAGCTTATTTATAAAAGCACTTATGAATAAAAGAAATTATGAATAAAAGCGCCTATTAAAAGGCAAGGAAGCCAGTTATGTTATTGAAGAACGACGTATTGCGTGCGCGGGTTAGATTGTTAGGCTCGTTTTTAGGTGAGGCCATTTCTCGTCAGTCTGGGGAAGAAACCTTACGTACTATCGAAACCTTGCGTAAAGGCTTTATTCAGGAGCGCCGCGAGCATAACAAAGAGAAAAAACAACAACTTATAGACCTTATCGCCTCGTTAGACAATCAAACCTTAAAAAACGTCATTCGAGCATTCTCTATTTACTTTTTCCTCGCCAATTTAACCGAAGAAAACTACTTGCGTGAGCAGCGCCGTATTATGCGTGCCGAGTCCAATCAAAGCTGGGAAGGCTCGTTTCGCCGCACCTTATTAGAATGCCGTGAGCGGCAGATCGAACCGAAGCAAATACAAGAGCTGATTGATCAGCTTAAATTTATTCCTGTGTTTACCGCCCATCCTACCGAAGCCCGTAGACGCACAACGATGAATATCTTGCAGACCCTCTATGAGCATACCGATGCCATGAGCGACTATCCCGAAGGCAGCCTTGCCTTTATGCAAGCTAAGCAAAAGACGGCAGAAACTATTGACTTGCTGTGGTCGTCAGACGAAGTTCGTAGCCGCAAACCTTTGGTTTATGATGAAATAAACAACGGCTTACACTATTTTGACGCCAGCTTATTCACCGCCATTCCCAAAGTTTATCGTAATATCAAAGAAGCTATCGTCGATATCTATCCTGAGCTAAGCGACTATCCTTTGCCAGCTTTTGTTAATTTTGGCTCTTGGATTGGCGGCGATAGAGATGGCAATCCATTCGTCACCCATGAAACCACTGAAATGGCGGTATTGATGCATGCCAATACCGTGCTACGCCATTACCAAGTGTTGGTCAGAAAATTGCGTCGTGAGCTGATTCATAGCGATACTATCGTCGATATCGCCCCAGAGATTTACGCCCGTATCAAAGACTACGGCTCGCTCGATCAAAAAGTCTTTCGCTACAATCCCGATGATTACAATAACGAGCCGTACCGCAGATTGCTGTCCATTATTATTGCCAAAATAAAAGCCACCAATCAGCATATTCAAAGCCAAGGCGCAGATAGTGAGGCTGCACAAGAGGCTTACTCAACCCCGACGGCCTTGCTAGATGATTTGCGCCTTATTCGCAAAAGCGTCAATACCCATGACAAAGCGCATGGCGAAGGCTTACTGCTTGATACTATTCGCTTGGTTAAAACCTGCGGCTTTCATTTGGCTGCGCTAGATATTCGTCAAGATTCAGGTTATCACGGCGAAGTTATTGCAGATATTTTTGCTAGCGCCTCGAATCTGCCCGACTATAAAACCCTCAGCGAAACAGAGCGCCAACAATGGCTAACCCGTTTGCTAGAAAAACCCGGAGCACCGCTGGTTTATACCGACAGCTTAAGCGCACAAACACATGAACAGCTTGCTTTAATGAATTCTGTCGCTAAACTGCGCAAACTGGTCGGCGATGATACTTTTGGTAGCTATGTAATTTCGATGACCAATAACGCCAGTCAGCTATTAGAGGTGCTGCTACTGATGCGTTTTGCAGGCTTATCGGGCATTGATAATAACGGACATTTATTTTCCGCCCTACCGGTTGCGCCGCTGTTTGAAACCATCGACGATTTAAAAAACATCGATAAAATTATGCCAATGGTGTTGGACAATCCGCTGTATCGTCAGTTACTTGAGCACTCAGGAAATCTTCAAGAGATTATGCTTGGCTACTCAGACTCCTCTAAAGACGGCGGCATTATTACCTCCGCTTGGCAGTTATATAGCGCTCAGCAAACCATCACCGATATCGCCAATCAATATAGTATCACCACTCGCCTGTTCCATGGTCGTGGTGGTTCCGTCAGTCGTGGTGGTGGCTCAACCCATCAAGCCATTGCCGCGCAACCTGCTGGCACTTTACACGGGCAAATCAAGTTCACCGAACAAGGCGAAGTGCTTTACGCCAAGTATGCCAATCCAGATACCGCCGTGTTTGAATTAACCATGGGAATCACAGGTGCGCTAAAAGCCAGCTCGTCACGATTTGTTGAGCAACCCAAACAGCTCGATAGCTATGAAGCCTTGTTTGCTGATTTGGCAGATGCTGGCGAACAGCAATATCGAGAGCTGACCGATAACACAGAAGGTTTCTATAAGTTTTATTCTGAGGCTACACCGGTACAAGAGATTTCATTGCTCAATATTGGCTCACGTCCTGCTCACCGTAAAAAAGGACTGCCGAGCAAATCGACGATTCGAGCGATACCGTGGGTATTTGGCTGGTCATTGGCGCGCTTTACCCTTCCCGCTTGGTATGGCGTGGGCAGCGCTTTAGATAGCGTCAAAAAAGACGAAGCGTTAATGAAGGAGATGAATAAAAACTGGCCTTTTTTCAATGTCTTTATCAGCAATATCGAAATGGCTTTTACCAAATCTGAGATGAATATCGCCCGCGCATACAGTCAACTGTGTGCAGATGAAAGCTTACGTGAGCAGGTGATGCAGGCAGTGATTGATGAGCATGAATTGACGCACGCAGGTCTCAACTCCTTGTTAGAGCAGGCGTCTTTACTCTCAAACCAACAAGAACTGGCTCATTCATTGGAATGGCGTAACGCCTATTTAGACCCTATTAACTATATTCAGATTGAGCTACTCAAACGTATGCGCCAGCCTGATAACGCTAGTGATGATAAATTGGAAAATAACGAGAGACTGGCTGTCGAAGATGCATTAATTCGTAGTATCAATGCCTTGGCAGCAGGCCTACGCAATACGGGTTAGCATTGATAGAGAAAGAGGAAGTTAGTTAGATAAATATTTACTCAATCAAAATCGTACCAACGCTGAGTTGATTCATGATGTTATCACACTGAATCAATTCAGCTTTTTACGTTAATAAAGTTTTTCAAATACTAATATTTGATTGTTAGATGGCATCGCATAACGCCTACTTAATATTAAATGATATGTATTTGCCAAATCTATAACGTCTTCTAAATGACGGATACCACTATTAGCATCGCGCTGCCGTAAGCTATGGTCAAACTGACGATTGCTTTCACTGCTATAACTGCCCTTTTCGTTAAAGGGTCCATAAACGATAAACTTACCATTTAAAGATAGCATGTCACCGATTAATTCAAGTAACTTACTAACCAAAGACCACGACATAATATGCAAAGTGTTGGCGGTAAATACTGCATCGTAAGGGGCAGCGACAACCTCATTTATTGGTACTGAATCACGCGATACATCAAAAGTAAGCGGCGCATATAGATTATGCGCAGGATAAGCAGCATGCCAAGCATTGATGGTGGCATGATGCGCGAACACATCACTGGTCTGCCATGTTAAATGGGCTAATCTTGGTGCAAAATAAACGCTATGTTGACCCGTCCCTGAACCAACTTCTAATACATGATGTGAATCTTTTAACTCTTGCTGTAGGACTTCCAGTATTGGCTGCTTATTATTTTCACACGCTTGAGAAAACGGTAAGGTTGCAGCGTCAAAGAAATGATTACTTGTTGAGCTGTCTTTATTCATAGCCTTTCCTGTTCTCTATTATCTTGCAATAGCGACCGCTAACCACTAATAAATACCCGCTTCTATCCCAGCTGCCAATGTCATCGCCAGCTCTTCGACTTGCTCAGTAAATACTTCTTGCCAATCACCTTGCAATATTAATGCTTCTTGAATCCATTCCCAACGCAGTCCCGTCGTAATCGTTTTCATAGCAAGCTTAGTGCCCGTACCATCATGTCCTGCGCGAATATATAAGGCAAATGGCATGCCCTGCTTCTTCTCTAACACAGGGTAGTAACAGCGATCAAAAAAGTCTTTGGTCAGTCCTGCCATATAGGACAAATTCTCAGTTGTTCCTAATAATAGCGCATCGGCTGCCAGCACATCTTCAGGCTGCGTATCTTGGGGAGATTTTAGTATGACATTAATATCTAACTCAGGATGATTGGCACCGTTATAAGCAGCTTGTGCCAATTTTTTGGTATTGTGAGACGGTGCATGAGCAACGATAAGTAAGGTTTTGGTAGCCATATTAATCACCCTTATAGAGGTTATTAACTTTTGGATTTAGTATTTCTTAGAATCAATAACTCTTAGAATCAATAGTCACTTTTTGAATAATATCGGGATGGATACTTTTCGCAACCGGACAGGTAAGCGCAGTGTTATAAAATATTTTTTGCGTTTTATCATCTAACTGCTGATTAAAAGTAATCGCAACATGTACTTCACTAACGCGTCTTGGATCAGCAGCCATTACTTTGGCTACGTCAGCGGTAGTGCCTGCAATATCAATATCCATATCGCGTGCTTTAATACCAATAATCGTCAACATACAACTGGCTAAACTCGTCGCTAATAAATCCGTTGGCGAAAACGCTTCGCCTTTACCTTGATTATCAACTGGTGCATCAGTAATAATTTCATTGTTTGACTGCAAGTGAATGGCAATGGTGCGCAGGTCGCCTTGATAAGTTACTTTTGAGGTTGTCATTCTTCTGCTCTTTAATGATTATTGATTTCGGGTTAATATTATTCAAAAAAATTTAAACAGACCTGTTATAGACAATAAGTACTTTAGATTCATTAATCAACATACATGACTTTAAGCTTAAATTTTTTTATTACTATTTTGATGACTAGTTATAAGGTTGCACCTTTTAGAGCCCAAACGATAACATTATCTTTCTCTAATTGAAATTGACGACCTAATTTAAAATTGGGACACATGAAGAAAACAAATTTTAATTTAGCATCAGATTGTAATACTTTGTTTATATCTTTCTTAAGCTTTTGATTGCTTGTTGGCGCTACTGCAGCAAACACTTCAGCAGCTAGTTCACCACACTCAGATTCGATGTCAGAGCCTGGAGCAGTTCCAAGATTAAGTCTAAATGGAGCTAATTCTGGGTATTCAATAAATAGAACTTCCAATGCATAAAATGATGCTAGATAGGTGAAAGACTGGTTAATCTGCTCGATCATATTGAGTTCACGGTTAGAGTTTAAAGGATCAAAACCTATACCACCGAACTTCATTTTTGAAAAGAGCGTTTGTGAAGAATTTGAGGTAATCTCAGAGCTAATCTGCGATAAAGTATTATCCATTGATTCGTATAGTTTTTGCTCAAGTTGTTTGAGCTCTTCGATATCTTTTACTACGAAAGATTTGAGCATACATCTCCATTAGAATATAACACTTCATTAAATTTTCAGCAAAGAATTGAAATTAATTATTATTAATCAAGCTAAATAAATAGCTAAAAACTGTTCAATATCTCTTATCATTATTGTTACATCATCATCAGAAAACTCTTCAGGTTTTCCATGTGCAGCACTGTTTCTTATGTCCGCTAGAGCAGTAATCCTTTTTTGTTGAAGCTTATTATAAATTCCCGCTTTGGCGAGGTCAGCATTCATTTTATCTAACTTTCCTAAGGCTAAATTATTTTGAAGGCATATATCTCGAAGTGTTGTTTCTAACACAACACCAGCAATGACTGCTGCTGCTAGTTTATAACCACTGGATAGCAACTCTTGAGCTTGTTCAAGTTCACTATCAAAAACTTCTGCTTGTATTAGATTTTTTAGCGAAGTTAAATAACCATTTTTGTAGTCATCCATTGCTGCTATAAATACAGACTTCATTCTCTTAAATGCATTCCACTGAGTTTCATAACTACGTAACTTTTCTGCCTCTATAAATTCTTCATAGTGTTGTGAGTCTTTGCCACACGTAGTAACTAGCAGGCTTTTAGATTTTACCTTCCAAGTTAAAGTTTTCTCGTTATCTATAACATCAATAGTTCCACCAAGCTGACTATTCTGTTTTCCATGTGTTGCTTCAATTTGTTTTATCTCATCGAATAATTGATCAAATCTGTCGGATAATTTTTGAATCATTTATATAATCCCTTATCACTAAAGTAGAATAACAGTCGCAGATTGCAATAATAAAAGCTCACTAGAGTCATAATACAATTCAGACACACAGAATTTCAAAACTGTATGTAACTATTGAAGTATATCTCATTGCGCATTTCTGATATGTTTCGCGAGATCTGAAGCAAGTATTACATACGATCTTGCATCATCTTCACTAAGTTCGAGATCCTGTGCATGTGCTGCTTTATTTCGCAGCTGCCTTAATTTGTTGAATACTGTAAGTTGGTTTTCATCTATGACATTACATTGAAGCAAATACTCTCCAAGTTTTGGCATATTTTTGAATGCATTATTTGCTGGCTGTCCCCAAAATGAGCTAGCAACAGCAATGCTTGAGGACTCAACTTCTAACCAAGCTTCCATTATTGCAGCACGGGTCGAATAAGATACTAAGTTTAGAAGGTTAGATGAAGTAGATGTAATAGATGGAGCTTCTTCGCCTTTTTCTTCTGCTATAGCCTCAACTTCAGCTTTTAATTCAGAAACTTCTTGTGCAAACTCTAATTCAATATCTTTATACTTTAATCGACGCAATAAAGGAAAAACTTCAATAATAGGTCTACGAAGTAAAAAAACCAAAGTTACGATTGCTAGAGGCCATGCTAAAGCTTTTATTATTTCAGATATGAATGTAAAAATGTCCATTTAACCTCGATATCTTCTTATTTTATTTTTATTAAAAATTTGCGATAGTAATCCATAATATCTTTTAACTTTGGGAATCTTTTATTCTGCTTCTATAAGTGCTAATTCAATAGGATTCCCACTTTTTGTAATTTTAAAATTAAGAGATTCTAATCCTTTTATAGCCCAAGATGACTTTTTATAACAGCGAGCATAAATTCTATTATTTGAATAAGTTGAAACAGCTTCAGTTACTAAATTATTAAAGCAACCGTGTCTCCTGGATTTTTTCAATGTACCAGCTAAGTAAATTTCAACTTCGTTTGGTTCTATAGAACATACTAAGAAAGAAACTGGATTTCCATCTATCTCAGCTATAGTCAAATTCATCCGTAAAAATACTGGAGCTTGAATACTTCCTCTTAATTTCATCACTTGAACACCACCATTCGCAACAATATTTTGTAAAAGCTCCTTAGCTTGATCTTTTACTGTTGATAAATAGTGTCCATCGTTAGCTCCCTCAATTAATAACTTAGTGATCCATATAATATCCTGATAAGTTCCAGACCTTATGATCATCATTTTTTCTCTCTATTGATAAGATATTGAATTAAGTATGGCGATTTGTACCACTAAAGATCAATTATTAACTTTTAAAATATACTTTAAAACTACAGATTAATAATATTAAACGCTTGTTGATAGTAACATAGCTTAAAAAAATTGGATACGATGGTATCGGTAAGTTTATAGATACAGAATAATATGATCACGCACAAAGAAAACCCCCTTCGCTTTCGCGAAGGGGGTTTAGCTTTAAGAATAGAGAGCTGACGATGACCTACTCTCACATGGCCGGAGCCACACTACCATTGGCGCGATGATGTTTCACTTCT
>NZ_CAJHAD010000010.1 GCF_904846285.1 Psychrobacter immobilis | reverse complement strand
ACTATGATAGTTTAATCATGTCAGGCATTGCTGCCTGACTCAAGTAAATCACTCTCCGATATACTCGGGGCGGTTCAGCCAAGATATTTTTGCATCTAACCATAGGGTAATTGATGAATTATATAAAGGGTCGTTATCTATGCGGTTTTTTATTTTCTCATCTAAGTAAATCTTAGGGTATTCTCGAATAAATAAATCATTAATAATATATGATAGTCCGAGTTCCTGAGATGGGCATTCCAACCTTTTATCATCCATACCAATAATTGATGATAGAAGGGTGTTAGTTAAAAAGTAAGTTTCCGTAGTTGTTCCATATTGACTAGAAAAGTTATCCTCTATTTTTTCAATGAAGCAATAACCATCATCCCTACCTAAAGGAGAGTTCAGTTTAACTTCCAATGCATCGTGAGTAATAATACTTTTAGTGACGAATTTTAGTGTTTGATATTCATGAGGTAGCTTTTTATGCAGTAAAAATGCACTATGAAGCCCAATACCAAACGTACCAGACGGTTGCATCCATAAAGGCATTTCTCTAATATTCTTAAGCTTGCGTATATTTTTGCTCGAACCTCCCATATATTGCATATGGTTTAAATCTTCTAAGCTTATTCCAGTACCTTTATCAATAATACTTAACTTCCATATATTTTCGAATTCGTGTGTAGTTTTTATTAAATCAATGTTTAAATGAATGGGATAGTCTTTAAGTATTGCAATAACATCAGCATGATATGGATTCCCATTCTCAAGTGCCGTTCGTTTGCTAGGATTCTGTTTGGTATCGTTCCATACTCTAATAAACGTAGCGTCTAACGCATTTTGTAGAAGCTCTCTAATTACGTCACCCATACCATGATACAAGTTGTTGCCTTGTAATAACTCGATAACCTTCTTTTCATCCAGTGAGAATTTCATCGGTTTATCGTTAAGTAAAATCTTTTTATCAGTCATCTCGACATCAAGTTTATTAATAGTTGGAAGTAATCCAAAATCACGATGAGGAACGATATTTTTCCATTGTGACATTTGATTTTGAATCTCTTCTTTGATCCAATCAAACCAATTGCGACATTCAATATATGCCATCTCAGTACTACAAATAGCCGTTATGCTGACAGTCTCATTATCTAGCTGAAACTCACGAATCGCTTGATGCTTATGTTTATGCGTTTCACTAAATGAGGGCATATTACCAACTTGCCTTGCCATAACAGGACAAAAACGATTGTCATCAATATCAAATAAATCACCTAAACGTAGTAGACAAGCGACAAAACGAGGATGGCAATTTTCTGTACCCATGCCTGTTTGACGGAAGGGTAATGTTTTCATCACATAATCATCAAAACCAAGTCCATGCGCCCAGCATATTTGACCAAGATAACGATATATACGTTTCGGGAGAAGTTCGGTGCGAGGAGAGCTGATACCAAGTTTCTCAAATGGATCTAAAACTACGGAATTTGAATTTTTAGCATGACCACGGCGATACCATTCTGCAATCATTTGACGATATTTTTCAACGCCTGTATGTGGGTCTGAATGATTAACCAGTGCTTTATTCCAACCATCTTCATGCCACACTTTTGCAAATTCATGTAAGTCTTGCGTATTGTCATTAGCTAGGCTTTCGACGTATTCTTTGAAGTCATCTTCCTCAAAGACTTTTTGGACTTCATCTGCATTGAACAACATACCGATATCATGCCAGTACGCTGCTTCCAAGATTAACCATGTGTCTGTTGCTGTCAGCTTGTCAATATTGCTACCTAGTAGACGCTCGATATTGACAAGTATTTGTTGAGAGTGCGATTCATTATGACTACTAAAGTGTGGGTAATAACTACCCACATTTTCAAGCGACTTACCGACGAGCTTTTCATCAAATTCCCATTGCGACATTAATATTTTAGTATTGCTGTCTTCTGCGGTTTTCTTTTTTAAATGTTTGATTAAGCCTGCGCTCATGGTAAGTCCTTTTTATTATTTCATATTTGGGATTTTTTATTGTACAGACTTACTTTTTACCTTCTTTCTTAGCCTCAGCAATCAACTCATGAATCTTCGCGCTTTCTTTTAGCACACAAGCGTCATATTCAGAAAGCGGCTCGGCTTCCTGCTCTTTTTCTTGCTCCTGCCTCGCTTTTTCTTCTAGATATTTCTGAAGCTCGTCTTGCTCATTTTTCTCATTTTGCTCGTTGTATTGTGAGTTGCTCATGGCTTATGTCTCCTAATATTTTTTATCCATTAATAAAAGTCATCACGACCAGCATACTTCTTATTGAGTGCCTTTAAAATAGCATAAGTTTCTAAATCCAGCTCGCCCGTTGGCTGCTGCGGTCTGAAATGCAATTGAAAGGCATACACGACATTGCGACTGGCTTTATCCCATTCATCGCTGTTATTGATTTGATAACCGTAATCGCGAAACGCTTGCTTAATCTCGGGTATCGTTGCCGCTGCAAACGCGTCGTGATTCATAAAGAATTGCTTATCAAATTCATCATACCAAGCGCCAATCCCGTAATCGAAATGCAGTCGCTCCCAAGGGAATTTCGCCCCGGGATCGATTTTACGCGACGGTGCCATATCCGCATGACCGATGATATTCTTTGCTGGGATATTATATCTTTTTGCCAAATCTTGCACCAGCTGCGCCACTTTTTCAATCTGCAATTCATCAAATTCGACATAGTGCTCATAAGGATGATAGTCGAGCGCGCCGTTTTTTAAGGCATCTCGATATTCAGGCTTAATGCCTGCATTTACGATCTCGATGCCGATAGAGGTATCGTTGAGTATCGTTCTACCGGCAAAACCGCCCGCGCCAGCATGCCAAGCGCGTTCGCCCTCGGGCACTAAGTTATAAATCTTGTCATCGTTATAGTCTAAAATCAGATAGTGAGCGCTCACTTGACCTGTAGTCAATGTGTTGATAGATCTGGCATTATTGCTCACCGTATAATGCAAAATAATGGTTTTAATACGCTCGCTTTTACCAGTGGCTTGGTAAGTCTGGCTATCAATAACGAAGGGTTCAGTATTCGCTATTTGGGTGTTATTAGTGGTCGCGCAGCCAATTAAGGGCAGCGTTAAGACACATGCTAATGCTAAAAAGATATTTTTTGCCATGAAATGCTCTGTATGAATAAGGGTAGGCGATGATGCTTACCTTTATTTTATATTGATAGTAGAGAGATAAGATTGAGATATTTTTAAAGCTTTTTAATCCTTGCGCATTTTCTTCGCCAAAACCGTTTTCCAGCTGTCTTCTAAACACTCAATCGCGAGCCAAGGTTCAATCACCTCGGCATCAAATTTCTCCTTTGAGTTCGATAGCTGCCACAATTTTTCAAGTGTCGCAAAAGGATAGGGACGTTCAATTAAATAAACCGGTAAATCAGCGTTAATCATGCCATCACGTACGACCTGAAAATACCAGCCAGCGATACCTTGTTTAGTCACCCAAGAGGCGATATTGGGCACTTTACTAAATTGCCCGATTTGGTCATTGATTTTGTAGCATGGACGGCGCGGTTGTACGATGCGAAGTTGTACGCTCTCGTTATTATCATTATTGCCATACTTCCCACCATATTGAAAAACATCACCAATACACACCGTCGACTCATCCATTGCGGGCAGACCATTTACCGCTTCAGTCGTTAAGTTTTCACCTAGTATGCCAACGCGTACCTTTAAACCAAACTCAGCGTTAATCTTATCGTAAGTTGCCGTGGCTAGTTGATGTACGGCTTTTAGTGGGCCGCCATGATGACGTCGGTCGGCTTGCTCGTCGGTGGTGAGACCCATAAAATTGACCGCGACAGGCGCTTTGATAGGCGCTTTATCAATCGCGCTCATCTCTTCACGGGCGAATGGCATGGCTTTACCAGCACGGACGCAGACTAGATTGGCGATATGTAGCGGTAAGGGTTGATTGAGATCAGCGCTATTTTTTTGGCTAGAAGACGTTATCGTTTCTATGTTCATCGATTCTAAGCTCATGGATTTTCCTAATCGATAGCGATTTTTTAGGCGAGTGGCTATGTCGTTGCTGGTATTGATGATGAGTATTATCTTAGCCTAATCATCTGTCCAAATGTACGAATTCAGCCGTTTAAAATTTAGCAGTATTTTGAATTTTATTAGCACAGTAAATTTTAAACAAAAAAAGACCAGAATAGCTATCTGGTCTTTTTACTTGTGCGTTTTTCAGTATTAAAAAAGTATCGCAATGGATAATCTTATTTGTTTTTGTTGCGGCGACCAGCGGTTTTCTTTTCACGTGGCACAGCGACCAGCTCAGCCAATTGCTCAGGTGATGACCATAGACCTTCTAAGTCATAAAACTCGCGGGCTTGTGGGGTCATCATATGCACGACAACTGCACCCAAATCAATCAAGGTCCAGTCAGAGTCGATACCGCCTTCGCGACCAAGTGGCATAAAACCCGCTTGCTTAACTTCAGCGCCGACACTGTCTGCCATCGCGCGCACATGGCGCTTAGAAGTACCGTCAGCGATGACGATACGCTCCATCACGTCAGTTAAGCTTTCTACATTCATTACGGTGATATTTTTCGCTTTCATATCGTCTAGCGCGCTTTCGACTACCGCTAAGCATTCTTTTAAGCGTTCGTCAGTCATGGTGTTGGTCATAAAATGTAATCTCTTGAATCGTAAATATTAAAAATAAAATGGTAAATCGTCAATTTGCATAAAGTTGTATGGCCGAGCTGACCCAATATGAGCAGTGACGTATCTAGGCAAGGCATACAAAATGACAATAATATGATGATTTTAACGGAATTGAGCAGCAGAATATAGCTGATGGGCAATAATATATTGATAAACAGCAGGATTTAGCCATTTAGCGAATGAATTGGGTGCAGTATCGCCTATGATATCATTTATTGATTGTAAAGATGCGATTTGCGTTTCAGCAGCTTGGTTTATATTTAGAGATTGAGGCGTTTGCGGTCGTTGTTGATAAAGTTGTCGTTGCAGTTGCTGACGTATTTGCGTGCTCGATATCGCTGCCACAGGGCGCGGGTCTATATAGATGCGACCTTGGTTAAGGTTTTTCAAGATAGGACTGTCTGTTAAATGTTCGCTAGGCGCTATAATAAGTTCTGTAGCTGAAGCCGTGATTAAAGATTGTAGCGGTGCAGGAAGTTGAGATTTTAACTGGGTAGGAGAGTTGGTTGCAGGGAGATTTTGATTAAATTCAGAAGTTTCTTCACGATTAAACACCCATAAATTGACATAATCTGTGAGGCGTAAACCGTCGTTCCATTTGTCCAAACTGCGCGCGCTATCCATCCCCATGATAAATATCAAACTGTCATTTGGATAGCAGTCGCGTAATGTCTGTACGCTATCGATGGTATAGACGGGCGGCGCTTGCCATAGCTCAAGCTCGTTAATTTGTAGTGGTGTCTCTTGCGTTGCCAGCTTTAACATCGCCAATCGATGTTCAGGATTGGTGCTGTCTTCTTTGAAGGGTGAGCGCGCATTGGGCAATAATGACACCTGTAACTCGCGCTTTTGCTGCGCCGCTATCGGTAATAAATGCTGATAAACATACATCGCCAGTTGTAAATGACCGTTATGCACAGGATCAAAGGAGCCGCCCAAATAGGCACGAATGGCTGGGGTAGTCGTTGTAGGGTGCTTATTAATAGTATTTGGCATAAATTAGTGAATAAAAAGCTGATAAAAAGGCGGTTATGGTTAATTTATTTTAAATGGACTATAACATGCGATTATTCATTTATCGCGCTTATCGATTTTATTATGCCTAACTATAGCGGTTAAGCGCCAATAAAAAACCGACCATCATTTTGATAGTCGGTTAAATATAGAATGATTACTTATAAATTTTAACGTAGTTAAATTGCATCGCTATCGGCTTGGATGGCAGTTAGAGCGATGGTATAAATAATGTCATCGACCAAAGCTCCGCGCGATAAGTCATTAACGGGTTTATTTAAGCCTTGCAGCATCGGTCCAACACTGACCACATTGGCGCTACGTTGTACCGCTTTATATGTGGTATTACCCGTATTGAGGTCAGGGAAGATAAAGACATTGGCTTGTCCTGCAACCAGTGAGTCAGGCGCTTTTTGTTTACCGACGCTCATGACCGAAGCGGCATCATATTGCAGTGGTCCATCAACAGCAAGATGCGGCGCACGCTGGCGGACGATTTCAGTGGCACGGATGACTTTTTCGACATCAGCGCCCGTACCTGATGAGCCAGTTGAGTAGCTAATCATCGCCACTTTTGGATTGATACCAAAGGCAGCGGCAGACTGTGCCGATTGAATAGCGATTTCAGCGAGCTCTTCAGCATTTGGATTTGGGTTGATGGCGCAGTCACCATAGACCACCACTTGCTCAGGCAACAGCATAAAGAATACTGACGATACAAGCGAGTACTGCGGTGCAGTTTTAATCAACTGAAAGGCTGGGCGTACGGTATTCGCCGTGGTATGTATCGCCCCAGAAACGAGACCGTCAACTTCATTCATCTCTAGCATGGTCGTACCCAAATAAACCGTGTCTTTTAGGTATTCAGCAGCCACTTCGGCATTGGTTTTACCTTTACGGCGCTCCACCACAGCAGCGATATACTTAGCCATATCAAGGGTGTCAGGATCGATAATCTCAAGCCCTTCTGGCAAAACCAAATCACGGTTTTTAGCGACTTGTTCGACGTCGCTGCGTTTCGCTAGCAATACACAGTTAGCGATACCGCGACTTTGACAAATACAAGCAGCTTCGACCGTACGTGGTTCAGAGCCTTCTGGTAAGACGATACGTTTTTTGGCACTTTGTGCTTTTTTGACCACCTGATGACGGAATGCAGAAGGTGATAAACGCGTCTCATATTCTTGACTGAAATATTCTTTAATCCAGTTAAGGTCTAAATACGCGGCAACATAACTCGCCACTTCTTCGGCGCGCTCGGTATCATCGCTTGGAATCTCAGCGCTCATATGGACAAGACTTTGTACGGTCTCATAACTGTCACTCTCGACACTCATGACCGGAATGCCAGTTTTCAGGGCCGACTGCCAAAGCTCAGCCACCGTTGGGCTTGGTACTACGCCGCCGGTTAACACCAGTCCTGCTAATGGGATGCCGTTAATGCAGGCAAGTCCCGCTGCCAATAATAAATCATCGCGGTCGCCCGGTACGACGATAAGTGTGCCACGTTTAAAGACTTCATCGACCCGCGCAATCGAGCGCGCCGTCAGACTGATACGGTTGATACGGCGTGATTTTGCTTCGCCAACATTTAACCATGTAGCATCAAGCTCAGCGGCGATATCCCACGTACGCGGTACCGAAAGTGAATCGCTAAATGGTACCACGCCGATTAAGCGGAACTGCTCAGTATTAAAATGCGGTGATAGGCGCTGCACTTCTTGTATAAAACCTTGGTCTAAATGAACGACGGCTTCACCCGGGGCGACCATTTGATTTTCAATAGTAGTTTGAACATTTGGCAAATCATGCATACGCATCAAAATACAGCCGAGCGTACGATCACTGGCCATACCACCAAATTCACGGGCATGGACGTCAAGCTTGTCGGCTAAATATGCAGGTTTGCTGCTATCTGCGGTGCTGACAAAGATAATTTTGGCGTCTAGCGCATTGGCAATCGCGCGGTTGATTTGCGACGCATAAGAAGTCTCGGTCGTCGATACTAAGCCTTCGCAAATGACCACATCATAGTCATCACCAAGGGTATGATAATTGACGACCACTTCTTCCATCAAGTCATCAAGATTGTCATCACCAAGCATACGCTCAACGCGTTGACGGCTGATAGACTTGGGCGGATTAAGACCAAAAGCATGCATAGCTAGGGCGCTTGAGCTGTCTAGACTGTTTTGTTTATCTAGCGTGTCGTCTTGCAAAAACGGCTTCATAAAGCCCGCTTTGATACCGTTATAATCAAAAGCACGAATCAAACCTAACGCCGCTGACGTCACACCGATACCGCGGCTGATAGGCACAAGTAAAAAAGTTTGCATAATGTATCCTACTGTTTATTATATTTTTAACGAGGTTCTCATTCTTTTATCTATAAAAATGTTCTGAGAGCCTCTGATACGCATTGCATTGCTATTAATTTTTACGCGTTGCTACTAGCCTTTAAGCATTGCCACTAGTCTTGACGCGTTGCTAATAATCCTTAGATATTAATAATAGACTTATTCTATACCCAGTGCTTCACGCGTTTCTTGGGCGATACGGTATTCTTCATCGGTCGGTATTACCCATAGCTCAATACTGCTATCGTCGGCTTGGAAACTGCCTTCGTTACCACCGACCAAGCTGGCGTTTTTATCGGCATCTACTTTGATGCCAAAATGCGGCATCATCTCTAAAATACGTGTACGCGTGGTCACTGAGTTTTCGCCGATACCACCGGTAAAGACGATACCGGTAAAATTAGGGAGGGCACAGCTTAAGCTAGCAAGGTATTTGGCCACGCGATAACAGAACATCTCAATCGCAAGTTTAGCGTCTTGATGACCTTCATCAGCTGCTTGCTCAATAGTACGTAAGTCATTCGATAAACCCGAGATACCAAGCAGACCGCTTTCGTTATTGAGCATTTTGTCAATTTCTTCTAAGCTCATACCGAGTTGGCGTTTAAGGTGAATGTGCAAGCTTGGGTCAACATCACCGCTGCGTGTACCCATCATTAGCCCCTCGAGCGGGGTCAAACCCATGCTAGTATCAAGGCTTTTACCTTCGTAAACAGCGGTCGCTGAGCAGCCATTGCCTAAATGCGCCGTTAACCAACCATGTGGTCCTTTTGCGCTGGTAATTTCGCTGGCGCGTTCTGAGACATAAGCATGCGAGGTGCCATGGAAGCCATAACGACGAATTTTGTGTTCTGCATAAAGGGCTTTTGGCAGCGGATAACGGAAGGCAACGGGCGGCATAGTTTGGTGGAACGCGGTATCAAATACCACCACTTGTGGAATCTCAGGATAAATAGCTTGTACCGCTTCGATACCTAGCGCATTGGCAGGGTTATGTAGTGGCGCAAGCACTTTTAAACGCTTCACTTCTTGCAGCACATGATCATCAACACGCACCGCCTCTGAATATTCACGGCCGCCATGAACGACGCGATGACCGACAGCGATAAAGTGATACTGTTCAAGTAACTCAAGGATTTTCTTTAAGGCAAGCTCGTGACGACCACCAGCAATGGTGATTTCTAGCTTTTCGCCGTTTAATGTGGTGTGCTTGATACGAGCGGTATCGAGTCCTAAGTTTTCGGCCAGACCCGTGATACGCGTAGCATTGTCTTCACTAATCAAGGCGTATTTGATAGAAGAGGAACCGCAGTTGAGGACTAAAGTGGGGTTGGTTAGGTTTGATGTTCCGGTGCTTTTGTCATCAAAAGTTGTGGTTAGGCTGGCGCTCATACTCTATCCTTAGATTTTATTTTGTAAGTGGTGATTCACCATCGATTATCACCGGTTGTATAAAAAAACCAGCCATGTCCTTGCTGGCGTATGCCAAACAGCTGACATACACAAACCATGACATCGCTGATTTTTATTGTTCTTGGGCTGAGACTGACTTAAAGTACGTAAAGGTTTATAGCTATCTGTTTTCAGAAATCTGTTATTGCAAATTATGGGAAACGCTAACTTTTAGGGTTTTTAAAGGTTAATAAGGCGCAGACTAGCACCTCGTCACAGCCACAAGTGTTAAGTATAATGTACCATATTTTTATGCTTATACCACGATAACTCTAAGGTTTTAATCTCCCATCTTATGCGCGCTTAATACAAGTGTACACCGAAGACCGTCAGTGTTTATCAGTCATAATGAGACAGATATAACCTTTATAAAAATTGTAAGTAAATTTGTCTGATTTTATTTGATAGAGCTTTATCACTTCTCTATGAGTTATCTATAAAGCTCTTTTATTGATAGTTTTAGGCATTTATTTTAATAAATTTATAGGTCAAACAAAGGTCGTAGGCGCACAGCTTTAGCGAATAATGCTATGATTAAAAAATTGTCCTATTTTCCCTATTGCAGCCTTGCTTTTTGCGCTGGTAGTTATTTTTATTTCGATTCTATCTAAGCCGTTGCAAGTCAAATTATTGCAAGATTAAAGGTTAGTCATTCTATGTTTACTATACGCCGTACTCCTACTATTAAAAGCGCTGACTTAAGCGCTTTTTCAAGAAATGTTTCAAGTATTAGCGCCAGTCGTCCTGCTATTTGTAAGCTCATTTTAACTACTCTTGTGCTAGGCTCAGCAGTATTAACCGGCTGCGGGCAAAAAGGCGATTTATATCTAACAGACTCCAGTAGCCAAACGGTAAAAGGTAATGCGCCTGCACTTGATAGCAGCAGTCATCCGCAAGATGCTGCTTTTGCTAAAATTGATGAAAATCAAAATGATGAGCAAAATGCAGATAGTTTTCAGCTACCTGAGCCGAGCACCGATCCTAACGACTATTAATGGTTGCTTATTAACTATTAAGAGACTAACTATTGTTAGCGTATCCGAGCTGCTATTTACCTTTATGCATTAATACCTCTATGCATTAATACATTGATTAAATTAGAGATACTTATATGAGTCAGTCAGTCACTACCAAAACTGAGCAAGGATTGTATGTGCATCCTGAAGCCTTAACCACCCATTTGCCCGCGCTAGATTATCGAAACGGCGCGTTATATATGGAGCAAGTCAATATTGCTGAGGTGGTCAAACACTATGGCACGCCGTGCTATGTCTACTCAAAGCAAGCGATTTTAGACGTTTATCAAGCTTATACGACAAGCTTTGCCAGTCTAAAGCACCAGATTTGTTATGCGGTAAAAGCCAACTCCAATTTAGCGGTGCTTGGTATTTTGGCGCAAGCAGGGGCAGGATTTGATATCGTCTCACGCGGTGAGTTGATGCGCGTATTGGCGGCAGGCGGTGAAGCCTCGCGGGTCGTATTTTCGGGCGTTGGCAAAACCTATAGCGATATCGAATATGCACTGACGCAAGGTATTGGCTGCTTTAACGTCGAATCAATTAGCGAGCTGACCTTAATCAATGAGGTGGCAACGAAGTTAGATAAACCTGCGCCAATCTCATTACGGGTCAATCCCAATGTCGATGCCAAGACCCATCCGTATATCTCAACCGGTCTAAAAGACAATAAGTTTGGTATTGACCATGAAAATGCCGTCGCTGTCTATGAGCAAGCGGCGCAATTATCGCATATCGATATTGTCGGTATTGATTGTCATATCGGCTCGCAATTGACGGAAGTTGCGCCATTTGTCGCAGCTTTAGATAAAGTCATTGAGCTTATACATAGTCTGCGTAATAAAGGCATTGAGCTGCGTCATATCGATTTGGGCGGCGGTCTAGGCGTGCGTTATATCGATGAGACGCCGGTATCTATCGATGAATTTGCGCAAGCGTTATTACCAAAACTTAGTGAGCTTGGTTTAACGGTATTCTTTGAGCCCGGTCGTAGTATCGTGGCCAATGCTGGTGTGCTATTAACTAAGGTTGATGTGCTTAAGCCAACCGCGCATAAGAACTTTGCTATCGTCGATGCGGCAATGAACGACTTGATTCGTCCGGCTTTATATCAAGCTGAAATGGCGGTGATTCCAAGTGTCCTGCCTAACAACGGCATTGATACCGATGGTATGCAGCCGTGGGATATCGTTGGCGCGATTTGTGAAACCGGTGACTTTTTAGCAAAAGACCGCTTATTAGCGCTTGCCACTGGCGATATCTTGGCTATAACGGGTGCAGGCGCGTACGGCTTTACCATGAGTAGCAACTACAATTCGCGCGGTCGTGCCAGCGAGGTGATGGTAGCCGATGATCATCATCAACTGATTCGTAAACGCGAAACGCTTGAAGCGTTATATGCTGATGAAATGTTGTGGCAGGATAAATAGCCTATTAATAACGCTGCGATGTTTAATAACTAAAGTTTTACTATTAAAATTCGATGTTTAAAAATGACCCATTGTTATAACGACAATGGGTTTTTTATTGCCTGCTTTAATTAAAAGCCTAGTGAGAGACATAATTTGACGGTATAAGGCTTATTTAGCATAACGTTAACTTAGCGTTTGATAGCGGTGATAATTATGATTGTATCTGACAGCGTGCTAATATAAGGCATACATAAAAATAGGATAGGATAACAAGGATATGCTAATAGAATTTACAAAAATGCATGGGCTGGGTAATGATTTTATGGTCATCGATTTGGTGACTCAGCGCCTAGAGTTGACCAAAGATTTGGTGCAATTGTTGGGCGATCGTCATTTAGGTATTGGCTTTGATCAATTGCTCGTTGTTGAGCCACCGATGCGTCCTGATGTTGATTTTAGTTATCGCATTTTTAACACCGATGGTATGGAAGTTGAGCAATGCGGTAATGGCGCGCGCTGTTTCGCCCGTTTTGTGCAAGCGCGTAAGCTATCGTTTAAGCAGCGTTTGCGTGTTGAGACGGCAAGCGGGATTATTTCGCTGACGACAGATCGCTATGGCTGGGTCGAAGTCGATATGGGTAAGCCAAAATTCGAGCCAAGCGAGATTCCCTTTACCCCAAAAGCGACGACCAAGATTCAAAACGCCTATCATTTAGACGTTAATGGTACGCCAGTGCAGCTGTATGTTGCCAATATGGGTAATCCGCATGCGGTTATCAAAGTGGATAGCGTACTCGATGCCGACGTCGAAAAACTGGGCAAAGCCATCGAATCACATCCTGCCTTTCCGGAGCGCGTCAATGTTGGCTTTATGCAGGTAATGAATCAGCGTCATATTCGCCTGCGTGTCTATGAGCGCGGTGTCGGTGAGACCCAAGCTTGTGGTACAGGTGCTTGTGCGGCCGTGGCAGTTGGTATTCGTGAAGGTTGGCTCGACGAAGGCGAAGACGTACGCGCGCAGCTTTATGGCGGTAGTATGGTGATTAAATGGCAGCCAGGTTATTCTGTGATGATGACCGGTCCAACCGCATTTGTCTATGAAGGCGTCTTTAGCCCAGATGGTCTAATGGCACAAGCGGGGATCAAACCTAATCCAGAAGGCTAATAGATAATAGCTTAATGGAAAACGATAAACGGTGAATATCAGCCGTTAGGTAAATGCTATGTTCAGTAAAAACCCTCAGATGACAGAGCCTAACTCGGATTATAAGTCAAAATCATGGCTATCAGTTGAGCACGCTGCTGCTATAGAGTCGGATGCCGCACTACGAGAATTGTTAGCGCCGGTACATCGTTGGCTAAATACGCTGTCGGTGCGTAACCATTCCGAACATACGCTAGTGGCTTATTTTGCGGGCTTAAACCAGTTGGCGCTATTTCTACGTGGCAAACGTCTGACATGGACGCGCTGTGATAAGCGCCAATTGGCCCAACATATTAGCCAACGCCTCGATGAAGATAAGTTAGCGCTTGCCAGCGTTCAGCAAGAGCTATCAGCTATCCGTCATTTTTACGGCTGGCTGATAGAAGAGGATTTAGCACGTATAAACCCAACCACGGGCTATCAGCTTAAACGCAACCCTAGACCGCTGCCGTCTATTGCCGATGTAGATTTGCTTACTCAGCTGCTCGACCAAGAGATACCTGATACGCCCGAGCAGGCGCGCTTATGGTTACGTGATAAAGCGATGTTTGAATTGCTTTATAGCAGTGGTCTGCGTGTCGGGGAGCTAGTTGCGCTTGATATGGTAGATATTGACTTGACTGATTTGCGTGTGCGCGTGACAGGTAAAGGCAATAAAACGCGCTTGGTACCCTTAGGTATCAAAGCCGCCGAGGCGATTAAGCGTTATCTACCGCACCGAAATCTGTGGGTAGAGCAGATGGATAGCGCCTTATTTATCAGTGAAAAATTAGGCACACGCTTATCAACACGGGCGGTGCAGCAGCGTCTTAAAATTGCGGCCACGCGTGCAGGTATCGCACAAAATATGTATCCACATCTATTGCGTCATTGCTTTGCCTCACATATGCTGTCAGGCAGTGGCGACTTACGAGCCGTCCAAGAAATGCTTGGACACAGTGATATCAGCACCACGCAAATTTATACCCATGTTGATTTTGCTAAATTGACCCAAGTTTATGACCGAGCCCATCCGCGCGCCACTCATGCGCAAAATAACAGCGACAGCGACGTTAATTAAATTGCAGTTACTTAAGTTGCCGTTACTTAAGCTACAGCTCTAGTGCCAGTTTTATTTTTAATCATTTAACCGTACATTTATGCCAAACGATGACAATCAAATATAGGCATTTTTTGTCGTCCTTGCGTTTGGGTGGCTTTATCTAAAGTTGCTAAGACCAAAGCGTATTTTTTATGCTCTTTATTAGTAGTGTCTTTTAATTCACTATCCTCATAGCTGTTGATAATCGTGCCATCATAAGCGGTAATCGTGCTATGCCCCCATGTCTGACGGCTACTGCCATCCTTATAAGCATGTTCGCCCCCTTGCGCTGCGCCAATCACCATACATTGACTGTCTAACGCGCGCGCTCGTAGCAACAGCGACCAATGCGCTTGGCCGGTTAAATAAGTAAAGGCTGAAGGTGCGCTTAGTAATTCTGCGCCCGCTTGCCGTAAACGCTGTGCCAATGCTGGAAAGCGTAAATCAAAGCAAACCATCATACCGAGTTGATAAACGGCATCATTTGCTTCTAATGTTGCAACGACTGTTTGCGTGCCGGGCTCAAAGGTTGCTGCTTCATTATAGCTGCCTTGTTTATCGGCAACAGTCGCGGTAAACAGGTGTATCTTATCGTAGCGCGCAACACGCATACCGTCGGGTGCAAACAGTTGACTGACTTGACGCAGCCTGCCATCGGGTACGATGACGCCATTAGGGCGGTAAGGGCAGGGCAATGAGCCTGCTAATAGATAAATACCAGAGGCACGCGCATATTCTGCCATCGTGTTGGACAGCTCATCAAAACGTTCTGCAGTGGCAAACTGTCGACCCATACTACAGCAGTTTTCTGGTAAAACGACTAGCTGAGCACCTTGCTTGCTTGCATCGATAATGGCTGCTTTTATATCTGCTAAATTGTCTTCTATATTCTGTTGGCTATTCATTTGCACAGCAGCAACGGTCAGGTGCGCGTTGTTTCTTATCTCATTCATAGTGGCATTCTCAATGTTTAAGCTTTATAGGGCTTTGCTCTTATTTATTTTTTATCCTGTTATATTTAAGGGCTCGACATCCCTACAAAGCTATTTATGTTTTATGATTTGAGCAAGAGGTTAAAAATAGCTTATCTGAACAGAGTATAAATTATCATAGCAACATTGTAGCAAAAAATGCTATCGTCATGACCTGACAGCTTAAAGCGCTCTTTAATGATTATAAGCGTTAATAAGTACAGCCTTTAACCAGCATAATATATAGAATCTCACCACGATCGGAGTGTAATAAGTCACCCATGAGTATGTCGTTTGGATTGGCGACCACGCTAAGCACCTCGCAAAAACTGACCCCGCAAATGCAGCAAGCTATTAAATTGTTGCAGCTCTCTAGTCTTGAGCTCGCGCAGGAGGTTCAGGCGAAGCTCGATAGCAATCCATTGCTTGAACGTATCGAAGATGATGACGATGAGTACGACAGTCATAAAGATGAGACATTTGATGAGTTTGGCGAATCATTAACGCTGGATAGTTGGAATCAACATACTGGCATTGATGCATTTTCTACATCGTCTACCACCTCATCTGGTGATGATGATAATGCCTCTGAATATGATAATGACTTTAGTGACAGTTTGGATAAATTACAACAATCCAGTTTTGACGATGATGCAATAGAAAGTGATGCGCTGGGTGGAGAGGGGTATAGTAGCTTTGATACTGACAACTATACGTCCGTCGCTAAAAGTTCAGGCAGTAGCACGAACGATGAGTTTGATAGTTATCAAGGCAGTACTAGCGCGAGAATTCAAGACCATGTACGCTGGCAGCTGAATTTCAAACATCTTTCCGAAATAGATACGCTCATCGCTGAATACTTGATGGACTCTATGGATGACATGGGCTTTATACGCCTTGATATCGACGAGTTATTACAAAGCCTTGATACCATGGCAAGCTTTTACCAATGGGATGAGCGTGTTGAGCATGATGAGGTCATGGCGGTACTGCGCATTATCCAATCGTGTGATCCGCTTGGTGTTGGCGCGCGCACTCTCAATGAATGCTTAGCGCTTCAATTATGCAAGCTTGATACAAATACAAAGTATCTTAAAGAAGCGCAAGCGCTTCTCTCAGCTAGTGAGCATCTCGTCAGTAATAATATCAAAGCCTTAACTGAGCTGACGGGACTCGCGCCTGAGTACATTACACCCGCTCTTACTCTATTACGTACTTTGAACCCGTCACCTGGCTTGTTATTCCAAAGCAGTCAGCCTGATTATATGCAGCCATCAGAAAGCTACGATATTCCTGATGTGTTGGTTACTCCTATTCGCCGTCACAATAGCAATAACACCACCAATAACAAAAACGGCAGCGATACTACTGCGCAGGTAGATGGCTGGCAGGTGCGCCTCAATCCTGAAACCTTGCCCAAGCTACGGGTCAATCAAGAGTATGCCAATTTAGTCAAACGCGGTGATGATAGCCCTGATAATCAATATCTGCGTGAAAATCTCACTGACGCGCGCTTGTTTATTCGTAGTATCGAAGAGCGCAATCAAAACCTATTAAAAGTTGCAACCAGTATCGTGCGCTACCAGCAAGAGTTTTTGCAATATGGCGCAACCGCTATGCAACCCCTGATTTTAAAAGCCATTGCCGAAGAAGTGGATTTGCACGAATCGACCGTCTCGCGACTGACCACTAGCAAAACCATTTTGACGCCACAAGGGTTATTTTCCCTCAAGCATTTCTTCTCATCTCATGTTAGCAGTAGCGACGGTGATATCTCCTCAACTGCTATCAGCGCTATGATTAGACAGCTCATCGCTGATGAAGACCCAAAAAAACCGCTTTCTGACAGTCGCATAAAAGATATTCTATTGGCAGAAGGTATCGATATTGCTAGACGAACGGTGGCTAAATACCGTGAAGCCATGAATATTGGCTCCTCCACTCAGCGCAAACAAAAGTATTAATTGTTGCGATTCAATGGCTTATAAATAGCGGGCTGCTGTGATTAAAGTATTTTCAAATGAAATAAAAAATAAAATTTTTTGATTATATAGAAACATAAAAGAAACATCAGTTATTATTACATTTGGTTACATTTTAACGTCTTGCTACTATTCGCTTTTCATGACAAATTAGAGTCATACCAACAACGAAGACCAAGTATCGGTTTGGCTTATTTATATAAATTATTAATCATCAAATATGATAAAAATACATTTTTATTTTAATAAAGGAGTAGAGGAATAAAGGCGTTAGTCACTAAAAAATTAAAAATTAAAAGCTAAGCCATCTGAGATAAAAAAGATACAAGGTAAATGTTTGGTAAGGCAGGGTGATAAAAGCAGCAATGCTGGCTCATCTGTTGATTTTAAGTAAAAATATAAGCAATAATAAAAGGACAATAATATGAATGTTTCTATCAGTGGTCACCATATCAGTATTACCGATGCCATGGACAAAGCCGTTCGCGAAAAACTTGAAAAGGTAGAGCGTCACTTCGATCAGATTCAAAGTATTAAAGTGATATTATCGCTAGACAACAGCGGCGCAAGTGATGGCGGTAAAAAGACCCATAAAGCCGAAGCGATTATGCGAGTGGCAGGTCAAGAGATGTTTGTTCAAGCGCTTGAAGATGATATGTATAAAGCTATCAATGAGATGGCAGACAAACTTGATAGACAAGTGCGTAAATATAAAACCCGTCAAGACCGCAAGAAAACTCAGGGTCCAGGACGTGATGAACGCTATGAAGATTTAGAAGATGCTGAAGCAGCACCAGCGATTTAATTGCCATTATAGGATTTGCTGTCGCAATATTAATCAATCTTAGCCAATCAATAAATAGTATAAATAGCAGGATGATTAATGATAAATGATTGACAGCTTTGGTAATTAAAACGACATGCTAAGCTGACTAAGCTAAGCAAAAAAAAGACCTCTAACGTATCATTGTTGAGGTCTTTTTTATTATCTTGTTTTAGGCTGTATGATTTATAAATACTAGCCGCCACCAACCGCTTGTACGACTTCGATATTCATACCTTCAACGATATGCAGCTTATCAAGCTCACTTTTTGGTATCAGCTCGCCATCGACTTCAACGGCATAGCGTCCACTACTAAGCCCAAGCTCATTGACGACCAATTGTACCGTTTGGTGCGTAGTCTGCAATCTTTTACCGTTTACACTAATATTACTCATAGTATGTGCTCCCTAATGACTTGAGATTCCTTTTTATCAGCTCTTCTTTTATATAATCTGATATTTAACTGATGTTTTATATATGATTGCCAATAATTTATTTGGCATGATTGATGAAGCGTTTTGACTATTTAAACCGAAATAGATATTAAGAAAATAACTATTAAACAGGTAGATGTTAAGTAACATGACCTAAACGGAACGTCGATACAGCAAGCCATAACCAACCTGCAATCATCAATACGCCGCCGATAGGGGTGATGGCCCCAAACCAGCGCGGCGCACCAAGCGTCATCGCATATAAACTGCCGGCAAAGATAATCACCCCGATTTGTAATAACCAAGCTGTGGTTTGAGTCGTATAGTTAAGGCGAATGAGTATGCCAACGAGTAACAATCCAAGCCCATGTATGAACCAGTATAAGGTAGCCGTTTGCCACCATTCAAGCTGCTGAGAGCTGACGATAGCTTTAAGACCATGAGCACCAAAGGCGCCTAAAGCCACGGCGATAGCCAAATTAAGCGCCGCAATACTTATCCAATTTAGCATGGTAAAACTCGTGTTATAGAAGGGGCTTTAATAATGGCGCTTTTCATCTGATAAGCAGCTTTATCTGATAAGCAACTTACTGAATATCATCCGGTAAAATCACGCTATCGATGGTCATGGCTTCACGGATTTTATCCATGGCATTCTTCTCGATTTGGCGTACACGTTCTGCCGATATAGAGTAAACCGCCGCTAGTTCATGTAAGGTTGATTTTTGCTCAGAAAGCCAGCGCTGCTCGACGATATCGCGCGAACGATCATCTAAGGTATCCATTGCAGCAAGCAAGGCAGATGAGTTATTTTCTTCCCAATCAGACTCTTCAACCATCTCAGCAGGGTCGATACCGTCCTCTAAGAACAGCTGCGGCGCATAGCGTCCATCATCATCATCGCTCGATTGCGCTTCAAATGACGCATCATACGATGTCAGGCGCGATTCCATCTCAAGCACTTGCTTGCGTGTCACATTTAAGTCATTGGCAATCGCATCGGCCTCTTCAAGAGTTAGCTGATTATTGGTCTTTTTAAGACTACGTAAGTTAAAGAATAATTTACGGTGTGCCTTGGTAGTAGCAACTTTGACAATGCGCCAGTTACGAATGACAAATTCGTGAATTTCAGCCTTAATCCAATGCACGGCAAATGATACTAAACGTACGCCTTTATTAGGATCAAAGCGTTTAACGGCTTTCATTAAGCCTAAATTGCCTTCTTGGATTAAATCCGCTTGTGGCAGACCATAACCTGAATAGCTACGGGCAATATGAATAACAAAGCGCAGATGTGACATAACTAGCAGGCGCGCGGCTTCAACATCACCTTCATCGTAATAGCGATGGGCGAGCTCTTGCTCTTGGGTTGGTGTCAAAATTGGTATTTGATGCACGGTATTAATATAGGCACCCAAATTTACCCCAGGCGCAGATAGATGCGTTGGCATCGCAGGAACCAAATCGCGGGTACTAGTATCGCCAAGCGCACTGGCGTCATAAGGCGGACGCGCAGCCGCCGCTTTTAACGCCGCATCACGTGCTTCGTTTTTTATAGGCGCTGCGCTGTCCTTTTTACGGGAGTTTGCAGCGTTAGTAGAAGTATTAGCCATATTCTTGACCTTGGTTAAATAGATAAGCAATGAGTCAGATAAAAATCTTTATAGTTGTAATTGTAAAGGATAGCGCCGCTTAGTTGCTATCAGTTTTGGTAATGATGAAGTGATATATTGTATCAACAGAATCTCTAGGTTTTGTCGCTATAGCTTCTTCGCTATTTGACACTGTTTTCTTATTAATAAGCAATAATAACGGATTTGTTGTGTCCGTTTTCTGACTCTGCGCACAAAAAGCAGTGATATCGGCTTGCGAATTTGGGTCAGTTGCAACCACATATAGTGATTCACCCACGGCTACCTGACGTAATGCTACCTTAGTTTTTAGCAGCGGCATCGGGCAGGCAAGTCCGCGCCCATCTACTATATCTTTAATCTGAATGGTTGTTTGCGTCAGACCTGAGTTGTCATTTAGCTTAACGTTATCAATTAATCTAATAGTATTGTCGGTCAATAAATCCATCAGTTGTCTTATCACTTGCTGTTTTGGTTCAGGCAAAGTCTCTGATAAGTGAAAAGTATAATCACCTAGTACAATGATGGGTTGGTTATCAAAGGACATAAAATAAACCTATAAAATATCAGTGTTTAACAGCGCTTGGCTTAGTACAGTATTGCTCAGAAGCCTTTATCATGACTTGCCATTATAGCAAATTGCCACTATATAATTGCAGTTGAATATAATCATCATAATGTTTGGTCAATCAGCACGTCTTATTAGCATTAGGCGATGTATTTAAATTTAAATTCGGACTATAAATTTATACAGCCTAGATTTACACAATCATGTTGCACAATCGTGACGCACGGCAGCGTGATTGGTAGCCAGAAGCAGACGACAATTGACCTTGAATAAACAAGCTCGTATAGTCAAAAAGACGTTATGATTACTCGTATAGGATACGCACTTGTATTATTCTCATAGACCATCGCTGCTAAACACGTTAAAAGGTGCTGTTGTGCTAAGGGTTGGCATATCTGCTACTTTACTGGCGCTAGCAACCACTGCCAACAGTATTAGCACGCAAGCGGCACCATTTGCTTATGATTCATGGCAGCCTACCAATGCTGAAGAGTTAGATTTGCCCAATTTGCGCGGGCAGGGGTTAAGCTTTGCGGAGCAGTATGAAAATAAACTGCTTGGCGAATGGTCATTAAGAAACATTAATGGTCGTACTAAGATGGAGCATGACCCTTGGATTCAAGAAACGGTCAAGGAGATGACATGGCGACTAAATGCGCAAGCCCGACAGCAAGCGCCACTTGGCTTGGTTATTATTGATAATCCCAGTATCAATGCTTTTGCGGCGCCAGGTGGGGTTATTGGTCTCAATACGGGGACGATACTAGCGGCGAGCAGTATGGATGAACTTGCCAGCGTCGTTGCCCATGAGGTGGCACATATTAGTCAGCATCATTATGAGAGCGGCGCGGATGAGCGTAAAAAAGCCTTGCTGATGCAAGTAGGCGGCATGCTGGCAGCGATTGCCGCGTCAGCGGTCGATGGTGATGCAGCCGCTGCCGTTATGATGGGCAGTCAAACCGCGACGATGAATAGCAGCATGGCTTTTAGCCGTAATAATGAACGTGATGCTGACCGCGTCGGTATGCAAATCATGAACCAAGCTGGTTACGATCCACGCGCCATGCCGCGATTTTTTGCGACGATGAATCAAAAAAGCCAATTGAACCAAACCGCCAATCAATTCTTACCCAGTTTTGTGCGCTCGCATCCTTTAAGCAATGAGCGTTTAAGTGAGTCGCAAAGCCGTGCTCAGCGTTATGATGCATTGCCTTTGTCAAAGCAGCAGCGCCATCAAGCGTTGTTTGATTTACTGTACTGGCGTACGCAAAGTACCGGCAAGCATGTCTCTGAAACCGCACTGACGACTGCCGCTAAAAATAGCGTCGGGGCAAAATTGGCGCTGATGTATTGGTATGGCGAGCAGCAGCGCTTTGGCGAGGCCAATGAGATATATAATGAGCTGTCGGCATTACCCGCAACGCAGCGCCAAGTATTAGAGCCGTTATTGTCCATTACCCAAAGCCAAATCCTTACTGAGCAAAATAAATGGCAACAAGCGGCTGAACTGCTCGAGAGTCAGCAGCGCCTTTATCCTGAGCGCCGTGACCTGCGTCTTTATTTAGCGGAAGCACTGACCAATAGCAATCAGCCAACCAAAGCGCAAGCATTGCTTAAACCCTTGACTGAGCAGCAGCCAAATGACCGTTATGCGTGGCAAAGTTTGCAATTGGCCAATGAGAAAATTGCTAAAACTACCGACTCGGTGCCGCTTGCAAAAATTGCCACCATCAATGCGCTGCGTTATCGAAGTCATGACCAGCTGTGGAGTGGACGCTATGAGCGTGCGCTGACCTCGTTGACGCAAGCCAAGCAATTGACTGAGCAAATGCAAAAAACTGCGCAAGCGAGCAGCGCCCGACCGTTACTGGCCAATATTAATGCGGAAATCAAAGCGGTAAAAACCGCCAAAGACTTTAAGCCCTAGGCGGTTGTTTGAGAGCTTAAGTTTATACAATAATTAAGAATATATAGCAGACGGGCTTTAAAATCGATACAGTGCGACTGGGATGAATTTTTCTTAGCATCTGTGATAGCAGCAAGCAAGGAAAATTTATAACAGTCGCATGTGGTTATTAACGTATCAAGTTTATTTCAAACTAACTATCGCTTTTCTTAACTTCAATTAACCTTGCAAAGCGTCTTTCACCAGTTTAGAGATTAAGGCAGGGTCAGCACGGCCCGCAGTTTTATTCTTTAACACACCCATCACGCTGCCCATATCACGCATCGATGTGGCGCCTTGTGCAGCGATTTCGGCATTGACCAAAGCGGCAAGCTCGGCATCATCCATCTGTTTTGGCATATATTCATTGATAATATCAATCTCAAACTGCTCTTTGTTTGCCAAATCATCGCGACCGTTTTCGGTAAAAATAGTCAAGGATTCATGGCGTTGCTTGAGCTGTTTTTGTAAAATCTCAAGTACTTCGGCATCGTTAAGTTCTGTTTGACGGTCAATCTCGATTTGTTTGATAACCGCTTGTACGTTACGTAGGACTTTGACTCGTTCAATCTCACGTGCTTTCATAGAGACGATGATGGTGTCAGTTAACGTCTGTTTAAGCTGGCTCATTGTTATTATTCCTTATGAGTATGGATAAAATAATTTTTAGTAAAATAACTGTTGATAAAGTAATAGGGGATAAAGTGTTAAATAAAAATCTGCTGAGTATTTACCAGCATGAATAACAAAAATTGTAGCATAAAAAACGCCACTGTTATTTATCGATAACAGTGGCGTTAGTGTAGTGCTGGTATTTAGCTAGTCGAATAATCGATTAGTACATACGAGTGGTACGAATAGTTTCGCGTTGTAATTTCTTTTTATAACGCTTTACTGCAGCAGCTGCTTTGCGCTTGCGTACTTGCGTTGGTTTTTCATAAAATTCACGCTTACGTACATCTGCCAATACGCCAGCTTTTTCACAAGCACGTTTGAAACGACGGATAGCGATATCAACTGGTTCGTTTTCTTTAACCTTAACTGCAGGCATGAAGACTCCTCGATTAGGATGAGATATAAGGGCATTAGTTTGGCTGTATATTAGTGTTTAGCCGTAATATCTCAAGATTACTGGCATCAGCTCAAACTAGGATAATCTTGCGCAATAGCACAAGGGCGCCTATTTTAATAAAAAATGGCAGCAAAGTCAAAGGCTTTCGCGTATCTATTTTAAGTATCAGTCACTAACCATACACTGAGCGGTACAAATTTAATAGGACGTTAACTCAAGTAGAAGTGTTAATATTTTTAATAATCTTTTAACAAATCATCAATAAAAGATGGACAAAACACCTGTTTGGCAATAACGGCTTATATTAACTCTATGCTATGCTATGTTCAGTCTGACCTTGAAACCTAAACTAAAAGTAGAGGCAGGCGCTACAAGGCTTTTATAGCTATCATATTGAGGATTTTTCGATGAAAATTGGCATGAAAAAAACAGCGGTTAGTACGGCATTATGGGCGACCTTGCTTCTTACAATGGGCGTCAGTATCAGTGCTTGTAGCAATGATAAAGAAGCAGCGGGCGCAGAGTCTGGTGAAGTCTTAGCAAAAGATAAAGTAGACGAAGCGGCAGAGCTTGCCCGTAAAAATGCGCCTGAAGCAGAAAAGCTAGATTTCCCAGAAACTGCGCCAATGCCAGCGGCTGAGACAGACGCGACTGCTGATACTGCAGCAGGTACTGAAACTGCTACTGCACAAGATGGTACAGTTGCCACTGATGCATCAGAAGCGCCAGCCACTGCAAGTGCGGATACCGAAGTGGCTAGTACGGGTACAGAGATGGCAGGTACTGATGCGACTGCTAATGCGCCCGCAAGCAATCAATAGCAATAAACAAACGAGTTAGTAAGCAGCACACTCGATTAATAATAGCGATTCATCATTGCCAGCTTTTGACTACTATGCCAGCTATTACATTGGGGTTTATCACCAATAATCTATAGATGAAGGAATAACTATGACTATTCAGCAAAAAATGAAGAAAAAATCGGTTACTAAATTAGCGTTATCTAGCCTAAGTCTTAGTGCGTTATTGGCACTTAGTGCTTGTAGTGGCGGTGACAATAAGGCAGAAGAACCTGCCGCGGTTAATGAGACAGAAACGGTAGTAGTAGAGCCAGAAGCGCCTGCTGCAGAAACTGAAGTGGTAACCCCTGAGCCTGCGGTTGAAGCAGAGCCTACAGAAGTGCCAGTCGTAGAAGCTGAACCTGAAGCTGCTGCTGAGCCTGAAGTGTTGGCCGCAGATGCTGGTGCGCAGCTGTACGAAAAACAGTGTAAAGTTTGTCATGAAAATGGTTTGCTTGAAGCGCCGAAATTTGGTGATAAAGCAGCTTGGGCGCCACACCTTGCCAAAGACATAGAAACATTACGTATGCATTCTGCCAAAGGCTTTAATAAAATGCCTGCGCAAGCGGTTGGAGACGTCACTGAAGCACAAGTTCATGCCGCAGTTGATTATATGGTTGCTGCAGCTAGCTAATATTGCTTGTTGAAATTTGCTAGAATGACCGCCATTGTAAGCCAACAGTGGCGGTTTTTTATTGGCCATGCAATACCGCTATAACGTATATTCTAAAAAGCTGTTTTTAAGCAATAAACTTTGCATAGTCATAATAAACGATGCACAGTTATAAACGCGGTAAAACAAAATATAAAGGCACATAGATGAAAGTATTGGGTTTAGAGACCTCTTGCGATGAGACTGGTCTAGCGATTTTCGATAGCGAGCAGATAGATAGCGACAATAAAGGTCTGCTTGGGCAAGTGCTGTACTCGCAGATAGAGCTACATGCCCTTTATGGCGGTGTGGTGCCTGAGCTTGCCAGTCGCGATCATATTCGTAAGCTGGTGCCTTTGTTTAACGAATTACTAGAGCAGTGCAATATCACTAAAGATGAGATTGATGCTATTGCATACACCAAAGGCCCTGGGCTTATTGGTGCGCTAATGACTGGCGCATTATTTGGGCGCAGCTTAGCTTATGGCTTGAATATACCAGCGATTGGCGTTCATCATATGGAAGGGCATTTATTAGCACCTTTGATGGGAGCGAATCCCCCAGCATTTCCGTTTGTTTCCTTACTTGTTTCTGGTGGTCATACTTTGCTTATTGCCGCTCATGGTATCGGTCAATATGAAATCCTTGGTGAGTCCATTGATGATGCGGCGGGTGAGTGCTTTGATAAAGCGGCAAAAATGCTCGGTCTGCCGTACCCTGGTGGGCCAAATATTGCCAAATTAGCGGAAAGCGGCGACAAAAATGCTTATGATTTACCGCGCCCGATGCTGCATCGCGGTTTGGATTTTTCTTTTAGTGGTATGAAAACGGCGGTGCATAACCTGATTAAAGATACCCCATGTTCAGGCGGCTCAGGCAATGGTTCTGCTAGCGATCCACAAGTGCGCGCGGATATTGCCGCAAGCTTTCAACATGCGGTGATCGATACCTTGGTAAAAAAATGCGTCAAAGCGCTTAAACAGGTCGAGATGAGCCGATTGGTCATTGCGGGAGGCGTCAGTGCTAATAGTCATTTGCGTGAGACATTAGAGAGCGAGCTTGCTAAAATTAATGCCACTGTTCATTACGCACCGCCAGCGTTATGTACCGATAATGGCGCGATGATTGCTTATGCCGGTTACGAGCGCTTGCAAGCAGGTCAAGCAGATGATTTAGCTGTTAGCTGCGTACCGCGTTGGCCGATGACCGAGCTGCCTGCGCTATAAGCTCTACAAGGTATTTCATATCTAACTCATCAATATTTATATCACTCAAGGATAGCTTATGCAGTGGCTTGCGATTGGATTAGGTGCTGCTATTGGTGCTTGCCTGCGAGGCTGGCTGGCGCGTTTTAATCCGCTGCATAGTTGGATACCACTCGGCACTTTAGGTGCCAATGTCTTAGGTGGACTTTTGATAGGGCTAGCCTTAGTGTGGTTTGAACGCGTGGGCAGTAGCTTGTCTCCCAATATAAGGTTGTTTGTGATAACTGGTTTTTTGGGCGGACTGACGACTTTTAGCACCTTTAGTGTTGAAGTATTTACCTTTATTAATAATGGTAAACTGCTTGCGGGCTTAGGACTCATTGGATTACACGTAGGGCTGACATTATTAGCAACCGCGCTTGGATTCTATTTCTTTAAGTTGGTTTTATAATAATAAAAATGTAGCAATAAAAAAGAGCCGTATTAATTTTTAATACGGCTCTTTTTTATTGTTTTAGCAAAGATCACCTCTATACCGGTTTTACGATACCTTCTAATAAACTGGCAAACCCTTGCATATAAGCGGTATCTTGGCTCGAGGTGCGTGTCGCCGCATAGAGCTGACAGTAGACGCCTTTACCTAACGGCCGCGAAACCACCCAGCCTTTTTTCTCATATTCAGCGACCACCCAATCAGGTAATGCTGCTACACCGCGTTCGCTGGCAACCAATTGAATAAGCATGGCCGTCAGCTCTGTGGTACGCATGCTTTTAAAGCTGACTTGCTCTGGTGTCATAAAATTGGCAATAATATCGAGGCGCTTAGCTTCCACCGGATAAGCAATCAAGGTCTGATCAACCAAGTCATGAGCATGAATGAATTGTTGCTCAGCCAAGTCATGCGTAGGCGACAGCACCAAACGGCTTTCATACTCAAATAATGGCTGATAGCTGATGCCTTCTATCGGTAAATTACTGGTGGTAATCAATAAATCGATATCACCTTCCATCAATAAGTGATGCGGCTCAGGCTCAAAACCAGTGGCGAAATCCAGCTCGACATCCGACCATTCACGGCGATAATGATTAAGTATCGGCATCAGCCAATCAAAGCAGCTATGACATTCAGAGGCCAAGCGCAATCGACCCGCTTGACCATGAGCTAAACGTTTTAAGTTTGCTTTGGTACGCGTGACCTGTGGCATGATGCTGTCAGCAAGTGCCAGTACCGTTTTACCTGCTGGCGTAAAAGTCAGCGGACGCGTGCGCCGATTGACCAAGCTAATATCGTAGTAATTCTCTAACTCTTTTAACTGATGCGAGACCGCAGAGGCGGTGACATGTAGCTCATCGGCAGCAGCGGCCAATGAGCCATGGGCTCGCAGCGCAGTTAGTGTATTAAGATGACGGAGCTCTAGCATAAAATAACCTAACCACTGACGTTAAAGAAATAAGTAATTGCGACTTATAAAGGCTGAAAGAACGATTAAAACTTTTTATCTAATATGATGTTAAAGCTGTTATGACAGTAAAATTAAAATCAGCGCCGACGTAGGAGCAATTGCGAGATAACCACTAAAACTAATGAAGCAACCAATAAAATCGTCCCAATGGCATTGACCTCAGGCTTAAGTCCCACGCGCACCATAGAATAAATACGTAACGGCAAAATCTCATAGCTAGGACCGGTCACAAAGGTCGATACCACCACATCATCGAGCGATAAGGTAAAGGCAAGTAACCAGCCAGCCATAACCGCAGGGAAAATCACTGGAATCAACACCGTACGTACCATCGTTGATTCGCTCGCACCTAAATCTCGCGCCGCTTCCATCAAACGCTCGTCCAAACTGCTTAAGCGCGCAAAAACGGTAATGACCACAAACGGCAAGCAAAACGTAATGTGCGCTAATAGCAGCGAGACAAAACCGAGTTGCAGGCCGATTAATAAAAACAGCGCCAATAGCGATATCGCTAAGACAATCTCAGGTGACATCATCAGCACAAATAACAAGCCATTTAGCAGCCCTTTACCGCGAAAGTCATAGCGATGTAGCGCCAGTGCGGTCAAGGTGCCTATAACGGTCGAAACCGTGGCGGCAACTAAGCCCAAGACTATAGAATGCCAAAAGGCGTCAAGCATTGCTTGGTTATTAAATAACGACTCGTACCACTTTAAACTAAAGCCGCCCCAGTTATAACCGATTTTTGATTTATTAAAAGACATCACCACCAAAACGATAATAGGCAGATATAATAAAATATAAATCAGACCGAGATAGCCTTTGGCAGCGATACTACCGATACTAGGTCGCTTGATAGAGCGTTTGGTTTTTATGGGTGCGCTATTCATTAAGCCACCTCGCTAAAATCAGTCTTGCCAATACGGCGGCTACTGGCGCGATAAGCGAGTAATAATACTGCCATGGCAAGCGTTAATAGCACACTGGCTGCGGCGCCAAATGGCCAATCACGCGCATCTAAAAACTGGTTTTTAATAATATTACCGACCAATAAGTTACGCGAGCCGCCCAAAATATCGGCGACATAAAACATCCCCATCGCTGGTAATAATACCAACAGCACCCCTGAGATAATCCCCGGTGTCGTTAATGGTAGTACCACATGCCAAAAGGTTTGTCGTTTTGAAGCACCCAAATCTTGCGAAGCAAGCAGCATATCATTGCGCAAATCGCTAAATACTGCATACAGCGGCAGCACCATGAAGGGAAATAATAAATAAGTTAAACCGGCAATGACCGCGCCTTGAGTATATAAAATATCAATGGGGGCATCGATGATGCCGATGGCTAATAAGGATTTGTTAATCAAGCCATTACTGGCAAATAATAGTTTTAGCGCATAAGTCCGTACCAAAGAGTTGGTCCAAAATGGCAATATCAGCATGAGCATCAACAGTGGCTGCAAGCGTTTACTGACTCGAGATACAAACCAAGCAAACGGGTAGCCAAGTAATAAGCAGATAACCGTGGTGATGCCCGCCATCCATAATGAATGCACAAAGACATCAAAATAAAGCGGGTCAATCATGCGTACGTAGCTGTCGATAGTGACTGGCAAACTAATAAAAGCGGTGCTATCACGGGTCAAAAAGCTAACGGCAATCACCAGTATATTTGGCAATAGCGCAAAGATAAGCAGCCAGCCCCAAATTAGCCATAGCGTGGCAGTACGAAAAGGGCTTCTGTTGCTCAAGTTTTTATTACTTGATTTTTTATTACTTAAGTTAGTGCGCGCCATTAGCTGATATCCTTTTGGGAAGCTAATTTGCTAGTACTATTATCCACCCCATTATCAAGCGTATCTTCTTCTGGCAGTACCCATTCCCAGCCATCTACCCATGACACTTTAACGCCTTCGTTAAGCTTGTAATCAAAACTTGGGTCATCTTCATCAAAGAATTCCGAGGCTTTAATAATATGCCCGTTAGCCAGCTCAATAATTGAGTCTAAAGTGCTGCCTTTATAATTACTCTCAATCACGCGCCCTAATAAACCACTATGCTCTTTATCATTGGGGTCATAAATGCGCAAATCTTCTGGACGCAATAGTAAATTAACGATATCGCCGACTTGTACGTCATTGGCAAAGTCAGGACGGCGCAGATTACGTAAGGTCGTCGGACCCTCTTGCGCTTGCGCTTCGCAGACTTCGACTTCAATACGGCCATTGGTCACACGACCATCGCGATCGGGCTGCTCAGGATAAACACCTTTGACTTCCGCCTTAAATAAATTGGTCTCACCAATAAATTTGGCGGTAAATAGATTGGCAGGGGTTTCATAAATTTCAATCGGTGTGCCAATTTGCTGAAATCTGCCGTCTTTCATCACCGCAATGCGGTCTGACATGGACAGCGCTTCTTCTTGATCATGGGTGACAAAGACAAAGGTAATGCCAAGCTCACGTTGCAGACGTTTAAGCTCAGATTGCATTTGTAGGCGCAGCTTATGGTCGAGCGCTGATAGTGGTTCATCGAGCAATAATAGTTTAGGACGATTGATTACCGCGCGTGCAATCGCCACCCGTTGCTGCTGACCACCGGATAAATCTTGCGGTCGACGATTGGCAAGATGTTCAAGCTGTACCATCGCCAGCATCTCACGCACCCGTGTTTGAATCTCATCTTTCGGTACTTTTTTGAGTTTAAGCCCATAAGCGACGTTTTGCGCCACCGTCATATGCGGAAATAACGCATATTGCTGAAACACGGTATTGACCGGACGCTTATCGGCGGGCAGGCCTGCCATTTGCATACCATCAAGATAAATTGCCCCAGCATTTGGCTGCTCAAAACCAGCAATTAAGCGTAGCAATGTCGTTTTACCACAGCCTGATGGACCAAGCAGGGTTATAAACTCACCATGCTGAATATCAAGGTTGATGTCCTTTAAGACTTCGGTTTGATCATAAATTTTTTGTAGACCAGTCAGTTGTAGCAGTACCTTGTCAGGATTAGGCAACGCAGGCGTGGTTTGCAGGTTTATATTCGATTCGGTCATAAGGTTGGTTCCTAAAACACCAAATGCTCAGTAGCGCTAAAATAATAGATACTGGCAGCAATTTACATGGTGTTAAGTATGGCGATAAGCGATGGATATATATGGAGTCTGGTTGCTGCATATTATAACAAACCCTTGCTATAAGTCAGTGCAAGTTCGTTATCGGTTGTTTGGTTTAGGTTGTTAAAGAAAAAAATAGGCAAAATAAAATCAGCTTGAAATATAGCGCCCTTAGAATAAAGAATTTTTACCGTTTTTTGGCTTGGTTGCTATACAATAATTTTATGTATGCTAAATACAAGGATATTTGCAATAGCAAACGGCCAAGCTTAAAAGCTAAGCTTAGCTGCAAAAGTAATTTAAAGTAGAAAACAGAATGCTAGAGCAATTTATAATTTAAACCATTTTGATAAACAAGGACTCTTTATGCCTAACAGTAACCGCCCAAAAACTGGTCAAGAAGCACTGGCACTACTCAAAGAAGGTAATGTGCGCTACGTGGAAAGTTTGACCAGCACCGACCCCTGTATGCAAAAACGTCCCGAGCTGATCAATGATCAAGACCCTTTAGCGATTATTTTGGGCTGCTCGGACGCACGTGTACCGGTTGAGATTGTGTTTGATCAAGGCTTGGGCGATTTGTTTGTCATACGCGTAGCGGGCAACGTGGTTGCGCCATCGCAAATTGGTTCGGTTGAGTTTGCCGCCGAAAAATTTGGCACCAAATTGGTCGTAGTCCTTGGGCATTCACATTGTGGCGCTGTGACTGCGTGCGTTGAGGCGCTGATTAATCCTGAGCAAAACTACTCACCAAACTTACAGTCAATCGTCGATCGTATCCGTCCTAGCGTCTACAACTTGCATGAGCTTGCAACTGCCAATGGGCAAGATGTCGATGCTGATGAGCTGGTCGATCGCTCTATTCGCGCCAATGTACGTATGTCAGTCAGCCAATTGAAGCATGGTTCGCGCGCATTAGAAGACCTAACCAATAGCGGTCAGCTGCTCGTCGTTGGTGCCGAGTATGATTTAGAGACTGGAAAAGTACGGTTTTTAGACGCTTAATAGTCATTTATCATTAACTATTTAGGATAGTGGGTACACTTTATCATCGAGAACGTATCCGCTATTGATGATTTATGACTATTAAATGATGATTAAAATATTTAAATACGGGAATAATTATGACTGATTCAGAAAATTTGGATAATAAACAAAATGCTATTAACCAAAAAACGATAGCTCAACCTAAAAGTAGCGTAAATGCAGAAGGCGTTCAGCCCATTTCAACTCAGACATCAGGTTATACCTTTAATCACACCATGCTGCGCGTAAAAGACCCTGTCAAATCACTGGCTTTTTATACCGGTGTCTTAGGGATGACGTTATTGGCGGTGAAAAAATTCCCAGCGATTGGTTTTGATTTATATTTCTTGGCTAAGCTTACTGATAGTGAGCGTGATAATTTACCCGCTGGTGATGACTTAGAGATTTTCGCCTTCCGTCAGCGTGGTATTTTAGAGTTAACACATAACTATGGCACTGAAACCCAAGCGGATTTTAGTTATCACGATGGCAATGATGAACCACAAGGTTTTGGTCATATTTGCTTTAGTGTGCCAAGCCTTGATGAGGCGGTTGCTTGGTTTGATAAAAACAACGTTGAGTTTAAAAAACGTCCTGAAGACGGTAGTATGAAAAATATTGCATTTATCAAAGACGTTGACGGTTACTGGATTGAAATTGTACAAGCGGATTTAATGGGCTAATTTTTAAAAGCTTGATAAGCTTATTAATAATATGGATTTATCTAAACCAGCTTATATATTTTAAAAATCATCAATAAAAAAGCCGCTATTTTTAATATAGCGGCTTTTTTGTGTCTGAAAACTGATGCTTATTAGTCTTTTTTCACTTTAAAATCGGTATGGCATGATTTACAGCTGTCACCGACTTGTCCAAGCGCTGGCAAGACTTGATCGACACTGGTCGCTGTTTGTGCCACGGTATTTAACTCAGCTGTAGCTTTTTGGAAGTCATCTGCTTCTGCGCGGAAACCGTCAACGTTGCTCCAAACGGCTTCAGTGGCATTACCCATCGCTTCTTTATTTTCAAAATGACTCCAAGGACTGGCAGAGTCTTTTGCTAAAAATGCCGCTTGTTCTTTAAATACTTCGGCATCAAATGTGTCTGGTGCTTCAGCCATATCGCCCATGATACCCATTGCATCGCCCCAGCTTTTCATGTTGTCTTGACGCGCTTTAACGTCCGGGTCGACTGGCGTACTACAGGCTGTTAGTCCTAATGCCGCTGACATCAATGTGATGCCGACGATAGACTTGAATGATTTATTATTAGAAACCTGTGCCATTTGTATTGCTCCTTTATACGTGGCTAATAAAAAGGTGCCGTGGCATCTGCATGCTCGCCACCTATTAAATTGCTACTATGAATATAAATGTTATGTTGTTGTTTTAAGTATTAAAGACGACTATATCTGCTTAATAGGTAGTTTGTAATCCATATAGCTGTTGCTTAAATAACAAGGGTCAGCATCTATCGCTGACCCTTGTTATTTTATAGCTAATATAGATTAAAAATGGCTATGACCAATGCAGAAATTAACACCGTCTGTGGTTTATTATGCCAATGATGACTATAAAGTCAACCAATCACGCGGTTTTAGATAAAAATCGGTCAATTCAAACTCAGGTGACCCTTTAACAGGTTCAAAGCGATAATGCCAGCTGGCAAGCGGTGGCATACTGACTAAGATAGATTCAATGCGTCCATTACTTTGTAACCCAAACAGGGTGCCACGGTCATAAACAAGGTTATATTCGACGTAGCGTCCGCGGCGATAGAGCTGAAATTCACGCTGCGCTTCGGTGTAAGGTGCATTTTTACGCTGCTCAAAGATGGGCAATATACCCTCAAGATAGCCATTACCGACCGCTTGCATAAATTTAAAGCAAGTTTCAAAATCCCAACCACGACTCTCAAAATTGACGTCATCATAAAATAAGCCACCGATACCGCGCTGCTCATCACGATGACGCAGATGGAAGTATTCATCACACCACTGTTTAAAATCAGGATAGATATTGTCACCAAAAGGAGCGCAGAGGTCATGGCAGACCTGATGCCAATGCACGCAATCAGCAAGCACTGGATAAAATGGCGTCAAATCGAAACCGCCACCAAACCACCAAATGGGGTCTTCACCCTCAGCTTCGGCAATGAATAAACGCACGTTGGCATGGCTGGTCGGCACATTAGGGTTTTTAGGATGCACAACCAGTGAAACGCCCATTGCTTGTGCTTTACGACCGGCAATATCAGGATGGCGAGCCGTTGCCGAAGCGGGCAAGTTCTGCACATGAATATGACTAAACATCACACCTGCTTTTTCAATGACGTCACCATCTGCTAACACGCACGAGCGACCACCGCCGCCTTCAGGGCGTTCCCAATCGTCAGGAACGAAAGTTGCTGGCTTATCCTTGCTGCTGCCGTCGCGCTCTTGCGCTTCTAAGGCTTGGCAGATACGCGCTTGCAAATCGACCAAAAACTCACGCACGCGCATGATGTCGTTATTGGTGGGCGTCACTGCCGTATTGGTTTTTGAAGAATTGTCATGGTTATCTATATCAAGGTTATCTATATTTGGTATGGTCATAAAATATCTAATTATTTACTATTTATTAAGGTGTAAGGCAGTATTGAAGTCTTTATCAAACAGATGCCCCATCCGGTCACGTTTGGTCGCTAGATACTCAGCATTCATATCGTTAACCCCAACCAATAAAGGCACGCGCTCAACGACATTGATACCGTGCTCGGTTAAGTAAGCGACTTTATCGGGATTATTGGTAATCAGGCGCACGCTATCGACGCCGACATGAGCAAGCATCGGTCCGCACATATCATAAACGCGCGCATCAGCCGGTAAACCTAACATAAGATTGGCATCTAAGGTATCATGACCTTGATCTTGCAAGGCGTAAGCACGGATTTTATTGGTCAGGCCAATCCCGCGACCTTCTTGGCGCAAGTATAATATCGCCCCGCAGCCCGTTTCTTGTATCGCTTGCATGGCAGTATTAAGTTGGGGACCACAATCGCATTTTAATGAACTAAATGCGTCGCCAGTGAGACATTCTGAATGGATACGTATTAGTGGCACAGGGCGCTCTGCTAACGATTGATCTTTTTGGTTTGATGCCATGTCAGCGCGATTTAAATTATCAATGGCGGTGTCTGTAATAGAAGTGTCTTGATTGACCACCGAAAGACCGACAGTAAGCATCACATGCTCTTGACCGTCTGCATTTTCAAAGATATGAATATCAAACTCGCCGTGACGAGTAGGTAGTTTGGCACTAGTGATAAATTGATATGACATTAATGTCCTGCATAAGCCGATCATCGTAACGCTAGAGGTCTGTTAAAGCTTTATAATAATAGCTAAAGTATTACATAGTGCTTGATTAAAACAGCATCAGAATGCTGTTTAGTGGAAATACACACAAAGTTCACAGACGGCGCACGATGATTAAAGCGACAATTAAAAATAAATGCTATTATGCCATACTATTTTGACGGATACAGTGACAAGTCTTTGTCCTTACATTACTATGTCGTCACCAATGTTCGCTATCCATGCAAAATCATTGAACATCATTATCAAACATTGTCATAAAGCAGCATCAGGATTTATAACAGCATTGGTCACCATCTTTATCACTGCCTTTAGCGTTATAAGATTAAAAGCAACATAAGATTAAAAGCAACGCCTTATATTAAATAGCGTATTTTTCGTTATTCACAGTTGTATTAAAGGCTGTACTAATAAACATATAGTCGATGGCATTTATCCGTTTATGATGTCCGCACTATTATTAACGCCACTTAGATTATTACTAGTGATAGCCACTGTCTAAGGTCGCATCTTGTCAGCAGATTGGTAGGTATCGTACGTTTTATGCAGCAGTCAACTCATTCCCCACAGTCTAAGTCATTATCTGCGTCAGCCATTGATTCTGCTGCACCGCTATCAAACCTGCAAAAAACATATGCAGCAATTCCGCGTGAGCGTCCGCATACGCCGCTACTTGATACGGTAGACGCACCGATTGACTTGAAGGCGTTTAGCGCAAGTCAGCTAATCACTTTAGCGGATGAGCTACGGCTTTTCCTGCTCTATTCAGCGGGTCAAAGTGGCGGTCATTTCGGGGCCAATTTAGGCGTGATTGAATTGACCATTGCGCTGCATTATCTGTTAGATGCGCCGCAAGATCAGATTGTTTGGGACGTGGGTCATCAAGCCTATGCTCATAAAGTGCTGACTGGTCGCCGTGATAAGCTTGGCACCATTCGCTCAAAAGATGGTTTAACCGCTTTTCCTGAACGCGCTGAGTCGGTCTACGATACTTTTGGGGTTGGTCATTCATCGACATCTATCTCAGCAGCTTTGGGCATGAGCTTGGCGCTTCGTTATCAAGGCATTGCACAAACGGTTGCTTGTATTATTGGCGATGGCGCGATGACCGGTGGCATGGCATTTGAAGCGATGAACGATGCTGTACAACAAGATGCTGATTTGCTCGTGATATTAAATGACAATGATATGTCAATCTCTTGCTCTATCGGTGGTTTTTCGCGGCATTTAGCGACGTTATGGGAATCAGGTTATCAGGTTGATATCTCTGATGCAGGCGAGCCAATATTATGCCAGCGCCCTGATATGCAAGCCTATGACCGTCGTAAACGCCATAATGAGCTGCGCGATGTCCCGCAGCTAGAAGACAATATATTTAAGGCGATTGGCTTTACCTATTTTGGCCCGTTTGATGGGCACAATATCCCTGAGCTATTACGCGTGCTGTCGCTTGCCAAGCAATTAAAAGGCCCAGTGTTAGTCCATATTTATACTACTAAAGGTAAAGGTTTTGCACCCGCCGAATTAGATCCAGTTGGCTATCACGCTATTAGTAGATTGCCTGCTGAAGATAGCGAGAAGAAAGCGGTAACAGCTAGCCTAACAACCAGCAAACCACTATTAAAATACTCGCAAGTCTTTGGGCAGTTCTTATGTGATAAAGCCGCTACTGACGATAAGCTGCTTGCCATTACCCCAGCCATGGAAGAAGGCTCGGGGATGATTGAGTTTGCGCGTCAATTTCCCAAGCGTTTTTTTGATGTAGCAATTGCTGAACAACACGCGGTAACTTTAGCAGGCGGGATGGCAACCCAAGGCGTCAAACCTGTCGTAGCGATTTATTCAACCTTTTTGCAGCGTGGTTACGATCAGCTCATTCATGATGTCGCTCTACAAAACCTTGATGTGATGTTTGCTATTGATCGCGCCGGTTTGGTAGGAGAAGATGGCGCAACCCATGCCGGCGTATTCGATTTTGCCTTTTTACGCTGCGTGCCGAATATGTTGATTGCCGCGCCAAAAGATGAAAACGAATGCTATCACTTGCTGAATACTTGCTATGAATATCAAGGCTGTACAGCAGTACGCTATCCGCGCGGTGTTGGTACAGGTGCTATTATAAAGCAACCTGTACAATTTTATCCTATTGGCAAAGCGGTAGTAGAATCGGTATTAGGTCAAGATGATGCCCCTAATAAATTGGCGTTATTAGCCTTTGGTACTATGGTTGATACAGCTCAGCAAGCCGCAGAAAGTCTGATTAACGATAATATAAAGTCAGACTGTCAGATACATGTGGTTAATATGCGCTGGGTAAAACCTTTAGATACCCATTTGCTCGAAACCTTAATCGAGCAAGGCATTACCCATATCGCTACTTTAGAAGAGCACACGATTATGGGCGGCGCGGGCAGCGCGGTAAATGAGTACTTACTTAACGAATCGCCAGCATTCAAGAATAGCCGCCCAGCAATCTGTAATATTGGTATCCCTGATCGTTTTGTCGCTCATGGTTCGCAAGCAGAGCAAATGGCTGACTGTGGTTTGGATGTTGCAGGAGTCGTCAGTCAGCTCCAGCAATTGCTAAAATAAAACACTATAATCTATAAAAAATTGCTAAAATAGCGGATTGAAAAATAAAGCACGTCTGTTTCCTTGCTTAAACCTCGCCTACTTGCCGTAGGTGTGAATTATTTGACAACTTGGGCGGTAACACTGCTGGCAACCATATATTTGGTTCGCTAGGCGGCTATGGTTTTTTACTATAAGTAATCACGACACTTGTTAATTAAGTAAGTTAAGCGTGAGTTTTGATGCAGGTTTTATTTTTCGTACATTTTATAAGTCACATCTCTTAAGTAGTATTCATTCATCAAGCAAATAGGTTATTTATGGAACCCATGGTCGTCATCGCAGCGCGTGCTGCTGAAAAAGTCGGTAAAGAGATTTTATATGCGCATCAAAACCGCCACAAAATCGAGCTAGATATTGAGTCAAAAGGGCTTGATGGTTTGGTGACCCGCATTGATCGTTTCAGTGAAGAGCTGACGATTGAGACGTTAAAAGCCAGCTACCCAAATCACTCATTCTTGGGTGAAGAGTTTGGTATGCAAGAAGGTCGCGGTGAAGATGCTGACTGGTGCTGGATTATTGATCCACTAGATGGCACCAAAAACTTCGTCCATGGTGTGCCGCAGTTTTGCGTATCTATCGCTGTACAGCATAAAGGCGTCACCCAACACGGTGTTATTTATGACCCTGTGCGTGATGAGATGTTCTCAGCCAGCCGTGGTAAAGGCGCGCGTTTAAACCAACGCCGTATCAATGTGAGCGAGCGCAAAACAATTGACGGCGGTCTATTTACTACCGGTCATCCGCTTGAGCGTAAACGCAATGGCGAAGTTATCTCTTATGCCAAACAGCATTTTGAAAGCCTACAAAAAATCTCTGAAGAGGGCGGTCAAATTCGCCGTTTAGGTTCAGCTGCACTCGACTTGTGCTATGTGGCCGCTGGTCGTTTTGACGGTTATTTTGAGATGTCTATTAAGCCGTGGGATATCGCTGCCGGTGAGCTTATCGTGACCGAAGCACGCGGTGTGGTCGTTGACCATACAGGGGCGCACAACTCGATGACCTCTGGCTCTATCTTTGCTTGTAATATCAAGCTCTTGAAACCATTGATGCAAGTGGTCGTCCCAGCGTGGGGTGATGCGGTATAGTTTTTACTGTTTAATACTTAAGCTGATTAATAGTAAAACGCTAATACTGAAAATAAAAAGCTGGTTCTGTTATGGAGCCAGCTTTTTTGTTTTATTATTACCTTTATCGCCACTTCTATCTTCAACCGTAATGCCTTGGAATTCAAGCTCTTTACTGGTGCGCTCCAACAGCTGCAGCTCTTCTTCTATGAGTACGAGCATATCTTGCACATGCGGCAAAGCTTTACTACAAGCAGTAATCCCAAATTCAATCTTGTCCAAATAACTGGCAAGGGTGATATTCATCGCTTGGCCATTAAATGCGATAGACGCTGGATATAAAGACTGTAGCCGCGCGCCATTCCAATATAGCGGCTTTTCCGAACCCGGAACATTCGAGATAATCAGGTTAAATGCCTGCTTTTTAGGAAACAGACCGGTTGCCAAATTGATGCCTTCCCACGCATAGGAGATGACACTATAGTTGATAACCTGCGCTTGATTCATACGGCGGAAGCGGCGTTTGCCATTATTCATACTGCGATGAATGAGCTCAATTCGGCTGAGAGGATCGTCTAAATGCGTGCCTAAATTGGCCAGTACAAATGACAACTGGTTGCCCGCCACGCTATTATCGGTACGTAATGACATCGGCACAAAGGCAATCAATGGCTTACTTGGTAGCGCATCTATCGATAGTAGATAACGACGAAGAGCACCAGCACAAACGGCAAGTACCACATCGTTTTTACTGATATTTAAGCGCTCAGCGATATCGTTAAATCGCTGTATCTCATAGGATTGCGCAGCGATGCGCCGTGAGGCTGAAATACGTTTATTGAGTACGCTCATCGGTGCGGCAAAGGTACTGACATAACTGTCATCGCCATAATTTTTTAAGTTATCAAGCAGTTCTGTAAACACCGGTTTAATGGTAGATATTTGCTCTTTGATAATTCGCCGTGCTGAGCGCTCTTTAGGCAAAATTGCATCGACCTGATTACGATGGCGTGCCATTAACGACCAAATTGGTAGTGTGACCGGTTCGGTCGGCGATTGAGATAAGGATTTTTTGACGATGCGCATAGCCGCGATGCCATCAACTAATGAATGGTGAATTTTAAAATATAAGGCAAACCGCTCAGGAGCACCTTCGCTTTCTGGTTCGATCCCTTCAATGACATGACATTCCCATAGGGGCATCGCCCGATCTAATAGACGCCCATGCTCTCTTGAAACGTACATCAAGAGCTCGCGTACACGGGCGGGCTTTGGTAGCGCCACATGATGCAAGTGATGCTCAACATCAAAGTACTTGTCTTTTTTCCAAAATATCAAATGCTCAAGCACTTGGTTAAAAGGAAAGGTTGGCGGCACATCAGAGTGTTGCATCTGTTTGACTAACTGACAAACAAAACTGTTATCCGCATTTTCTGGCAATTCGAATAAGAAGAGACCCCCAACATGCATGGGTTGTTTACGCGACTCAAGAAGTAAGAACAACTGGTCGACTGCTGTGAGAAGTCGCATAATAAATCCTTTTATGACGATGAATGAAAAATGGCGATAAATTAAATAAGTATTCAGTTAAACAAGGATAAAGCGTTTAGTGAAAAGCGATTAAAAACCTAAAGATAGCCATAAAAACATCTTAATATAAAAAGCATGGGCTACGGGGCTTTTATTATTTTATTAAGCTATAACCCATATTTTTAGAGACTTAAACTGATTATAAACTCAATTGAGTTATAAGTTTAAAAGCTACTGAAAAAAGTATCCGGTTTGCGGCGAGCTGGCAGTTGCCATCTTGCGCATCGGCATACGACCTGCTAAGAACGCTTGGCGCCCTGCCCAGATAGCATGTTTCATGGCCTGCGCCATCAGCACAGGATTTTGTGCATTGGCAATGGCTGAATTCATCAGCACGCCATCACAGCCAAGCTCCATGGCAATCGCTGCATCAGAAGCGGTACCGACGCCAGCATCAACCAATACTGGTACATTGGCATTCTCGATAATGAGGCTGAGCGTATGGCGATTGAGCAAACCAAGACCAGAGCCAATCAAGCTGCCAAGAGGCATAATCGCCACGCAGCCCATGCTTTCTAACTCTTGAGCGACAATAGGGTCATCAGATGTATAAACCATGACTTCAAAGCCATCATCGATTAACACTTTCGCCGCTTTTAAGGTTTCCATCACATTTGGATAAAGCGTTTTTTCATCACCTAACACTTCTAGCTTAACCAGATTATGCCCACCTAATAGCTCGCGAGCAAGCTTACAAGTACGAACCGCTGTTTCGGCATCAAAACAGCCTGCGGTGTTGGGCAAGATGGTATATTTATCCGGTGAAATCACATCTAATAAATTCGGCTTATTACTATTTTGACCAATGTTAGTACGGCGAATAGCAACGGTGACAATCTCAGCTTCTGACGCGCCAATAGCAGCACCAGTTTCAGCCATATCTTTATATTTACCAGTACCGACCAACAATCGAGAAGAAAATGTACGGCTGCCGACAGTAAAAGTATCTTGTGCTAAAGTGTCTTGTGAAAATGACTGAGCGTTGATAGGAGAGTTTGCAGCTTGTGACATAAGGATAATCCTAATAGCGGGCGAACAAAGGTGACTAACAAGGTTATTACTGTGGTCAATAAGAATTTTTATCAAATAGTAGCAGAGGCAAAACATAAATAGGCGTTATGGGGCTAAATGCCTGCGATGCTAAATGCTAATATTATAACTGCCTAAACAGCAAAGTCATAAATCACATCAAAGCCTTGCTACTTGCGTAAAACAAAATGTTATTATAACAAACTCATGCGCGCTTACTGACAATCTTTACCCAGTTTAACGATTTGAGCAGGTAGCTTGAAAGAGTAAAGTCAGCAGTACTTTTTAGCATGTATTAGATTGTGTTTTCAAGGCTGTTTTCAAAGCCATTTTCAAAGTTATTTTATAAGCTGTTTTATAAGTCCTTTTTTAAATTAGCCACTCACTAGGTCGTCTTTATGCTGCAGCTGCCGTACAGTTTTGCAAAACGCCATCAAATTTTGGCCATTCTTGCTATTGATCCCGAGTTGCCGCCGACACTGGTGTTGACCAAAACCACGCCACTGTCCGCCATTAATGAAGCGGTGCGGTTTTTACAGCAGCAAGGCGTGCGCGGTGTACCAAATTACGAAAGTATCAGCGCCGATGATTTTGAAAAACGCATGAATGCCGCTTATGCCGGTAATACGGGTGAGTCGCAGCATATCGCCGCTGGGCTTGAAGACCATCCTGACCTTGATAGCTTGGCAGATAGCGTCCCCGAAACGGAAGACTTGATGGACCAACAAGACGATGCGCCAATTATTCGTCTGATTAATGCGCTATTGTCTGAAGCGATACGTTTAAATGCCTCAGATATTCATATTGAAACTTTTGAGAAACGGCTAGTGGTACGCTTTCGTGTCGATGGAGAGCTTAAAGAAATCATCACGCCAAAACGCCAATTGGCGCCGTTACTGGTCTCGCGTATCAAGGTCATGGCTAAGCTAGATATCGCTGAAAAGCGTGTGCCACAAGACGGTCGTATCAGTTTAAGACTGGCAGGGCGTGAGGTCGATGTGCGGGTATCGACGCTGCCATCAAGTTTTGGTGAGCGGGTAGTAATGCGACTGCTCGATAAACAAGCAGGTCGTCTCAATATGACGTATCTTGGACTCTCTGATAATGACTATAGCGAGCTTAAGCGCTTAATCCATCGTCCGCATGGCATTATCTTGGTGACTGGACCAACGGGTTCGGGGAAAACCACGACGCTATATTCGGCATTAACTGATTTGAACGACCAAACCCGTAATATTTTGACCGCTGAAGATCCGATTGAGTTTCAGCTCGATGGCATTGGGCAAACGCAGGTTAATAATAAAGTCGATATGACCTTTGCTAAGAGTTTACGCGCCATGTTGCGGCAAGATCCAGATGTGGTTATGGTTGGTGAGATTCGCGATTTAGAGACCGCGGAAATTGCCGTACAAGCGTCTTTGACAGGGCATTTGGTATTATCAACGCTGCATACCAATACCGCCATCGGTGCAGTCACACGTTTGCAGGATATGGGCGTTGAGCCTTTCTTATTATCGTCATCGCTGATTGGGGTCGTCGCTCAGCGCTTGGTACGGACGCTATGCACGCATTGTCATGGCTGGCAAGCTGCTGATAACGAGCAGGCCAAATTATTTACTGAAATTGGTATAGCGGCAAATGCTAAAAGTACAGGTACTGAAAAATTAGTAGAGAATATTATTAATTTGCCGAAACCCGTTGGCTGTGATAAATGTAACAATTCAGGCTTCAAAGGGCGGACGGCGATCTATGAAGTGGTGCCGATTGACGATACCTTGCGCCGGATGATTCATAGTAATACTGCCGAGTACGAGCTAGAAGAATACGCCCGTCAGCAGACGCCATCGATACGAGCTGATGGGCTACGCAAAGTCATAGAGGGTCGGACGACATTAGAAGAAGTGCTGCGGGTAACCAAAGAAAGCGCCCTGACTGATGATGCTATGATTGTATAAAGAAAAACGATTGTATAAAGCAAAACGGTTATTGAGTCAAAAGTCAGTGCAATTGGCTCAATAACCGCGTAATCAAAAAGTTAGTTTGGCTTATTTTAAATAGCGCTGCTATTTTGCGGCGATACATTCAACTTCAACGCTTGCGCCAGCTGCTAGCTCTGAAACGCCAAAGGCTGAGCGTACAGGGTAAGGTTTAGCCAACTCTGCTTTATAGACTTTATTAAAGTCATCAAAATCATCCATATCGGTCAGCATCGCCATACATTTGACGATGTCTGATTTTTGATAGCCGTACTTTAACAAGGTTTCATGGATATTATCGAGCGCTTGTTTGGCTTCCGCTTTTACGCCGCCTTTGACCAATTTGCCGTCTTTAAAACCAATCTGTCCTGACATATAGAGCGTATCGCCGACACGTACCGCTTCTGAAAATGGATAATTGCCACCATCACCGAGAAAGACTGGGCTAGATTTGGTGACGGTTGCATTATTAGTCGTTGGCGCGGCATTGGCAGTAACCGCAAAACCCAAGCATAATGAACAGGCGCTAATCAGCACCGCTTTAGATAATTGAGTAGTCAGTTTATTAATATATATAGACATGCTTGTCTCCTTATTATAGTGGTATTTCTTAAATCCATTTTTTGGTAGCTATTTGCTTCTTTAACAAATTAAAATTAATTACTTTCTAGCTCTTGCGTAGATGCTAGGCCGCTTTCTTCATTTTCAGGTTGCTCATCTTCAGTTTTTTCATTGTCATTTTGCTTATTTTCTAGTTCTTTAGCGGCTTTACCTTGACGGCGTGCTTCTAACTCTGATTTTGGCACCCAAGCCCATAGCATTTCAACGACGATAGGGTCACGCTCACTATTAGACTCGCGGTCATGAATCACGCAAGGAATCACCATCTCACCTTTTGGGGTGTTTAAAATATCTAAGCGTTGCTCGTCCGATAATGAAGCCACGGCGGCAATTTGACCTTTTTTAATCGGACGATAAAAATTTACCGAATAAGACTTAATCAATAATACGCGGTCAGACGGTAGGTTTAAACCCAAAATAAACCCTGTTGCCGTTTCGGCAAGTAAAGTGATGGCCACGGCATGGACGGAGCCAATATGATTTTGCACCGCTTTGGTGTTATTTAAGCTGACCACCACTTGATTGGCGTCGACTGTCTCATAGTAGATGCCCGTTGTGCCCACGTACGGCACCACTTTACCAAAGGCTTTCGATAAAATGCTTGCGCGCGCTCCCGCAGGTAAATACTTAGTGACTGATAGCAGCTTGGTAAATTGGTTACTGATGGGTTTTAAAGTAGTATTTGGTTTTTCGACTGGCAATCTTGTGTTGTCAGCTACTTTGACTGCTCGTTTATTGGTCAGCTTGGTAGGGAGTTTTTTTAATAATTCTGACATACAACATTCCTCAATTTGGAGTGGTTTAATCATATTAATTAACGAAGTTGGTTCATTACGCTAGCAAACCGGATTAATTAACCGATGGTTAGAAATGAGCGTTGAATGAGTAAGATAATAAGCTTTATCCTAGCAGCTATTTTAACGCTGGCGCATTTCTAACTTAGTAAATTTCTAACTATGGTACATTAAGCGCCGTATCGCTACTATTATTAACATGAACTGCTGCGCTTATAAAATATGACTAACGTAACGATATCTTAAATGCTCGCAATAAATATGAGCAATAACGTCGCACTATCTATGGCGCTTAATTTAAAAAAAGCCACGTTATAATAGTTAGACTTTTAAGTGGCTGAATTATGGTTACCGTGATTTTTTAATACTGGATAAGGCTGTGCCGGATATGTCTCCTCAAAAACCTATCAATATCATTTATACCGGCGTCGCTGGTACGGGTAAAACCTATCGCTTGCTACAAATCGCGCAGCAATATACCGACTATTTACCAAGGATAAATGACAAGGAATTATTGGGGCAGTTGCTGCATGAATTAAGCTGGCGTGATGTCGTTTGTTTGATATTTTTAGATTTTAAATCTAAAAAACAGGATTTGGTTAAGGTGCCAGAAATTGTCAATCATGAGTTTTTTGTTAGCAAAGCGGCGCAAAATTCGCGTGATAAAAACTTAAGCAATACCGCATGGTCTGTACTACAAATGCATACGCCTGCTAGCTCACAAACAGTGAGTTATAAAAATCGAGCCAGCCAAGCTTATTTTGATAAAGATAATAGCGGCGCGTGGTATTTTCTTCCAGAAAGCATGGATTTGTTAAGTAACTTAGCGCAGCAATTAGCCGATTTTCAACAAGCACAGTGCGAGAATAATAGCCAAAATCAAGAGTTTCGCCAGCAGCGCTTTAGTATGGTCAGCTTCCATCAAGCCTATGGTTATGAGGAGTTTGTCGAAGGTATCCGCCCTGTGATGGCGGCATCCAGCCATACAACAAATAGTTCATCTCAAATGAGTTATGCCATTCAAGATGGTGCATTCTTAAAATTATGCCAGCGCGCTGCCCACGATCCTGAGCAGCGTTATGCGATGCTAATTGATGAAATCAATCGGGCTAACGTTTCACGCGTCTTTGGCGAGCTATTAAGTTTGATTGAAGCAGATAAGCGTGCCGGTATGGCAAACGCGATGACGGTTAATTTGGCGTATTCAGGGCGGACATTTAGCGTTCCTGCCAACGTTGATATTTATGCCACGATGAACACCCAAGACCACTCATTAGCGCCGCTTGATATGGCATTGCGTCGACGTTTTCGCTTTGTTGACTGTCCGCCGCAGCCTGAATTATTGCCTGTTATTAGTCTCAATCAAGAGTCCGAGACGGCTGATTCAGGAACACTTAACTCAGAAATAATTACTCCAGCACAAACGATAAATTTGGCTAAATTACTAACTGGTTTGAATAATCGTATTACGCAAACGCTAGGGGCAGAGGCGCAATTAGGTCATGCATTTTTATGGTCAGTAGCCAGTCTTGAGCTATTGCAAACGGTGCTCGCTGAACAAATAATTCCGCAATTGGCGCAAGCCGCGGGCGGACAAGTCGCTGTTTTGCAATATATCTTTCAAGATGAGCAGCAGCCGATGAGCGCACAGTTTATCCAAGATAGCCAAGCGCTGATTAATAATGATGCAAATAACTCAGCTAATGCTAGTAGTCCGAATCAGCTGTTCGCAGGACAGCATTCATTTCTCGATCAGTCTATGAGTGCTGGCAGTTATAAAATTAATGCAGATTTAATGAATAACAGCGCTGAATTTGCCAAGCCGTTAGTTTATCAGCGTTTATATTAACAAGGTATTAGCTTGTGATAAGTAGAGTATTACAGCCTGATGGCAAAGCGATAGGCAGCAGTATTAATAGTGCTAATATCACTAATAACGTCAATGCGACTGCACTTGATGCTAATATTATTACGGTGTTTGAACACCAGCGTTTGACGGCGCGTGATTTTGCGCACGTAACGGATTTTCATTGGTTAATGGCGCAAGAGTATGCCGTTTTTAGCATTAAACGCCAGCAAGGACAGTGGCAGCTAAAGGTTAGCCATTATGTCGGTGTTATTTTGCTGCCTAGCAGGATGACGCTTGAGATATTGCCCAAATTGATGGCAAAAACGTCTATCAAGCATAATCAGCTGCAGCCTCATGATTCAGCCAAATCTAGCGTTATCAATCAGACGCGCCAATGGGTGCAGGGTATGCTGGCAGATTTAACCAATAGCCACCATTCTCAAAGTAAGCTACCCAATACGAAAAACTTAGGTCAATTTAGTACGCAATTAGCAGCGCTACCAATTAAAGTACTGCCATTATCAGATTGGTTGATTGCGCAGTTTTTACAGCGCTTGGCGCATTATCAACCGACCAAGCACTATCAGATGCAAATCCATAACCAAGCAGCGCTACAAGGTCGTTTATTGATTAAGGAACAGCTGCGCCATAACTGCATGCAGCCACATAAGTTCGTTTGTGAGAGCAGTGTGCTGAGCCAAGAGATGCTAAGTAATCGCTTGATTAAAAGCGCGCTTGTCTTACTTGCCCCGCTATTTCCGGCATCGACATTACTGCCATCATTACAACAGTGGCAACAAGTGCCGGCACTGAGTCGTTATGAGCGGCAGCGGTTAGAGCCGTTATATCTGCAAGCAAAACGCCAGTTAGCGCTGCAGCCTTTATCTCGTCAGCAATTACAAGCGGCTCAGCAGTTAGTAGATTTGGCTTATTGGCTATTGCAGCAATCTGCTGCTGATACTGGAAATGGAATTAATCCGCATGCATTAGCCAATCAAAACGTCTTTCAACCACGTTTATGTTTATTGATTGATATGAATCAAGCGTTTGAGCAATGGGCAAGCCAACGCATAGCGAAAATGTTTCAGCAGACCAATCCAGCTTATAAGCCCATGTTTCAAACGCAAAGTGTCTGGCTAAACGATGCAGAAGGGCAGGCGTGTCTGTCTATTCGTCCTGATTTATTGATATATAAAGTAGCTGCTGACAATGATACTCAGCTAATTCCAAGTCAATTTCAAAATCCGGAAGATGTAGCGGTTAGTGAGAGTGATAGCGCAAGTAATTATAACTCAGGTCATTATAGCCACGTGATTGATATGAAATGGAAGCACCTAGCGCACGCTGGTGCGATTAGCGCCAATGATGCCTATCAGTTGACCAGTTATGCGCAGGCTTATCATGCAGAGCAAGTGTGGCTGGTCTATCCGGTGCAGGATAATAGCAGGCAACCCGTCGAGCTTAGACAACAAGCTTATGATAAAGGTGATAGTACAGACTGTCGTAAAACCTCTAACATACAGTCAAATCCCGCTCGATTATGGCTCATTCCCTTTAATGTTATTAGCGGAAATATAAACGGCGGCTTGCTTCCAGATTTGAATGTAGTATAATGAGCGCTGTTGAAAACGACAGTATGTATTATGGTTAGTAAAAATCAACGTTGTACTAGCACTATTTGCAGGAAGATTTAAGGTTTTTAAAAGAATTTAACGATTCTTTGAAAATAATCAAAAATAGGTGTTGACACAACCGGCTTTACCCCTTAATATGTGCACCTCGATAGCAAGGAACATTAACAAGTTAGCGGTGTTACCGATAACGAGTTAAGTGACAAACTATCGTGATAATAGAGAATTTCGGAGTGTGGCGCAGTTTGGTAGCGCATCTGGTTTGGGACCAGAGGGTCGTAGGTTCGAATCCTATCACTCCGACCATCTATTTAAAGAGCCTTACAGGCTTTTTTTTATGTATAATGGTTTAGTTTCTACTATGCTAAACTTGCCAAGATATATAAAAGTCCTCTAAGAGCGCCTGTAGCTCAGTTGGATAGAGCATCTCCCTTCTAAGGAGGTGGCCGCAGGTTCGAATCCTGCCAGGCGCACCATTTAGCCTGTCAATCTTGCCTTTCTTGGCAATAGTTATGGCGGTTGTAGCTCAGTTGGTAGAGCCCCGGGTTGTGATCTCGGTTGTCGTGGGTTCGAGTCCCATCAGTCGCCCCATATTTTATTCTGCATTACCTTCCTTATTAAATTCAAAAATAATAAAATAACTCTGTTTGCCTTTATTGGCATTTTTTTTGTGCCTGTCTGTTTGATATAAATCAAAACTATTAAATTATCATGCTGCTTTACTTGTTATAAGTTATAAACTTATGAGACATTTAAAGACTTAAGCATCTGCTAGCCTTTTTTCGCTTTTTTTCCTATGATAGATGTGCTCGCCAATTTTCTATTATTTGTTAACCCTTGCTAAATTCAGCTGTCACATTAAATTATTTACTCAATATTTTTATTTATTTCTTTGCTTCGACTTTATCAAAAATTAAAAGCTTATAAAATAAAAATTAAAATTGTTACCGAATTACTTTAAAAGACTTTGCAGTGATAAGCGCTGTATTTCTATTATTTAAGATTTACTATATTGAGTACCAATTACTGAGGAAGTAATCGATGGACGCACTGAGCGTGTTGCTAGAAAATGTGCATTTATTCGAAACGAAATATTATCGTTTAAATGGCGTGGGTAATTGGTCTTACTCAATCACCAGACAAGATACGATTTTATTTTATTTGGTCATGTCTGGTGGTTTTTGTATCGATGTCGGCAACGGCCCACGAGAAACGCGAGCTGGTGACATGATTATGATTCCAAGTTCGCATCAGCATGTGAGTTATGCGCTAAATCATCGTGGTGATGAGGCTCAGGCGTTGGATGAGTTACTGATAAACTGTAAAGAGCATACGCTGGATGTGAAGGGTGACGGTGATTCTGAAGCGTCATTGATATTAATCGAGTGTAAGTACGACAAGGCCATGATTCGGCCTTTATTGTCAATGCTGCCAGCAATATTGCCTGAAATTAATGATGATTCTGATGGTCGGTTTGAAGTCATTGATGTTGAGATTAGGCTACTGACGCTAGAGGCTGAGCGCGAGCGTATGGGTAAAGCTGCGGTCATCAATCATTGGGCCAGTATTATGATGATTGAATGTCTGCGGGTGTATATTGAAAGTCTGCCTGAAGCCACCGATAATTGGCTAAAAGCCATGAAGGATCCGTTTTTAACCAAAGCGTTGATAGCGATGCATGAGTCGCCAGACCAAAGCTGGACGATTCATAAGCTTGCTGAGGTGGCAGGAATGTCACGCTCAAGCTTTGCGCAGCGTTTTAAAGAGGTGGTTGGTATACCGCCATTGACCTATTTACTGGATTATCGCTTACGCTTAGCCGCGCGTTATCTGCGTTTGCAGCAAAATAGTATTGGCCGTATCAGTGAATTGGTCGGATACGCTTCAGACTCAACCTTTAGCCAAGCCTTTAAGCGTGTCTATGGTGTATCGCCAAAAGCCTATCGCCAACAGTATCAGCAACAAACGCTCGCTTAGTTAGCTCTCAACTGCCGTACATCTTTAAAAAGCGCTCAGGCTATTTATTGCGGAGTGCTTTTTTTGCTAAATGGTCATTATTGATTGGAAGTTATCGCTTTTTAACACACCCTTTGTCACTGATTTTAATGCTTAGTATTTCGATGATGGACAGCTGACAACGTACTAAGGTTCAGGTACTATAGAATCATGAGTTGCCCAAGATAAATATGTTGATGCGATAATCCTTAGCGTGTTATATCCCAATCTCATGGTATGAGAGCAATGCGATAGTGATAGCTGATATGTCTTGGGCGATATTGATTTTTTGCAGCTGATGGTATTTTATGACTGAACCGACCGCTAAACCAACCAGAACCTTAAATGACACTAAAGGCGCTACTACGTCTGTTATCCATAAAAACAGCGTTAATGAAAAAGACGTTAAAGTTAAGGCTCAGAATAACCAACGGGCGGTAAAAAATAAGCAAAAAGGTCAGATAACGGCTGCGCTTGATAAAGCAGCATTGTTGGCATTATTTACCTTGCCAAATGTTGAGTCAAATTCTGAATTAAGTGCCGAGCAATCACATCTAAATATTACTAATCAAATATCTGCTAATCAAATACCTACCAATCAAACCCTGAATACTGCTACTAGCGATACCAATGTCGCCGTCCAACGTGTGGCACTTTATCGCGCTCAGCATGAACGTACGCGCCAGCTCTATATGGCGTCTGCTGCGACTCGTCCTACTTATCTTGTGCAAACACTGAAAACACAGTTTGCAGAATATCAGCAATATTTACTGGCGCAGCAACTTGATAAACGTGGTCTCATGGATACCGATGGGCTAGAGCGTTTATGGCAGCAGTTGCATGTGGTCGATGATATTATCGAAGATATTGTGCGTCATATGCCCGCTCAGCAGCCGGCCGGTTGGCAGCTAACGACGCAAGATGGACATAATCCACTGCGCTTTGCTACCGTTGGTAAGCTCAAGCATGACAAGCCTATTCTAGATCAAGGCAGTTTGAACAGTTATGTTCTCGGCCATTTTGGGGTCAGTAGTTTTACTTATGACCGCGCTTATTATCTTGGTCATGTGGTTGGTTACTTATTCAGCTGCTACTTTTGCGCCCATCTGTCTATCAGTTATGGTGTTACAGCACTTGGTCCGCAGGTCGTGAGCGATTATGAATACGCCAGTCTTGAGACGCCGCATATGGTGAGATTGCTGCAAGGTTTGGATAGTTATTGTAAAAAACGTATTTATCAATTGGCGGTTATTTGTGCAAGGTTGAGCGTATTTGCCAGTGACAAGCGTATCGAGAGAATGCTGATTGCTGAGGTCAATGATTTCGATAAAAAGCTACAACAACAGCATTTAGATGTTTTACTATTACAAGGCTTAATGCCAGATAGTAGTGATTCTACGCCGCTTTTCTAAGATGTTAATTCTAAGATATTAATTCTAAATACACTTTCTCTGTAAAACCTGATTTATACTCATTTTTAATTGACCACCTTAGGATATTCGCTGCTATGCCCGCTTATCATTATAAAGCGTTAGACGACCATGGCAGTGTCCAAAAAGGCTTACTTGAAGGCGATTCTGCGCGGCAAGTACGCCAGCAGCTGCGTGATAAACAATGGACGCCTGTTGAAGTCACAGCTGTCAATGACCGAAAAAGCCAAAATAAAAACCGCTATAAAAAACCCTCTGCTTATGAATTGGCGTTGCTGACCCGTCAATTATCAGTATTACTTGCCGCCGGTATTCCTTTAGAGGAAACGCTTGCCGCCGTCGCCAAACAATCGCCAAAAACTCACATTAAATCACTTATGCTTGCCGTACGCTCGCATGTGCTAGAAGGTTTGAGCTTGGCGCGCGCTCTGCAACAAGCCGCCAGTTTTCCGCCGTTGTATATTGCTACCATTGCGGCAGGTGAGAAGTCTGGTCACTTAGATTTAATTCTCAATCAATTGGCAGATTACACCGAAAACCGTTTTGCTTTACAGAAGAAAATACAAGGCGCAATGGTCTATCCGATTGTGCTGATGGTAATGGCAGTCGGGGTGATTATGGGCTTGATGAGCTTTGTAGTGCCCAAAATTGTCAAAGTATTTGAGCAATCTGAGCAAGCGCTACCGCTCATTACCCAAATTGTCCTGAGCTTATCAAACATCATTACGCAGTGGTGGTGGCTGATGCTATTGGTATTGGCAGGGGCAGCGTTTTTGTTTTATCGCTTTGCGCAAACCCAAGCGGGTAAATTAGCGATAGACAGTATTGTGCTCAGGCTACCGATATTGGCGCGCCTATCAAAAGGGCTTAATGCCGCACGTTTTGCCAGTACGCTTGCGATATTGGTGCGCTCGGGTGTGCCGCTGATTGAGGCATTACATATAGGCGCGGCGGTAACAACCAATTTACATATTCAAAAAACCATTATTACCGCAGCCGATAGGGTGACGGAAGGTTCAAGCTTATCGAGTCAATTAGATAAATCCAATTACTTTCCGCCGATGATGGTACAAATGATTAAAAGTGGTGAAAACTCAGGCGAGCTTGAAAACATGCTCAGCCGCGCCGCTAATATGCAAGAAGCGGAAGCCACAAACTTTATTAGCACCTTGCTGTCGTTACTTGAGCCATTAATGCTAGTGCTCATGGGTGTGGTGGTGATGATTATTGTGATGGCGGTGATGCTGCCGATTGTGAATATGAATGATTTGGCAGGTTAGTAAATATCTAAACCTTCTTGAATTTTCTCCATCTAAATCAAACCTCATTACCTCTATCTTGCTAAAACTTCCATTAACTTTCTTAAGCTTTGCTTACTGTTGTAGATTGTTGACAGCGGCGTGTTTTTACTAGAGCTAAACCAATTGGCACGCTATAGTAAGCATTAGTCAAAAGCCACGTCTAGATAATCTGTATTTGTAAATATACTTCGTGCTTAGCAATATTAGCTGTCATCAAATTATCCGCTGCCTCTTTCAATAAATAAAAATCGCCATCAATAACAAGCTACCGTAGCGCTGGATAAAAATAAAAGCATGGTTTATAGTGATAAACGGTTTAGTGTTCATTAATCTATCGCCAACTGATGAAAGCGCTCTGAACACCACATTCACTATTTATATCACCTGATACCAAAAGCGATGACAAAGCGATGACTATAATTGACACCATTCAAGTAAATACCCTACCAAAAAACGCTAAGACTGATTATAAATCTCAAGCAGAAAGTATTAGCGACAATAAGCCAGCTTCTACGAGAGCCAGTCAGCCATTGCCATTGCGTAATAGTCAATCTGGATTTACTCTTATTGAAATTATGGTAGTGATTGTGATTCTGGCCATTCTTGCAGGTTTGGTGGTGCCGAAAGTGGTTGGACAAAGTGATAAAGCTCGCGTCAAAACCACTGAAACGGCGCTTGCGACCGTATCTAATGCTCTTGATATGTACAAGGTTGATAATTCGCGTTATCCAACTACGGCGCAAGGTTTAGAAGCGCTAACCACACCGCCAGCAGAAGCCAAAAACTATCCTGATGGCGGTTATATCAAAGGTGGTTATCCGACCGATGGTTGGGAAAACGAATTGCAATATGTGGCGCCAGGTAGCGAAGGTCGACCTTATGATTTGTTTTCGTTGGGTGCAGATGGACAGCAGGGCGGTGAAGGGCAAGACGCTGACCTTTATGCCCAGCTATAAGTTTGGCCTTAAAGTGGTTAGAGATAAGCAGTCTGTTATTTTCTAATAATGACACTTTATCGGTTAAAGCGCCGTTTATATTTTCTAAATATCAACCAATAAGGCTTTATTGGTTGATATTTTTTATTAAGACATAAACTAAGTATATAAACGTGCTACTGGGATAAATTTTCCTTGCTTGCTGTGCCTACGCAGACAGAGGCTGCGCAAAATTCCTCGCAGTAGCACTGCGTTTCTTTTGTAGTGTGCTCATTATTATAGTCAGTTATTAAACTCCATCATCAAAGGTAGGTATTTATGTCCATAAAAACAGCCACGTCAATTATCAATAAACGCCTTGCTAAAAAACCTCATGTATTGGCAATTGCGCTTATGAGCACCTCATTGATGACAGGGTTGTCAATGAGCGCGCAAGCAGCAGGACTAGGTGAGCTATTTGGCAACAATAATGCTGCGCAATCAAAGTTTTTGCCTGTTGATAAAGCCTTTCAAGTGGATAGTATTTCCAAAGCGACCTCTAAAGGCACGCAGCTATCGATTACGTTTGATATCACGCCCGGCCATTACGTTTATAAAGATAAGCTTACGGTAAGCTTTCCTAAGGGCGTCAGTGCCACGCCATTTAGCTTCAGTCAGTCGCCAGTTGCTATTAATGATCCGACCTTTGGGAAAGTTCCGGTCTTTACCCAAAAAAATATAATCGCCACCACCACGCTGACCAGCAATAATGGCAAAGGCGCCAAAAATGTACCGGTTGTCATTGGCTGGCAAGGCTGTGCCAAAGCGGGTCTGTGTTATCCACCAGAGAAAATAAAAACCACAGTAAATATTGCTACGCTACGTAAATAAATAATCACGTAGACAGACAGCGAATGGGTCAATTTGAATTTTGGTAATAATAGGTAGCGTTTCATGTCCATTAAGACCGCAGAAAAATCTCCGTCATTAACGGAAAATAGATCTTCAAAAAAATCTTATCTATTGGCATTTGCTTTAAGCGTTAGTTCACTGTTGACGGGATTAACCGCTACTGGACTAGTGGTTGCGCCAGTGGCATCGCAAGCGGCAGGATTGGGAGATTTATTTGGTAATAAAAGTGCTACCCAGCCGAAATTTTTACCAGTAGATCAAGCTTTTCAGGTGGATAGTATTTCCAAGGCGACTTCTAATGGCACCCGTTTAGCGATTAACTTTGACATAACCCCTGAGCACTATGTTTATAAAGACCAAATTAAGCTGACGCTGCCTGCTGGCGTGACAGCTGCACCTTTTACCTTTAGCCAAAAGCCAGTCTCAATCGACGATCCAACCTTTGGGCAAGTATTAGTTTTTGACCAAGCTAACATGGTTGCCAGCACCGTTTTGAGCAGTAGTAATGGTAAAGCTATAGATAATGCTGCTGTGACGATTGGTTGGCAAGGCTGCGCCAAAGCTGGTCTGTGCTATCCACCGGAGAAAATAAAAACCACGGTCAATATCGCGGCCATGCCGCAACAATCTACAGGTAATAGCGCCAGTATTTCCGCTGCGCAAAATAATCCTGCGAATGACAAACCTTTATCTGCAAATGCCGATGATTCTAATAATATTGCCGCAGCGCAAGCCTTGGCAGATGATGAGGTGATTGATTATGCCTTGTTAGATGATGCGGCTTTAGATGCAGAACTTGGTGCTAGCAATACCATCTCTGGCGCAGACGAAGAAGTTATAGGTGGTAATGTCACAAGTGGAGCAGCAAACAATGACGCTGTCATAAATAATGCTGCAACAGACAGTAATACAGTGATTGGCAATAATGCGATCAATAGCGATCCTTTTGGCTTGGCTTCGCATCCGTGGCTGGCATTGGTATTATTATTTTTGGCAGGGTTAGGCTTAGCATTGACGCCATGCGTATTACCGATGCTACCGATTGTTGCCAATATTGTCGCGCGTGAAGACAATCCAACGGTAAAACGCGGTGTTATTTTGACCAGCAGTTATGCGATTGGTGTTGCCATCGCTTATGGTATTTTGGGGGCGGTCATTGCGGTGTTTGGTGAATCGTTAGGCATTATCGGTTGGCTACAAAATCCGATTATCTTGCTTGGGTTTGCCATCGTTTTTGTCTTATTAGCCCTTTATATGTTGGGCATATTTAGCATTCGTCTGCCAAGGTTCATCAGTAGCAAAATGCAGGGTTTAAGCCAAGCAGGCGATAGCAAACTTGGTAGTACGGGCGGCAGTTTAATCGCTGGATTCTTATCGGCGCTCGTAGTTTCGCCTTGTGTTTCGGCACCCTTATTTGGCGCACTGCTTGCTGTATCAACGATTGGCAGTCCGCTCCTTGGCTTTGCCGCCTTATTTATGCTGGGTTTTGGTTTATCAGCGCCGCTTATCTTAATCGGTGCTACCCAAGGTAAAATCATGCCTAAAGCTGGCGAGTGGATGAACTGGGTTAAGCAAGGTTTTGCTTTGCTGCTTTTTGCCGTGGCGTTGTTATTAATTGAGCGCGTCTTTATTTCGCCTGTGATGCTGATGGTATGGGCATTATGGTTTATGGTTGTGGCGATGTGGGCGTGGCGCTGGTTGGGCAAAGGTCGTATGCTCACCCAAGCGCTAGGATTGATTGCTGGTATTTGGGCAACGTGTTTAATCGTCGGCGCCGCATTGGGCAATGATGATAGCTTACATCCGCTAGCGTCATTAAGCGCTGCTCCAATGATGCAGACCGCTACTGGCCAACCAGCGATAAGCAATAGCACAGATAAAGCTGTCACTACGCTGACTGAGTTAGATGCCATCATCGCCGCCAGCCCTAAAGTGCTGGTCGACATCACTGCCGAATGGTGTATTGAGTGCCGGATTATGGATAAAAACTTATTTCATAATCGTCCAGCGCAGATGCAAGATTGGCAGTTAGTAAGACTTGATATCACAGAAACGACAGCCGATTCAAAAGCAATCTTAGCGCGCTATAAATTATTTGGGCCGCCAGCATTGCTGTATTATCAAGACGGTCAATTGGTCAATCAACAAGTGGGTGAAATTGGTCGCGCAGAGTTTGAGCAAACCTTAACAGCATTGAATTAATCATTAAATTTAGATAAATTTCACGTCATTCCTACATACTAAAAAGCCAACGTCCTTTGATAATAGGGCGTTGGCTTTTTCAATTTTATTAAATAGATTCTTTAATATAGGCGCTAAATCCTTGGTTTAGCGTTATTTATTTCTATTTATATTGTTATTTACATTGGCATTAGACAGCGATAACACTAGTATAGTGCCTATATTTTCATTACAATAAAGCAACATTGCTAAAGGAGCATTACTGCATGTAATCGCTACCTTTTACGACTAAATTTATGGCTCTTGTCTCAGTTCTTATTCTATTTTAGCAATCACGCTAATGGTTATATTACTTATCTCATATACTCTGCTGACGATGATGTCAGTTAGATAAAGGACACTTATGTTTTCTCATATTACCTCAAAGCGTCGCTCTTTAGCGCTTATTAAAGTATGCAAACCTAGCCATATTCAGCTACCTAAGCGCTATTTAACGATAGCCGTTGGTACGGCGCTTACTTGTTTTACGCTACAAGGACATGCTGCCAATGGTAATGAAGTTTATGAGGAACTGCCAGTAGAAGACATCGCATTTGAATATAAAGTTGATGAGTCCTCAAAAAAGGTGAATAAGCGCGTCGTCAACACAAATGCAGCGGCTCAAAGCGACAAAGTTATTAGTAAGGAATTTGTCGCCGAACAAGCAAGACTGTTTTATGAATGTACTCAAGTGCAAACCAGTGGTGCGCGGTTAGCCTGTTTCGATAAAGTGGCTGAGCAAGGTCAGACGCCGAGCTACACTGCCACTAAGCAACCGGTTGATTTGGCGAAAACCCTGCAAAGTACCTTTTCAGGTAATCCGCAAGTGGTGCTTGTAGACGAAAATAACACTATCGCTACTAATGCTAATGAAAAGATGAACGGCACCGCGAATAGTGAGCCAACAGATACAGAAACTTTGGATACGGTTGGATTGACGCAGAGGGAAGCGGAAGTATTAGAAAACATCGGCGTCACACAAACCGATATCGAAAAGTTTAGCCCGCTAAGCTTGGCTTATGATTTGGATAAAAATAGTGAGCGTGGCACGTGGACGGTTAGACCGTACCGACCGACTTATGTATTGCCACTCTTTTATACCTTTGATCCCAATTTAGGTCCAAGCACGCCGTCTCAAGAAGTGTATCCTCGCACCTCTAACGATACGCGTAATACCGAGCTAAAATTCCAGTTGTCTTTAAAGACCAAAGTAATGGAAGATTTGTTCGATACCAGTGCGGACTTATGGTTTGGTTATACTCAAGAGTCGCATTGGCAAGTCTATAACGAAGATAACTCGCGTCCATTTCGAGCGACCGACTATCAGCCAGAGATATTTTTGACCCAGCCAGTGGCGGCTGATTTACCTTTTGGTGGTCGTCTGCGCATGTTAGGGGCGGGTGCTATTCACCACTCTAACGGACAAGACGATCCTTTATCGCGCTCGTGGAACCGTGCTTATCTGATGGCAGGGGCTGAGTGGGGTAAGCTTTCTGTCATACCACGCCTATGGGCTCGTATTAATAACGAGAGCTCTGATAGTGAAGATAATCCAGATATCGAAGACTACATGGGTTATGGTGATATTAAATTCTTATATGACCTACCAGCGCAACAGAGTCTGAGTGGCACTTTGCGTTATAATCCAAGCACCAATAAGGGTGCGGCGCAAATTGACTACACGTATCCATTAGCTAAAAATATTAATGGCTATATACAGCTATTTCAGGGTTATGGCGAATCTATTGTTGATTATAACCATGAAAATACCTCTATCGGTTTTGGTATCATTCTTAATGATTGGAAAGGTTTCTAATATAAGTGCGCCAATAGGCATCGTCCGATGCGCCATTTAGCGCCTTATCAAAGCGGACTATGGCTGGCAGAGTATGGAGACATGCGCTGCCAGTTATGCCGTATTTATCGCAGTACGCCGCAATCACAATTTTTTAAAAATCATCCTTCAGCAAGTCCGCCAAATAATCATTCATTTTTTACGAAACTGCGCCAGCAAGTTAATAACCGTTTTAATAGCGGCTTGCTTTGCTCCGATTGTCATAACAGTATCGCGTGGCTACCCAAACTTTTCGAAGTTGATATTGCTGCGGGCACTAGTCTGTCTATTCAAGCAGCGACTTATTACGATTATCCAATACGGCAAGCGATCCGTGCTTTTAAGCATCACGAAGATATGACGAAGCTGCCGTTATTGCTGCATGTATTACGTCAATTGCCACGTCCTCATGGCTGCCATCACGATAACAGCGTCATTATTGCTATGCCGACGACCAATCAACGGCTTATTAAGCGTGGCTTTGACCCCGTCAGTATTTTAGCCGCGCAACTGTCTAAGCATTGGCACATTCCGCTTTGGCAAGGCGTAGAACGTATTGATAATACTGTTAGCCAGCAAGGACTGACGCGTGCCGAACGTTTAAGTAATTTAGAAAATGCCTTTGCTTTAATCGAAAAGCCTCCGGTTAAACGCTTAATATTATTTGATGATGTTGCAACCACAGGCGCTAGCTTACAAGCGTTAGGTCGTGCTCTAATTATGCAACATAAAAGCCTAGCAATACCTAACTCTCAAAACTCTCATCAGTATTATCTCTCAGCTTATGCGTTAGCGCATGGTAGTCAGTCATAAAATCCGTTTTTATTAGAAAAACTCTTTCTATCAATTTATAATAACTATTATGTTGCTAATGTGTTGCCTTAACGTTATATTATTGACACATTTTAGGTCATATCATTTGATATAAGTGCAAAAAATCTAAAGCAATGCCTTAAAGCTTATGAATTTAAAAAATTATTCCTCACAAGCATTCCTACCACCTGACAGTAGTATCTATTGGAACAAAAATTGCATATACATTAGTGAATGCAATTAAAAAGTAAGTGACTAAGAACAGGTTTTAGAAGGACTAGGTACAGTAATTATTATTCTGAACCCAGTATTAATTAGGAAAGTGGCAGCTAGAAATAGGAATTTGATGTGAACGCGTCTGCAAACAAAGTAGCACAAAGATTACAAGTGAGCAGCTCAGGATTTACCCTAATCGAGCTGATGGTAACGATTGCTGTGCTTGCTATTATTGTTAGTATTGCTGCGCCTAATATTAGTACTCAATTGGCTAATCAGCGCGTCAAGTCAACAACAGCTACTCTAGCAAATGCATTAAAAGAAGCGAAAGTAGAAAGTATACTCCGTCGTCAAAATGTAACTGTTATATATACGAATACTAGCACACCTAAAACAATCAGATTGCAAGCTGGCGGTAACGATATATCTAGATATAGTATCAGCGATAAAAGTGTTGTTACTCAAAGTATTACCCCATCTTCGGTAACCAGTATTATTTTTCAACCCAATAAGAAAATAGCTAACAATGCCACAGTAATATATACCATCTGTGATAGTGGCTCTAATAGTGAGACAGGTAAACAAGTAAATCTTACCAATATTGCTAATGTGAATACTATAAATGCTGGGAGCTGCTAATGAAGATTAAAGACACGCAGGCAGGCTTAGGTTTAATAGAAGTAATGGTTGCATTACTGTTGTTAGCTGTGGCTGTGTTAGGGTTTAGTGCCATGCAAATGTCAGCGATTAAAGCAACAGATGAAAGTCTGATGCGTACTCGATCATTAGCTATTATGCGAGGCGGCGCAGAAACTATGCGTACTAACCCTAGCGGTATTGCTGCTTTTAAGGCAGCAATAAACGGTACTTTAGATACTGTGAGTATTGATACTAAAAGCATAACCAAAGACAGTTGTTTGACAAGCGCGAGTACCGCACCTACAGCAGGAACAAGTTGCAATATCGACCAACTAGCGACACGTGACGGATTATTATTAAAATCATATGCAAGCGCTAATGATATTAATATTGGTATGGTACCAGGCGGCTGTCCTGGTACATCTGGTAACCAAGAACTTCAATGTTTTGTAGCAAGTTGGGGAGACACCACAGTTGAATTAAGTGATACTGAACCTAAAGCTTGTGCCAAAGCAAATGGCAGTTATAAGAATGGCGCCGAGTGCTTTATTATGGAGGCTTACTGATGTCATATAATTATAAAAGTACGTATATGAATGACCATCAAGCAGGCTTTACGTTAATAGAGCTCATGATTTCTCTAGTACTTGGTTTAATCGTGTCTGCAGCCGTTATTCAAGTATACCTGATCAATGTGAAGACAAGCAGTATTCAGGCCAGCGGTAGTGAACTACAGGATGCTAGTGTGTTTGGATTACAGCAACTGGAGAAAAGTATTCGCTTAGCAAATCTTGGTAATCCAACTACCAGAATTGATGGCACTACACTCAACGGAGGTATTGTCTTAACGGGTCTTAATATTGGTGTTCCGAATACACCGACTCCTTATCCTAATACAGGATATCTGACAAGACGAGCAGGAGATGGCGCTGTTGGTCCAAATGGGTGGACAGGTATATCAAATACTAATACTGATAGCGATCAGCTGACGATTCAATATATCAATATAACAGGCGCTTCGATGACTGACTGTGAAGCCGCAAACGTTGCTGTTAATGATATTGTGATTGAGCGTTATTTTGTACGTCAGGCAACAGGTACTACTAGCACTGGGGCTATCAAAAACTTGGTATTGGCCTGTGACGCTGGGCGCGTTAACAAAACTGGTGGTATAGCTACTTTCACACCTTCATCTGATTCCAAAAATTTTGGTCAAGCAGGGCAAGAGTTTATTGTCAATGTCGATCAATTTAAAGTGTTATTAGGTGCCCAGTATACAGCTGGGATTAATGCAGGACAACTTATTTACCTCCCAAGCAGCGCCTTTTCGTTGATAAATACTGGTCAGCCAGCGGTCACAGCTGTAAAGATCGGCTTAATTGTTCATGGTAGCACGCCTATTATAGGAAGTGCTGAGCAGTCGGAATTCGCTTTGTTAGGTCAGTTGCCTGCAGGTAATAAATTGAAAACAGATACTAGTAGCACAAAGAAAGTTCGTAGTACCTATGAGACCACAACATTATTACGTAATGCTCGTGTCGTAAATGTAAGTACTAACCAATAACATATTGGTAAGGAGACTAAAAGTGATTCGATATCGTGATTTATCAAGTTCGACACAGAAACATATCAATATGGGTTTGGCATTTCGCAGCACCGAGCAAGGCGCGACATTAGTAGTAGTCTTATTGTTTTTAGTACTGATTATGTTGGCAGGTGCTATAGCAGTCAGACAAAGTACGACAGATCTTAAAGTTGCGACCAGCGATCAGATTAATACAGTATTACTGCAATCAGCAGACAGTGCTAATCAAAAGTTAGAAACCATGGTAAATGGTAGTTCAGCATCTGAACAATATCAAGATGTAACGAGCGCAACGGGAGCACTTGGTCATTTTTTATTATTCGAAGATAATAAAGTCAATGAATTTATCTATTGCTTCAACCCGCGCACTCAAAGATATTTAACCAATAGTGCCACGGTTAGAGCGCCTGCTGGTGGATATGTAGATAGCATCAATAACGGTATCTGTGATTACACAAAAGCGACCGACTTCACGAGCGCTAGACAAGCTGTGATGACGCAAATGAGTATTGCGCTTACGCCTCCTAGTGCCAATGCAGAACCTTTTAAACACGTCGTCATCGGTAAGGAAATTGAAAATAGAACCAGTACAAAGTATCAGTTCGATATTCGAGCAACGTCTTCACTGCCAGCTTATAGTGAGCCTAAAGTAGGAAGTGACAAGTGTTTTGAACAGACTAGCATCATCGGCAACGTCGCGTCTGGTAAAAAATCATTAAATGAGTGCCTTTTAGCAGCTAGCACACCGAGCAAAATGTTATATGAGCAAGCGGATGTCGAAAACATTTCGTCTTCTACTAAGTGTTATCCCTTTGGTAGAGGCTCACTAAATTCTCAGTGTGTACTTGCTACAGGGCCTTAACTTGTTTACTCATTGCTCTGAAATAATATAAGGATAGATGTCATGAAACGATTTAACAACGTACCGACCACTCCTAACACAATTACGTTGCCATTAAAGTATTTGGTCGTTGTTGTGGCATCCATGATGACAATGCCTGTCTCGCAGGCAGATGTGGCAGGCAAGAAAATCGGCGATTTGGAGATTTATAAAGCCGCTGAAGGTGGTAAGACCACAATTACGATGATGTTAGATACGTCGGGTAGTATGACTCTAAATCAGGTAAATAGTGCAAGTACTTGCGATCTTCCTTCTGGCACGAGATATACTAAAGGATATGAGAATTCAAATACTACACCTATATATAGAAGAGACTACTGTTCTACATCGAGCGGCAAGGTTTATGACCGACTTACTCGTTTAAAAGATGCTATTTTTACTTTGATGGACAGTACGGAACTAGACGCTTCAAAAGTAGCTATTGGTATTGGACAGTACTCGTCACAGAGTGGTAGCGATAATGAGGTGAGGACTTCATCCGATGGGACTGCTAGAGATGCTGATGGTAGTAGTGGCAAAATTCTGGTACCTGCAGCCTTATTAGACGCTACCCAGATTGCGAAGATTAAAAAAGCTGTAGCCGATGCTAGAGGTGGTAATGGTACACCGACTGCCAACGCGTATGCGGAAGTAGGTGCCTATATGTTAGGTACTAACACTTCTGGTACTGGTAGTGGTTTTAGCAAGTCTTCATCTTCTTCTAAGAGTGGCAGCAATTATATCAGTCCTCTATTATCACCCTCTAGCTGTGATGGTCGCGGTATATACTTCTTAACTGATGGTGAGCCTAACGGTTCTTCAAGTCCTTTAAGCTTAATGAGAAAAGCTCTAGATAAGAGTAACTTTGGCTTGCCTTCTATCACGCTACCAAATGGTACGCAAAGTAATCATGGTATGCCACAAGTTGGAGCCTTTGCAAAAGCACTACGTGATCCGACGATTAATCCGTTAGGTACTAATCAAGATATATACACCGCAGTCGTTGGTTTTGGTTCGGTTTTTGATGTCAACAGGACATTAGATGCAACCAGGCCTTTAGAAAATCGAATCATTCGTAAATTATCCTACACCAATCCAAAAACTGGCGTTACGACAGATCGAGATTTTTATAATTGTGAAAACATCACAAATATTGATGCGAAAAATGCTTGTAACTGGGGGGAGAAATCTCATCCTTCTTTATCAGGAGTCGGTGGCTTTGGTGAAGGTGGCTTCTATTCAGCACAGTCTACTGAAGATATCGTCGAAAGTATTGTCAACTTCGTTGCTGATTTAAATCAGACTCTCCCATCGGTACCATCAGGTACGATCATCATACCGGATGACCCATATCGTGCTGATAGTCAACTTGCCGTTGCCTATTATCCTACGTTACAACCGAAGGTAGCTGAAAACGTGGTTATTTGGGAAGGTAATTTAAAAAAATATACCTTAAATGAAGGTACGTTATATGGCAAAGGTAACTCCAAGCTATTTAAAAATGTCGCAGGTGATTTGGATCCAGCGACACAAGATATGTGGTCAGATAAAAACTATCCTGGTGCCAATGATAAGGTAGAAAGTGGTGGATTTTTTGCGCAACTAAACACACCTGCTACTGGTGTGGCTTCAGTTAGAACACTGTACGTCGAAGATTGGATAGATTCATCAACCAAGAAACCTGTGTTAAGAAAATTTGGAGTAAGTAGTGCAGGCAAGGTGGTGGTAGATGGCGTGGCATTGACTAATAGTACATTTAAAGATACTGCTACCTACAATGAAACAAATTTGAGAAAGTTATTAAATTTTTTAGGATTTGATGTACTTCCAAGTACAGCTACCACTGTAAGAAACATGACACTTAGCACCGCTAATGTTTCCAAAGCTATCAAGGTGCTTGGAGCAACCATTCACTCTACACCAGCAGCTGTTTCCTATTCTGCGACTCTTGATGGTACTACTGGTAGAGTCACTGATGCACGCGATGACTATGTACTATTTGGCTCATCGGAAGGTGGTTTGCATTTAGTAGATGCAGGTAATCAAGGTGCTGGAGATGGCGGTAAAGAGAAATTCGTTGTTATCCCAAGAGAAATGCTAAGAGATGCTGATAACTCTGATGCACTCATCAAAGACGCAAGAAAATCTGAGATAGGATCACCAAACTTTGGCATAGATGCCCCTTGGTTAGTCACTGCGAATTATAGGTATGATTTGCCAAACAATAGAGTAAATGTCAATACCGCAGGTGGAAAAGGCGTATTTGCTTATGGTGGACTACGCATGGGTGGCGAAGCGTTTTATGGGTTAAACCTTAATGACAATAATAATCCAAGTATGATGTTTACGATTACACCAGCCACCACAGGCTTTAGCCGTATGGGCCAAATTTGGGAAAAACCTACCAAAGCTAAAATAAAAACCAGTACTACTGATACAGGTACCGATGTATTGGTGTTTGGTGGTGGTTATGATATGTGTTATGAGAATGAAACTTTTCAAGTTGGTGTTTCAAATGCTGACCTATTAGGTAACTGCTCAAACCTACCTTTTACCAAAGGTAACGCGGTATATATCATAAACGCCAAAACAGGTGCGTTAATATGGTCAGCTTCTAAAGATGCTAACTCGACAGGGGCATCCAATACTGTCGCTGCTATGACTAACAGCGTTGTCGCTGGGGTGACTACCTTAGACCGAGACAATGATGGCTTTATGGATCATATCTATTTTGCAGATTTGGGTGGTCAGATATTCCGTGCTGACTTTACCAATGCGGGTTTTAAAAAGCCAGTCGCCTCAGGCACACCGTCACCTGAGACTTCTTTTAGTAACACCAGAGTCACGCGTATACTTCAAAGTGCCTATACAGGCAGTGATAAAAAGTATAACTATCGCTTTTATGAACGCCCGACTGTCAGTTTCTATCGTCATGATACTGCCAATACCTTATTTGCATTGGTTACTGCTATCTCAGGGGATCGCAGTTCGCCTTTATCAAGAATACGGGATAATACCAAGGCAGATCGGCTATACGGCATTATAGACAGTGACGTTACCAAGCTAGATAATGTTTTTTATGCCAGTAACTTTACGACTTCAGGAACAGCAGGAGGTCAAGCAATCAATGATTTAGCAGACAGTAATCTAGCTGAATTGCCTACTGCCATCGGCACGCTTACCGCTGCAGGTTATACGTTAGCGCAAAAAACTACCGTCATAAATACCTTAAAAGCTGGAACCAAAAAAGGTTGGTACTATCCTCTGACCCGCTTTGATGGCTACGGTAACGTAAGGTATGGTAAAGGCATTGGTAAATCTGAAGTGATTGACAGCTTTATATATACGACTGTTTATAATCCAGATATGAGCTATGGTCCTGTAGATTCTTGCTCTGCTAAAGTGACCGGCGGCTCCGAAAGACAGCTCTATTGCTTGCCTTATGGTATCTGTACTGATGATGCTTCGAAGAATGGTACGGGTGGATACGTACAGGCAGGAAAAGGCATGCAAGAGCTGACACTTGGACCACGTAGCTCTAGCCTATCAAATAGGCGTATGCTTATTGGTACACGAACATTAACCGAACGTGCTAACGACCGTGTGGACTTCGGTAATGATGCTGATAAATTTACTTATGACACTCCTTTATTAGGAGGAGGTACGAAGAAAAAGGGTCTGCAGCAAAACTTAGGGGTTCTTGATAAAGTCATTGGTAATGGCACAGCACCTGATATGATATTTAATGAACGTTATACGCTACAGCCTAAAACTTGGTATGAAGTAGACTGATAGGATAGTCGCATGAATATGAAGGCGTTAAAACAACAAGTAGGCTTTACGCTCATAGAGCTGATGATAGTCATTGTCATAGTGGCTATCTTAGCGGCGATTGCGATTCCGTCTTATCGACAGTTTGTGGTACGTAATGCTGAGTCACAGGCACAAGCAAGAATGCAGGAGCTGGATATAGAGCTCAATCGTTGGCGCGCTAGTGCTTTGACTTATAAAGGTTTTACACCCAAAAAAATCGCAAGTAATGGCGATGTCAGTTATGTATACGATGCGACTGATAAGAAAACTATCTACGTCCCTAAGGGTAGCGATAGCACCAATTACCATTATATGATTACCTTAGTAGACGCTAGTACAGGTAATACTTTGGCTCCTGCAGGTACTGGTTATTCCACTGCAGGTAGCTCATGGCGTATGTTCGCTGAGCCTAGTAGTAACTATAGCACAGCCGATAAAATACTACTCAGTAGTGCTGGTCTACGGTGTAAAACCAAGAATAACGATAGCAGTATTACAGTGGCTTCTGCTAATTGTGGTACTTATTCGGAGGACTGGTGATGCAAAGTATAAGCGACAACGATAAAGGCTTTACTTTAATCGAAATGATGATAGTGGTTGCCATCATTGGTGTACTTGCTGCGATTGCTTATCCAAGCTATCAAAGTTATGTCATCAAGTCTAAACGCACTGATATGATGAGTGAGATGCATAATATTGCCTCGCAAATTGAAAGTCGTAAACTGGCTCAGGGAAGTTATAGTGCTATCAGTGCGGGCGTCAAAACAGACTTCGCTATCGCATATCCAAGACAGAGCACTCAGCTATATGATGTGACCATCACTGATCCACTCGTTGCGAAATGGACGATTACTGCTACACCAAAAACGGGCAGTCAAATGGCTACCGATGGCGCGCTAACCTTAAATTATCAGAATATTAAATGTAAAGGCAGTATTTGTGGCACTGGCTATGAATGGAATGATTAAGATTTCTCCCTAAATACTGACAATTATTGTCAGTATTATTTACTCTTTACTACCTATAATGAGTACATTGACAATTTTTAGTAGGTTAAGCGTAACATTAGGCATTGTGTGAGATTAAGTAAAACGCTTATTGCTTTATAAACAGTGCGATTTATCAAGTAATAAACAAGAACGGTAGTAATGGATATAATTTTGGCACGCTATATGCAAAGATTATAATAAGATAAACATATTATATCCCTAAAGATAAAACCCGCTAGTATCAATAACAGCCAGTTATCTTTATATACCCCAAAAGGAGTTCTTATGAACACTGCTCAAAAAGGTTTTACCTTAATCGAACTAATGATCGTCATCGCCATTATCGGTATCTTGGCTGCGATCGCTCTACCTGCGTATCAAGACTATACTGCGCGTGCCCAAGCATCAGAAGGCTTTAAAGCCACCTCTGGTGTTCAAAGTGATATAGGTGTGTTTGTGGCAGATCAAAACCGTTATCCGCAAGCAGATGATATTCAAGGGGAAGATTTACTAGTAGGTAAGTATTTTCCTGCAGGCGGTGTAGCTATTTCAGGTGGTGATGCTGCTCCGGCTGCTGGTACTGCTCCTGTCCCAAAAATCCCAACAGTAATTACTACTACATTTAATTCGGGCGCTAACAGTAGTAAAACATTAACTTTAACACCTACTGCTACTGCTACTGGTCAAATCAGCAAATGGACATGTGCTGGTACAATCGCTGCCAGCCGCCTACCAGCAAGCTGTAAGTAATATTTTTTTAGTATAACTAAGTTACAGTTTAAAAACATAAAAAAGGCCTTAACAATAGCTAAGGCTTTTTTTTATGCCAATTTTTGACCTATGTTTATGATTTTGTTATACGTAGTGCATTAATTTTGTCCGTTTTTGTTCATATGATATAATGGTACGCTGTGTGCAATATAGTATTTATAGATAGTCCTATATACTATTCCATGAGAGATTTATTATGCACACCATCGCCCATTCTAATACAATCAGTAGCTCTCATTCAGGTTTTACTTTAATAGAGCTAATGATTGTAATCGCTATTATCGGTATACTCGCCGCTATCGCTATACCTAACTATATGAGCTATGTTGGACGTACGCAAGTAGTCGAAGGGTTTGTGGTGACAGATGGCTTACGTAGTGAGATTGCTACATCAGTATTTGAAAATAAAGCCTTTCCTGATGCTAGTGCGGTATCAGCCACAGGGGTATTGGGCAAGCAAGCCAATAGTATCGACGGTAAGTATATCGGCACCCATAGCATCGCTATCACTGCTGACACTGGAGTGATTACCGTTACCTTTGATGCGGGTAGTATCGCAGGTAAAACGTTAGTGCTGACGCCAGAGATAAACACTAATAATAATCAGAACCTTATCCAGTGGGTGTGTAGTGGGTCAGTAGGAGTAGACAAACTACCTATAAGCTGTCAAAGTTAAATTTATCCTTGTTATGTTATCGTTATCAGCAATATATCAAAAAGCCCTAAAACTATGTCAGACACAGCCTTAACCTTTCGTCTAAAAGCCTTTGGCTACCATTTAGGGATCTCAGTTCTTATTGCTTTGGTGAGCTTATATATTATATTTATGGTCTGGCATCCTGCGCCACTTGCTACCGCAGTCGGCGTGACTCATATATTTATCATGATGTTAGGTATCGATGCTGTCTTAGGTCCTTTGCTTACTTTGATTGTCGCTAAAAAAGATAAAAAATCTTTAAAGTTCGATTTGAGTGTGATTGTTGTCTTACAGCTCGCTGCATTCAGCTACGGCATTTATAATATCGCTATTAGTAGACCCGTATATATCGCTTTTGATACCAGTCGCTTTGAAGTGGTACAGGCTAATAACATACCCAAGGTTAGCTTAAAAGAAGCAATGCCGCCTTATAATATATTAGGATGGGGGCAGCCAAAATTTGTCGCGGTTAAATTGGCAGAGAATAATGAGCAAAAAAATAATAGATTGTTTGTAGAGCTACAAACTGGAGTAGCACCGAGTATGCAACCCAATCTATATGAGCCACTAGATAATCAATGGTCAGTTATCACTACTAAGGCTTACAGCTTAGATAATTTATATCAAAACAATACTAAAATGGCAGTGGATAAGATAACGAGTAAATATTCTACTGATATCATGTGGTTACCGTTAAAGGCTTATGAACAAGATATGGTCGTATTAATTGATGATAATAAAGTTGTAAATATTGTGGATTTGAGACCTTAGTAGAATAAGAGCATATATTCTCTTATTACGTTAACAAATAAAAAGGCCGATACATTTGCATCAGCCTTTTTTATTCTAAATACTTTTTAGAGTTATAAAGTTACTTTTCTAAATATTGAATCTTACCTTCCACACCATCCCACTTTTCAGCTTCTGGCAGTTGTCCTTTCATCTCAGTGATGTTTGGCCATTTTTGTGCCAGCTCTTCATTTAGCTGGGTAAACACCTCTTGCCCTTTTGGCACTTCATCTTCTGAGAAGATCGCATTGGCGGGACATTCAGGCTCGCATAACGCGCAGTCGATACACTCATCAGGGTCGATGACGAGGAAATTCGGTCCTTCATAAAAGCAGTCCACAGGACAGACTTCCACACAGTCGGTGTATTTGCAAAGAATGCAGTTCTCTGTAACGACAAAGGTCATAGTACTGTCTACCTGTTATTGGTCTAGCTTGAAGGGCTAACTAGAATAGTTGGAAAATAAGGGACATTTTAGCGCTTTTAGTATTAATTGACAATTCCCTTTAATGACTAATGATTTCCTTAAGATGATAGAGTAAATCATGCGCTTGCTTCGGCGTTAGGTTATCAGGGTTAATCGCGATTAGCTCATATTCTAGGCTAAATAATTGATTTTGTTGCGTAATATTGCTTATATATGGAGCTTGAGCATTCTCACTGATACTTAGTATTTCTACCTTACTACCATGATTTTGCTGCTGTTTATCGTTTAACGACTTAGCTAATTCATTTTTTTCATCAATGACTTTTTCGTTTTCCGCTTTTAGTTTGTCTATCAAATAACGCTGAGCATCATTCAATACCTGAGTTGGGATACCAGCCATTTTTGCTACATGTAATCCAAAGCTAGAGCTTGCCGCGCCTTCTTTGATTTGGTGTAATAGTAATAACTGACCATCGACTTCGCTGGCAGCAACATGGACGTTGCGAATACTACTATGACTATTTTTGTGATTATTGATAATGTTTTGCGCCAATTTTGTCAGTTCAAAATAATGGGTAGCAAATAATGTCAGGCAGCCAATCTCGACCAGTCGATTAATACAAGCATGAGCGATTGCTAGACCATCAGTAGTTGCCGTACCGCGTCCAACTTCGTCCATTAATACCAGTGATTTATTAGTCGCTTGGTTGAGAATGTTAGCAGTCTCAATCATCTCAACCATAAAGGTGGATTTGCCACCCGCCAAATCATCCGATGAGCCAATACGGGTAAAGATGCGGTCAATATCACCAATATGCGCGCTTGATGCGGGCACAAAGCTACCGCAATGAGCAAGTAGAACAATCAGCGCAGTCTGTCGCATATAGGTTGACTTACCGCCCATATTAGGGCCGGTAATCATTAATAGGCGTGCAGGATTTGTATGACTGCCTAATGAACAATCATTAGCAACGAATTGGCTAGTATATTTGGTTGTTTTGCTTTGAGTGGCAGTATTATTTGGATTTAACGCCGCTTCGACAACCACATGACGACCTTGTTGAATATCGATACTGGCTTGGCTATTATTCAAGCTATCCTTTAAGCTACCGCTTTCTAAGCTACCGCTTTCTAAGCTACCGCTTTCTAAGCTACCGCTTTCTAAGCTACTATTGTCTTTTGAGTCATTACTCATCACTGGACGTTGCCAGTTATAAATAGTTGCAAGCTGCGCCCAATTACTGAGCACATCTATTTGGGCTATAGCAGCGCTAAGCTGTTGTAGTTCGGCTAAATGGCTGCCTAAGATGGTTAGCAACTCTTGATATAACTGTTTTTCACGTGTTAAGGCTAATGACTGCGCGCTTAGGTATTCAGTCTCGACTTCTTTTAGCTCATCAGTAATAAAACGCTCGCTGCTTTTAAGTGTTTGCCGCCGGATAAAATGCGCCGGTGCATTCTTCGCCTGCATTTTAGGGAGTTCAAAATAAAAGCCGCTGACTTTATTAAAGCCTACTTTTAAACTGGGCAATTGGCTCTCTTGACGCGCACGCTCTACCATCTCATCCAAGGTTACTTGGATATTGTTATGCAAATGTGTGAGGCGATCGAGTTCTTCGTCGTAACCACTAACAAGCATGCCACCATCGCGAATATGAGCAGGCGGCTCGACAATAATAGCGCTCTCAATCAGCTCAGCGACGGACTGTACGGCAGGTAGTTGGTCGGGCAATTGCTGCATCAGCATGGGCAACAGTCCTGCCTGCTCATGGCTGATACCTGCATTGGTCAGTAGGGTAATAAGCTGGTTGCTACTAGCAAGACCATCAGAAAGCTTACGAAGGTCACGCGGCTTGGCGCTCATCAGTCCGATACGGCTACTGATACGTTCGATATCACCAATAGTATTTAACGTTTCGCGTAAATTGCTGACTAATAAGCTATTTTCTAAATTTTGCTTAAGCTGTTTGTTTTCGCCAGATTTATTATCTGTCTGCAACAGACTTGTTATCGCATCTAAGCGCAAATTAATACGCTCATGCTGACGCAGCGGGCGTTTCATCTGCTGCACGAGTAAGCGTCTTCCCATTGGCGTTTGACAGTGATTAAGTACCGATATCAGTGACGTTCCATTGCTACTAACGGGGGTAAACAGCTCAAGGTTTTGCTGACTATTGGCATCAATGATTAAATAATCATCGCTATACTCGACGATAAGTTGATTGACTTGTGGCACATGACGTTGCTGGGTTTGCCGTGCATAATGTATCAATGCCGCACAGCTAGACTGAGCAAGTGGCGCATCGCTAATACCAAGTCCATCAATGCGTTGGACCCTAAACTGCTGGCAAAGGGTTGCGCTAGCATGCTCACGGTGGAAGTCATTGGCCGCCACTTCGATAATCGGACAGTCGAGATTTTGCCTCAGCCATAGCAGCCACGATTCGCCGCTACTACCATTATTGTCATTGAGCGCCTCGCTAATGATACATTCGCTTGGGGCAAAGCGTGCCAGCACCGTTAGCATTTGGGTTTGTAAAGCTTCAATATCATCATGGTTAGCGCTGAGTGTTTGCGTCGTTAATGTCCCAGCTGCTAAATCCATTTGGCTAATGGCGGCCTGCAAAGGTTGTTTACTGTTAGATTTAGGAATTTTGATATCAATGGCGACCACAGTCGGTGTATGGTTGGGCGCAATCAGCGCATCATCAGTAATGGTGCCTGCAGTCAAGGTTTTAACCACTTCACGGCGCATGATGCTGCCAGCTGCCGATTTACTTTTATCTTTTTTTTGTTTATCGCCCATAATAGGAGCATTGTACGTATTACTAGCGTCGGTGGTTGATTCGTCTATTTGCTCACAAACGACCACTGTCTGCCCAGCAGCAATCAGCCGTGCCATATAGCTGTCAGCTGCATGAAAAGGCACACCTGCCATCGCAATGGTGTTACCGGCTTTATCGGTACCACGGCGGGTGAGCGTAATATCCAATATTTGCGCGGCACGTTTGGCATCATCAAAAAATAGCTCATAAAAATCACCCATCCGGTACAGCAGTAGCGCTTGTGGATAGTTGGCTTTCATGGTTAGATATTGCACCATCATCGGCGTATGATCTGCCAAGTGATAAACGGCATCGCCTATAACTAACGATTCAGTTGAATAAGAATTTTGAGCGGACGGTTTAACGGTCATGCAGGGTCTCTTATGATGCTTAAAGGGGATTGCTTAGAAAAAATGATTTTTATTAGAATAATTAACAGATAAGCACTGTCATATATTCGCGTTAATTGATGGCGCGAAACAGCTATTAAATTAAGGCTATAGACGCTATTTTAACACGTTCAGCTATCTTTTTACGTCGGCAAATATCTACTCACTGCCCTTGTATCCATCGCCGTCATAACCATATATAATGACGTCACACTTAATTGGGCAATACTTCATTAGGCAATATTTTATTAGAAATTTATTAGGCAATCGTTTATTGGACTGCCTTAAATTAAATCGTAATCAGCCAAATAATGAATAAGCAGCTAGCAAAGCGCTGTCATACGCACTAATTATCGAATATTTCCATAGGTCAAAAAATTATGTTATCAAAGATTATAGGCAGTGTCGTTGGCACCAAAAATGAGCGTGAACTCAAGCGCATGCGCAAAGTGGTCAGCAAAATTAACGCACATGAGGCTACGATACAAGCCCTGTCTGATGAGCAATTACAACAAAAAACTGCAGAATTTAAAGAAAGACACCAAAACGGTGAAAGCTTAGATGCCTTATTACCAGAAGCGTTTGCCGTCTGCCGCGAAGCGTCGCTACGCGTCAATGGCATGCGTTACTATGATGTGCAGCTGATCGGTGGTATCACCTTGCACGAAGGCAAAATTGCTGAGATGAAAACCGGTGAAGGTAAAACCTTGATGGGTACCTTGGCTATGTACCTCAATGCCATCAGTGGCAAAGGCGTGCATTTGGTAACGGTCAATGATTATTTGGCCACCCGTGATGCTGAGTTAAACCGTCCATTATTTGGCTTTTTGGGCATGAACGTTGGGGTGATTTACTCACAGCAGCCGCCACAAGAAAAAATTGACGCCTATCAAGCCGATATCACTTACGGTACCAATAACGAATACGGTTTTGATTATCTACGCGATAATATGGTTTTTAGCCTAGCTGAGAAAAAACAGCGTCCGCTAAACTTCTGTATCATTGATGAAATTGACTCTATTTTAATTGATGAAGCGCGTACGCCGCTGATTATCTCGGGTCAAGCCGAAGATTCATCGCGTATGTACGCGCTGATTAATACCATTATTCCGGTTCTTATTCGTTCAAAAGACGAAGAAGCCAATAAGAATAACGAAGAAGAAGATTTTTGGATTGATGAAAAAAACCGTCAAATCGAGATTAGCGAAAAAGGCTACGAGAAAATTGAGCGCTTCTTAATTGAAGTTGGTGAGCTTGGCGAAAACGAAAGTTTATATAGTCCAAGTCGTTTGCCGCTATTAGCTCACGTGCAAGCGGCGATTCGCGCTCACCATGTCTTTGTGAAAAATATCCATTATATTGTTGATGATGGCGAAGTGGTTATCGTTGATGAAAATACTGGTCGTACTATGCCGGGTCGCCGCTGGTCAGAAGGTTTACATCAAGCCGTTGAAGCCAAAGAAAACGTCGAAATTCAAGCGGAAAACCAAACGCTTGCAACGACGACATTCCAGAACTTCTTCCGTCTGTACGACAAACTATCTGGTATGACAGGTACCGCTGATACTGAAGCCGCAGAATTTAAATCAACTTATGACTTAGATGTTATCGTGATTCCAACGCACGAGCCGATTGCGCGTATCGATATGGATGACCAAATTTTCTTAACCAAGTTAGGAAAATATAAAGGTATCATCCGCGAGATTCAAGAGATTCAAGCCAAAGGCGCGCCAGTCTTGGTTGGTACGGCGACGATTGAAGCCAGTGAAGAGTTATCCTATCTGCTTGACCAAGAAGGCGTTAAGCATAACGTCCTAAACGCCAAGCAACATGAGCGTGAAGCAGAAATTATCGCGCAGGCAGGTAGTCCAAAGGCGGTCACGATTGCTACCAACATGGCAGGTCGTGGTACCGATATTATCCTTGGCGGTAACTGGCAATCATTTATCGAAGATATTGATGCGGTCAGTCCGGAAGAGATGGCGCGTCTAAAAGCAGAATGGCAAATTAAGCACGATCAAGTCGTGGCTGCGGGCGGTCTTCATATTATCGGTTCTGAGCGTCATGAATCGCGCCGTATTGATAATCAGTTACGTGGCCGTGCCGGTCGTCAAGGTGACCCTGGAATGTCGCGTTTTTTCTTATCGCTTGAAGATGATTTGATGCGTATCTTTGCCGGTGACCGCGTTGTGAATATGATGCGTGCCATGGGTCTAAAAGAAGATGAAGCCATTGAGCATAAGATGGTTTCTAAATCGATTGAAAATGCCCAAGGTAAAGTCGAAAGCCGCGATTTTGATGCACGTAAAAACCTGTTGAAATATGATGACGTTGCCAATGAGCAGCGTAAAGTTATCTATGGTCAGCGTGATGACTTGCTAGCCGAATTGGATTTGTTAGAAGCCATCGAAGTGATGCATCAAGAAGTCTATAACGCCATGATTAATCAGTTTATTCCGCCAGGCTCTATCGATGACCAGTGGAATATCGATGGTCTAGAGGATGAGCTTGAGAATGAATTTAAGATTGCAATGCCAATTAATGATTGGCTCGATGAAGATCGCCGTCTAGATGAAGAAGGCTTGCGTGCCAAAATCATCCAAACGGCTATCGAGCGTTATCACAGTCGCCGTGAACAAATGGGTGAAAAAGATGCAGCCCAGCTTGAGCGTCATTTTATGCTACAGAGCTTAGATAAGCATTGGAAAGAACATTTGACGCAAATGGATCAGCTGCGTAAAGGTATTCATCTGCGCGGTTATGCGCAAAAAAATCCTGAGCAAGAATACAAGCGTGAATCGTTTGAGCTGTTTCAGATGATGCTTGGTGCGATTAAATCTGAGACCGTACAAGATTTATCACGCGTCCATATCCCAACTAAAGAAGAGCTAGAAGCGTTAGAGGCTCAGCAGCGTGAAAATGCCGCGCATATGCAAATGCAGTTTGAGCATAGCGATATCGATAACATGGATGGCAGTGTTGAAAGAGCTGCTGCCCAAAGTCGTAATGTCGTTGGCGGTGCAGCAGCAGGTGCTATGGTAGGTAGCGGCAGTAATGCAAATGACCCAGACCCATACGCTGGTATGAACATCAGCCGTAATGCGCCTTGCCCTTGTGGTTCAGCACTCAAGTACAAACAATGTCATGGTAAAATCTAAGTATTGATAATCAACAATTGTTAAGTTATGATAAAAAGTCCCTATCTAATATATAGGGACTTTTTTTTATAGATATTGATGCGGAATTAGTACGCATATCGAATAATTAATATCAGTATAAAAATTACGATGATAAAAATATCGGTGTCTTTTTAGCGACTGATTACAAATTCAACATAGGCGTGAATTTACGGGCGCGCTATAGTGCTTAACATATTTATTTTGGGAGAGTGTGATGAAGGTAGAATTGTTGAAAAAAATGCGTACCTCGGTCGTCCTAACGGGTTTGTTAGCTGGTGCTATAACTATTAGTGCCTGCCAACAAAAGCAAGAAACAGAGCCGAGTTTAGAAGACAGTATCAGTGAAGAGCAGTCGGTACCAATGTCTGCTGAGCCTGCTGAGCCAAGCGATGTGGTGGTAGATGCGCCTGCCGGCGAGGTAGAAGATGATACGATTGCTTCTGTGAATACCGATGTTAACCAAATAAATTATTCATGTTCACCTGCGCTCGCTGTTGAAGCGCGCTATAAAGATACTGATAACCAGGTCATTATTACGACCGCTCAAGGAACAGCTACCTTAACGAAAACCAACGATGCGACTAACCCTGAAGTATTTGAAGTAAAAACGGCTATTGATGGTGGTGAAGGTTTTGTTCAATGGCGCGTGGCTCACAAAGAGCGTGAAACGGGTGTGATGCGTACGGCTGGTGCAGATGCAGCCAATGTCAGCACATATGAGTGTAAAAAAGCAGAAGAAGCAGAAACTGTAGAAACTGTAGAAGAAGCAGTTTAAAAGTAGATTTATAAGCTAGGTTTTCTCTGATTAAACTTAGATAAAAGCAGAGTTAAAAAAAAGCAACGTTCGCGTTGCTTTTTTTGGTTTAACTTTTAAGATTTCGGAAAAAGGGCTTCATTTGCGTAAGTTCTATCTTTTATAAGCTGCATTACTTTGCTGTTCGTGTGCCAAAAAGCCTTCTTCGTTAACGTCTAGCTCTTCGTGTTTAAGTTGTACTTGGATGCTATCGGTATGAGTATGAATGGTTTTATTAATCTCAACTTCTTGAATCACATGAGTGTCTTTAGTAATCGTCGCCACTTGACGTGATAAGATAATCTCAATTGGCGCGTCGCCAATTTCAATCTGTTTGCCATTGATGGTAACCACAGCTCTGCTATCTAACGATGGTTCAACATGACGTAATATATCTTTATCATCATAATTACCGGATAACAAATCCTGGCTTTCGGCATCCTGATAATCAGTGCGTACGGTAATATATTCTTCTATCAATTCGATAGGTACATTAATGGTTTTGGTGCGTGTATGCTTGGTCACCGTTACCTTGCCAACGTCTAAGCGTTCTTTATTAATGACAGGGCGTTCTTCTAATAGCTCTAAATAACCACCGTTGCCCGTATTTATTTGACTATCTGATAAATTACTTGCGAAGTTATTCGATAAGTCATCTTGTTGATTACCCATTAGCGCTTGTTGCTGATTAGCCTGAGAAGTATGTAGGTTAGAAGCTGTTAAATCAGGTGCAGGTAATTTATTCTCTCCACTGTGATTGGCTATTTTGTTTATAGAGGTGGCAGTCGTTATTTCCTGCGCTGTTTCCGGTTCCATTTGCTGTTGTTTAGTTTGCTGACTCTTAATATTATGGTCATCGGCATTCATGGTCATGTTCCTTATGGTATATATAAATACATAGGTATAAAAAAAGACCAGAGACGAGCTCTGGTCTTATTCACTGAGTATATAACCCAGCTGCTAATCACTGTCACATAGTATCTATTCATCTTATAAAAAGCTTATTAAAAATCACTTATCAAAGACAATGGAACTATATGAAATAATCGCTTATTACATACCACGAGCGCGGCGTACATCTTCTGCAGTGATATTATCGCGGTCAAAAAGATTACCATCGCGGTCAACCACATTACCATCGCCATCAATATCTAGCTCTTCACGTTGAATGGTTTCAGCAATCGTTTCAGTATGACGCTCTGTTGTTTTACCAACGTTTACTTCTTCCGCTACATAGGTTTCCTTGTTAACCCGTGCACGTTCTGCTTCTAGCTCAACTTCAATCGTTTGATTGCCATCTATATCACCGATACGGCGATCTGTTGGACGATCTACATTGGTACGTTGAATATTAGCATGCTCTTCTTCTAGCTCGACATCCACATTACGCTCTTCAGTAACTACATGTTTGCCAACTTTAACCAAACCAGCGACGATGCGATCTTTATTGACCGTTAAGCGCTCTTCTAGTAGCTCTAACGTATTTGGCGCGTTATAAGCATGGTCTGCAATTTCCATACGCTCTGTTTCTGGAATACTATCAGCAACAAACGTCTGACGGTCTTTTTGATACTGATCTTTATAACTATATTGATAGTCATGATCATATACTTCCATCGCTTCTACTTGCGCTTGGGTTAGGCTATCAAAGAATACATCATCACCAACAATACGTGCCAAACCTGCTGGTACCAATACTTCTTTTGAGCTGAACCAACCGCCTGCATCAACGATTAAATAACGGATACGACCAGTAGTATCTTCTACTAAGGCGCCTTCAATTTTACCGATTTTTTCTTCATTAACGCCGTAAGCGGTTTTGCCCGTTGGATCATAATAGTCATCCCCAATCAGGTCATGGTGAGTAGCTTGGATGTCTTTTAAACGAATTAGTTGGCTCATTGTTATCTTCCTTTTATATGAGTAAATTTTATAGTGAGTAAATTAATAATTATTTTTTTAAAATGGTAATGCGGTAAAAATTTGCATTACTAAAAAACTGATAAGTTGTCCTCTTAAAAGGCTATGTATGAGGTCTTGCTTAAATAACCAGCCTCTCCATCAACTTGTTATTATCGTAACAGCACGATTTTCAATGAGATATATGAGCAAGGTAGCAAAGTGTGCGCTTGAGGTAAATGCGTGTAATAGGCTGTAAAAGTTACCACCGCTATATAAATTTAAGTTAAGGCTTTCTTACCGTAATGAACAACTTCGCAGTATTTGTAAATTTTGAACGTAAAAAACCGCATAGCGACTAGCAATGCGGTTTTTAAAGTTTTAAGAAGGACAGTCAAACTTTTAAATTATATACTCGATTCTAAAAGCTAAATTACCCTAATAGTCTACAATTAAGCCAGTTCAATCGCCACGGCAACCGCTTCACCGCCACCGATACATAAGGTTGCAACGCCTTTTTTGCCGCCAGTACGTTTTAGCGAGTTGATAAGCGTCACTAAAATACGTGCACCAGAGCAGCCAACTGGATGACCTAAGGCACAAGCGCCGCCTTCAACGTTAACTTTAGCATGGTCGATATTTAGCTCATCCATTGCAGCCATCGTCACCATCGCAAAGGCTTCGTTGATTTCCCAAAGGTCAACATCAGCAATCGACCAGCCTGCCTTGTCCAGTACTTTTTCAATTGCGCCAATCGGAGCAATGGTAAACTCACTTGGGTGACGTGAATTAGAAGCAGCAGCTACGATACGCGCTTGATAATCTAAGCCTTCCGCTTTGGCTTGTGACTCTTTCATCATTACAACCGCTGCAGCGCCGTCTGAGATTGAGCTGGCGTTTGCCGCGGTAATCGTACCGTCTTTGGCGAAAGCTGGACGTAGAGTAGGAATACGCTCAGCATTGGCAAGGGCAGGCTGCTCATCGGTATCAACGGTTTGCTCGCCCTTACGATTTTTAAAGGTAACCGCTGTAATTTCGTCTTCGAAATGACCGTCTTTAATCGCTGTCAACGCACGGTTAAGCGACTCAATAGCAAAGTTATCCATTTGCTCACGGGTATAGCCTTTTTCATCGGCCATTTCTTGCGCAAATTGACCCATTAGTTTGCCAGTTTCGGCATCTTCTAGACCGTCTAAGAACATATGGTCTTTGACTTCTTTATGTCCCATGCGGTAGCCGCCGCGCGAACCTGGCATGATGTAAGGGGCATTGGTCATTGACTCCATACCGCCAGCAACTGCGACGTTAAAGCTGCCCGCTTTAATGCCATCGTGCGCTTGCATGACTGCTTTTAGACCTGAACCGCAAAGCTTATTAATGGTGACCGCACCAGTAGCATCGTTTAGACCTGCTTTACGCATGGCTTGACGGGCAGGGCCTTGACCAAGACCGGCGGTCAAAATACATCCCATGATGACTTCATCAATGTTATCAACGCTTACACCGGAACGCTCAACAGCGGCTTTAATAGCAGCAGCACCCAATTCTGTGGCGCTTATGTCTTTAAGTGCGCCTTGGAAACCGCCCATTGGTGTACGTGCGCCGTTTAAAATTACAATTGCATCATTTGACATTGTTATTCTTCCTTTTTAGGTATTTGAAACGAAATTGCTATTTTTAATAATTAAGATAAAACATTTAAGCTAAGGCGATTTATTTATGGATTAATAGTGGTCTGGATTAATGAGTCATCTAGCTTGATTACTGGATAAATTACGCCAGCTCATCTAAGCGGATACGAACAACTTTATCCGTAATGGTATCGAGCTTTTCGATTTTTTCAATGGCAATATTCATCTGACTCTCAACCACAGGCAGCGTCAAGATAATTACCGGCACTTGACCAAGTTTATGGGCAGGCTTCTGTAAAATTGCATCGATATTGATACCCGCATCACTCAAAATGCGCGTGATATCTGCCAATACACCAGGATTGTCATGCGCATGCACACGTAGATAATAACCGGTAATCATTTGCTCGGCGCGCAAGATAGGCGTGTCTGATAATTGCTCGGGAATAAAGGCGAGATGCGGCACATGGTGACCGTGGTTGTTTTGATTACTGCTTTGATCGTTGCTATCTTTATTACTAAGGACACGAACCAAATCCATCACATCGGCCATCACTGCAGACGCGGTTGCACCGGCACCGGCACCATCGCCGCAATAGAGCGTTTGTCCAAGCGGATGAGAGTTGACCAACACCGCGTTTTTTACGCCATTAACATTGGCAAGTAAGGCATTTTGCGGGATAAGTGTTGGATGGACGCGCAGCTCGATACCAGCAGTACTAGCGTCACCTGAGTTATCAACCTCACGGCGTACAGCAAAGCCTAGATGCTTGATGCGATAGCCGAGCTCCTCAGCATAGTTGACGTCTTGCAAAGTAATAGCCGTAATACCTTCACAGTAAACTTTGTCAAACTGTAGCGGAATACCAAAGGCGATAGAAGCCAGTAGTGCCAATTTATGAGCCGCATCAATACCTTCGACATCAAAAGTTGGATCGGCTTCGGCATAACCAAGCTCTTGCGCTTCACTTAGTACATCGGCAAATGGACGACCTTTATCACGCATTTCAGTCATGATAAAGTTGCCAGTGCCGTTAATGATACCGGCTAACCACTCAATCTTATTGGCAGCAAGGCCTTCACGCATAACTTTAATAATCGGGATACCGCCTGCCACCGCCGCTTCATAAGCGACATGGACATTATGGGCTTCAGCGAAGGCAAAAATCTCATTGCCGTGTTCAGCGAGCAAGGCTTTATTGGCTGTGACCACATGTTTGCCGTTTTTGATGGCATGCATAATTACGTCTTTAGCCAACGTCGTGCCACCAATCACTTCGATGACAATATCGACATTGTCACTGGCAGCAGCCGCCATCAAGTCACTGTTTTGAATAATGTTCGGATCGATATCATCGCGCTGGCGACGGGTACCGACTTCGGTAATCACAATATCGCGTCCGCTACGGCGTTTTAACTCATCTAGATTATCATTGATTAGATTGATCACACCTGTTCCGACGGTGCCGAGACCAAGTATCGCTAGTTTGATGGATTTGCTCACAGTATCCTCAAGAGATTATAGAGTTGGATAAAAATGCTTCTATGCAGGCTCTTACATAAAAACGCTGATATAAAAGCGTTGATATAAAGAGAGCTGATATGAAGAAGAACGGTCTAAAAATATACGGCTAATGTTGCCTAGCGCTTTATCGTATCATACCGACAAGCGCCTGTGACGTCTACCCAAACTCACTGTCGCTAAAGTCAATAATATCAGGGCAGATAACTAGCTGGCATCAATCGCGGCTTGCGCCAATTGATCGGCTGGTAAATAACCACCGATTTGCTGTCCAGACTCGGTAAAGATAGCAGGTGTACCGCGCACACCCAGTGCCATGCCAAGCTCAATTTGCTCTTTTACCGGGCTATTACAGCTAGGGGCTTGGACATTAGCGCCTCTTTTCGCCTGATCCATCGCCGCATTGCGATCCTCGCTACACCAGATGGCTTCCATTTTTGGAATACTGCCTTCGCTGCGCGGCCATGCTAAATAACGTACTTCAATACCACGCGCATTGATGTCATCAATCTCCTCATGGAGCTTAGTACAATAAGGACAATCGGCATCGGTAAAGGAATAAACGACAGACTTGGTCACGCCTTTAGCAGGATAAATAATCATGTCTTTTTTGTCGACTGCTTTTAGAGCATCTTGTGCGGTTTTTGCAACCAACGCACCACTGATATCAACTGGCGCTTCTGCCCCAACAGCGATGATTTGCCCTTGGATAATGTGTTTACCAGATTTATCGGTAAAGAAAGACGGTAAGCCCGACGCCGTCACCCAGTAAATATCGTCCATATCTGTTGGCACGGCTGAAAGGATGTTTTCTTCAATACCCGATGCCTTTAAGTTTGCTTGTAAGGCTTTGACTACCGCTGAATCATTATCGGCGGTCACTTGCGCGGTACTGACTTTGGCTTCCGCGCTATTTACAATCCCTGTATTACTGGTTGCATCAGCTGCATTATTCGAGCAGCCCGCCGCAACAACGACCAGCAAGCCACCCATCATCACACGTGATAAATGAGTGCGAGAAAATGTATCACGAGTGGCGTTGGTTTTCGAAAAAGAAGGTAAAAACATAGGGTGTTTCCTTTAGGCAGGCATGCCTAAGCAAGATATAGATATAAAAAAGAGGACAGTAAAGAGTGCGTAAATGCTTGCACCATATCTACTAGATTTTGTTATCAGAACGATATATTTCAATGATGATATACAATTTATTGATAATAAAAGATAAGTGGCAATAGCTGTCATATTAACATATTTTTAGAAATAACCACTAAAGGCTATTTATTGGCGTTTTATTGGTATTGCCAAATTTATTAACGCTAAAGTTATCATTTACAGATAGCTATTAAAAAGCAGATATAAAATACATTTGTGCTATTTCATCTCACTTTATGTCTAGGTAGGCTACTGCTTATAAGTACTTTTTATAAGCTATATCGCAACTTATTTATTAAAATAACTTTTCTAATTTTCTTTCTAATTTTTTAAGGAGCCCATATGGCAGGTGCCAGCTTATTAACCCTACTTGATGATATCAGTGTGATACTCGATGACGTCTCGGTCATGACTAAAATCGCCGCCAAAAAAACCGCGGGGGTATTGGGTGATGACTTGGCATTAAACGCTGAGCAAGTTTCTGGCGTCAAAGCCAATCGTGAACTGCCTGTAGTTTGGGCGGTCGCCAAAGGCTCTTTCGTTAATAAGCTTATTTTAGTACCGACGGCGATCCTTATCAGTGCGATTTATCCCCCTTTAATCACGTTTTTACTCATGTGTGGCGGCTTATTTTTGGTTTACGAAGGCGCTGAAAAAGTGATTCATCGGTTTTGGCCACATCCTTTGCCAGATGATGCAGAGCAAATTGCCCGTCGGCAAGCCAATGCCGACGAGACCGTCGATTTGGTTGCCTTTGAAAAAGAGAAAATCAAAGGGGCGATACGTACCGATTTTATTTTATCGGCAGAGATTATTGTGATTGCGCTAGGAGCAACGGCAACGGCCAGCTTATTACAGCGCAGTTTGGTGCTATCTATTTTAGCAATCGGTATCACCGTTGGTATTTATGGTTTGGTCGCTGGCATCGTTAAAATCGATGACCTGGGTTTGCATATGATGGAGAAAGACGACAAGTTTACCCAAAAAGTTGGTAAGATTTTATTTGCGGCAGCGCCTAAGTTGATGAAGTTTTTATCGATCGCTGGTACTTTAGCGATGTTCTTAGTCGGTGGTGGTATCTTAGTGCACGGAATTAATTTCTTACACCACGAAGTTGAAGACATTGCCCATCTTACTGGAATTTTTGAGAGTTTTACGACAGCATTATTAAATGCTGTTATCGGCTTTATTATTGGTGCCGCTATCGTTGCTCTGTTTACGGTCATTAATAAAATACGCCATAAAGACGAGCCTTCTGCGCATTAATATGATTTCTCAAACCTTATTTCTCAAGAATCTTGAGTATTAAAGATTCATATTTATAATAATTACTGTTAGATAAGATATAAAAAAGCCCCAAAGTTGCTGACAACTTTGGGGCTTTTACATTTTATAAAAGACGATTGATAACAGGCTATTAGCTTTCGCTATCCGTATCGTCAGATTCTGATTTTTCAGCTTGCGTTGGCTTTTTATGCTCAGTCTTAGGCTTACGTGTACGCGCCTTAGGTACTTTTGGCGTGGTTAAATTAAACATGCCTTTTTGTGGCAACAGCTGCTCAGCCACATTTTCAATCATGTTTTTATAACTGGCGATAGTTGTTTTTGACTTCGCCGCCTGAATCTCTTCTTTTGTCGCTGGCTCAGCTACTGGCTCAGTTGACGCGGATGGTTCATCGGTTTCGCCTTGCTCGACATCAGAAACGGTGGTTTCGGTATCAGCATCTTTGACCTCAGCATCTGCTGTTTTAAGGTCTTCCGCCTCCACAGCATCAGTATCAGATTGCGCCGCTTTTTCTTCTTCTAGCGCTTGCTCAACCTTTAACAGTTGCTCACTATCGGCGCTGACGTCATCTGTCTGACTCTGATTGGCGAGAGCAGTCGCTTCTACTTTATGAGCATCTACATGAGCATTGCCGTCGCTGTCAGCTGCTAAAGCATCATTTGCCGGCGCTTCAGAAGTTGTCACTGCAGCTACTTCCTGATAGTCAGGATGCTGACCGCGTGGGTCGTTGCTTGCTCTTTTGTTGATAGCGCGTGGTTCAACGGCTGTTTTACCTTGCGCTGCGGCAAACTGACTGACCGCTTGCGTCATCGTCTCAAAGCGGGCGATATAATCTGCTGCTAAAGGCTGATAACCATAGTTGCTAAAGTCAAAATCTTGATTGGCAGTTTCGCCATTCTCAACTTTAGACTCGTTGCTGCTATCGACCTTGACCTCGTCCTCATTAGTGATAGCGGCTTGAGCTCGCTCTAAATGCAAGGCAATAGCCGCGTTGAAGCAATTAATAACGCCTTCTGCTGCTAAGCGCGCTTGCGCTTCGGGTAGCGTTGCACGGATAAATTCACCAACTGTACCGCGGATAGTCGGCATATTTACAGTGGTTGGCTTGGCTTGCTCATTTACCTGAGGTATTTCAGCTACTGATGTTTTAGTTGTCGGTGTTTGAGCATGCTGACGACGTACCACACGTGGGTCATTGCTGGCTTGACCAAACTTATTGGCCGTCACATAGCGCTTAGCAAATAAAGCTTCATGGTTAAGCTCAAACGCTGGTTGCTTGCTATTGCTGGCATCGTCAGCCTTAGAATTAACATCAGAGTCAGTCTCAGAAGCAGTTTCCTGAGGTTTCTCTGTAGCTGCTTCATTTTCAGCGGTGGCGTCTACTGGCTTTTGACTTTCCGCTAGCTTTTTGATATCAGCTGGACGGTCAGTTTGAACATCACTGCTGTTAGACGTTACTTGCTCATCTGCCATTGCTTCTTTAGCATCAACTTTTTTAGCGGCGATTTTACTATCGTCTACAGATTGAGCATCAGACATCTGCACCTTAGCTTCAGTAGTGCTTGGTTGTGCTTGATCTGCTTTTGGCTCTGATATTTTTGCTTCTTCTAAATGAGCTGCTTCTAGATGAGATGCATCACTGTTAACAGTTTCAGCTCTATTGACTTGCTGACTGCTTTTTTCACGATTATCAACCGATACATTACTGCTTTTAGCAGCCTGACTGTCGGTCTTTTGCTCAACAATTTCCTGCTTATCTGAATTTTCCGGCGTGCTGTCTTCTTGACGCGCTTTCTCTGTATTAGCGTCATTGCTAGATTTTTCAGCGCTCTGCTTTCCAGGCGTTTGGCGAGTGGCTGTTATAGACTTACTGTCATCTAAAGATAAATGCACAACTTCTGGCGACTTAACCTCCATTGCTGCTTCATTGACCTGTAAAATAACTTCGTTAGGGTCTTGGTTGCGGCGCGAGCTAGATTGGTTTCTAGCATTGCCAGTGCTAGCATCTTTAGTGCTTTGCTGCCCATTTTGCTGTGCATTATTAGCGTTTAACGTTTCGCCGCGCTCAAGTTTGCCGCGTGATTGACGTTGGCTATTTGATTTACGTTTAGCACGAGTTTGCTCGTCTGCAGCATTGGCGTTTTTGTCATCAGCGTCGGTGCGCTCATGACGTTCATTGCCTTTGCTATTTTCGTTGCTCTCATTACCATTACGACCGCTGTCTTGACGATTATTGCGATTACGGTCATTAGGGCGTCTGTTATCCTGCTGACGTTTATCTTGGTTATTAGATTGTTGGCTATTCGATTCTTTATTATCAGCGCTATTTGTGCTGCTCTCTATAGCATCCGCATCCGCATCCGCATCCGCATCGCTAGTGACGTTGTCATTGGTTTCATCTGACGGCTCTTTTCTTTGGCGCGTCTTAGAAGGTCTTGATTTACGTGGCTTACGTCTTCTTCTTTCTTCAGCATCATTGTCGTCGTTAGAAGTATTGTTAGCGGTCTGTTGGTGATTGGCGTTAACGTTTGACGGCTGATTATTGGCTTGCTGATTGCTCTCTTGTTGCGCTGCTGAGGCTTGATTATTAGCACTAAGCGCACTGTTATCCACTTGACCAAACGAGCCTAAGCTTTGCGCGCCAGTATTGACCAGAGCTTCAATGGCTTCAGCAGCATCACGACTACTGACGCTATGAGAGGTTTGTGCCTGCGGTGCTTGGGCAAATAAATTGGATAACCAAGCGACGGCTTGCGGTTGGGCAGCAGCAACTGGCGTGTTTTGGGTCGCTACTGGCGCAGCTGTAGCCACAACAGCCGGTGCACTTTGCGTTGGCGCTTGTGTTTGTGGCTGTGTTTGCGGCGCCCGTGCTGATGAAACATTGCTAGCATTGGCATTGCTACGATGGTCATTGCTATGACTGGTCGTATTCTGCTGCTGGCTTGGCGCAATTTGCTGCTCATTGGCGCTCGTAGTCGCTTGACTGCTGTTATCGGCTATTTGACGTGGCTGGCGGGTCGGCTGCTGCTCGGGACGCTCTTTCTCAGCAGTTTGCCAGTCAACCTCGTAGCCAAGATCACTATGTTCTTGGGCTGTATCCGTAATACGCTCGTAGCTTGAAGGCGCAAAGCCATCACGGTTAAAGTGTAGCTTAAAGTTTGGTGACTCTAAATGTGCGTGCGGCAAGATGGTGATACGCGTACCACTGTCTTGCTCAAGATAAACTAAGGCATCGCGCTTTTCATTTAATAAGAAAGCTGCGATATCAGTCGGTACTTCGGCTTGCACTTCACCTTGACGCTCTTTTAGCGCAATTTGTTCAATCTGACGCATAATCGATAGTGACAGCGAGCGCAAGTCACGAATCATACCGTTGCCATGACAGCGCGGGCAGATATAACCCGTCGACTCTTCTAATGACGGACGCAGACGCTGACGGCTCATCTCCATCAAACCAAATTTAGAAATATCACCGAATTGGACGCGGGCGCGGTCATATTTCGTCGCATCGACTAGACGTTTTTCAACTTCTTTTTGATGCTTATTGTCATTCATATCGATGAAATCAATGACAATCAAGCCGCCCATATCACGTAGACGCAATTGACGAGCAATCTCATCGGCGGCTTCTAGATTGGTATGATAAGCCGTTTCAGCAACGTCTGAGCCTTTAGTCGACTTAGCTGAGTTGATATCGATAGACACCAAGGCTTCAGTTTGGTCAATAACGATTGAGCCACCTGATGGCAGACGTACTTCACGCTGATAAGCCGTTTCGATTTGTTTTTCGATATTAAAGCGTGAAAACATCGGCTCATAATCGGTATATTTACGTAGCTTTTCAGCTTGTTTTGGCATCACCGCATCGATAAAACCTGCCGCTTCGATATAAGCGTTTTCGTTATCAATCCAAATCTCAGCAATATCATCACGTAGATAATCACGCACGGCACGGGTCACGACGCCAGCTTCTTGATGCACCAAGCGCGGTGACGGGTATTTTTGGTTTTGTTCTTGGATAGCTTGCCAGATATTAAGCAAGTGATTTAAATCGTGTTGTAAGTCTTCTTGGGTTTTGCCAATACCAGCAGTACGAATGATGACGCTCATGCCTTTTGGCAAATCTAAGCTGCCAAGCATACGCTTCATATCTTCGCGCAATTTGCCCGAGATTTGACGTGAGATACCACCGCCACGAGGGTTGTTTGGCATTAGTACCAAATAACGACCTGCTAGTGAGACGTAAGTTGATAAAGCAGCGCCTTTATTACCGCGCTCTTCTTTCTCAACTTGGACGATGAGCTCGTCGCCTTCTTTGATCAGTTTTTTGATATTTTCGTCACGTGGATTGCCGCTTAAATATTCAGCAGAAATTTCACGAATCGGTAAGAAACCTTGACGCTGTGAGCCATATTCGACAAATACCGCTTCAAGCGATGGCTCAACACGGGTTACATGACCTTTATAGATGTTAGATTTTTTTTGTTCGCGGGTACGGTTTTCTAAATCGAAATCGTAAAGATGATTGCCTTTACAAAGGGCAACACGAATTTCTTCGTTTTGGGTGGCGTTGATCAAAATGCGTTTCATATTGGTATCCTATGAGTACGCACAACAACGACGAGACAGGCTTTAGGGCAGGGTGGCAAGTGTGGCTAATAATACAATTAGCTGAGTAGACGTTAATGAGCGGTAGAACGTAAAGCAGGAATGGGATAAGCGCGCGGGCTTTTCGCAATCGCTTTTCGACCTAAAATGTATTAGCTATAAGGTATGCTAATGTCGGTAACATTCATATAGATAAGATAGGGTGTAAGGCTACTATCTATAGAGTTATTATGAATAGGCTTGTTCTAATGATTAATGCAGGAGCAAGTTAGTGGTCTTTTATCAGCAGTTGTCTTATCCAGTTTGGTAGTCAGCGCACGTTGTAAGGGTGGCGGTGGATAGTGACTGAGAGTCAAGAGGTCACAGGTACTAAAAAAGCATCGTGCTGTCACAGTAATCAATCAAGGTCTAGCAATAATATCGCTGTTAACTAAGGACTATTAAATAAGTGTCATAGTATAAAATAGTGCCGTGCAGCGGTTATCCTTTTAGGTAAAGCAATTGGTCATTCTTTATTTATCGTTCTTTTGGGTATAACGTCAATAATATCTGGGGTATCTCAAAGCTAGGTGGCGCTGCTGTCGTCATCAGCGGGGCGTACTTGGCAAACAGAATAAATGACCGGCTTATCGGCACGGTGTCTCTTGTCTATTCTACTTATCGTCCTCTGTTTGACCACCAATACTCAGGCAGCTATCGACAATCAATTAATGATGCTCGATTCTGGCTCTAAACGACCCATACTTGCTCATCTGCGCGCCTAAAGGACTGTATGATAAATAGCTATGTATGAACATAAATAGTTATCAAAGCAAGTCGTGGTTATGCGGTAGTGAGTAAATGTTATGTTGTTATCGTTTGATAAAATTGTTGTTACGCAATCTATCAAAGCGATGTTGTCTAATGTCACAATATTCTGTAATGATAAACAATCTTATGCTGATAATTTATCTGGTACTAATAAATACAGTTTTGCACTAATAAATGTCAGCGTTGTTCTTACAATTTATGGGGCATTATAGGGTATATCAAGGGATATAACACCCTTAAAATCGGATGAAACACACAAGCTTGGCAGGTTTTATAGCTGGCAGCGCTTTACTAACCAGTAATGGTTAGTAATAAAAACGGCGCTGCGCTGTCTGTAACAACAATGAATTATTGTCGCAGCCTCTGCTTAATTGGCGCTCAACATGCTAAACTATAGCAAATCTTTATGTAAATACCTAACTAAAAATGACGAATGCCAAAATGACAAACGACGAACCTATCCACGAAGCTCCAGCTATCTTTAACAGCAAAACGCGCCCGCAAAGCGCCGATGACGAAATTAGTAACTTTGAAAAGGTGAATTACCTTGAAGTCACTCGCCATCAGCATGACCAGCGCTTGGACAACTTTTTGCTCAATCGTCTAAAAGGCTTGCCTAAACCGCATATCTATAAAATGATTCGCTCGGACGAAGTGCGCGTCAATAATAAACGCTGTAAAGCGCATGACAGATTGCAGCGTGAAGACGTCGTGCGTATCGCACCTGTCCAGCTAGCCACCCGTGATAAACCTATTATCAGTACCGAATTTGCCAAGAGTTTATTGGCACGTGTGGTCTACGAAGATGAAGGCTTAATTGTATTGAATAAACCTTCTGGTATCGCCGTTCATGGCGGTAGTGGTTTAGATTTTGGCGTTATCGAAGCCATGCGTGAAGTGACGGGTAAAAAGTATCTCGAGCTGATTCATCGTATCGATAAAGATACCTCAGGTCTGCTGATGATTTCTAAGAAGCGCTCATCGTTAAAAGCCTTGCAGCAGCATCTTGTTGATAAGACCATCCAAAAACATTATCTATGTATTGCCAAAGGTCAGCCGGCGCTGAACGAGCAGCGTATCGATGCGCCATTATTGCGCTACACGTTGGCCAGTGGTGAGCGCCGCGTAAAAGTAGATGCACAAGATGCGCAAGCCAAAGAAAGCCAGACAGATATTATCGTTCATGGTCGTTTTATGCTTGCCAATCAGCCAGTCAGTTTGCTTGAAGCCAAGCCATTGACCGGTCGTACTCATCAAATTCGCGTACATTTGGCTCATATTGGTCATGCTATCTTAGGGGATGATAAATACAACGTGCATGACAAATCTGGCGTCCATCGTCTGTGTTTACATGCATGGCGTTTGGATATTCCTGGCTATGAGACCATTACTGCGCCATTACCAGATGAGATGGCAGCTTGGTTGCCAACTGAGATGCAGTTGCCTGAATAAGCTTAAAAGACTGATATTCAATTCTCAGTTTTTAAATGCATATTAAACACAAACGTCACAGTCACTTATTAGGGTATGTCTTAGCCAAATAAGTCATTGTGACGTTTTCACATCCGCCATTTATGATGATTCGTTAAGGGTTAGTCCATGACAGCAGTATCTATCGTTAATACATTAGCACCAACCAATACTTCTGAGTTATCAGCCGACCATCATTTAGCAGATAAAACGCTGATTATTTTTGATTGGGATGGTACCTTAATGGATTCGATTGGCTTAATTGTTGAGGCGATGCATGTGGCAGGCGAGGCACATGGCTTTACCACCACGGATCAGGCAGTCAAAGACATCATCGGGCTGAGCTTAATGCATGGCATTGAGATTTTATACCCGCAAGCAACAGATGCGCAGAAGCTAGCGATTCAGCAAAGTTATGCGGACTACTATATTCCAAACAGTCATCGTACGCCGTTTTTTGCGCCTATTGAAAATATGCTGCAAACTTTAAAACAGCAAGATAAGCAGCTTGCGGTCGCCACAGGCAAGAAAAGAAAGGGACTAGATCGGGTATTAGAAGGTTCTGACAGTCATCACTATTTTGCCATCACGCGCTGTGCTGATGAGTCAGGCTCAAAACCTGACCCGCAAATGCTGAGCGATATTCTAGACTTTACCAAGCAACCCATCTCTCATGCGGTATTTATCGGCGATAGTATTTATGATATTCAAATGGCAAACCGTTTGGGCATGACCAGTATTGCCGTTAATTATGGTACGGCATCGAGTAGCGAGCTTGCCGCCCAGCAGCCGACTTATCAAGTGGACACACCGCAAGCCCTGGCCGAGTTATTATGTGCCTAATTAAGAATTGATTTAAATGATGAAAGATGCTCATAAAAATCACAAACAAAAAGGGTTTATCGTTATTAGCGATAAACCCTTTTTGGTTAAAAACTATGGCAGGCTAACAACCATAAGGTTTACTCGCCGTCTTTTTCAGCACTGTCGTTTTTAACACTATCTTTCTCAACATCACCTTTTTGAGCAGCGTCTTTTTCAATTGCATCCTCTAGCTCAGCGCCTTCTAGCAAAGCAAAAGAGGACTCAATAATTTTATTGGCATCCAGTTGATACTCATACCAGTTGCCCATGACACCTGCCAATTCATCGAGACCTTCTTTTCTTAACGCCGAAAATAGCTGAATGGTGCAGTTTAAGCCCAATTGTTTCAGTCTTTTACGGGTATTCAGTAACGCATTTTTAGAAGCACCATATTTAAGCTTATCGGCTTTGGTCAGCAGGATATGCACCGGCAGCTCACCATCTTTTGCCCAATACAGCATTTGCTCATCAAAGAATTTAAGCGGATGACGGATATCTGACATCAGCACCAAACCTGCAAGGCTTGAACGTGATACGAGATATTCTTCTAGCTCAACTTGCCATTCTTTTTTCATCTCAAGCGGTACGGCCGCATAACCATAACCAGGCAAATCGACCAAACGTCTATCACTATCGCCGATACTAAAAAAGTTAATCATCTGCGTGCGACCAGGCGTCTTAGACGAGCGTGCCAATTGGCGCTGATTGGTTAATGCATTTATAGCTGATGATTTACCGGCGTTTGAACGTCCAGCAAAAGCAACTTCTAGCCCCACATCAGGTGGACAAAGACGAAAAGTTGGTGCAGACATCAAAAATTCTGTTTGCTGAATGCGCTGACGGGCTTTGGTATTAAAATCCGCATGCTCAGCGGCGACATCTTTGAACGGGGTACTCATAAGTGACTCATTAATCTTGAAAAATTGGATACGGTAGTGAAAAATTTTTAATCGAGCAAGGCTTAAAGCAGCGTATGGAATAGGTGCACTGCAAAAATAAGACTTCAATCATATAAGGGTTTTAGAATAATGCCTATTCTATACTATTACGGCGCTTAGTTATTGAAATAACGGCTATTAACCTCATATTAATCACAGCTTGATAAAAATATGTGCTTAAATGAATATTGTGTTTAGGGTCATTTCTACCTCATCACACAGCGTTAACAAAGCTAAACTATATTTATATATATTAGTACGACATATATTGTTACAATCTTAGTTAGAAAGATTGAATGAAAGACGTTTAATAAAATCATTGATTAAGCGAATGAAGAAACGAGGTGAGGTGTCCCATGTTCTCAGTCAGCAAATTTTTTGCCAAAAGTAACCGCTTATTAGCCAGTAGCGGCGCAGCGTTACTAATCAGTGCGGCAATGATAAGTACTGCCGGCGCAGCGGATATTGCTGCATCCTATGATAGCTCATGTGCTGCTTGTCACGATAGTGGCGCGCTAAATGCGATTAAAAAAGGCGACAGTGCCAAATGGCAACAGCTTATCAAACAAAAAGGTATGCCAGCGCTAGTTAAATCAGTAAAAAGCGGCATGATTCAAATGCCAGCGGGTGGCCTGTGCGAAGACTGTAATGATGACGATTACCGTAAGCTTATCGAATATATGAGTAAGTAGTAGGTGAGTATTTAAAGCTTAAATAATAGTAGAGATAAATAATATAAGGCGCAAGGTTGCTGAACCTTTTGCGCTTTTTGTTTTTTTATTAATCGTATAGCTATGGTATGAGCAGAAAAAAACTGCAATGCTACGATTAAGTAGGCAAATAGTAAAAAGTCTTGCTATAATAATCCAAAATAAACCCTGATATTAGTAAGTACTTTCGGACTGCTTGTGATAAAGACTATATAATATACGGCTTAGCTGAAAAATGATGGCTAGGTGACTATTATGTCTTTTGACACTGCAATCATGCTAGATAATGCTTACATCGAGTTAGTAGGATTTGTATCAATGAAAAAGTTAATCGCTGCCGCCAGCTTATGTGTTGCAAGTTTCAGCGTACAAGCTGCTATCACTGTTCCTAAATATGATCTTAACGCTGGCAAACAAGTCGCAGAAACGGTCTGTGCTGCTTGTCATGGTGTTAATGGTGTGAGTCCTATACCGGCCCAGCCAAATCTTGGTGGTCAAAACGTGAAGTACTTATACAAACAATTGGTTGAGTTTAAGTCAGGTTACCGCAAAAACGGTATCATGCAATCACAAGTTGCCAATTTATCTCAGCAAGATTTAGCCAACGTCGCAGGTTATTATGCAAGCCAAGCACCTTGGGGTGTGGCGTTTGGTAACCCTGCTACCACGCAAGAAGCGACTAAGCTGTTTTTAGGTGGTGATAAGTCACGTGGTGTCATTGGTTGCGCAGGCTGTCATGGTCCAGATGCAGCAGGTAACGTTTGGGCAGCATTTCCACGTTTAGGTGGTCAGCACGCTGAATATATCGCTACTCAGCTAAAGCTTTTCCGTGCAGCTGGTCGTGCAGACGATATCGATAGCGACGAGCAAAAACGTGCCAATGACGCAGCGAAAGAAGGCGAGATGGGTATGATGCAAACTGTCGCTTCAAAACTGTCTGATCGCGATATTCGTATCTTGTCAGACTATGTAAGTGCTATTCACTAATTCGTTGTATGTTTAAATGAAATACCAACTTATGTATTTTCATGCAGCCATTACGATTTAGCTATTAAACCCCGATTTCGGGGTTTTTTTATAACTGCTAGTCCTTATATAATTTGCATGACCTTTTATAAAACTTGTATAAGATAAGCCGCCTGTAGAAAAAATTATCATAGAAATTATAGGTGTTTATCAATGCTTTATATCACTAAGTGCTTTATATCATTAAATGTTATTCACTTTGAATCGCTTGGGTTTAAATTATGATGATCCGTTATGCTTCTTACTTTATAGCCGCGCTGCTCCCGCTACTATTGTTCCGATGGTTTGCACCAGCATCCATAGGCGAAATTGATTTTTGGTTGCTTTGGCTATTAGCGATGGTGCTCGTTTCGCTACCAGTGGTTTATGCTGAGATTGCCTTAGCCTATCGTAGTGCCGAAGCGCCTGTGGCCGGTATGCAAAAGCTCACTCGCGAGGCAGACGCTAGCTCTTTATGGCGCGGCTTTGGGTGGCTTGCAGCATTGGTGTCCATTATTATCGCAGCGCTGGTTATATCGGGGGCAAGTACGGGTATTTTAGCGGCTCTAACAGAGCTCAATAGCGCGCCTGACGTGCCAAGCTTTGCTATTGCCGCAGGCTTAATAGTCATTACTGTCTTATTAAGCTTATTGGGTGTCGCGCCTTTACCGATTGGTTTGGGCTTAATGCTGGTCGGTTTATTATTGGGCGTAGCAAACGGCTTACCAAATATCGCTTTTGCAATGACTGATGTTAGCTTAAGCGAATGGGCACGTGCCGTTGCTTTGGCGTTAGTCAGCGTGGGCGCAGGTACAGGCTTATATTGGTTTGGTCAAAGTTTAGTGAGTAAGCAAGCGGTTAGCGCGGTAGGTGCTGATAACTATAATGCCCAAAAACCTGCTCGTCATCATGCCGCGCAAGAATATCGCGCAACCAAGCTCGTACTACCGATTTGGATATTACAGCTGGTGGTTGGCGTGGTCGCATTATTTATCAGTGGCATGGCGTTACCACCGATTGGCCAGTTATTGTATTGGGTCGGGGTGTTATTTGTGGCCAGCTATTTATTACATTATAGCTCTCAGCAATTGGCGCATAAATTTGGCTTGCTGGTCAGTGTAGTGTTAACTTTCGTGATAGCGCTGCTGTTAGTGGTTGCCATACCTACTCATTGGCTGGTTGGTATTTTAGTAATTATCAGTAGTATCGCCGTTTTATTACTGTCAGTTTTCGCGGGTTGGCAGATGAAAATTAGCCATTTGCGCAAGTCTCTAAACTTTGGCAATGAAGCTTTTTATAATTTATGGCGAGTGGCAATACGGTTGGTTGTGCCGCTGGCGTTACTGTTAGCGCTAATAGGTTGGGTGATACAGTGGTTAAGCTAACGACTACTGCTAATAACAGTGAAGCTGACATTGATATGTCTCAGCCTGAGCAGAGCGATTTGATGACGGTATATCTGGCGTATGCCGAAGATGCAGAGCGTCAGCATTACCTAGCCGTCCAAGTCATCCAAGGTGCTACTTTGTATGAGACGTTGGCGCAAGCAGGTTGGCTAACACAGTTTGAAGAACTGGCAAGATGGTGTGAGCAAGTTGCTGAGATGACGACGCCAACGGCTAAGCGTTGGCGTGTTGGCGTATATGCGCAAAAGCAGCCGCTAAATTACACATTACAGCCTTTTGATCGGGTAGAGGTATATCGCAGCTTAAGCGCTGACCCTATGTCTCAGCGCAAAAATAAGTCTCGCGGTTAACCATCAGCCGTTATGATTCACTAGCAAGTTGTTATGGTTTGCTAGCAGACCTAAGATGCTGGTAAGCTGTCGATACCTTCGATACGGGTTACTATACCATTATCATCAAAATAGACAATTAAATGCTGGCTGGCATTTTTGACATCGGCGATACCTTTGCGGCGACCCTCTGTCCCTGCTTTATAGTCGTAAATATAATCCCAGCGTTTAGGCTCTAATGTATCTTTAATCGCCGGACTGCCAAGTATATAAAGAACCTGATTTTGATTCATACCCACTTGTAGCTTTTGTGCCTGGGTTTGGGTAATGGCGGTTCCTTGTGGCAAATCAATCTTATAGACACTCAGTAGTGAGCAGCCAGACATAGCCACAGCGGCACTAAGCATAGTGGTAATAGCAATCTTGCGTACTGCATTGGCAGCGCTTAACGAACGAAAATTTAATGTCTTTATCATGGTAAGATGACTCATAAGAAATGGGTTAGGCGCAGCTAAGAAACGGTGATGCTAGTCTCGCTGACAATCTTGGACAAATGATACGTCATTTACTTGCAATTGCCTACCACTTACGACATTATTTACCAAATACTATCTTACAGTATTTATTATTTATATTTTAAATTCATAGGCTTGGCGTCAGATTTTTATAAAAAAATGGTCTAAAGATTTGTTTAATAGTGGCTAATTTTTTATGACCCTTATTTTTCTCTCATCCAGTATTACGACTTATTGACGATTATTTAACTCGTATTTTTTGAACTTATTTACTAAGACTTTCATAGTCAGAAGGGACATTATGGCTTCTTTTACCAATCAAGATTTACGTAGAGCGGGTTTGAAAGTAACGTTACCACGTATAAAAATTTTAGAGCTGCTTGAAAGTGCTGAGCTGCATCATATGAGTGCAGAAGAGGTGTACAAGGCGCTGATTGAGCAAGGTGAGGATGTGGGTCTCGCAACTGTTTATCGCGTACTGACCCAGTTTGAGCAAGCGGGTATTGTCGAGCGCCATAACTTTGAAAACAATCTATCGGTGTTTGAGATTACCCAAGAAGAGCATCATGACCATCTGGTTTGCGATGTCTGCGGTAAGATTATCGAGTTTCATAACAAGATTATCGAAGAGGAACAGATGAAAGTAGCAGCAGAGCATGGCTTCAAGCTGTCTGGTCATTCTTTAGTACTCTACGGTATTTGTGATAATCAAGCTTGTAAAGACAGCGCAAAATAAGCGTTTTAGAAACGAATTGCCTTATAATGATAATTTAAGAACTAAAAAAAGCCCTCAAATTTAACGAGGGCTTTTTTATGCGAAAATACTAATTAAGCAATATCAAACTAAGTAATATCTAACGATAGACTATCGGCGCCTTCATCTAAATTGGCGGTGCCGTTCTTACTACTCAATTTAATCTTTAAGCGTAAATCGTTAGGGGAGTCGGCATGGAGAATGGCTTCTTTATAAGTAATTTCGCCGTGTTCATACAAATCAAACAGCGCTTGGTCAAAGGTTTGCATACCGCTCTCGCGTGAGCGCGTCATCACATCTTTAATTTCATGAACCTCGCCCTTACGGATATAGTCACTAATCAGCTGAGAGTTTAATAAAATCTCAATAGCGGCGCGGCGTCCTTTGCCATCAGGCGTTGGAATCAGCTGCTGAGCGATAATGGCTTGCAAGTTTAAGGACAAATCCATAAACAACTGATTATGACGACTGGTTTCAAAAAAGTGAATAATACGGTCAATGGCTTGGTTGGCGTTATTGGCGTGCAAGGTGGCAAATACTAAGTGGCCCGTTTCGGCATATTGAATGGCGTAGCTCATGACTTCGCGGTTACGAATCTCCCCAATCAAAATGACATCAGGCGCTTGGCGTAAGGTGTTTTTTAGACCCGCTTCAAAAGAATGGGTATCGATGCCGACTTCGCGCTGGGTAATGATACAACCGCGATGTTTATGGACAAACTCGATGGGATCTTCGATAGTAATAATATGACCGTGGGAGTTTTGGTTACGGTGTCCAATCATTGCCGCAAGGGTGGTCGATTTACCTGTACCTGTAGCGCCAACCAATAAGATAATACCACGCTTTTTCATGGCCAGCTCTTTTAACGCTGGTGGTAGGCGTAGTTCTTCAACCGTTGGGATATTATTTTCAATTTTCCGTAAAATCATCCCTGCCATATCGCGCTGTATAAAAGCACTGACTCGAAAACGCGCCTGCTGAGCTTGGTCGGTAATCGCAAACTGACACTCGTTGGTTTCGTCAAACTCTTTTTGCTGGCTTGACGTCATCACACCTTTAACCAGTCTCATAGTTTGCTCAGCCGTTAAGGGTGTTTTACCCACGGGCAAGATTTTCCCATTGATTTTCATGGACGGCGCGACATCGGCGGTAATAAAAAGGTCAGAGCCATTTTTATTAATCATCAATTGTAAAAGTTTATCAATGTCCATAACGTACCTGCATTTGCGATAAATAGAGTAAAATTTGCTTCAATAAACTTTTGAGATTTGCTAATAACTGCTTTTATATAAAAGCTTCAGGCTGTTTAGCATAAGGACGTGCGACATCTTTACTAATGGTACCTTTTGACACAAGATTTTTGAGCGTTTGGTCAAGGGTAATCATGCCATCTCCAGCGCCCGTCTGAATAGAGGAGTACATTTGAGCAATTTTGTTTTCACGTATTAGGTTACGAATAGCTGGCGTGCCTAGCATAATTTCATGCGCGGCAATTCGTCCGCCGGTTTGACGACGCAGTAGGGTTTGCGAGATCACCGCTTGTAGCGATTCTGATAACATCGCTCGAATCATATCTTTTTCAGCAGCAGGGAAGACATCAATCACACGGTCAATGGTTTTGGCCGCTGAGCTGGTGTGCAAGGTGCCAAAGACTAAGTGTCCCGTCTCAGCAGCAGTTAAGGCTAAGCGAATGGTCTCAAGGTCACGAAGCTCACCAACGAGGATAACGTCTGGATCTTCACGTAGGGCAGAGCGCAATGCTGGCTCGAAACCTAAGGTATCGCGGTGTACTTCACGTTGGTTAATCAAACTCTTTTTAGACTCGTGGACAAACTCAATCGGGTCTTCGATGGTCAAAATATGTTCTTTGCGGGTTTCATTGATATAATCAATCATTGCCGCAAGCGTGGTCGATTTCCCTGAGCCCGTCGGACCTGTGACTAACACTACACCGCGTTTAAAGTCAGACACACGTTTGAAAACCTCACCCATACCTAAGTCTTCCATGGTGAGAACTTTGGAAGGAATGGTACGAAAAACAGCGCCAGCACCGCGATTTTGGTTAAAGGCATTGACACGAAAACGCGCTAAATTCGGAATTTCAAAAGAGAAATCAGTCTCAAAAAACTCTTCAAAATCGGCACGTTGCTTATCATTCATGATGTCATAGATCAGCTGATGCACGACCTGATGGCTCATCTCTGGCATATTGATACGGGTCATCTCGCCATCGACACGAATCATCGATGGCATACCGGCTGAAATATGTAAATCTGAGGCTTTGTGCTTGACCGTAAAGCGCAGCAGGTCTTCGATGCTTAAATTGTTCTTTTCAGCCATAATCGGGTATTCCTATCAATAAATAAGGGTGAGCCAAAAAGCGTCTAAAAGAAATATTGAATAGCTATTTTTAACGCTGTTTAAGCCAATTATCTTAAAAATATGTTGATATTTACTGTGTTTGTTACTATTACTATGTTTTTCAGTAGTATATGTTAGACCATGTAACAATATCATAACAAGAATGTGGTTATTTAACCATCTACTATATAAATAAAATGTAAAAATAGTTCAGTTCTTCATTGTTCATTAATATGAGTTTATCTTTTCTCTATTAACAGAGTGTTTATTAAAATTTAAAATTACTTATAAAAATACTTCTCTAAAACAATCGCATCCTTTATCTCCATGAGCCTTTTATGAACGATATCTTTAAGCAATCCCATAAAAATAATATTCCTACTGTTATGGCTGCCATTGACACGCAAAATGATGAAAGTAACATCGATAATATAAGTTTAATTGAAAGTTGGCAGCAGGTTGGCAAACATGTGGCGCAGGCGTGTGCACAAGCTAAAAGGCAAACTGATGAGGTCACCTTACTGGCGGTATCTAAAACCAAGCCTGCTGAGATGATTGCGACATTAGTACGTCAAGGGCAGCGCGATTTTGGCGAAAATTATCTGCAAGAAGCGCTTGAGAAGATACAAGTTTTACGAGGACATCCAGAATGTGAACATATTGTTTGGCATTATATTGGGAGTATTCAACGTAATAAAACGCGTGATATTGCGGAGCATTTTGATTGGGTGCAAACGCTGGAGCGTGAGATTATTGCTAAGCGTTTAAATGAACAACGCCCTGCCGAACTGCAACGCCTTAATGTATTGATACAAGTCAATATCGATAATGAAGACAGTAAATCAGGATGTTTGCCAGCCGAACTACCCGAATTGATAACTGCTATTAAGCATTACGAGCGCTTGCAATTGCGTGGTTTGATGATTATACCGTCAAAAGCCAATACTGATGCCTTTGCTCGAACCAAGCAATTATTTGAAGATATCAAGATTGAGCATCCAGAGTTGCAGAAGTGGGATACGCTGAGCATGGGGATGAGCGACGATATGAGCGCCGCCATTGCCAATGGCTCGACGATGGTACGCGTCGGCACGGCGATATTTGGGTCACGCGTCTGATTTTAAGCTTGGCATTAATTTAGTATTAAGTCATTTAGTTAACACTAACTCAGTTCATCAGTAACTAAATATCAAACTTAAAAAACACTTTTTATTTAACGGGTTCTTCAAGTTTAGTGACAAGTAGCTGCGTAATTTTAAGATTGTCAGTAGCGATAATCTCAAAACGATAATTGGCGTATTCGATGGTATCGGTTTTTTTAGGAATTTTGCGCAGCATATACATCATAAAGCCGCTGATGGTTTCATAGTTTTGACTGCGCGGTAAATTGACAGTATCTAGCGCCCGAATAACGTCTTCAATGGGCGTCATACCATCGATAAGCCAAGAGTTATCCGTACGCTGCACGATAGGTTGCTCTTCAACGGTCACCAGCTCACCCATGACAATACTCATCACATCGCGTAGGGTAATGACCCCAACCACCAAGCCATATTCATTGACGATAACGGCAAAATCAGCGCCGGTCGATTTAAACATCTCTAACACTTCAAACAAAGACAAAGTATCGGGTACAAATAACGCTGGTTTTAATAGCGCTTTGTCAGTTAGGCTAACCTCTTGCTGGTTAAGTACCAAGGCTAAAAAGCTGCGCGACTCCACATAACCGATGATTTGTTCTAAATCGTCTTCCTCACAGACCAAAAACTTATTATGTGGCTGCGCAATCATCACCTCGACCACTTCTTCTGTACTGGTCTTGCTATCAAAATAGACGATATGCTCACGCGGATTCATCACTGAGGTGACGGTACGCTCTTGCATCTCAAAGATGTTTTCGATCAAATGGTGCTCTTGTTTTTTGAGCACACCGGCTTCAGCGCCAGCATCCATTACGGCATAAATATCTTCTGGAGTCATGTCATCTTGGCGAATGGTTGATATATTAAAAAGCTCAAAGATAAGGTTTGCTGCGCCATCAAAGACCCAAATAACCGGCTTAAAAATAAAAGTCAACGCCATCATAGGGCGTACCAGTCGCACAGCAAAGACTTCTGCATTAGACATCGCCAAGCGCCTAGGCATCAAATCAGCAAGTAGGGAAAACAAACTGGTAATAAGGACAAATGAGATAACGGATGCCGCCGCTTCATGATTGATCAACAGCTGCAAATAAGGGCTAATGGCTGACTCACCAACCGCACCAGCTGAAATGGCGACGGCGTTAAGTACGACTTGCACCACAGTAATAAATCCACCAGGATTTTCTTGCATATGTAGGACATCAAGGGCGCGGACTTCGCCTTCTTTTGCCATGATTTGGAGCTTAATCTTGCGACCAGCAGCGATGGCAATCTCGGCGGCAGAGACAAAAGCACTCAAGGTAAGTAATAGAAGAAGGAAGATAGTAGCGGTTAGCAAACTCATGAAGGACTCGGATAAAAATAGGTAGGGTAGTTAAATAAAAAATAATAGTTGGAATAATGAGAAGTAAGAAACTATGTATAAATATTTAGAAACGTTAGGGCGTGTCCCTAATTCAGTTTGCAGTGGATCATAGTACAAGCCAGATATAGCATAGATTTATAATTTCGTGCCAGTTTTTCGTAGCGAGTCGCAATACTACGAAAGTGTTTTAGCTTTGCAAATGTGTTTTCAACCAAGTGTCGTAGCTTATATAAATAGTGATCAAACGCTAGGTCTGGTTGCTTAGCGTTTTTTCTTTTAGGGATGACAGGGCTTATATTGTCTTGCTTTAGCCTAGTTCTAATGGTTTCAGAATCATAAGCTTTATCAGCAATAAAGTAGGTCGCATCCGTTAGCATCTCTATAATGTCATCTACCGCTTGG
>NZ_CAJHAD010000009.1 GCF_904846285.1 Psychrobacter immobilis | reverse complement strand
TTAGTCAGGTTTGTTATATGTAAATTCACATATAAGTCATTCCGTTTGTCTTAATGAGGTGCGTATTATAGACGCTTATTTTATTTAGTCAAGAAGTAAATTATTTTAATTTCAATCTAAAATGATTTGTTTGGGTTGGATGATTACTTAGTAGCTGAGCTATTAATAATCAATGGTGAACCACTTCCAATCCGCCTTCCCTTACGACTGGGACGCATTATACGCGGTTTTAGTAGGGGGTCAAGGGGGTTTATCCACTATTTTAGCAGTCATCTGACTTTACGATTAATACCCTCTATTTATCAGTCAGTTAAGATTAAAAATAGTTTTACCTTTATCATAAATAGCCTTTTTTGCTTAAAACTGCTTATCTCCTCTATATAACAGTTTCCTATATATAGCATTTTTTATATACGACGCTCTTATAGTTTACCTATCTTTTTGAAGAAGTCTTTATAAGCAGCAATCTTCTTATCTAACGCTAAAGGGTATGCGCGTGAGGTCGAAGGTAACCTATATAAGGTTAAATTATTAACATCCGCTTTTTGACTCTGGTTACTTTGCCATTGGTAAGGATAGTCCATACTTTGATTGGTTTTAGGATACTTAGACTTGGCAGGCGGCTCGGCTAATAAATTTAGTAGCACCTCGGTGGCTTTACCGCCCGTGGTAAATAATGTTTGAACCTTTGGCACTTGTGGCAAGATATTATCTAGGTCAACTGGCGTGACGACAGTTAGGTTTTTATCTGAGGCATTGCCTGTTTCACGAATAGCCTGATTAACCGTTGGACAAGAAGCAATACCGCGCTCAAACATAAAGGCGCGAATACGTTCAGGATCAAAGCGCTTCTCATCCCCTACTCTAAAATAATCCACGTCATCAAAAAAAACACTACCATAGATACGCCACATATCATTATAAAAGTTAGGATAATGAAAGCGCATTGCCCATTTATCAGCGGTCGGTGGAAATGTGCCCATCATCATTACGGTGGCATCGGGTGGTAACACTGGACCGAACGGATGAGTTTCTACTTCTGCGGCGCGGACTTCAGACAATATCGAATTGTTATCCATTTCATAAGTATTATCAGGCAGGTTGGATGGTTGTGTAGTCATAAGATTCTTCATCAGAAAAGCGGTTTTTTTGCTATCATAGCAAGCCTAAACACTACTTCATTTATTAAGGCGCGATTATAGTCAAACATAGTCGGCTTAAATAAAACCAATCTTGTTATAAATGCATTTGGCTTACTTTATTATTGAAGCATTTAGCTTACTATTTATGGGCTAGATATAGGGTTGAAGTGCAGTAAGTGTTTGTATCTTTTATACTAATGGCAACCGCATTAACTGCGCAAGCATCAGACCAAAAACTAAGAGAGACCTTATGAGCGACTTAAAAATCACCGTCATCGATCACCCGTTAGTCCGTCATAAACTCAGCCTCATGCGTGAAAAAGACTGTAGCACCTATAAGTTTCGTACATTGACCAAAGAACTTGCACGCTTGATGGCATATGAAGCAAGCCGCGATTTTGAAATCGAAACCTTCCCAATGGAAGGCTGGTGCGGTGAAATCACTGGTGAGCAAATCATCGGTAAGACGGCAACGATTGTACCTATTTTACGTGCGGGTATTGGCATGTTGGACGGGGTGCTCGATTTGATTCCTACAGCAAAAATATCTGTCGTCGGTTTGCAACGCGATGAAGAAACCTTGCAACCGGTACCCTTCTTTGAAAAGTTTGTCAGCCACATGGACAAACGCCCAGCCCTTATTGTTGACCCAATGCTAGCCACTGGTGGCTCAATGGTTGCAACTATTGAAATGCTAAAGAAAAACGGCTGTACCAATATTAAAGCATTGGTATTGGTTGCCGCACCTGAAGGCGTGCGTGTGGTCAATGAAGCACATCCTGACGTGACCATTTATACCGCCGCACTAGACAGCCATTTGGATGAGCACGGCTATATCATCCCAGGTTTGGGCGATGCGGGTGATAAAATCTTTGGTAAGCAACTATTTAACAAGTAAGAAAAAATAAATAAACCAAGATAAGTCGTCGTCATAAAAACTATGACCTAAGCACAAGACATCAATGATAAGGATATAAGATGAATGTATTGATTACAGGAGCAAGCGCAGGTTTCGGTAAAGCGTTGGCCGAACGTTTGGTTGCCAATGGTCATCGCGTGATTGGCTGTGCCAGACGCCTTGATAAGCTTAATGCTTTGGCAGACACTTTGGGCAAGGCATTTTTACCTGTGGTTATGGATGTGAGTGACACGGCTGCTATCCCGCAAATCATTGCTGATTTGCCTGCTGACTTTAGTCAAATTGATGTCTTGGTGAATAATGCGGGGCTGGCGTTAGGTACAGAGCCCGCGCAAAATGCCAACCTTGAGGACTGGATGCGTATGACCGATACCAATATTAAAGGTCTAATGGCGGTGACCCATGCGATCTTGCCAGCGATGGTCGCACGCGATAGCGGTTATATCATTAATGTCGGCTCGATTGCCGGCAGTTGGCCTTACTTCGGTGGTAACGTCTATGGTGCGACCAAAGCTTTTGTCAAACAGTTTAGCCTCAATCTGCGAGCGGACTTAATCGGTACGCAAGTACGCGTGACCAACCTTGAACCAGGTAATGTCGCGGGTACTGAGTTTTCAAACGTGCGCTATCATGGCGATGATGATAAAGCCGCCAAGGTTTATGATGGCTTTAAAACCATGACCGGCGATGATATTGGCGATATCTTATTATGGCTGATCGAGTCGCCTGCCCATATTAACGTCAATCGTTTAGAAGTCATGCCAGTTGCTCAAACTTATAATGGTCTAACGATTGCCAAGCAAGACTCTTAAAGGTTTAGCCGATCCTTTAGCCAATTAACGTAATTCATAAGACCGAAGCAATATAGTCTCACCTATATTGCTTCTTTTTTTGGTTATGACATTCATCTCATTGACCAAGCGCAAATCCTGAAAGTCTAAAATTAGCACCTCATTACGCAAGCGCTCGCTGGTACGTTTATTGTGGCGTATCGGAAATCCTAAGACTTGCTTACCTCTAATCACTACCTGATTGATAATCATGGTTGGATTATTCATAATAGATTTAGCACTTAACTTCTGAGCATCAATGATAACGGTGGCAGGGTTGAGCGTTGTGATTAACACCTTTGTCTGGCGCACACTTTTTACTAAATTTCCTGCAAAAAACAAGACTTGCTCTGGCGGTAAATACTGCGCATGACGCATTAACTCTTGACGAAATAGCGAAGGCATATCTGCGTTAAAACTGTCTTCTGTTTGCTGAGAGAACGCCGTAAAATTACGCTGTAAGTAACGTCCAAATACACTGCTATTAATCCAGTCCTGATAAATGTCATTTGCTATTAATTGCTTTGTGAAGGCATCGGCATCTGCTGTGGTATCTTCCGTGAGCATGGCTAGCAATAGCGCCTGCGGATTAGCAAATTTTTGCTGTTGCCAGCTTTGTGGATATAGGCTGCTATCAAGCAATGCTAAAGTTAACTTGCCCATACGCTAACATCCTTATTAATCATTGAGCATCCTCCTCAAAGCATATAGTATCTATTATATACACTTCATATCACATGCATTCCTTATTAATTTATTTGCTATCGAATAGTTGCTCAGATTGTATGCTAGGGTATATTTGCCGCTTTAATATAACAGCCTTTGGCAAATGGGTTAATAAAAAGAGGTTATCGCCTTATGAAAACAAATTTAGTTAACTTATCTGCTAACTATAAAGTGCAAACGATTCATATCGCTTTGACTGACGATACATTGCTACCAGTGTCAGTCATAGGCAGCGGCAAACCTGTAATATTACTGCATGCTTATGGGATGGATGCACGTGAGTTTTTATCATTTATTTTGCCCTTGGTTGGCAAATATGCATTTTACCTGCCGCATCTACGAGGATTTGGGGCGGCAAAAGATATCAAGCTGACCCAATTTGATTTTGTAAGGCAATATGCCGATGATATCAATGTCGTAATTGAACAAGTTTGCTTTGAAAGTAATATAGAATCTGTGCCAGTTGCCGCTATCTCGATGGGCGCACAAGTAATGTGGGCTTATTTTGAGCGTTATGGCAGCGCAAAAGTCAGCCGCTATTTGAATATTGACCAAAGCCCTGCTATTCATAATCAGTCTGACTGGCAAGGTGGCTTGTTTGGCACGCGCCAGCAAGAAGTATTCGATATCTTTCATGAGGTGATTGATAGAACGTTGCCTTATGCTGACGTCGAAAGCTTTACCCATCTGCCTTTTGCTCTTAAACGCCGTGCTACGGATGTTGAACGGCTATTTTCTCTGTTATCCGTCAATCGCACGCGCTCAAAAGCATTTATACAAGTAATGACCTATAAAAACGATCCCAAACTTGCGCTTTATGATCACAGTATCTGGCATCATAAAATGCGCTGTTTGCAAGCTTATTTGACACTGCCCTATGACTTTCGTGGCGCGCTAGATCGGGTCACTATTCCAGTGGTCAATCTCATCGGTGGTCGCTCCAAACTCTACGATGCTAAGTGGCAGCAAAAAATCACCCAGATGCTACCCAATGCAACTGAGGTTGTGTTACCGCGCTCAGGTCATGCGATACCAATGGATGAGCCAATTGGATTCTATAGAGTGTTAAAAGGATTTTTACAGGGTTAATTGTTGATTCATATAAAAAAAGCGACCTTAACGGGTCGCTTTTTATTTGAGCAAAGAGCTTTAAAGTTTTTGAAACATCAATCAGCTAACGCTTTAATTAACTCAAAACGTGGTACTTCTTTACCATTTACTTCAATGCTTTCAGTAAACATGGCTAATGGTCGCACCCATACGTCATATTCACCATACAGACAGCGGTAAACAACTAACTCTTCTTCGGTTTCAGAGTGGTTCGCTACGTGCAAGACTTGATAAAGGCTGCCTTTATAATGGCGGTAGATGCCTTGGGGGATACTTTGAAGTTGTTGAGTCATAATTTTATTACTTGTATCAATGATTATAAAAACTTAGTGAGCCTCATTAAACTTTTTCGTCAGCGCTAATTTTACGGGTAGCCACTCGGATTTTATTAAACTATACATCACTGTATCCGAAATAACACCATCACGGCGTACTCGATTACCTCGAATCACGCCATCTCTCTTAGCACCTAAACGTTTAATCGCTTGTTGTGAGCGGTAGTTCCCAATATCCGTGCGCCAACCTACTGTCTGATACTCTAAAGTTTCAAATATATAAGTGAGTAGCATAAGCTTACAAGTCGTATTGACATGCGTTCGCCAATACGATTTAGCATACCAAGTATATCCAATCTCTAAGCGTTTGCTAGTTGGTAAAATATCATGAAAACTCGTTGTACCAATCGCTTTACCATTTGATTCATCAATAACGACAAATGCTTGTCTGTCAGGCATTGAATCTGCGGTATTGATATAGTCAATGACCTTATCTGGCTCTGGTACCGAAGTCTCGTTTATTTTCCATAGCTCACCGTCTTGGCAAGCTTGGGCTAAATCATTGGCATGAGTTAACATCAATGGCTTAAGAATAATGCCGTTACTTGATAACGTAGGAAGGTCTAACATCTATCTCTCCTTAAGCCATAATGAACTTACAACTCTCGTTACATAGCTCAATCTCTTAACTAAGCAACCGTGACTTTCGCATACGCCTTTTTACCAGCTTGGATAACGACAGTCTGACCAGAGGTTAAGCTAAAGCCCGCATCGACGACTTCGCCATCTACTTTTACCGCGCCGCGTTTAATCATATCTTTAGCCGATGAGCTGTTTTTGGCAAGCTCTGCTTGATTTAATATCTGCGTGATAAATAATGCGTCCTGCCCTTCCAAATCTAACGTCACTTCTGGTAAATCAACTGGCAATTCGCCATCGGCAAGCACGTTACCCGCTGACTTGTGTGCATTAGCCGCAGCGTCAGCATCATGGAAACGCTCGATTAGTTCTTCAGCAAGAATACGTTTGATTTCTTGTGGATTGCGACCGTTTTCCATCTCTGCCATTAACGCTTCAACTTCTTCCATCGGCTTAAAGCTTAAAAACTCAAAGTAGCGACGGATTAAGGTATCTGGCATAGATAGCAGTTTTTGGTACATGGTACCCGGCGCATCATAAATACCGACATAGTTACCGAGTGACTTCGACATTTTATTAACGCCGTCTAGTCCTTCTAAAATTGGCACCGTAATACAAACTTGTGGCTCTTGACCATAACGACCTTGCAGGGTACGTCCCATCAAAATATTAAAGGTTTGGTCAGTACCGCCAAGCTCAACGTCTGCTTTTAGCGCGATAGAGTCATAACCTTGCACCAATGGGTATAAAAACTCATGGATGGCAATTGGGGTTTGCGCCGCGTAGCGTTTAGAGAAATCATCGCGCTCAAGCATACGCGAGACGGTCAATTGGCTAGAAAGCTGAATCATATCGCCCGCTGACATGTCTTTAAACCATTCAGAGTTAAAGACAATCTTAGTTTTTTCTTTATCCAAAATCTTAAAAACTTGCTCAGCATACGTTTGAGCATTGGCTTTGATTTGCTCATCGGTCAATGGCGGACGCGTGGAGTTTTTACCAGAAGGGTCGCCAATCTTGGCGGTGTAATCACCGATTAGAAAATAAATCTCATGACCCAAATCTTGAAAATGCTTAAGCTTATTAATCAGCACCGTATGACCTAAATGCAGGTCAGGGGCAGTAGGGTCAAAACCTGCTTTGATACGTAGCGGGCGATTGAGTTTAAGCTTCTTAATCAAATCGTCTTCAGATAGGATTTCTTGCGTGCCGCGCTGAATCAAGGCAAGTTGTTCTTCTAGGGTGTAGGTTTGAGTGGTCATGATGCTCTCTTTATGGTCTTTATTAAAAGGATAAAGCGTTTGGGCTATTTAGAATCTCGTAGCCAGTAAAAGATGTTAGAATTTGACAGATATACTAGCGTTTTTTAAGGTAAATTGCCATGACCAACCCTGCATCGATTGCTGACACTAATGATAATACCAATTCAACTATAAATCTTGATAATGGTTTAGACAACATTTTAGATAACGCTCTAGAGAATAGCTTAGCGCATATTGACGACTTAAATTACGCAACCTTGACTGATGCACTTGAGCAAACGGTGTTTGAAAACTTCGATGATGGCTTATATATCGGAATGATGTCTGGTACCAGCCTAGATGGTATGGATGCCGTGCTTTGTCAATTTAGTAATGATAGTAGGGCTGAGACAAATACTCAGCAACCGCTGCGACTGTTAGCAACGCTTAGTCAAGACTTCCCGCCGCGCCTGCGTGAAGTGTTATTGGCTTTATGTCAGCCCAATGGTGTTCAAGAATTAACACCAACAGTGGGTGAACCAAACAGCGAATTAGACTGGTTCGGTTGGGCTAGTAAAGCATACGCTGAGTTTGCCAGCGAGGTGGTCAATAATTTATTGCAGCAGTCCAATACCGATGTAGAGTCGGTACTGGCGATTGGCTGTCACGGGCAAACGGTGCGTCATCGTCCGCAAATGGGTTTTAGCTTACAATTGGTCGATGCCAATATCATTGCTGAGCGTACTGGCATTAGTGTTGTCAGTGATTTTCGCCGCCGCGATATGGCCGTCGGTGGTCAAGGGGCGCCCTTGGTTCCTGCCTTTCATCAGGCCTTATTTGCCACGCCTGATAGCACACGAGTGTTATTAAACTTGGGCGGTATTGCCAATATCACCGTCTTGCCAGCCAATGACAGTTCTGTTAATGATACGCCTGTTAATAATAGCTCAGTTATTGGTTATGATACCGGCCCTGCCAATTTATTGTTGGATGCGTGGACAGCATTGCATACTGATAAAGATTATGATGCGGGTGGCACGTGGGCGCAGTCAGGACAAGTAGTTGAGTCGCTACTTAACCAGCTGATAGAGCATCCGTTTTTTGCTCGAACGTATCCTAAAAGCACAGGGCGTGAAGACTTTAACTTAGCATGGCTACAGAGTGAGCTGCAAAGGTTTGACCAAGCGTCTGCCCATATCCGCTATTCGTCAGCCGATGTACAGGCCACGCTTACTGAATTGACGGCGATGAGTGCCAGTATGCAAATTAATATGTTTATTAATGCAAAAGAAAATAGCTCGGTTTATGTCTGCGGTGGCGGTGCATTGAATGACTATTTAATGACCCGCTTGCAAGCGCATCTGCCTCATTGCACGGTAGAAACCACTGCCAGCTTAGGACTGAATCCTGCTTGGGTAGAAGCAGTCGCCTTTGCGTGGCTGGCACGGCAAACGCTAATGGGCGAAACCGGTAACTTGCCAGCCGTGACTGGCGCAAATAAAGGCGTGGTTTTAGGTCAGGTCTGTTTTGCTTAACGACTGATTAATTGTTTAAATTTTAGTTTACATACGTGCACTAATGTGTTTTATAATGGCTCCTGAAATAACATCCTCTTAGGACCGTAAGTACAGGATATAGCGCATGAGCCAGCACAGCAGTTTACCGACCGACTCAGTTACCGAGCAAGCGACAAATAATTCCGACACACAGGTACACAAGCCAAAACGCGAAAAAAGACAGAAGCCACCGCACTACGAGCGCTCTGATGAGGTGCGCGTGGTGATTACCGGTATGGGTGCTATCACGCCACTTGGCCTTGATGTCGAAAGCACGTGGAAAAAATTGCTCAATGGTGAAAGTGGTATTGCTAAAATAACGCATTTTGATGCGACTGACTATCGTGCACAGATAGCTGGCGTGGTCAAGGATTTCGATGCCAAGCAATACATGAATGCCAAAGATGCGCGCCGCTATGATGAATTTATGCATTATGCGGTTGCGGCCTCTGCAATGGCATTAAAAGATGCGGGATACATCGATGAAGTAAGCGCGGCTGATGCGCCTGTACACGGCGTCGATCAAGAGCGTTTTGGTGTGATTATAGGCTCAGGTATCGGTGGTATCCAAACCATTGAAAACAGCCGTGATACCCTGCGTGAAAAAGGCGCGCTGAAAGTGTCGCCTTTTATCATTCCTGGCTCTATCGTCAATATGGCAGCAGGTTTGGTTGCCATTAAGCATACTTTGAAAGGCCCAAACCTTGCGACCTCGACTGCTTGTACTACCGCGACCCATGCTATCGGTCTTGCAGCGCGTTTGATTGCTTACGGCGATGCCGATGTGATGCTGGCTGGTGGCAGTGAAAAAGGCTCAAGCCCACTTGGTATATCGGGTTTTGGGGCGATGCACGCCCTCTCAACTCGTAATGACGAGCCAACTAAAGCCTCGCGTCCTTTTGATAAAGAGCGTGATGGTTTTGTACTTGGTGATGGCGCGGGTGTCGTCGTACTTGAAAGCCTTGCTCATGCCAAAGCGCGCGGTGCGACGATACTAGCTGAACTTGTTGGCTTTGGTATGAGTGATGATGCAAGCCACATTACTGCGCCACCAGAAGATGGTAGCGGTGCAGCACAAGCGATGCGCAATGCCTTAAACGATGCCGGTATTGAGCCTGCTGCTGTTGGATACGTTAACGCCCATGGCACCAGTACCCCTGCTGGCGATGTTGCTGAATCCATTGCCATTGAAACCGTTTTTGCGCCCGTTAAAGACAGTATTCTGGTCAGCTCAACCAAATCTATGACCGGCCATTTATTAGGTGCCGCTGGTGGTATCGAGGCCATCTTTACCGTGCTTGCGTTGCAACATCAGCATGTACCGCCGACCATTAATTTAGACAACGTCGAAGACAACTGTAATCTCGATTATGTTGCCAATCAATCGCGCAAAGTTAAGAATCTACAGTATGCAGTTTCTAATAGCTTCGGCTTTGGTGGTACTAACGGCTCGCTGATATTTGCCCGTTGGCCTGTGCAAAACCAAAGCTAAAAGGAATACCAAAAACAGCGCCAAAAAGCTTGCATTTAGCCGTTGTAACTTTGGTGTCAGATTTACTACGTTTGACCACTTGCAGCCCCTTATCGTATTTGCGTATGATAAGGGGTAATTTTTGCAACATTTATGGACGATACCATGTCAAGCTACTCATTTTCCCCTCAGTTTTATCAGCGCTGGACGTGTGCGCCAGACCCTATACGCGCCTCTATCATTCAAGAGCTCACAGATATCACCACCCTACTGCAGCATGACACGCCATTTGAAACTTTTGTTTTTAGCACTCATGACTTAGACGCCCATCTTGATAATCTTTATGAAAACCATGAAGCCGAACAAGCGATTGCCAAAGCCATTGCCGATAAAAAAGCTCAAGAGCAAGCGGCTGCCGAAAAACAGCGTGTAGAAGAAGAACAAAAAATAAAGGAATCAGAAGCGGCTAAGTTAAAAGAAGCTGCACTTAAAGAAGAAAGCAGGTTAAAAGAAGAAACTCTAGAAAAAGAGAGTAAGCGTAAAGAAGCTGAAAACGCTCAAAAAGAAGTAGCAAACAACATACCTTTGGCTGCTAAACAGAATCAATCAGAGGCAGCTATCAAGCCTGAGGCATCTGATGCTAATAAAATAGAAGCAGGCAGTAAGCTAAATAATATTGTCAATGATAAAACTGATACTGAGAAAAATGCTGTTGCTAGCAAAACCATTAATGAGCATGCCAATGCGATTGATAACGATAGCTTTAAAAATGACAACACCATAAAAAATGATAGTCTTATTAAAAACGACAGCAGCATTAACGCCATCAATAATAAAGCCAGTGCAGCAATTAGCTTAGCTGTGAAAGATGTAAAATTAAATGTCACTCATAAAGAGCTGATTCGTGAGCTTGAAATGCAGATTGACGATTATCTAAGCGATCAGATGATGCTGATGTCTGAAAACCTAAAATCTTGGCTGCGTGCTGAGATGACTCAACAGTTAGGTGAGCAAGATAAAACGCTCATTAAAAGTGAGGATCAAAAAGGTTAAAACAACTTTCTAAATAGCAAAAGCCCCGTTAATGATTGACGGGGCTTTTTTACGCTTGCTTAAAAATTAGCGGTTTTTATATCGCTTGTGTACGCTCGGTTAACCATTCAAGCGCGGCACCATCAACACGGTCTTTTAGCTCAGCATGGACTTTACTATGATAGTCATTCAGCCAATCAATCTCTATCTGACTTAACAATGACGGCTCAATCAAACGGGTATCAATTGGGCAATAAGTGATGGTTTCAAAGTTTAAGAATTTACCAAATTCAATCTCAGTAGGATTGCCCACTGGCATATTAACCATCAAGTTTTCAATACGGATACCCCATTTGCCTTCGCGGTATAGACCCGGCTCATTGCTGGATATCATGCCTTCCTTCATCGCCCGCTCTTTTGGCGTGCTGGCACTATACGCAATGACTTGTGGGCCTTCATGGACGTTCAAGAAATAACCAACGCCATGACCGGTACCATGACCATAATCCATCTGCGCTTGCCATAATGGCGCACGGCATATCGCGTCAATCAAAGGTGAAGCGATACCATCAGGGAAATGCGCTTTTGCTAGAGCAATATGTGCTTTAAGCACGGTGGTGAAATCGCGTTTGTGCTCATTGCTGACTTTTCCAATACCGACCACACGGGTGATATCCGTGGTGCCGTTTTGATATTGAGCGCCTGAGTCAATCAGTAACAATCCACCCTCGCCCTCAGCGACATCAAGGTAGCTAAATTTCTCAGGTGTTGCACGGTAATGTGGCAGCGCACCGTTTTCATTAAAGCCTGCGATAGTTGGAAAGCTCGGTGACACATAATGTGGCTGCTGACTGCGCACCTCAATCAACATACTATCAACATCCAGCTCGCTTAAACACTCACCTGCTGCTAGACGCTGCTCAAATGTGGCAAAAAACTCACATAATGCCGCGCCATCTTGACGCATCGCTTCACGTACATGGTCAATATCAGCGTCAGATTTCACTGATTTAAGCAAAGTACTCGGCGCCATCTGTTCGATAAAGCCTATACCGTCGCCCATTTGGGATAGCGTACCTACTGCCACTTTGCTTGGGTCTAGCAACAATAAGTCTTCTGGCGTTAATGTACCCAATGCCTCTTGCACTGCTTCATAATCAGCAAGGGTAATACCGCTATCTTTTAGAGCTTTTTCAATATCAGAGCTGACTTTATTATTATCAATAAACAAGGTCGCTTTATTCGCATCAATCAGCATATGCGCTAAAAACACAGGGTTATAATCAACATCAGCGCCGCGTAAATTGGTCAACCAAGCAATATCATCTAAACTTGAAAGTAAATGATGGGTCGAGCCTGCATCCGCCATACCTGAACGCACAGCAGCAAGTTTCGAAGTCGCAGATTGCGCAACAAATTGCGCATCGTGTTGGTATAGTTGTGCTGATGGCAGTGCTGGACGGTCGCTCCATATGTCTGTCAATACATCACGCTCAGTGATCAAAGTAATTTCGTTGGCATCAAAAGCATCAAGCAATCTATCTTGCTCAGCGATAGACAGCACATTACCATCTACTGCCACACTATCGCCCTCCGCCAAGTGCGCAGCGAGCCAATCAATGTGATTTGGCTGACCGGGAGCAAGTTTCTCTAAAGTAATACCCGTGCCTTCTAGCTGATGCGCGGCGTGTACCCAATAGCGGCTGTCCGTCCACAGTCCAGCAAAATCAGCGGTAACAACCAGCGTACCGACCGAACCTGTAAACCCTGATAACCATAAGCGTGCTTGCCAATATTCAGGCAAGTACTCAGATAAATGCGGATCTGCTGACGGCACGATAATCGCCGTTAGGTCTTGCGCCGCAATAGCATCACGCAAGCTGGTAATACGCTGTTGAATTTCAATTTTCGAAGTTACTTCTTGAGTAGACATAACGTCCCTTATTTTATATAAAAATTTAGTATAAAAGCACGAGCACAATACTGTATGAAACGCTACATAAAACGCTGCGTAAGTAGGAAAGACTCATCTCACTACAGTGCCGCATAATCGATACGTTCTCAATATATTGTTATTATAAACTGACATCATCAGCTGATTATTAGCGGTTAATTGAGCGGGTGCTTATTAAGTTTGCTACAGATACAACATAGCGCATATAACGATATGGGGATGATAACCAACTTATAAATACCTTTAACAGCAATACCCATTTAATCGTCAAAGAATTGTGAACGAATCATGAACGAATGGTTAAAACGACGGATGACTCAAAATAAAAGAAGCTACTGTTTAGTAGCTTCTTTTATTTTATCACTTATCAAGCGACTGCTATAAATAGTGCTAATACTCTTGTGCTTATATTAGCCTCTTACCTACATCCTGATATTACTACTGTTTTTAATCATATTGCTCATCGGTTTTGACAATGCTAATAAAATCAGCGCGGTCACTACCAAGAACATGGTCATAATAGAGAATAAATCTGGCAAGCCTTCGATTTTATCAGCGGTAACATGGCTACCAAAAAAGGCGGCGACCAAGTTACCCATGGCAATAGAAGCAAAAAACAGCCCCATGATTTGACCTTGCATACCCTCAGGTGCCAAGCGCGTCATTGATGACATGCCAACAGGGCTTAATGCCAGCTCACCTAGCGTCAGTAAAAACAAACTGCCAACCAACCACAGTGGCGATGCTAAAGCACCGGGAGCGACCAAAATACTTTTTGATGCCATAATCATCAGCCCAAAACCTGCAGCGGCTAATAACATACCAAGCGCAAATTTTACCATGCTATTAGGCTCAAGACCTTTAGCACCAAGCTTCACCCACAAAATACTGATAATAGGCGCTAATAATAAGATAAATAACGGATTGAGCGACTGAAACCAGATACTTGGGATATGAAAACCCATGACTTCTAAATCCGTATAACGATCAGCAAATAAGTTAAAAGAGGTTGGCTGCTGATCAAAACTTGACCAAAACAAGGTCGAACCAATAATCAATAATAAACAAACCAATAGGCGTTTTTTATCAGAGGAGCTCAACCGTGATGACATAAACATCACCGCAAAATATAGCAGTACCACAGCTGCGATGGTATAGGTCATATACTCCGCGACCAATATCGGATTAAATGGCATCAAACCGGTGCTAATGAGCACAATCAATACAACTAATACAGCAACAAAACCTAGTACCCAACGCCCTATATTTTGGAAGCGGTCATTTGCATGCTCCCAATCAGCGGTGATGTTTTTGGCACGCGCATAACGATTTAATGTCTTTCTGGCTGAAAAACGGTAAATCAGTAAGGAAGCCAGCATACCAAGACCACCGACACCAAAGCCTGCATGCCACATGCCTTTTTCTCTAAATACCCCAACAATCAGCGCTGCCAATAGCGCGCCTATATTGATGCCCATATAAAACAAAGTAAATCCTGCGTCACGGCGATTGTCCGTTTCGGGATATAACGCCCCAACCATGACTGTAATACAGGTCTTAAACAATCCTGAACCAATGACGATAAACATCAAACCGACAAAGAATAGCACCATGCCAAACATAGCTGACAACGCAATGCATAAATGTCCAAGCGCAATAATGATACTGCCCCACCACAGCGCGCGCTCCTGACCAAGCCAGTTGTCAGCGAGCCAGCCGCCCGGTACTGCCGCCAAATATAATGAACCGGCAAAAATACCGTAGATGGCAGAAGCCGTTGCTTCATCGAAACCAAAACCACCACTGCCAACTGTCGCCACCATAAAGAGTACTAATAATGGACGAATACTATAATAAGAAAAACGCTCCCACATCTCTGTGAAAAACAACGAGCTTAAGGGTTTAGGATGCCCCATAAAGCCATTATCTAATGCTTCTAATTCAGCAGCACTAGCGTTCGATTGTGAGTCTGTGCTCATAACTTTATTCCTTTAAAGACCACTGTAATGACGACCAAACTCCCAATTATTTAGATAAGCGGTCACATAGGCGCATTATTGTTTCACTTGGTTATAATCAAGTAAAGAAAAAGTTATTCAATAATTACACAAATACCTACAAAAAAACCTGCGCTCAGTTAACCAAGCGCAGGTTTTTATTTTTAGCTTCTAGAGTGTTTTAACTCTTAGAATAAAGTATCGTCATAACAGTTGTACTTAATTATGGGTATCTAACTATGTTTATCGTTTATATAGATATTTCATCTTAATAACAAAATACTTAAGTAAAAAGCTTACTCTTCAGCCTTCCAAGTATGCGTTATTTCTCCAGTCTTACCGGCGTCCAAATCAGCATCGGCTGGCGTAGCGGTTAAGTCAGCATCATCAGCGACTGCTGCTTGATTGACTGTACCTTCAGCAGTTGCCGTACCAGATTCAGCGGCAACCACCGTACCGTCAGCTGGCGTAGCGGTCGCTGCGGCATCCGTCTCTGCGACTGGCGCGGCAGCTGTTTCGGCTGTATCAGCCTTTTCATTAGTCGCGTCGGTTTCAGCGGCGGCCGCTGCTTCAGTCGTCTCAGCAGTGATATGCTCACCCGCTGGACGTAAGAAGCCAGAAATACCAATCAATAAGACGATACCTAAAAATAACCCTACACCGCCTAAAGCAAACAAGAACTCTCTTTTAGGGTTGTTTTCGACAATATGTTCTGACATACCTTATCCACCTTGCACAAAATATTTAAAATATTGACCTATTATATCGCAATTTATGTCGATTTGTGAAAACCCTTAACTATTTAAAGGGTTTATTAGCGAAAAAATTTAAATCAACTCTTTAACTGACTCTATACTGCCTGCTTTGATAAGCTGCTAATCGCGCTCTAAGCGTTTACGCGGGCTCGCACGCTTGCCAAGATAGCTTAATAATAGCAGAAGCGCAATAATGATTAAAACAGGATAATTACCAACGCGCATAAACGGCGTATTACCAACCCGCGCCTGCACATTACCGCGTAATACCGTGCGCTCAAACTGCGGCGCGCGCTTCACGATACGACCTTTGTGGTCAATAATAGCGGTGACACCGGTGTTGGTGGCGCGCATAAACCAGCGACCATTCTCAAGCGCGCGCATTTGTACCATTTGCAGATGCTGTAGCGGACCTGCCGAGCTACCAAACCATGCATCGTTTGAGATGGTCAACAAAAAGTCGGTATTAATGGCGTTTTTGCGGGTGGTATCAGGATACGCAACCTCATAGCACACTGCCGCGCCCAAGTTATGACCGCGTACACGTAGCGGCGATTGATTGTCACTGCCGCGGCTATAACTCATGATATCTTGGCTACCGGCAAGGTTTGGCAAAATATCTAGCATTCCTTCAAAAGGAATATATTCACCAAAGGGTACTAAACGCTGCTTTTTATACATGCCCTCTGCATCGGCACCTAAAGCAATCACACTATTATAAAACGGTGGGTATTTGTCGTTCTTGGCATCAAAAGCCGCTTCATCCTTATAAGGGATGCCAGTCACCCAAGTGGTATCGGTTTCTTTGGCCATCTTTACCATCTCATTGATAAAGCCTACCGCTTCATCTTGAAACATGGGAATGGAAGATTCTGGCCAAAAGATAATATCGCTGCCCCATTCGGTACTGCTCAAAGTCGCATAAATTTTTAGCGTTTCTACCTGATATTCGGTTAACCATTTTAAATCCTGCGGAATATTGCCTTGGATTAATGACACCGATAAATCAGGTGTGCCTTTTGGTTTCGTCCATTGTGGATTTATCAACCATAATGCGCAGCTGACAACCAACATCACGATGGTAGGAATCATATAACCACCGCGGCGACGCAGCAGTTCAACCAAACTTGCCGCCAGTAATATCGCAACAAAAGAAACCGCAAACACGCCAGCAACGGGCGCTAATGACGATAGCCAATATTGCTCAGTAAACGCATAACCGACAAATAACCACGGAAAACCCGTAAACAACCAAGTTTTCATCCATTCTTGTAGTACCCAAAGCGCGGCAAATGATAACGGCTGCTTACCAACGACCCGATTGAAAATTAACGCCAAAAAGCCATGGAATAATCCCATACCCAAGCCCATCAGCGCAATCATAATCAGCGCCAGCCATACTGGGGTATCGCCATAAACATGAATAGAGGTATAGAGCCAAAACGCTCCGACACACCAAAGTCCGGTGCCATAAGCCTGACCGATAAGAAAAGCTCGCTTGCCAGTCATATCAGGCATCAATAGCGCATACAAAATAGCAGGCGATATCAAAGCCACAGGCCAAAAGCCGTAAGGCGCAAGGGCAAAGATAAATACTGCGCCTGCCAGCAACGCAATTAATATAGTCAGCACCATAGGTAAGCCCTTTGGCTTATCAGGGTTTAGACGTTTTTGCAAATCAACAGTAGACAGACGCATAGCAGTTATCCAAAACCTTATTATTCAGTCATTTAAAGCTTATAAAACTTAGATATTAACTTTGATTTATTCAGTTAGCGCTTAATTGACAGCCAGGCATGAATTGCTCAATACAGCGCTCAAAAATTAAACCTGCTCATGATACCAGTCTAAATCACTTAATAGGTAAATTTGCGTTGCACAAAAGCATTTTTAAAAGCAAAAAAAACACGATTAGATCGTGTTTTTTTATGTTTAAGTGCTAATCAATGATAAATTAATGACTGCCTATTAATATTTGCTGGTCAGGATTGACTTTGGTGAGCTCTAAATTTTGAATAAAGCGTCCTTCGACATCGGTAATAGTAATTTGCCAATCATCAATCACCACGCTTTCACCTTCTAAATCACCCACGTAGCCAAGTGCGTGCATAACCAAACCACCCATGGTATCGACATCGGTATCGTCAAAGTGACTGCCAAGCTCATCGTTACAGTCTTCAATCACTGTCGACGCTTGCACGCGCCAAGTATTTGGCTTTTCGGGGTCGGCGACGATATTATTGATATCACTGTCTTCATCGAAGTCATCATGCTCATCAACGATATCACCAACGATTTCCTCGAGCAAATCTTCCATGGTCACCACACCGCCAAAGTTACCAAACTCATCGACGACAATTGCCATATGCACTTGGGTGCGCTGCAAGGAACGTAGCAAGGTATCAGAGCGCGCCGTCTCACTGATATAGAGTGGCTGACGCACAAGGTCTCTGAGGCGTTTGCTATCGATTTTGTCTTCTTGGTTGCGCACCATATGCACAAGGATAGGAATCAAATCTTTCGCCAATAAGATACCGATAACCGCGTCATCATCTTGGCTATCGAATACCGGATAGCGCGAGTGCGTGGTCTCAAGGATGATGTCCATCACTTCAGCAAGACCAGTACTTTCATGCAGCCCAATAACTTGCGGGCGTGGGGTCATGATTTCACGAACTTGGGTCGCAGGCAGATCAAGGACGCCTTCTAGCATATCGACGGTATCAGGCTCTAAGAATTGACGCGAGTCCTGTACCAAACGAATCAGTTCATCACGGGTTTCGGGGGCGGTCGATAGCCAGCGTTTTAAGCCGCGCATCGACCAACTACTCGGGCTGGGAGTGTCGTCAGACATGGTGATGTGATTTAACCTCTTTAGTTAATAGTAATTAGTTAATAGGAATAGTGAATATTATGTAAAATCATAAAAAATGTAGATGGGGATTAAAGTAATAAATAAAACCGGCCGTTTATCATTAGATGATTAAATAATAAATATAAATAGACCAGCTTAATAAGTTTCACTCTATCGCAAGGCTTGCTGACATTCAACGACAAATTCACTCAAATTGTATTGTCAGTGTGTTATAAACTTTGCTATGGTCAAAGCCTTTATACCTCAAAGTTAAATCTATGTCGCTACGTGCCTTTTTTTCTCGCATGCTCACGCCGCTCTCAAATAGTAATCGCTCAGAGCATGGTGCAGCTCATGGTCGCCAGCAAAAGCGGACTTGGCGCTATTACCTTGCGCAGTTTTTAATCGTTACTACTTTGCTGCTATCTGCCATTTGGCTGTTAATGGCGCTTTGGTATCAGTTTGGGATGCGCTCGATCATCACGTGGCTGGCAACTATCGTCATTGTTGGCGTATTAGTAACCCTGCTTGATAGCCGCTATTGGCCAAAAACTGCTAAACGTTTGAATAATCAGCAATCGACTAGTCAATCAATCACTAATGCCCAAACCAGCCAAAACACAAGCAGAAAAGCAGCAAGCAAATGGCTAATGGGTTTATACGCGGCTATTTGGTTTGTCGGTCTTGGCTGGTTTATGTCTATCGAGCCCGAGCAAGATCGTGACTGGATGCCAGAGGTCAGCGAGAGAGTCACTTATAGTCGTGATGCCAATAATCCTGATTTGGTTACTTTCAGCAATGTACGTAATTTCGATTGGCATACGGATAAGGAAGCAACTGCACATTGGGACACGCGCACCATTGATATGTCAAAGCTGTCTGGCGTCGATGTCACCAACTCTTATTGGATGGGGCCATTAATTGCGCATACTTTGGTCAGTTTCCGCTTTGAAGATGATAGACCGCTTGCCTTCTCGTTTGAGATTCGTAAAGAGAATGGCGAATCGTTTTCGGCACTGGCAGGATTTTTTAGACGTTTTGAGTTAAGCCTAATTGCCGCAGAAGAGCGCGATATTATCTACACGCGTACTAATGCCCGCGGCGAGCAAGTTTATCTGTTTCCGGTCAGCAACCTACAACAGCACGAGGTCAAATCGCTATTTGAGTCTTACTTAACTGCCGCCGATGAACTGAATGCCAAGCCAGCTTGGTATAATACCTTGATGAGCAACTGTACCAATATTATTTTTTATATGGCACGTATTGTCAGTGGCGACCGTTTGCCGTGGGATTATCGAATTTGGGTATCGGGCTGGTTGCCAAACTATTTGTACGATGTTGGCATGCTCGACGCCAATCCTCACAAAGACGCTCAGCCTTGGTCAATGGACACGTGGTACGAGCGCACCCATATCAACGCCAAGGTTCGCGGCTTTGATAATCAAGCAGGAAATAGCGCTACAAACAGCCGTAAATTCTCTGAGCAGATTCGGCAAGATATTCCTATACCGCCACTGGCTGATTCGCAAGCGGGTGCTGAAGCAAGTGCTAAATTGGCGGCTGATGCTAAGGATTAACCCAATTCACCACGCGCGTTTCCATCTCTTCATCAGACATACCAATCTCAGAAACACAGCGCCCTGCTACGCCGACATTGGCAGCGCGCATTTGTTGCTGCGTTGCCACCGCATTACCAGTCAATAACAAATGCCAACTTGGCAAATTTTGACCTTTATATAAGCGCTTATAGGCACAGTGCGATGGTAGCCACATCATCTGCGGCAAATTCTCCATGGTCAGCTGAATACAATCGGGCACGTGTTCTTGGCGCGTGGCGTAATGTCTGCAATAACCCGTCGCACAATCCATCAGCTGGCAAGTCACATCGGTATATTCGACCATTTCTACTTCATGATTATTATCATCGCTGACGTTCTCATCATCGATGTATTTAATGAGGCAGCAACTGCCGCAACCATCACACAATGCTTCCCATTCGCTATGGTTTAATTCTGACAGCGTAAAGCGTGACCAAAACTGTGGACGCAATGTTTCAGTCGATTCATTACAATTGTCATTGTTATTGTCACTGCTAGTATTGCTAGCAGGAAAGAGGCTGACGATTGGTTTTGACCCTGAATCTAGAACAGCATCTGCAGAAGGTTTCAGCGGCAGAACAGAATCAGCGTTTAAATTGGCAGCAGATTGATTTAACAAGTTGATAGTCATAGCGTTATAGTCGATTTTTTATAAAGAGACATTTTGATAAAGAGCGTTACAGTATTATAGCTGTTTTTGGTCAACTTGGGCGTTAAGGTAGTACGAGTAAGCAAAAGGATTGAGCAAACATACGCATTATTGATATTAATAAAACAACACTCATAACATAAAAAAGGACAATAATATGTCAATTAAGACCTTTGAATTAATCAGTACCACTGAAAATAACGTCCAACTTATCAGCTATGTGGCGCTACCAGAATCTGCCTCAGATGATAAGCCAGTAGCAGGGATTTTGGTCGCACCAGAATGGTGGGGCGTGGTCGAGCATCCAAAATCGGTGGTTGAGCGCTTGGCAGGAGCAGGCTATGCCGCCGTGGCGATGGACGTCTACGGTGAAGGCAAACTGACCACCGATGCCGCTCAAGCCAATATGTGGATGGAGCAAGTACTTGCCGATCAAGACATGCTGATGGCACGCTGCCGATTGATTCTTAACGACTTTAGCGACCAGATGGCGGTTGATGGCGATAATCTAGGCGCTATTGGCTTTTGCTTCGGTGGCAAAGTTGTCCTTGATATGGCACGCGAAGGTATGCCATTAAAAGCAGTCGCTACTTTCCATGGCAACCCATCGCCAAAACAGCCCGCGGACAATAACTTCAAAGCCAAAGTATTAGTCGCGCACGGTCGTGATGATTCCATGGTCTCAATGGAGGCGATAGAAGGTCTAAAGTCAGAGTTAGACGCTGCCGATGTCGACTACACTATCGATGTCTATGACAACGCCAAGCATGGTTTTACCAATCCACATGCCGATGAACGCGCTGCCAAAAATGATGTCGACCTTGGCTATAACGAAGCCGCTGCCAAGCAAAGCTGGGAAAATATGCTTAAGTTTATGAAAACCAATCTCGGTCGATAATTTTAAAGTTGTTGTAAATTAAGGTTATTATAAATAAAGACAACATGAAAAAATAAGGGTCGCTCTCTCAGGAGGTGACCCTTTTTTGTCGCCATATACAATAACTACAACGACTAATCTTGTGCTTATTAGCAAATAGCGTCATTATCACTTTACTATTGAGTGAATTGAGTGACGAGGATGCTACATCTATTAATAAACCCGTTGGGTTGGCTGGCTTTTACCATTTTATTAATTATCGTTGTCATGCTATATGTGAAAATAACTGGGCAAATTGAGCAGCTGCGCCATGACATGAAAGAGCTGCAAGCTGAGCTTGAGCAGCATAAAGATAGCGTGAATATAGCATCACTTTCTCATTCTGCGTACATAAATGCTACTCAAGAGAGCCGTTCTGAATTAGCAGCGCCATCAACGGTAGAATTGGCTCCATCCGCTGTTATTATTTCTGAACCTACAGAGAAGCTGCAATCACAACCAACACCTCCTCCAGAACTGCCAAAACTAGCAGAATCAGTATTATCAAAACCACAAATCTCTACCTCAGCGATGGAGCCTGATGAACGCTCCACCCCTATCGTTACCTCATTAATTCACTCTGTTAAAAACTGGTTTTTTGGCGGCAACTTGGTAGTACGTGTCGGAGTCTTAGTATTGCTCGTCGGGGTGGTGTTATTACTACGCTTGTTAAGCGACTATATTGAAATTCCGATTGCCTTGAAGCTTATGAGCATCGGCATCATTGGCTTAGGGCTCGCGGCGTTAGGATTAAAACTAGCCAAAAACCGTTTTGCTTATGGCATCACTCTGCAAGGGGCAGGTTTAGCGATTGCTTATTTAACGACCTTTTTTGCCTATAGCGTTTATCAAGTGTTGGCGAGCGTGCCCAGCTTTATGGGACTTGGCATATTATCAGCCATCACTATTGGCTTAGCCGTACGCCAAAATGCGTTGCCGTTGGCACTACTGGCATTATCTGGCGGTTTCTTTGCGCCGATATTGACCAGTAGTGATATCGGTAATTTAGTGACTTTGTTTAGCTACTATCTATTATTAAACGTCACCATTGCTATCATCGCCCATTACCGTACTTGGAAAATGCTCAATCTGCTCGGTGTGATGGTCACCTTTGGACTTGCCTATTATTGGGGTACAACGGAAAATTTAAGCGCTGTTATTGAGGCGCAGCGTTGGTCATTTGTATTACTGGTCGCGCTGCACGTATTGCTGTATTTATTTGTGGTCATCCGCTATGCGCAACAACTCATCACTTATAACGCCCTTAATGAAGAAGGTTTTACTTGCGCAGACAGTGTACATAACATAAATACCGTAGATAAGGCTCACAGAGCAAACAACCTCTATATATTTCCTATTGATACCGGTTTATTGTTTTCAGTACCGATATTGGCCTTTGGTTTATTTTCAGTACTATTAGAAGGTATTTCTAATGCTTTGACCTTTACCAGTGCTGTTTTAGCGGTGATTTATTTGAGCATTGGCTGGGTGTTTGTGCAGCGTAGTCAGCGTTATGCCTTAATCACTGAGGGTATGCTAGCGTTAGGTTTTGGCTTTTTAGCCTTGGTGATTCCACTGGCACTCGATGCTGAATGGATTGCTTTTGGCTGGTCAGTACAAGGACTGGCCTTGGTATGGTTTGGACGGCGCTCACTACGTGCATGGTCAGTACTATTTGGGTTGTTATTACAGCTACTTAGTATCGCCATGCTGCTGATAAATGTGTTCTTTACTATCAAAGATTATCCAACGTTGGCCTTGACGATTTCGGCGCTCAGCTATCTAGCAACGATGTTTATCTTACGCGCCAGCAACTCGCCTACCACTTTAGATAACAGTCTAAACCTTCCTACACAGCAAAATACAACTGCAGCTTCAATGTCTGACTCAACAATAACCGTCGCTCAATCGCTAGGTATTAGTAGCCAAGCCGCTCAGCAATGGCTTACCAGTATTAATAGCCAAAGCATGGCGTTTAACCTGATGTGGCGCAGTCCGGTTTTGAGTCGCTTTTTGACCTTTACCGCGATGGGTTGGTTGCTGTATGTATTGGTCATCGATTTTGACCAATGGTTTGTAAGCTGGCGATTGGCAACAACGGCACTGCTAGGATTAGCCACGTTAACCAGCATAATTATTTATCAGGCAATTAATCACTATCATTCGTGGCGTGAAATTAGGCAGTTTAGCCATGGGTTATTGCTACTATTTTATGCGATGCTGATATTTCAGCTGCCACAAAGATATGAGCTTGATTATCAATGGACAACCTTTCATTGGCCGATATTTATCACGCTACTCATAGGCTGGTTGGTGGTTGGGCAGTGGTGGTTAAAAACATGGCATAAAGAAGCTGAATTGAAAGACTACGATAGCGCGAGCTGGCTTGTGGCTGGAATTATCCTATTGGCAGAAGCTATGCATTATGTCTTGCCTGATTCAAAAGGTGTGATGACTATTTTAGTTCCGGTTACCTTTATGCTGGCTGGATTATGGTGGACGCAGCGTCATGCCGTGGCTCAATACAATGATAAGCAATCACACATGCAACCAGATACGCAATCAACAGCAGCAACTTCAGCGCTTGCGCCTTATTGGTTTGATTGGCATCAAGCACTGTTAGACAGTGCCAAAATCTTTGTACCTATGACTTTAGGCTGGGCTATTTTTACCAACTTCACTTACGATGGCGTGATTTGGGGACTGCCCTATTTTCCCTTATTTAACTTATATGATGTGACGTTATGGTTGGTGGTATTTTACGGCTTGGGCGTTTATTTGCTCCGTCAGACACATGGGATGCAATCGAGAAACCTATTAAGTGCCATTCCTAAAAACGATATGCTATTAATTGTCTTAGCGCTGATTGGCCTTTGGATAGGCTCTAGTATGTTAGTCAGAACATTACATGCATTTATTGGCACGCCGCTATGGACTGGCGGTTTATACGACGTTACAGGAGGCGCTTGGAATAGCGAGCAAGTACAGACGGGACTAACTATCTTATGGACGCTCATTGCCTTGGTCGCCACTATTATTGCTAGCCGCTATGGGCAGCGTACGCTATGGTTTATGGGTATTGGCTTATTGGGTATTGTGGTTTTAAAATTGGTCTTGGTTGATTTATCGCAAACCGAGGCAATTTGGCGAGTAATTTCCTTCCTTGGCGCGGGTAGCTTAATCTTAGTCATTGGTTATTTAGCACCATTACCGCCAGCGCGCGAGGACTTAGCAGACGTATCTAAATGATAGTATGCTCTGAGCATTAAATGAAATGTTAACGTGAGCACTTTTAGCATCATTACTTTTTAGCGTCATTACTTTGCTTATGTAGTAAACTGGACGCCATTAAAAAGTAAATGACGATCGTCTTACTTTTAGCATTTTTTATAAAAGGTTATAAAAGCAGATGGATAAGAGAGCAAGTATTCAGTGGTTCCCTGGGCATATGAACAAAGCCCGTAACGAAATCAAAGAAATCATGCCGCAAATGGACGTCGTCATTGAAGTGATTGACGCGCGTATTCCTTATAGTAGCGAAAACCCCATGGTTGCGGCATTACGCGGCGAAAAACCGGTCATCAAAATTTTAAATAAAGCTGACCTCGCCGATCCTGAATTGACCAAAGCGTGGATGGAATATCTTGAGCAACAAGATGGCGTTAAAGCCATCGCTTGCGACAATAATAAAGCCGATGACGTCAAGCGTATCATCGCAATCTGTAAACACCTCGTGCCCAATAAAGTCGGCACGGGTCGCCAAATCAAAGCCATGATAATGGGTATTCCAAACGTCGGTAAATCGACTCTGATTAATACCTTGGCTGGACGCGCGGTGGCAAGAACCGGTGACGAGCCCGCTGTAACCAAGTCGCAGCAGCTGATTAAACTTGACGATGACATCATGCTCTATGACACCCCTGGTATGCTATGGCCAAAGGTTGAAAACGAAAACTCTGGATATCGTCTAGCAGCGACTGGCGGTATTCGGGATACGGCTTTTGACTTCGCCGATGTGGCCAGTTATACCGCTGAGTACCTAATGCAAGCCTATCCTGAGCTGCTAAAAACCCGCTATAAAATTGAAGAATTACCTAAGACAGATTGGGAGTTTTTTGAAGTGGCGGGACGTAATCGCGGCTGCGTGCGCGCAGGCAATAAAGTCGATACTTACCGCATGTCTGAGATTCTCGTGAATGAATTACGTAGCGCTAAAATTGGGCGCATTACGTTAGAAACGCCAGCAATGACCGAAGCTGAAGAGCTTGTCGTCGCTGAGCAACGTATTGCTGCAGAAGAGAAAAGAATCGCTAAAGAAGAAGAGAAACGCTTGCGTCGTTTGAAAACGCGGAAGAATCGGAAGTAGAAAACTGGCTCATTATCAAGTCTAAAAAACATGTATCGACAAAAAATAATTAAGGCTTTTACATATGAGTAAAGATGATTATTTGAAACAACAACTTAAAGAATCCTTTCTTATAATTGACTCTTGCCTAAAATGTTATTATCAGAATGACAATCATATGTATAAGCCTCTTGCCGGTCAATTGAGAATTTTATTCTGTGACTCTAGAGGTAAAAATGATAATTCACTACTCCCTAGAGTATTTCCTCAAATAACATTAAATATATTGGAACCTATAGACTGGAGTAATAATCAAAGTTCCTCATTAAAATTACTACAAAATCCTGAGGGCTCTAATCGAATATCTTCTATGCCACTTGAAATAAAACAATATAAAAATGGACTAGCGATAGCAGAGTTAATTCCAGCAAAAAATGAAAAACAAGTAGACATACCTACATGGGTAAACCAGCATCTAACCCACTATCCAACGTCTTTAACGATTAAAGATGTTATTAGAAACTTAGCAGATAAAGGTGGTGGTGCTCACATAGATTCTAATTTATCTGCGCAACAAAGATATATGAATCAGATGACACTTGTGGGTCGTAGTTTTGGTGAAATGTTTATCATAGCAATGTCTAAACTAGCACAGAGAATAGGCGAAAACATCTTCGAATATGAAGGAGTCAAAATCCCTACTGAACTGACTTTAGAAGAACATATGTCATATAAGCTAGATTTAATAGCTCATCAAGATTATTCTGACGCACTGATTCGTAATTTGAGATAATCAGTAATTCAGATTTTAACTGTATAGGGTTCGCCGAATCCACCAATAAAAAAATTGATTTTTAGTTGCATTGGATACATTTAATACGCTAGCTCTCAGAATACCTCTCTTTCATAAACTCTTTTAATAGGTGCAGGCGACCGCATCTTATCTAATATTTTAGGAAGCTCATTGCAAAACTCGTTCAAGCATACACTTAAATCATTAAACTCCTTCGCACCTCGCCTACTTGATTGGTTTGCCAAAAATGGTCGCCATGATCTGCCTTGGCAACAGCATCAAACTGACACGCCCAATCCTTATATTGTTTGGCTATCCGAAGTCATGCTTCAGCAAACGCAGGTAACGACAGTGCTACCCTACTTTGCCCGTTTTATGGCGTCGTTTCCGACCGTGCAGGATTTAGCCGCAGCAGAATGGGATATGGTGGCGGAGCATTGGGCGGGGCTTGGCTATTATGCGCGGGCGCGTAATTTGCACAAAGGCGCGAAGCAGTTGGTTGAGATTATCAATGAAACGGGCGAATTTCCGCAGACACTAGCAGGTTGGGAAGCAATTTCTGGCGTTGGGCCTTCTACCGCTGGGGCGATTATGGCAATGGGCTTGCATCGTTATGGTGTGATCTGTGATGGCAATGTCAAACGTGTCCTCACACGCTGGGCAGCTATCGATGGTGATATCACTAAATCCACTACTACCAAAGAGCTGTGGGCGTTGGCGGAGCGTTTAACGCCTAGGGAAAATTCAGGATTGTTTGCGCAAGCCATGATGGATATGGGTGCGACTTTATGCACGCGTAGCAAACCTGCTTGTCTACTATGTCCACTGCAAGAGGATTGTCTTGCCCATGCGCAGGGTCGCGAAACTGATTATCCAGTCAAAGCTAAAAAACACCCCAAACCCAGTAAATTTAGTAATGCATTGCTTATTGAAAACGAAAATGGCGAAATACTTTGGCTACAGCGTCCTGATAATGGTATTTGGGGCGGACTATGGAGTTTGCCGCTAGAGTTTGTAGAAAAGATTAGCGGCAAGGTGAATGCTAAAACTGCTGCAGAAAAAACTACTGAAATTAACGATATATCATCAAAAGTGGCTGGTAATGAAAAATTATACGAAACAGAATTTACCACCGCTGAGCAGATTATCAATAAGTGGCTAGACAAAAATGAATTAATAGGAAAATCGGTTAACAAAACCTTATTGGACGATGCACCGATTAAGCATTCACTCACCCATTTTCATTGGTATTTAACGCCGCAATCATTAACTTTAAACGATAAACAGGCGACTGATATAACCGAAGCCTTACAAGCGGCAGAAATTAATATTAATTGGTTAAATGCTAATGATGCGCAGGCAACTCTTGGATTGCCACGAGCGATGGTTAAGATTTTAGAATAATAGGTTGTTGCAACCAAATAAAACTCCTAAAAAAAGCGACTCAAAATATATTCTGAGTCGCTTTTTTTATTATCGAAGCTTTTTTATTATAGAACTGAAAAGCTTAAGACTTCGGTACCCGCAACCGCATCAAACCTTCTTGTTGTACTGTCGCTACCAATCGACCATCTTGCCAAAACTGACCATGGTTTAAGCCTTTGGCATTAGAAGTGGTATCGCTCCACATGTCATATAGCAACCAATTATTTAAGTCAAACTCACGATGAAAATGCATCGAATGGTCAATACTGGCCGCTTGCAAGCCACTGGTCATAAAGCTAACACCGTGTGACATCAGCCCCGTACCTACTAAATAAAAGTCAGACGAAAATGCCAATAATGCTTGCTGAATGGCCACTGGCTGCTTGCCAAGCTCACGGATACGTAGCCAGTTTGCTTGCTTGGGCTTCATCGGTTCTGGATGAATCGGATCACGCGGTTTGATCGGCTTAATCTCGACATGACGGTGACGCATAAAGCGCGCTTTCAGGGCATCTGGGACTTTACCAACATACTCTTCTTTTAAATCTTGCTCGGCAAGCAAATCTTCTGGCGGCGGATAAACAGGCATGTCTTCTTGATATTCCAAGCCCTCTTCCATCGGTGAAAATGAAGCAATCATCGAAAATATCACTTGCTCGACAGGCGCTTTACCGCGCACTTCTTTATACTGAATTGCCGTTACTTCACGCGCAGATAGACTGCGACCATCACGTAGACGGCGTACTTGATAAATCACCGGCTGATTGATATCACCACCGCGCAAAAAGTAACCATGCAGTGAATGACAAGGTTTGTCTTTATCGAGCGTATGCGAAGCGGCCATAATCGCTTGCGCCAGCACTTGCCCACCAAAAATACGACTGCCCACATAGTCGTGGCTTTTACCTTCAAAAACATCAGGGCTGACTTCGATAAGCGCGACGGTAGCGAGCAGCTCATCGATCAGTTGCGGATAATCAGACATGACGATAGGTTTCCTTATTTTGATCAATAACGCCAAGCATTTGGATATAAGCACTCAACGATATCAATACGATATGGCTTAAGCCAATTCGGCATTTTAATTTAAAATAATATGTAATGGCTTGCAGTAATCTACAAGATAACGCTTAGAGCGCACAATAAATGACCAGTAAAATGATTACTGGTAACTCATTATAAAGCGAAAAGACAATCATCTTAACGAATATTAGAGATTTTGACTAGACAGTCGCCGCTTAGTGGTTTGTTCTAGTAGTTTAGTTTTAGTATCTTAATCATAATGAAAAAACCACTATCTAAGACAGCAAACATAAATAAAAAACGAGACGATTAGACACCTCGCTTTTTATTGGTCTTAAAACTATGGTTTTACAGCGACCAGCACGCGGATAGAATCCGGCACGAGCGATAAATTACCTAGTGCTTGTTCACCTTGGGCTTTTAATTGCTCTAAGCGCTCAATCTCTTCTGGGCGGACGTTAGGATTAATCGTTTGCAGATGCTTTAGGCGTTTGATTTCACGCGACCACTGCTGGCTAAAACGGGCACTGGCTTGTTCACCAATATCAGCCAACTGCTGACGGGCAATGTCTTCTGCTTCATAATAGCGCTGCTCAATCACATCGCCGCGTACTTTAATCACTTGGCGGGCACGGTTTTTATCCAAACGTTCAATGTGCGGCATAATCATATCGGCGCTGATACGGGCGGATAAATCACTGCCCTGCTCACTGATAAAGACACGGATATTTTGTGTGGTTAAGGTTGCAGGCAAATTAAGCAATCTTGGCGCAATGGCTTCGACGCGGAAGTTCACCTCAAGCAATACCATACCTTGTGGTACGGCAGCGCTTTTTAACATCGCAACCGTGGTATTACCAAAGGTGCTGGTACTTGCCAACTCATAAATGGCGCGCATCAATGGATGCTCATGGGTAATAAATTCGATATCTTCACGCTGCAGCGCTTGTTCACGCTCAAAGGTCAAGGTCATGCCGTCTTCATCACCCAGTGGCAGACCGTCGATATAATCGCTAATCTCGGTGCTATCGATCGGTGCAATCACCCAAGAACCATCACGCTGGATATTGTGGTCAATATTGGCGGAAGCAAAAAAGCGCTCGATAAATTGCGGCAATAGATTATGCCCATCGAATTCACGCATGGCATCAGCGATACGACCAGCGACACGCGGACGGCATGAGTTGTACTCTAAAAGACGATCGCGACCCGCTTGCAACTGTGCCTCTAGATCCAAACGCGTTTGTAGCGCGGCATCAATAATATCTTGCAATGTCGTACGATTAGCGTCGTTATCCGCGCCTTCGAGCATCGGCTTTAGGTCTTGGATATATTGCTCTTGCACGCTCTGCGCGGTCGGTGAAATCTGATTAAACATATTTAGTGCATCGTTATACCACTGATACAGACGCTCTTGCGCGGTACCTTGGACATAAGGGACGTGCAGCATAATTTGCTGCGTTTGCCCGATACGGTCTAGACGACCGATACGCTGCTCTAAGGTATCGGGGTTGGCCGGTAAGTCCCACAATATCAATTGGCTGGCAAACTGGAAATTACGACCTTCCGAGCCAATCTCCGAGCATAATAATATCTGCGCGCCTTCACTATCGGCAAAGAACGCCGCCGCTTGGTCACGCTCAAGCAGGGTCATCTGTTCGGTAAAGATAGCGGTCTTAATACCGGCATGGAGGCGCAATACCGCCTCTAAACTTTCAACCGTCGCACCACTACGGGCAATCAGCAGCACTTTTTTATGCTTGAGCTCACCCTTTAAAATATCAATCAACCAAGGCACACGCGGGTCATCTTCTAACCAGCTACCATCAGGTTGATTTTCTTCGCCCCAAAGCTGCTCGCGCAATTTACCATTGGTTTGATAGCTATCGACCCATGCTTCAGGTAGCGGTAATGGATACGGCTGGCTGCTACGACCATAAAAGCCTTTAACGCTCTCACGGGTATTACGGAATAAAATACGCCCAGTACCATGACGGTCAAGGAGTTCATTGAGCGCATAAGTACGTAGTTTTTCGTCTTCGTTAATGTTTGCTAATTCATCGATACTAATAGTGAGTAAGCTGCTTAATGCCGCAATTTGACCGTCGCTTAAAGGCTTATCTTCGATTAAGACACTAGCAACCGCTGCCGTTTCTGCAAAAGCTTGTTGACCATCGATAAATTCATCCAAGTCATCAAAGCGGGCTGGGTCTAATAAACGCAAACGAGCAAAGTGACTTTGCGCGCCAAGTTGTTCTGGCGTTGCTGTTAATAGCATCACACCCGGTGTTTCTTCGGCAAAGTCAGCAATTAAGTCATATTTATCATTGCCGCCTTGCGCCTCATCCCAATGCAGATGATGCGCTTCATCGACGACCAATAAATCAAAACCTGCTTCCATCGCTTGGTCATATAAATCAGGATGGTCGAGCAATAAATCCATGCCGGCAATGATACATTGCTCAGTAGCAAAAACGTTTTGCTCAGGGTCGTGTTCTTTAATCGCTGCGGTACGTACCAAATCAAATAAAGCAAAATTCAAATTAAAACGGCGGCGTAGCTCAATCATCCACTGATACTGCAGACTGTCTGGTACAAGGATTAATACCCGCTCAGCTTTACCAGTCAATAGCTGCTGATGAATAATCAAACCCGCTTCAATGGTTTTACCCAGACCTACTTCGTCAGCAAGCAACACACGTGGCGCGATACGTTTGCCAACTTCATGAGCAATATAAAGCTGATGCTCAATAATATCGACGCGCGCACCCATCAAGCCTTTGAGCGGATGACCGGCAAGCGCTGACTGCATACGCAGGATATCTTGGCGCAGCTCGTACCAATCGCCACGTTCAATACGACCAGCGAGCAGGCGCTCAAGCGGCTTAGCAAGCGTGATATTAGCAGCCAGACGAGTTTCCATAATGCCGCGCTCGTGCTCATCGACACTATATTTGAGCACGCCCATCACTTCTTCGACCGCAGTTACGGTATAGGTTTTACCGGCTTGGTCAGAAATGCTATCGCCTTCTTTGAACACCACGCGTGATAACGGCGCTGAGTTTTTTGCATAAACGCGGGTCTCTTCACTTTGTGGAAATAGGATATGCACACAGCGGTCATCGACATCGATAACCACCCCCAAGCCAAGCTCAGACTCCGTATCAGATAAATAACGTTGACCAACGGCGAATTCGGTGCTGTGCAATGAAGCGATAGAGATAGTCATAAGGCGATGTCTTTTGTACTCAGATGATAAGAAAATAGATAGTTAATGAAGCAAGCTACGATTACTGGTCAAGCTAGCATTACTGGCTTAATAGCTCAATGTCATTAATAAGCTGCTGGTCATTGGCGATATCAGGGGAACCCAACTTAAAAGCTAGGTCGAATGATAAAACAGACCATTATATAACGTTAGCGCCTAGATGAGTGCGTTAAGTTGACTTTTCAAGAGCAGTTTTTGGCAAGATTATTGCAACACTCAGCTTAAGTAACTTTTTAGAAATCAACATATAACGACTCGCAAGTACGTAAAAACCTCGCAACTAAACACAAAATATTGCTATCATAAAATTGTTTCTATATTGTTAAGATATGCAATATAACATTTCTTATTGTTATTAAAACTTATTAGCCAGTCTCATTCTCTATTTATTCCATTTATTTTATCAGCTTATTGATAGCCGTTTTAGTAGTAGCGCTTAATCTCTATAGCTTTTAAACCCTTAAAAACGATTATGAACGTCTCTTAAATCACCAAATAGGCCTAATATTGTTTAATATATTCTATTAAGTTATGATTTAATAATTTTTAAATTCCTATTAGTTATAAAAATTTTACCCGATTACAATGCTGTATTGATGCTCAAATCCCATTTTTATAGAGCTGATGTATAACCACATCATCGATTGCTAGCAGCAAATATTATCCGCAGTCTGCTTTGTGGTCACGATCATCCAAGGACAATCCCCTCATGAGTGCCTCCAAAAAAGTTGGCTTTTTTAACCAAGTCAGTACCCAAGTGACGACCATTCTATTTATTGCTTTTGCGGTCGTACTAGCGGTTGTTGTGTATGTTGTTGATAAAGAAGGCTATGAAAAAATTCGCCTTGAATCAGCAAAACTGGTCGCTGAGCGTGGTAATACAGCGGTAAATAGTATTTCAGCTGATATCAATCGCGTGATGCGTAGTGCCTTGCTATTGCAGCAAAGCGCGCAAACGCTGCCACCACAAGAAGCGATTTTGCAAGCCAGTACCGCCAACGCCTTTGATAAGCGCGATTATAACTTATTAGGTAGTGGCGGCATTTGGCCAGAAAAAGGCGCACTGGGCGCCAATGCCGCGACCCATCCGTTTTTGATGGTGCGTCAAAATGGCGATTATCAAGCGGTACTCAGCGATCCAAATCCTGCCAATCCTTATTATCAAGAAGACTGGTTTAGCGTTTTGAAATTGCTCAAACCTGAAAGCTGTATCTGGAACCATGTACGCGCGAGCCAAACCAAAGGCGAGCTTGCGATGAGTTGCGGTGTCGCCATCGAGCGTGACAACCAGTTCTGGGGTGCCAGTACGGTCAACTTTACCCTAAACCAGCTGCAAGAAAACATCGTTAAGTTAAGTGAAAGCTCTGGTTCAGGTTATATTTTACTGCTCGATAACAGTGATAAAGTTATCGCCTCCTCAAACCCTGAGCGCTTAAGCTATATCGACGAAAAAACCGGCACACCGCTTGATATCAAACAAGTTATCAACGCTGACCCTGCTTGGAATCCGGTACTAAACTTCTTAGATACTCAGCGTAACGAAACTATCGAGCGCGTTGCCGCCAGCGTATCACCGCAAGTTCAGCAGGTATTGACCACGCTTGATAAAGCCGAAACCGGTACGTCAAAAGGCTATTATCTCGTCAACTACGCCGCTTACTTAAATAACGGTGAAAATAAGCAAAATGCCATGGACAGCCGTTTATTGCAGAGCTTTGAGTTAGAAAAAGACAGCTACTATAATGGTAGCCAAGCCTATGTGTTTGAGATTCCCGAGACTTACTGGAAACTTATCGTCGTCCAGCCTGACGCTGAAATTAACGCCATCGCTGACAATCTAAGTAAAAATCTGATTAACTGGATTGCACTGGCACTACTTATCACCGCTGGTTTGATTTATTTTATGCTCACTTATTTAGCATTTAAACCATTAAAAGAAACCACCGATAAAATCTCGCAAGCGGAAAACCTGATTAACGATAAGCAATATAATAAGCTAAGCGACGTTAAATTCGCTGAAGGTCGCAACGAGATTGGACTGGTAAACGGCTCTATTAATGACCTACTAGACCGTATCCAATCTAACGAAGGTAAGCTTGCCAATATTAACCAGCAGCTAGAGATTAAAGTTGAAGAACGTACGGCTGAGCTACAAGACACGCTAAAAGAGCTGAAAAACTCACAGCTGCAATTGATTCGTTCAGAAAAAATGGCAACTTTGGGACAAATGGTTGCTGGTGTTGCTCATGAAGTAAATACGCCATTGTCTTATGTGCAGAACAACCTTGAGATTATCGGTCAGTTGACCGAGCAATACGAAGAGTTAATTGAACTGGTACAGGGGTTAAAAGCCGTTAAAACTGACGCGACTGCTGATAGCAAAATTGATAAGCTATTGGCTGATATCGTCCGTGCGTCGGATGAAATCCAAGAAGATGATTTGTCCGCTGAGCTTAAAGAGCTGATTAAAGATTCATTATTTGGCGTCGAGCAAATTACCGAAATGGTTCTAAACCTACGCAACTTTGCTCGTCTTGATGAGTCAAAAGTGAAAACCATCGATGTGCGTGAGTGCATCGAAGCGTCATTGAAAATCGCTGGTAACTCTATTAGACATCAAGAAATTGTCACTGACTTTGCCCCGACACCTGAGGTTAAATGCTCACCATCGCAAATTAACCAAGTCTTGGTAAACTTGCTCAATAACGCCGCGCAAGCCATGGGAGAGAAACCAGATGGCAAAATCGAAGTGCGGACGCGCGCCGATGCCAGCAATGTCTATATCGATGTTAGCGATAACGGTAAAGGTATGAGTACCGAAGTGCTAAATCAAATCTTTGAGCCGTTCTTTACCACCAAAGGCGCAGGCGAAGGTACGGGTCTTGGGATGGCCATCAGTCAGCAGATTATGGAGCAGCATAATGGCGACATTAAAGCCGTCTCGACCGAAGGCGTTGGCACTACCTTTACCTTAACGCTACCAATTGATAATGATTTAACCGAACAAAGCCTAGCAGCGTAAACGCTAGGTTCTGTCTTATTTTAATTGCTATTTTAATGATTATATAAAGCTATAGCACTATTCTTCATCATAAGGATAACATCATGAATGAATTTGAAAATGAAATGGAAACCTCTAGCGCTGAGCTAGGATTTGAACCAAAGCCGAAGTTGGCGTTTATTGACGATGAACAACGTATTTTACGTTCGATGAAACTGTTGTTTCGTAAAACGCATGACGTTTTTATCACTACTGACCCGACTGAGTATATCGACTATATCAAAAACAATCACGTACACGTCGCGGTCAGTGACCAACGTATGCCTGAGCGTGTCGGCGTTGATATTTTACGTGAAGTCAAAGAAGTATCGCCGTCTACCATGCGCATTTTATTAACCGGCTACGCTGATTTGAATGCAATTATCGGCTCTATCAACGATGGTGAGATTTATCGTTATTTGACCAAGCCTTGTAAATCTGAGGAGCTACTTGCAGTCATTAGTCGCGCCACCGAAATTGCTTTGACCTATAACCCAGACGAAGACGCTGAGCAATTCGACAGCTCAGGCAACAAGCAAACGCTATTGGTCATCGATGAGACCAACGATCTGATTGAGCAAATACGTAAGCAATTTTCTAACAGTTATAGAGTATTGCATGCTAAAGGCTTGGAAGAAGCTTACGATTATTTGGCGAATGAAGATATCGGCGTGTGTATTACCGACATCAATGTCAGCGGCGAAAATATCGCGCCGATTATCTTTACCTTAAAACAAGATGCGCCGCACTTGGTGGTCTTGGTACAGACTGAATTTCAGGATGCGGGTTTGCTCATTGATTTGATTAATAAAGGTCAGGTCTATCGCTGCTTACCAAAACCAATGCGCGCCAGCCTGCTTGAGATTAGCGTCAATCGTGCATTCCAACATCATGCGAAATTAAAAGCCAGCCCTGAATTGGTCAAACGTTATGAAGTTGAACATGACCCTGAAAACGACGTGCGTATTGATTTAAGCAGCCGCGTACGTAGTCTTATTGGCAAACTGCGTAAGCGTTTTTCTTTATAAGCACAAAAACAACATACGCACAAAAACGACTGTTCCATAAAAAAACCTCTACTTCACCTTGAAGTAGAGGTTTTTTGTTGTCGGCTTTTTTACGTGCTTTTAACGGGGTGTTTGACACGCTTTTTGACTAAACCCTGCAACGTGCTACATTAAGCGGATAACTATGCAAGCCTATTTAAAATGCAAAACCATTTAAAACGTAATCTATTTAAAATAACAATGAGATAAGGAAGCATCATGCAAGCGGTTTTTTTAGACAAAGGTACTTTCTCTGACAATGTCGACTTGCCAGCACCTGCCGGCGTTACTGACTACATTACTTACGATGATACGCCTCGGGAGCTGATTATTGAGCGCTGTCAAGATGCCGACATTATTTTTACCAATAAAGTCCAAATCAGCGCTGACATCATCGCCAATTTGCCCAAGCTTAAGCTTATCCAACTGACCGCAACAGGCATGAATAATGTCGATCAAGACGCCTGCTCTAAGCATGATGTTGCGCTATATAACGTCGCGGGTTATGCGGTCAAAAGCGTGCCCGAGCATACCTTTATGTTGATGCTAACTGCCATGCGCGCTGGCATTCATTATCATGAAAAAGTCGCTGATGGTACGTGGGCAAACAATGGTAATTTTTGCTTGCTCGATATACCGCTGATAGATTTGGAAGATAAGACGCTTGGTATTATTGGTGTTGGTCACATTGGCAAACGCGTCACCGAAATCGCCCGCGCCTTTGGTATGACGGTATTGTGGGCGGAGCACCAAGGACGTACGCCGCGTAATGATGACTACACGGCGTTTGAGGAGGTACTGGCGCAGTCTGATGTACTAAGCTTACATTGCCCATTAAACGAGCAAACCAAGCATTTGATTAATAAAGATACCTTAGCGAAGATGGTTAAGCAGCCGTTGATTGTTAACGTCGCCCGTGGCGGTATCGTCGATAGCCAAGCGCTGACCGATGCGATTAACAACCAGCAAATAATTGGTTATGCCACCGATGTATTTGAGCAAGAGCCGATTGTCAAAGACGACCCTTTATTAACCCTTGCTAACCATCCGCGGGTGATATTTAGTCCACATAACGCGTGGGGCAGTAAAAGCGCGCAAGAAACCTTGTGGCAAATCTTAAGCAAGCAAGTCTCGGAATTTATCGATAAAAATTGAACAAAAGCCACTAAAAATCTTAACGACTGAAGCGTAACCAATCGTCTTTTATTCTACGGTATTTTAGCATCACCCGGTCACTCAGATAATTATTGGTGACCCGCCAAGGATAGATGTCGCCTTGTTTCGGTAATTCGTGTTGCGCGCGCTGCACATAACCTGCCGCTAGCGCACCCATGACCGTATCTGGCTGCGTATGCGCCTCGCTATGTGCAGTTTTTGCGTGTGGCAAAGCTACCTGATAACGGTGCTTATGCATATGGTTGAGCAAGCGCAGCACATACTGACAAGCCAAGTCAATTTTTAGCGTCCACGAAGCATTGGTATAACCAAATAGCGCCACCATATTTGGCACGCCTTCAACCATCACCGCCTTATAGGTCATGCGCGAGCCGATATCGATTGCTTGCCCATCAATATATACTTTAGCGCCGCCAAGCATTTGCAGCTTTAGCCCGGTTGCGGTCACAATAATATCAGCATCGAGGTGTTTACCAGAATCAAGCATGATGCCAGTTTTGGTAAAGTGGCTGATTTGGTCGGTCACCACGGCGGCTCTGTTGCCATGTAATGCCATAAATAAATCACTGTCTGGCACCGCACAAAGCCGCTCATCCCACGGATTATAAGCAGGCATAAAGTGCGCAATATTAACACCGCTGCCCTTTAATTCGCTTTTAACGCCACGTTTTAATAATGCTTTCATCACTTTGGGCGCAAACACAGCCGCTCGATAAGTCCCTTGTTGCATCAACACATTACGCGCGCGCAGTAGCTTATAAGCTTGCGTTTTTGATAATGGCGAAAACTTACCTGCCAACCAATCAAGCGCATAATCATCGCCCGGTACGCTTGCCACATAGGTCGGCGACCGCTGTAGCATCGTAACATGCTGCGCGCATTGCTCGCCCGCCTCGTCCACTAGCGCTGGTAATAACGTCATCGCTGTCGCACCACTACCAATAATGATGACTTTTTTATCGTCATAATCAACATTTTGCCAATGCTGTGGATGGATAATAGCGCCCTCAAAGTCCTCTTCTTTATCAAAATGCGGGCGATAAGCTTGCTCATAATCATAGTAGCCTGTGGCACCCACGACAAACTTTGCCGTTAAGGTAAACACCTCACCACTTACATGGTTTTTTACCGTCGCTGTCCATTGCTGGTTATGGCTTGACCAAGACAGCTGCTGTACTTCATGCTGATAGCGAATATGCTCAGTGACACTAAACTCGCGCGCCGTATCGGCAATATAGCTTTTAATATCACCGCCTTTTGCCAATACCCGATGGTTCAACCACGGACGAAAGCTATAGCCAAAGGTCAAAGCATCAGAGTCGGAACGCACCCCAGGATAAGTAAATAAATCCCACGTACCGCCCAAATCCGCGCGTTTTTCTAATATCACAAAGCGCTGTGTGCCTTTTTTCTGCTTCCTTTTTACTAGCTGTTTTAAGCGACTTGGACTTTTATGGCCAAACAGCGCTTTGTGCTTTTGCTGCTGCAATCGACACGCCATACCGATACCGGCAATACCAGCGCCGATAATAAGCACTTCAAAATCGACTGGCATACTTGAGGCGGATGACGACGATTTAGGTTTAAAGCGCTGTTTAAGCGCCTTTTTGGCGGTATTCATATCAAGCATAATACGGTCCTTGTTTTTGCATGATGGGTTTTATAAACTCAGTTTAACAGCAAGCCATTTAAAAGGGACTTGGACTTTCCCAGTCCATCCACGCGCCAAGTGTAGGATGTTTAAGACGCAATTGTTGGGCATGTAAATTGAGCCGTGGCGCAATGGTTAATGCCGTACCTTCGGCGTAAATTGGATCGCCAATCATCACATGACCAACATGTACCATATGGACGCGTAGCTGATGACTGCGACCGGTCACAGGCTTTAGCAGAACGCGAGTGACTGGCTCACCATTGCATTCTTCATGCGCCAGCACCTCATACAGCGTCAGCGCATGTTTTGACCAATCATGATCGACGATATGGCGTGGCTTGGTTGTAGGCTCATAACGTACTGGCACCGATATATCCCCTTTAGCACCGACGCTTTGCCACTGACCAAAAACACGTGCTTGATAGCTTTTTTGCGGCAGCCGTTCAATAAACTGCTTACTGATATGGGTTTGTGCCGCCGCATTTTTAGCAAAAATCAGTAGCCCTGAGGTATCCATATCTAGACGATGAATCAACTTAACCGCCGGATTGGCGCGCTCAAGCCGCGCCAATAAACTCACCTTGAGCGTTTTACCATCGACACTCAATAAGCCTGCAGGCTTATTGACGACCCAAATATCATCGTCTTCATAGACGGTCACGGCTTGCGCAAATGTCTGAAAAAACTCGAGTGGATACGCATTTTCTTGGGCGTTCAGGGCGTCTATTTTTTCATCAGTGAAAGGCATAAAATTTAGCTACTTATAGTAATGGGTTATATATTGATAAGGTTTTGATATTCATTAACTTCAATATCAAAGCCATTGTTAATAAAACTACTCTTAATTTTGGATAAAATTCATTTTGAACAAAATCGACTTTGAATGACCTATTAAATATAATAATAAATCAGTATTTGACCATTATTAAAAGCGACGACTGGATTTACGTTAAAAATGACGACAGCGATGACAAGTGACAGATAAAACATAACCTGTATCGTTATGTTTCGATTTATTGTGCTAATAGTAATTGTTAAACAATTTAACCAGCCTGCGTCTGTCAACTTTGAGCAAACATGTTAATATAATGGCAGAATTTCACCCCTGCTTAACCATTCTTTAGCCGTTCATCTATTTAATATGACCCTCATATTTATATCGATGGTTGGTAATAGAAATAATAAAACAAGAGAGATAAATTATGTCAGACCTTATTGTTAACACTACCGATGCAAACTTTGACCAAGATGTCCTACAATCAGACGTGCCAGTTCTAGTAGACTTTTGGGCAACTTGGTGTGGTCCTTGTAAAGCGATCGCACCTATTTTAGAAGATTTAGCGACTGAGTACCAAGGTAAAGTTAAAATCGTTAAAGTCGACGTTGATAATAACCCACAAGCGGCTAGCCGTTTTGGTATTCGCAACATTCCTACCTTGTTTGTCTTTAAAGACGGCGAAAAAGTCGATTCAGTGATGGGTCTACAGCCAAAAGCAGCATTGGCAGCCGTACTGGATAAACATCTATAATCGTTTTCTAGTAGTTGTTTACTAAAAGGTTTTTATATAAAGACCGACATCAAAAAAGCCATTGTCTGCAGCAGATAATGGCTTTTTTGCTGCTTTTCTGAGCAAAAAACGAGATTATGCGAATTTTTTGGCAAAAATTATTGACAATGCAAGCCTGAAGGCCGTATAGTCTGCTGACAAGAGAAAACTAACTATTTTCCTAAGTGTCTTGTCGCTATTCTCCTCGTGTTTATCAACAAAAACACAATCGTCATTATAAAACACCACTACTGAACGCAATGATTAAACACAATTACTGATATTGAGTTTTTGACGCAGACTCTTATGTAGACTTCTTTATTTTTACCTCTTATGAGCGTGCCTATATTTCTTGCAACGCTTCCATAAGCTGGCACATAAAATCTATCCTACATAAACCCCAATGCTATGTATATACCTGTATCGCCCTATATCCCCTTGTTTAATCAATGTCTTGATTTGTGCTGATAATGGCATCTCTCATCTGACCAACTGCTAATGACCTATCTATGAATCTTACTGAATTAAAGAAAAAATCAATCGCTGAGCTTTTGGCCATCGCCAAAGACATGGGTCTTGATAATATGGCGCGTAGCCGTAAACAAGACATTATCTTTGCTATTTTAAAAACCCATGCCCGTAACGGTGAAGCCATTTATGGTGACGGCGTGCTTGAGGTTCTTCCTGATGGTTTTGGCTTTTTGCGCTCATCTGAAGGCTCTTATTTAGCAGGTCCTGACGATATCTATGTCAGCCCAAGTCAAATCCGTCGCTTTACCTTAAAGACTGGCGACAGTATCGCTGGTACCATTCGTCCACCAAAAGATTCTGAGCGTTATTTTGCGCTATTAAAAGTCGGTGAGATTAACTTTGATACGCCTGATCGCTCACGTCATAAGCTGATTTTTGAGAACTTAACGCCGCTATTCCCTACTGAGCAGTTAAAACTTGAACTGGGTAATGGTACGACTGAAGATTTGACTGGTCGTATTATTGACCTAATTGCCCCGATTGGTAAAGGTCAGCGCTCGATTATCGTCGCCCCGCCAAAAGCGGGTAAAACCATGCTGCTACAGACCATCGCGCAGTCAATTACCCGTAATAACCCTGAGTGTTATTTAATCGTACTCTTGATTGACGAGCGTCCAGAAGAAGTGACTGAGATGGTGCGTACCGTACGCGGCGAAGTCGTAGCATCTACCTTTGATGAGCCGCCACAACGTCATGTCCAAGTGGCTGAAATGGTCATCGAAAAAGCCAAGCGTTTGGTTGAGCATAAACAAGACGTGGTCATCTTACTTGACTCTATTACCCGTCTTGCCCGCGCCTACAACACCGTGATTCCATCGTCAGGTAAAGTATTGACCGGTGGTTTGGATGCCAATGCGTTAGAGCGTCCAAAGCGCTTCTTTGGTGCTGCACGTAACATCGAAGAAGGCGGCAGCTTGACCATTATTGCCAGTGCACTGATTGATACGGGTAGTAAAATGGACAGCGTTATCTTTGAAGAATTCAAAGGAACCGGTAACCAAGAAATTACACTTGAGCGTGACTTGGCTGAAAAACGCGTCTTCCCAGCCATTAATATCAAAAAATCGGGCACGCGCCGCGAAGAGCGCCTGCTTGATGAAGACAAGCTACGTAAAGTTTGGATTTTGCGTAAACTACTTCAACCAATGGATGGCGTCCAAGCGACTGAGTTCTTGCTAGACCGTCTAAAAGAAGCTAAGACCAACGACGAGTTCTTTGAGCAAATGAAACGTAAATCACAAAACTAATTGATAGTCGTATTTTATTAGCTTGATTATCTAGTTATAGGTTTGAAAAACAAAGACTGCCTTAGGGCGGTCTTTTTTATTTTTCAAATGCTCGTTTAAATACTTTCTTCTTATAGCCTTAAAAACCATCAACTATTCTAGAAATTGCTAGGATAATTCTTAAAAAGAGTTAGCGGACTTTCATTATTAATACAATGACTGTAAGCAAAAGCCCTACCGCCGATATAGTAAAGCAACATACTTTACAGATTATTTGCAAAGATTAGCTTTTTTACTACGACTAGAAAGAGATAAACAGGCTATTATGCAAAGTAGTACAGACATATTTAGATACATCCTGTATATTGGATTTCAAACTTGACGACTTAATAGGTGACACCATGAAATTTGCTAAAACTTTTGCACTAACAGCTATTGCTAGCTCTGCTCTTATGATGGGCGGTTGTGCTAATAACGGTTATGGTTATAACTCTGGCTTAAACAACACTGCTAAAGGCGCAGCCGCTGGTGCAGCTGCTGGTGCCCTTCTTAAAAGTGGCAGCAATAGTAAAGGTATTGCGCGCGGTGCCTTAGGTGGTGCTGCAATTGGTGGCGCTGGTGCGTACATTCTTGACCAAACTCGCCGCTAATTTATTTTAAGATTTTAATAGCTATCTTATAAGATTTTATATTACGAAATTTTCAGCTATTAAAGCAAAAAGCCTGCAATTAAATTGCAGGCTTTTTTATGTTTATCAATTACGCAAGACTTTTACAATACTCTACTGCTTATAGGGCTCCACTAAAAGTATCGCAAGATTGAATATTGCCACTTTCTAATCCACGAGTAAACCACTGAACGCGCTGCTGGCTGGTACCATGAGTAAAGTTATCAGGAACTACCTCACCACCACTGGCACGCGCCAAGCGATCGTCGCCGATTTGACCAGCAGCGTTAATTGCTTCATCGATATCGCCCGCCTCTAAAAATTGCACACGCTCTTGATTACGCTGTGCCCAAACGCCGGCAAAACAATCCGCCTGTAGTTCTTGTAATACCGATAGCTTATTGGCTTGTGCACGAGTAACTTGACGGCTGGCTTCATTTACTTGCTGGGTAATACCTAACAAGGTTTGTACATGATGACCAACTTCATGAGATATGACATACGCTTGAGCGAAATCTCCCGCTTTTCCTTGATTTTCACTATCACCAGAGCCTTGCTCATCGCCAGTAATGCCTAAGTTTTGGCGCATTTCTACAAAGAAAGACGTATCCAAATACACCGTTTGATCGCCTGGGCAATAAAAAGGTCCGGTTGCCGCACTAGCGCTACCACAAGCGGAACTGACTTGCCCATTAAATAAAATCAGTGATGGCTCTTTATAGGTACTGCCCGCTTCATTAAATATTTGATGCCAAACTTCTTCCGTATCCGCCAACACTACTTTTACAAAGCGTGTATCACGGTCGTCACTGGTCGCAGGCTCAGTAGAGGTATTACTGCCACCGCCCGCGACCACTTGACCTGTTTGTAGTGCGGTCATCGGATTGACCCCAAATACCAACCATAAAATACCAGCAATAATAATACCGCCGATACCGCCACCTATCATCTTACCGCCGCCAGTGCTTGTGCGTACATTAGAGCTACCGCGTCTGTCTTGCCATTTCATACTATTTCTCCTAAAAAATACGATAGATATTGCTATACATATCGTCGTTAGCGCTGTTATATAGTTATGGATATTAGATAATATTGCGCTCAATCCCTTGATTGCATATTTTATTTTGTCACTTTCAATTTTTTATTGACCATTAGCAGTAAAAAAAGAGGCCAAACCGTGCTTCTGACGTCCATGCTACTTGATTCCTAAAGATTAATTTCTTATCACTTTTATTAATAGCTTTTACGAATACCATTGCTATTTATACCTTGCTAATATTCATCATTCAATGGCTATATTTGATGGTATTTGTACTAACAATAGTCAAAAAATGGGTATAAAATAGCACCCTAGTCATTAGAGAAAACCTTTGATAGGAAAGCTCTTAAATCACACTGATGTCATTGATTATACGTCGATTAATTTGGCTAGTTGTATTAAAAATTATAGTAAATAGGCAAAGTAAAACCCTATTTACAATTTTATTGTTACTTAATTGTACAGGCCCTTTCTATCTAGCAAGAAATCATATAGAATGCGTGGAAGCTGAGTAGCTGTGATTAATACTAGTTGAATTCTGAGACATCTTGGATATTCAACCTTTTTTGCTGCTACTGATCATTTCATTTTCCCGGAGAAAACCTTATGAACTTAAAATTACTTGCTCTAGCTGGTATCATGACTGCAACTATGGGCCTTACTGCCTGTGATAGCAACAAAGAAAACGCTGCTGAAGATTTATCTGACGCGAAAGAAGAAGTAACTGACGCGCAAGAAAACCTAGACCAAGCTGCTGTTGAAGGCGAAGCTGTTCCTGCTGATGCTGTTGAAGCTGTAGACGCTGCGTCAGCTGACATCGCTGATGCACAAGCTAATACTGCTACTAACGAAATCGATGCTGAAGTACCTGTAGACGGTACTACTACTAGCGTTGACGTAGCTAGCGAAACTCCAGCAGTTGACGCAGCTGACGAAGTTGTAGTTGAAGAACCAGCTCAGTAATTTTTATTTTTCATAATAAAAAGTACTGTAGTAAAAAAAGAGAGCCTAGGCTCTCTTTTTTTATGTCTGCTATTTAGGATTCTATAAGCTTTTAAAAGTTTAGGCGAAAAAGGGAATAGGTAAAAAATACGTTAAGCTATGGCGCTAAAATAGCCGGATAGTATTCATTACCCTATCTATTAATTCATTGGCTTTATAAATCTAAAAAGCCAATAAGATGACTTTAATCATCGCTATTGGCTCAACAGAAATAACCTATTAACAAAACCTATTAGCAAAGCTTACTCATCAAATAAGCGCTCATCCACCTGCTGACGAAATTTTTGACCGGTTTTAAAGGTGACGACGCGGCGTGCCGATACTGCAACAGGCTCACCTGTCTTTGGGTTACGACCGGGACGGCTGTTTTTATCTTTAAGCTCGAAGTTGCCAAAGCCTGAAAGCTTGACCTCTTTGCCATCAATCAAACTCTCTGACAACTCATCAAAAAAGTTCTCCACTAAACAGCGGCCTTCTTGACGTGTCAGATTCAGATGACTCATCAAATGCTCAATCATGTCAGATTTGGTTAAGGTGCTCACAGTACGACTCCTATGCTATGTCGTGATGTCGAATATCATGGTTTAGCGGTATGAAGATTAATGTTAGCTATTATAAAGGTTTTTTACCGTCATTTTAATAAAATCCTTTATTAATAACCACTTAACGTAATTTATGTATAAAAATCTCTATTAGTTATGTTTTTTTACCAATAGCAAAGCGCCATAGCCTCACCTATCAGGAGGCTATGGAGAATCTTATATTTTTATGATTAGATATTAGCTGTCACGCAACTGGGCAGCGTGCTGTTCGGTTAGTGCTTGCACTACCTTATCGGTTGCTGCTTTTACCGCTTCATCAGATAGTGTCTGCGTTCTGTCCTGCCATATCAAAGCAAAAGCCAATGAACGCTGACCGGTTGGCACTTTATCACCTTGATAAACATCAAATAGCCATAAATCTGTCAATAGTTCACCAGCTACCGCGCGTATCGTCGACTGCAAAGTCTGTAAGCTAATATCGCTATCGACTAAGATGGCAATATCACGACGTACTTGCGGGAATTTGCTTGGGGTGGTGATGGCATGCTGCTCACGTACAAGAGTCAGTAGCGGCGCAAGTGCTAATTGAGCCACCCAAGTAGCTGGCAAATCTAACTGCTTGGCCGTATTAGGATGCAATTGACCCAACCAACCGACATACTGGTCATCAATATAGAGCTTAGCGCTTTGACCAGGATGCAAGAAGGCAAGCGCGCTACGCTCATAGCGAATACGGGCGCTATCCACTTGCGTAGGTAATAACTGTTCAATATCATGCTTAAGATCATAAAAGTCTAACGCACGGTTTTGATACGATTGCTCCTCCCAGACATCGCCGACTGCGACCAAAGCAATACTTGGTGTTTGCACCAATTCGCTAATACTTTGACCAACAAAGCTAAGACCCGTTTCGAAGAAACGCACACGCGGCTGCTGACGATTTAAGTTATATTGTACACAAGGCAATAAGCTTGACAGCAAAGTACGGCGCATTACTGCCAAGTCGCTAGAGATAGGATTGGCCAATGCAAGGACTTCTCCTAGCGCTTTGTCATCTAGCAGAGCTTCTATTTTTGCATCACTAAAGCTAAAGCTAATCGCTTCCATATAACCGTTATCGACCAGCGCCAGCTTCATTTGGTGAGTCAGGTCCGCCGTATCGTCATAATCCATACTGACTTGCAAATGCGGCAATACGCTTGGAATATTATCATAACCATAAATACGGGCAATCTCTTCAATCAAATCTTCTTTGATACTCATATCAAAACGATATGATGGCGGCGTGCAAAGCAGGCTATCTGCTTGCTGATCGACCTCAAAGCCTAATTGAGTCAAAATACGTACCATCACTGCTGGCTCAATCTCGATACCGATGACATCACGAACTTTAGTGATTGGCAAGGTAATAGGCGCACGTGCCGGTAGATGCTTAATACTTTCCGCTTTCACTATTTGCCCCGCTTGACCACCAGTAACGCTAGTAATCAAATCACAAGCGCGTGCCAGTGCTAGCTCTGGTAATTCAAAGTCTACCCCACGCTCGAAACGTTGTGAGGCATCCGTATGCAGACCAAAACGGCGTGCGCGTGCAGCAATAGCTAACTGATTAAAGAAGGCACTCTCTAACACAATATTGGTGGTACTATCGGTGACACTGCTACGTTGACCGCCCATGATACCAGCAAGTGCAAGCGCGCCTTTATCATCAGCAATGACCAATTCATCACCGGTTAAAGTAATGGTTTGCTCATTAAGCAAAGTAATGCTTTCTTCAGGCTGTGCCAAACGCACCACGATATCGCCATCGATGGTATCAGCATCAAACGCATGTAGCGGTTGACCCAGCTCCATCAACACGTAGTTGGTTACATCTACCAAAAAGTTGTGCGAGCGTAACCCTGACTGCACTAATGCATCTTGCATCCACTTTGGGGTATCGATGCTACGATCAATATTGCTAATCGACTGTAATAAATAACGTGGGCACGCCTCAACTGCACTAACGGTGACAGCAAGAGTTGCGCCGTCATCCGTCACCGCTACGTTGGTAGGAATCTCAGGCGGCTGCATTGGTAAATCGTTAATGACTGAAATTTCGCGCGCAATTCCGCGTACGCTAAAGCAATCACCACGGTTTGGGGTAATAGAGATATCTAAGATTTGATTGTCTAAACCCAAATACTCACGAATATCCATGCCAATCGGCGCATCAGCTGGCAACTCAAGCAGACCATCGATGCTATCGGTTAAGTCAATTTCAGACGCACCGCAGAGCATACCGTTAGAGTCGACACCACGTAGGTTACCATTTTTAATTTCAAAACCCGCTTCATTATCAGACGGTAAAACGGCACCAACGGTCGCAACCGGCGCTTTCATACCGACAGTGACATTGGGTGCACCGCAAACAATTTGTAATGGCTCAGCTGCACCAATATTAACCTGAGTCACGCGTAATTTGTCGGCATCTGGATGCTGCTCGACGCTGATAACTTCACCAACCACCACTCCGCTAAAGGCGCGGGCGACTGCAAAGCGATCATCAATCTCTAGTCCTGCCATGGTTAATTGTTCAGCCAATTGCTCACTGCTATTGTTGGGATTTACCCATTGACGTAGCCACTGTTCGCTAATTTTCATAAATATCTCGGATCAGAATTTTATAATAAAGATTTTGGATTAAAGCTTGGCAAATTAACTTGTTGTATTAACAAGGAGCACTTTTTATATAAACAAAGAACACTCTAGCCAAACTGCTTTAAGAAGCGTACGTCGTTTTGGAAGAACAGGCGCAAATCATCGATACCGTAGTACAGCATCGCAAAGCGCTCAATACCCATACCAAAAGCAAAACCAGTGTATTTTTCGGCATCAATACCACAGTTGGTCAGAACTTGCGGATGCACCATACCGCAGCCCATGACTTCAAGCCATTTACCATTATCATCGAGGATATCGACTTCAGCAGAAGGTTCAGTGAATGGGAAAAATGACGGACGGAAACGCACGGTCAGTTCTTTGGCAAAAAAGGCTTCTAAGAACTCACTAATCAAGCCTTTTAGCTCAGCAAAGGTGCTCGACTCGGTAACCATTAAACCTTCTAACTGATGAAACATCGGCGAATGGGTTTGATCAGAATCATTACGATATACGCGACCGGGGCAAATAATACGAATCGGTGGTTCGTTCTTTTCCATGGTACGAATCTGTACTGGGCTGGTGTGCGTACGTAGTAGATAGTGCGCATCAAAATAGAAGGTGTCATGCATCGCACGTGCTGGGTGATGCGACGGAATATTGAGCGCTTCAAAATTATAATAGTCGCTCTCAACTTCAGGGCCAGTTGCGACATTAAAACCTGCTTGTATAAAATACTGCTGCATACGCTGAGTAATCATAGTTACAGGATGCAAATGACCTTTTTGACCACCGCGAGCAGGCAAGGTGATATCAATACTTTCGCTTGCAAGCTTAGCGTTTAACTCTGCGACCTCTAGCTGCTGCTGCTGCGCGGTTAACGCTTCTTGAATACGGCTACGCACTTCATGTAACCAGCCGCCGTAAGTTTTTTTATCGTCGCTACTCAGTTTGCCCATCTGCTTCGACCAGCCAGTTAAGGGGCTCTTTTTACCCGTTAATTGCACACGCAAATCTTGCAACGCACGCACATCGGTTACTTGTAGAACCAACGCTTCAGCGGCGCTGGCCAACTCATTTAGCTGCGCTTCATTGAGCTCGCTTAGCTCTGAGGACAAGGTCGGTAGCGCCGACAAATCGGTGGTAGCAGCAGGGGTAGTCATAAGACGCATTATTCCTGATTTAAACGGACTATTAATTATAGTGATAGGTAATTGTAGGGATTTGACCAAATATTGCAAACCATTTATCCATGCATGTGATGATAATGCTAGTGATTTGAATGGCTTGAATATTTAGACGACGATAGTTTAGACAGCAATAAATGCTGTTTTATAAAAGGGTATGTGATTATAGCGCTAAACAATAAATTATCAGACAATGTTATATAAAAAAAGCCACCGACCAGCGGTAGCTTTTATTAATATCGACCTATTAATCAATATTATCCCTATCCATATAGATAATCGCTTAGAAAAAATTACTTATAAATAAGCACTTAACAAGCAGCGTACCTAAAGAATGGCTAATATTTATGCTAGTTCCGCTTTTGCTTTTTCAACCAATGCTGTGAAAGTCGCTGCATCATGCATAGCGATGTCAGCAAGTACGCGACGATCGATTGCAATGTTAGCTTTTTTCATGCCATTAATAAAGCGGCTATAGCTTAAGCCGTTTAAGCGTGCACCAGCATTGATACGTGCAATCCAAAGACGACGGAAAGTACGTTTTTTGTTGCGACGGTCACGATAAGCATACTGACCAGCTTTGGTCACTGCTTGTACCGCTACGCGGTAAACACGTGAACGGGCACCGTAGTAGCCTTTTGCGCGTTTTAGGATTTTTTTGTGACGACGATTCGCCTGTACACCACGTTTTACACGGGCCATAAATTACTCCAAGATTTCTTTAATTACTGTTAAGCGAGTCACGATGTCATTAAATAGTTGAATAACAGACATCGTTATCAGATTGCAAAGTCAGGTATTTTTAATTCAGTAGCTATTAATTAAACAGCGCTTAATTAAAGATAAATGACGATAGCCTATTAGATGTATGGGCACATACGACGAACTGCTGCTTCGTCAGACTTGTCCACCATCTTCAGACCGCGCAACTGGCGAATACGCTTAGCTGATTTCTTGGTCAAGATATGGCTTTTGAATGCTTGCTTACGCTTAAAGCCGTTCGCTGTTTTTTTGAAGCGTTTAGCGGCACCGCTTCTGGTTTTCATCTTAACTTTCATGATGATTTGCCTCTTTGTCTTTGATAGAACCTGGTCGTCAAATAGTAAAAACGAATAGTGGCTGTGAAAACAAGCACTAAACCTCTATTTGCCTCGAGGTGGGAGGCGCTATTTTAACAGATCATGCGCAGTTTTGCCAAGGAAAGTTTTGGTCGCGTTTATCGTATGTTGTTCTTTCTAATCACAAATACTATCGCACTTATTTTAAGCGGTTAAACCTTGATCATTAGCCATTCAAAACACAAGCTTAAAGATAGAAGGTAAGCTATATAGACTTAATAAGACTAAGGTTAGCGGAGTCTTATTTACAATTATGATTGTATCAAAATTCCGCTCAAATATAATTGTGCTTTATTTACTGCTTTAACGTATTGAATGTCAGCCTAAGCTGTGTTTAAGTAGAGAGTGGACACTGATAAAGCGCTTTCATAAACGATAGATAGTCTAAATGGCGCTTAATGAGCTTCCTTATATTAAAACCTATTTTTTATTACTAATTATTTTTTATTAATATTTACTTTCTACTTATAAGACGATAGATGATGACTTTACCTGCTTGGCTGGCTGCCGTAAATTTTAACGCTGATGGTTTGATTCCTGCAATTGCGCAAGATCATGAGTCAGGGCGTATTTTGATGATGGCGTGGATGAACGCCGAATCCTTACAATTAACCGCGCAATCGCAGACGGCGGTATATTTTTCGCGTTCACGTGGCAAGTTATGGCATAAGGGCGAATCATCAGGACATACCCAGCGCGTACATGATATTCGGCTGGATTGTGACGCCGATGTGATTGTGCTCAGCGTCACTCAAGCCGGCGGTATTGCTTGTCATACTGGTCGCGAATCTTGTTTTTATCAACGTTTAGATTTATCAGGGCAAACGCCTGAGTGGCAAACGGTCGATAAAGTATTAAAAGATCCTGCAGAGATTTATCATACAAATGCTGCTGCAAAAACCACGCCTGAAATTATTGAAGCACCGTCTCAAAATATAGACCATTCACACACCCATCAAAATAACAGCCTTGCTACCACTTGTTCTATTTTGCAGCAGCTAGATAAAGTATTGGCCGAGCGTAAGCATGCAGATGCTGACAGCTCGTATGTGGCAAGCTTATACGCCAAAGGTCTCAACAAAATATTAGAAAAAGTTGGCGAAGAAAGTACAGAGAGCATTATCGCTGCTAAAGACTTTGCCAATTGCAATGAAAGCACTGATAAAACCCAATATGACGAAGCGCGTCATGAACTTATCTATGAAGTAGCAGATGTCTGGTTTCATACCTTAGTGGGTTTGGCTTGGTTCGATATCGAGTCAGATGCGGTATTAAATGAGCTGGGTCGACGCTTTGGTCTCTCAGGTATTGATGAAAAAGCCGCGCGATAGCTTTTTATAAGATAAGCCATTACCCTGTTTGATTATTGTTGCTTTCACCTTTTTGTCATAACAGCAGGTTATAATATAGTGACGTGTTAATTCGCATAAGCTATCGATAGCTTTTGTGTACGACAGCAATATTCTATACACTCAACGTATTCCTATAAAGACTGAAAACCAAGACAAAAGGATAGCATTATGGGCAGTTTTTCCATTACGCATTGGCTGATTTTATTGGTGGTGGTGGTTGTCGTATTTGGCACCTCTAAGCTTAGAAATGCCGGTAAAGATTTGGGCGGTGCGGTCAAAGGTTTTAAAGAAGCCGTCAAAGACGAAAATACTGAACATGCCAAAAAGCAGGTGGTGCTCGACCATGATGGCACTGCACACCCTGAAGAGCGCCCAACAACCACTAAGGTTGATGACAAGCATAATATATAGCATTTAGACAGTGACATCGGAACATTATGTTTGATATCGGGTTTTCTGAATTATTGCTTTTTGGCGTCATTGCCTTAATCATCTTGGGGCCAGAAAAGCTGCCCCAAGCGGCGCGTACCGCTGGGCAATGGTATGCCAAAATTCGCCGCACGGTTTCTACCTTACAATCTGAAATCGAAGCGGAGCTTGACTTAGCTGAAACGCGCCAACTGATGCAAAAAGAGCTGGCCAAAATTCGCCAAACTGAAGCAGAAATGCGTCGTGAGATGGCAGAGATGCGCGGCAGTATGCAACAGTTTGAATCCTCGCAAAACCAGCATCTAAAAGCAGCGCATCACGTGAAGGACACTGAAGTAGATATCAAAAACGATAACGGTGACAATGAAAGACGCGATCATTCATTAGCGACACCAAAAGAGTTTGATTATACCTATGACAGTTATGGGGCAGATAAAAAGTCAGAAGAGTCTGAGCAAGCAGAGTCAGCGGCTCAAGATAATGACGATAGTCTAAAAACTGACTGTAGTCACAATGCCAAACAAGTGATTCAAACCGTCACAACTAGACCATGGGAAAATATGTGGTTCCGTCTTGGCGCTTACGATAAAGCGCGACGTTTGCCGCAACCGCCCTATTTACCCAATTATAAAGCCGACATTTTATTAAACAGCGCTATCAACCGTTTAGAGAATCCTTTACATAAACAGGCTTCTGTTAATAAGCAGGAGATTGAGTAGTGGGTTTATTTAAACGTAAAAAAAGCCGTCAAGAAAAAGTAATGGATACAGAGAGCAATGCAGCACCAGAGGCCATTGATAATGAGAACTCTGATGATATCTTAAGCTCACTGGGCGATATGCCGATTACCGAGCATTTGATTGAGTTGCGTCGGCATCTGATTAAGATATGCGTCGCGGTATTGGTGATATTTTTAGCCTTGGTCGGATTTTCACGCGAGCTTTATGATTTTTTATCCGACCCCTTGGTTGCCCAGTTGCCCGCCAATTCGACGATGATTGCGACTGATATCACTTCTAACTTTATGGCACCGATACGCTTAACGATATTTGTCGCGGCCTTTTTTGCCATGCCGTATATCTTGTATCAAATTTGGTCGTTTGTGGCACCTGGGTTATATAAAAAAGAGAAGAAAGTCGCTATTCCTGTACTGATGTCTTCCATATTTTTATTTTATGCAGGCGTGGCTTTCTCTTATTTTATTGTACTTAAAGGCGTTTTAAAGTTCTTTATCATGTTTGCGCCGCAGAACGTCTTGCCAATGACAGATATCGACAGTTATTTAAGTTTTGCCCTCAAACTCTTTATGGTATTTGGGCTGACATTTGAGATTCCGGTTGTCACTTTACTATTGATATTGGCGGGTGTCGTCTCCATTCAGAGCTTAGAAGAGAAACGCCGTTATATTATCGTTGGCTGTTTTGCCGTCGCTGCAATCGTTACACCACCTGATGGCGTGTCGATGTTGATGCTCGCCATCCCGATGTGGTTGTTGTTTGAGCTGGGATTATTTTTAGCGAAAATCTTGATTAAAGAAGAGCGTAGCCTTGATTTGACAAACGATGCAGGATTGAAGAAAGAATAGCTCTACTTATCAGGCACTTATTCAAAAAACAGCCAATGTCTAATCTGTTAATATAACCTTCTTATTTTGCCTTTACTTTCTATTAGAATTTTTATTTTGTTCTGTGTGATTGCAAGTATTTTGCAACCAGCATCGTCATCATGACTAATCAGCCATTGTCTATGCAGTGGCTTTTTTTACCCCCGTTATTTTTGCCCCCATTCTAGTATTTTAGGTAGCTTTATTATGTCCGCATCTATGCCAGCTTATATGAGCGATCCCACTGATGAGCAGCTGAACGCGCTAAATATGGCGATGGATCATAAGTCATTTAAAGTGGTCGCTTATGCGGGCGCAGGGAAAACAACAACGCTTAAATTAATCGGTGAGCGTCTGCGTGGCCGCGGCTTATATTTAGCCTTTAATAAAGCCATTGCCAATGATGCGCGGCAGAAATTCCCCGGTCACGTCGATTGTCGTACTTTTCACTCACTAGCCTATCGTCATGTACCACGTGATATTACCGCCAAATTGTCGTTGCCGCGTTTTTCACCCAAGCGTCTTGGTGATGATTTGGGCTTACAACCGGTACAAGTTCGTCGGCAAATGGATGGGATTAATAAATATATTACTCTCACGCCAGCACGGCTAGCGCGATTCGTGAGTGATGCGGTGAGCAATTTTTGTAGTACACACGCAAGTTATCCTGCGCCAAGACATATTGAATTTCCAAGCTGGCTCGATGACTCTGATGCCGAACAGCTGCGTGAAATGCTCTACCCTGCTGTTGAGCAGCGCTGGTTACAGTCGATTGATGCGCGCCATCCTGCTGGCATCGGGCATGATATTTATCTCAAACTTTGGGCACTATCGAAGCCTAGTATTCCAGCAGATTTTATTTTATTTGATGAAGCGCAAGATGCTGATCCCTTGATGATGGGTATTTTGACCCAGCAGCCGCGGCAAGTCATTTACGTTGGCGATGCCCATCAGCAGATTTATGAGTGGCGCGGGGCGGTTAATGCGATGAAAAAACTGCCATTGCCGCAGACTTTATTAACGCAGTCATTTCGTTTTGGCGAACCGATTGCCGAGATTGCTAATACGTTGCTCAAAGCCTTGCAGGAAGAAGTACCGTTAAAAGGCAATCCTAATAAGCAGTCTTCTACCGAAAAAGGTATGGTGCATAGTAAAAAAGATGCCATTCTCTGCCGTACTAATGCTGCTGCTATGTCGCAATTACTAACGGGCTTAAAGCTCGGTCATAGAGTTGCTCTGCAAGCAGATACTGAGCGTATGCTTAAATTCTGTCAAGCAGCCGAAAATTTAAAAAATGGCAAATCAGCGTATGGCGTACCCGAATTAGCCTATTTTTATAATTGGGGTGATGTACAAGAATATTCTGAAACCAATGAAGGCAGCGACCTAAAAACATTGGTAAAATTAGTCGATGATCATGGGACTAATGTGCTCAGCCAAGCCGTGAATAGTTTATCTAGTATTGAAAACGCTGATTATGTCATCTCAACGGCTCATAAAGCAAAAGGGCTTGAATGGGGAAAAGTACAGCTCGATGATGATTTTTATTATGATGTGACCACCAATGCGGTAAAAATTAGCCCAGAAGAGCTGCGTTTGCTCTATGTCGCTTGTACGCGCGCGCAAAGTAATTTAGATATTCACAATATTAAAGATTTGATATCAGGATTACAGACGGGTAAAAAGGTCATTTTTGGTAATACTTAATAAGCTTTTCATCATCTTTTCAAGACCCGACTATTCCACTTTATGTAATGAATAATTAGCCATGAATAACATCCAGCCGTCTAACACTTCCTCTTTATCTCAAGCACTGCAAGAACGCCAAAACACCGTACAGCAATTATTTGCCAATCCCGTTCGTCTGCTCGCGCCTATGGAAGGCTTAACCGATCCATTAATGCGCCGAATCCTAACTCAGATTGCGACAGACCTAGGTCGGCCATATGATTGGTCAGTCAGTGAATTTATTCGCGTGACTCAGCATGTGTTACCAGCGCATGTTTTTTATAAATACGTGCCAGAACTGCATCATGATGCTAAGACGGCCTCTGGTACGCCGATTCATATTCAGCTACTCGGTAGTGAAGCACAGCTGATGGCAGAAAATGCCGCTTATGCTTGTGAGCTTGGTGCGCCTGCGATTGATATCAACTTTGGTTGTCCTGCCAAAACGGTCAATAGCCATCGCGGTGGCTCAGTGTTGCTTGATGAGCCTGAAGTGATGTATGACATTATCAGCGCCGTACGCCACGCTGTGCCCACTCATATTCCCGTATCAGCTAAGATTCGCTTGGGCTATACCGATAGCAGTCGCATGGATGATATCAAAGCTGCGATTGCTGCGAGCGGTGCAGATTGGCTAACCATTCATGCACGGACCAAAACCCAAGGCTATAAACCGCCCGCTTATTGGGACAAAATTCAGAATTTTAATACGTTGCACATTCCAGTCATTGCCAATGGTGAGATTTGGAATAGTGAGCAGGCGCAAAGCTGTATGGCGCAATCAGGTACGACGCATTTAATGCTTGGGCGCGGCGCGGTGACCCGTCCCGATTTGATTGCTCAAGTCGATAAAAATCAGAGTCATCAAAACCATCAGAATCCGGAAAATGAAACACCATTATTATGGGAAGATTTAATCGCGCATCAAATTAAATTTTTAGAAGGTGCGGCGAAAAGCGATGTGGTTCTAGTCGGTCGTTATAAGCAGTGGTTGGCGATGCTGACCAAAGGCTATAGCGAGGCGAAAACAGTATGGGACGATATCAAACGAGAGAAAAATAAAGCAGTGATTATCAAGGCGCTACAAGCTAGCATCGCTTAATGAATCACTACCGTATTGATTACACGCCTTATTTGTAGAGTGTCTTATTTGTGGAGTACCTTATACACGCAGCTAAATCGACTTACATGCTGACCCGAATTGCTAAGTAAAATAACATCAATGAGCAGGCCATCGATAGCACCCAAAGAATAGAGCGAAAGGTTGCCAAATTGGTAATATAGGCCACGCAAAACCCAATACGAATCAGCACATAAAGCCAAGCGATGGTATTAATAATCAATTGTGGTACAAAAAACAGCATTGCAACCAATACTGCGGCCAAAAATATGGGCAAAGTCTCATAGCTATTTTGCTGGGCAGCATTAGCCCGCGCGGCAGCTCCCGTCGTTCGTTGTAAAAAATCACGCGGATGCGCATTATCAGCCAAATTAAAGCCGCCAAGCGCTTTTGCCGTCAGCGCCATAGCTAGTGGCAGCAAACTTGCCACCACCATCGCCCAAATACCTGCCGCTGCGCTATCGGGAATCAACCCAAAGAATAGACTCATAAGTATACTCGCCCCTATCCTGCAACGACTTCAAAATCGTGAGTCACATTGACCCCGCCCTGTACCAACATCCGACTGGCTGAGCAGTATTTTTCTGCCGACAGTTTGATTGCCTTTTCTACTTGGCTTTCTTTGACATCTTGTCCTGTTACTACGAAATGCATATGAATGTCAGTATAAACCGCTGGCACGGTTTCGGCACGTTGAGCGGTCAACTCACAACGCACGTCAGTCACTTCTTGGCGCGACTTCTGCAAAATTGCCACCACATCATAACTGGCACAGCCACCTAGCCCTAATAAAATTAGCTCCATTGGACTGGCGCCTTTTTCTTTATCGGCATCAATTTGGACGTTATGCCCTGATGGTGACACACCCATAAAGGCTTTGTTTTCTTGCCACGTGACGCTTGCTTTTGACTCTGACATCTTAAATATTCCTTGTTTTAATTGGTACGATTTTGAATTCGCACGCTTCTTAATTCACATGATTTTTAATTTGTATGCTGACGGTTTTTTATTTTTTGAAAAACAATGTCTTTTAGAAAAACAACTTCTTTTGGTAGTGTAGCATAAGCCAAAACGAGATTTATAACGCCTTGCTGTTGTTAAACTTTTATAGAACACTTTAGCGTCTATTTTTTATAAAAGACCATTTCACACCGAATCTGATTATTAAGTATTTATCTTGATAGCATTATTCAAAATCATAATTTTTATAAAATCTAGCAAAAATGACTTACAAAAGTCTGCCTATAAACCACTGATTTTAAAGCATTAATCTTGTGAAACATTTTATAGCAAAATACTGTTACACATTTGGGTTGTTTCTTGGTTTAATAACGGTAATGAATCTTATTTTGTCATGGTACCGATAACAATCACCCTATAATAACTATGATTATTGTCACTGTACCTTGTCGAAATAAGCTATTTTTAAAATTTTAAAAGGGTTTAGTCATGATAGATGCAGACGGCTTTCGCGCCAATGTCGGCATCATCTTGGCAAATACACAAGGGCAGGTTCTGTGGGCAAAACGTATTGGTCACAACGCTTGGCAGTTCCCTCAAGGCGGCATCGACCGCGGGGAGACGCCGATGGATGCGATGTATCGCGAGCTCTGGGAAGAGGTCGGTTTACATCCGCGTCATGTGGATCTACTGGCGGTCACGCAAGATTGGTTGCGCTACCGCCTGCCGAAACGCTATGTGCGTCATGGGCAGTATCCTTTGTGTATTGGGCAAAAACAGAAATGGTTTTTGCTGCGCTTAGATGAGCAGAACACTCAACATATCCGCTTTGATGAGGGTAAACCAGAATTTGACCATTGGCAATGGGTCAGCTACTGGTATCCACTCGGACAAGTGATTCATTTTAAACGCGGGGTATACCGTCGCGCCTTGCAAGAATTGGTGCGCGAATTACCCCTTAAACAAGAACTGATTATTCCAGAACAAAACAACCATTTGTTGGTGGAATAATAAGCTAGAGTTTTTTTAATAGAAAATATAAAAGAGCCTGTATCAATAGATACAGGCTTTTTCGTATTTATAATTGCTAAAATTATGGTTTGATAGCGATTTTTAAAACGCCATCACGCTGATGCATAAATAAATCATATGCTTCTACAATATCGTCTAGCGCATAAGTATGAGTCACCATCTCTGATAGATCCACACGACCTGACTCAATGACATTCAGCAAACGACGCATGCGCTCTTTACCGCCCGGACATAGAGCCGTACGAATCGTATGATCGCCAAGACCAGCAGCGAAATTCGCTATTGGAATGACTAAATCCTCAGAATAAACACCCAGACTTGAAAAAGTTCCACCCGGTTTTAATATCTTGATGCATTGATTAAAGGTAGCTTGCAAACCTAACGCCTCGATACTGCTATCGACGCCACGCCCACCAGTGATTTTCATGATTTCATCAACCACATCAACTTCTGTGAAATTAAGCGTAATGTCCGCTCCTAATTTCTTCGCCATCGCTAGACGCTGATTGTTACCATCAACAGCGATAATCAGTGACGCACCTTTGAGCCTTGCCCCAGCAGTAGCACATAAGCCAATAGGCCCTTGTGCAAAGATAGCGACAACATCACCGATCTGAATATTAGCGTTTTCTGCACCCTTGAAGCCTGTCGACATAATGTCAGGACACATCAGCACTTGCTCATCAGTCAGTCCATCTGGCACTGGACATAGATTGGCCTGTGCATCAGGCACTAGCACATACTCTGCTTGCGTACCATCAATGTGATTACCAAAGCGCCAACCGCCGGTCGCTTTATAACCATGACAAGAGCATTTGCCATCGGCATCAAGATAGCCACCATCTTGTGAGGGAAAGCCATCTTGGCTAGCATAAGAGGTAAATGTTGGACAAATCGCGCCAGCGATGACTCGTTGTCCTTCTTTATAACCCATCACTGCACTACCTAGCTTCTCAATAATACCTACCGGTTCATGACCAATCGTCAACCCTTTTGCAACAGCATACTCACCTTTAAAAATATGAATATCGGTACCACAAATCGTCGTGGTGGTAATTTTTAGTAAAGCATCGTTCGGGCCGACATCAGGAATTTTCTTATCAACAATTTCAATTTTACCTGGCTCAACGAATATTAATGATTTCATCATAGTCATATCGTACTCCTTGTTAAACTGACCTCTGATTAGAGGATAGTAGGCATTCTTAATGGCGCTTAAATGACCTATATATCCAGTGTATGTCATCAGAGTCACTATTAACAGATAAATCCCTAACTATATTAGGGATTTATAATTGCCTCTATAATGAGGCTTAAATAATGACTAGAACAGCTTAGCCATAAGTCAGAGTGATATGACAATAGATAAATTACTGGTATTCTCGACTCTGTAGTTGAGCACGGAAGATAGGTTCGGCATCGATAGGACTTGGAGATTGAGTTAAAGTCAGAATACTTTGGGTGCGAGTACCGTATGTCGGGATGGTAGCATCCATGCTAAACAAAGTAATAGACTCGATATAAATAGAAGATAGTGCTCGCTCAATCTGCTTACCGACACCCGTTTCGGGTAATTTATTTTCTGGCGCTGGCGTTTTATCAGACATCACTGCAAAGGCCGCTTCTTGCCAATATTCAGGAGCGCTATTTTCAGCAATCAACGGTATGACTTCTTGTCTTAAACGGCCACGTAGGCGTTCGGTTTTAAACCACGCTTCTTCTGGTTGACCATTGGATAGCACATACAATCCAGCGTATAGCGGCGTCGGTGCATGACCACGATTATTGACAATCACCGCTTGCGCCGCATCACCAATAATAAGATTAAAACCTGCGTAATCTTGCAGGCTGATTTGCCGAGCAAACTCTATCGGGCTTAGCGTACTGGTCAAGAAATCTGTGACCAATTCACCGCGTGAGCGTTCGTCATTACTTGCCTGCACACTATCACGAAAGTTTAATACCGCCGCCCAACGTCCGTTTTGTTTATAAAAACCCTTCTGCTGCTGTTGGTGAATACCCAGCCACGTACCGCCGCTTTGCTTATCGCGCCCTGCATAAATAGGCTTATCTGACCACTGATGTAGTGGCTCTGTCGGACGCTGCAAAAACTCATCACGATTGGACAATAAAACCAAAGGCAGTTCATCAAATAACTGCCAAGCAATGGCGACGATACACATAGTTTTCCTTTTATATGATTAGTATGGGTTTCTTATTTAGCATGTGGCTATGATTTAGTATTCAAAGCTACTTATTAATTACTATTAATTGGTATTTAACTGTTTATCCGCAGGGTAACTGATTTTATACGTCGACTGCACTACCTGAGATTGTTTACTTGGTAAATCAAACTCCCACGCGACCATACCTTTATTATCATTCCAATCTTTTGTGCTAATCACTGGTGTATGTGTTGCGCTTACCTTAATACTGTCATCACTACTCACAGGCTCTGCGCCTAACACTTGCAAGCGCACGCTACGATTGTGCTGATTGGTAAATTGATAGGCTTGAGTGATGGTTTTGGTTTGTTGACGATTAAATACGCCTTTATCACCTTTTTTATCTTCATGAGTCAGCTGTTTCACAAGCAGGCTTGGATCAATACCAAAACCAATGCCCTGCTCTTTTAGGCTCTGATAATCATAGCGCGACTGTCCGACATAGTTATCATCGCGGTATAGCTGCAACGAGCCATCCGCCCAAGCAGGCGTCAAAAACGGCGCAGACGCATACCAATAAGCGGCTGTCTCGGCACTAGGCGTGCTGCGTAGCCATAGCTTACTAGTGCCAGATTGTTCATCGATAATAGTGCGTACGCGCCTGCCATCACTAGGAATACTGACACGCTGCGGCAGGCGATACTCAGTGATACCATTTTTATTTTGACTGCTCACCGTAAAGCTCGGTAGCGGTGGCATACTTTCTCCCGATGCACCGCCGCCATAACTGTCTCTCGCAGAAACGACTATTGGAGCTGCCTCCATCATAGGCGATGCATAACGGCTTAACTTAGCTTGCTCTTCGTCATATAATGACAAACGTTCGACTCTTGGTAGCTGGCTAGTCGTCGTTTGATTGGGATTAACGGTGCTTAAAATAACTGGCACATTGCTCCAGTTCTCTCCCGTTTGTTGAGCGATGACGGCAGAGGCGGTGATATTCAGCTGCTTGCTGTCTGTATTTAAGCGCGCTTGATAGGTTGGCTCCCAACTGGCACCGCGCACCTGATAATGCAGTTTAACGGTGCTTGGCATGCGACTGGCAGTGCGTACACTGACTTGGGTCACACTATTCTGTTTTGAGGTAGTACTGCCCGCCAGCAGCTGATTCAGCCCATCTTTCGCGTGCGCCTCTCGCTGCTGTAGCTCGACAATCCTTTTATTAATACTTGCCGCTTGCGTCTCTAAATCACGCGCATTATTGGCAAGGGTGGCAGTCGTATTGATTTGCGTGACCTTGGTCAAATTCTGCAAATAGGCTTTGGTTAAACGTGCTGCTTCTAATTCAGCGCTTATGTCGGCTAAGTTACTCTGCTGGCTTTTTACTGTAGCATCGCCTTGATATTGGCATTGTGCTGCTTGCTCAGCGCTTAACGTTTCGATACTGACTTCGCCAATATTCACGTTACCAGCAGCTTGAACACTGATACTATCTGGTTCGATGGTTGGCGATAAGCAAGAAAAAACCAATGTCTGCTCGCCGCTACCGCTAATTGGCAAAGTACGCGTTACACTGGCTAAGCCTTGGTAAATAGTGATGTTCTCAATATTGCTCACCGCCGCTTGTGCGCCTATAGGAACCCACAGCGTTAAGCCTGAAGCTACTACACCTAGCAAAGATAATGTCGATAAATATGGCTGCATAAAGGTTCCTTAAAAATTGAAGCGCTTTTTTTATCTTATCGGTTTTTGCCACGCTTTGCTATTCATTCAATGAACCATTCACTTATCCATTTATTTATCCATAAAATTATCATAGTGTTCGCAAGGGACGAATTTTGCTATTATGAGCTACATTCCATTATCAATAATATGATGCTCTTATGATGATTCACCCTCAGTATAATCCCGTAGCGCTATCTTTGGGTCCAGTGGAAGTGCACTGGTATGGCTTAATGTACCTACTGGCCTTTGCCGCCGCTTATGGTCTGGCTTGGTATCGCAGCACCAAACGCGACAATTGGACCACTGATATGGTCTCTGACTTGGTCTTTTATGGGGCGCTTGGTGTCATTTTAGGCGGTCGTATCGGTTATGTACTGTTTTATCAGTTCGGCGAGCTAATGCAAAACCCTGCGTATTTGTTACGAGTTTGGGAAGGCGGTATGTCTTTCCACGGTGGTTTTATCGGCGTCATGCTAGGTATGTGGTTCTTCGCGCGTAAATATAAGAAGACCACTTTTCAAGTGTTCGATTTTATCGTGCCCTGCGTGCCAACTGGTTTATTATTCGGTCGTATCGGTAACTATATCAATGGTGAATTGTGGGGGCGCGTCTCAGATGGTGGCTATAACTGGTTGACCTATTTCCCGCAAGCCGCTGCCTTTGATACGCAACAACTACAGACTAATCCTGAGCTACAAGAGTTAATGCTTGAGGTAAATGGGCAGTATTTGCTACCCCGTCACCCATCACAGCTATACGAAGCCTTTGCCGAAGGTCTGCTGCTATTTATCTTTTTATGGTGGTATTCATCAAAACCGCGCCCACGTATGGCAGCATCTGCGGTGTTCTTATTAGGCTACGGTATCAGCCGCTTTATAATCGAGTTCTTCCGTCAGCCCGATGCCGACCAAGGATTCATCCTGTTAGGCTGGATGACTAAAGGGCAACTCTTAAGCGCACCGATGATTATCGCCGGCTTAATCATGCTGATTTATGCTTATAAGCGCGGTATTTATGATTGGGGTAAGCAGTCAGCTTATTAATCCTTACTTAGCATCAATGTCTTTATTAAAAGCGATATAAAGAATTATATTAAAGATACGTTTTCACAGCGTAAAAGAGCAATTTTATGAGCAGTCATTACCACAACAGTAAAAATGAGCGAGCCTATTTAGACTTGCTACAACACGTCCTTAGTCAGGGCACCGAAAAAGGCGATCGTACTGGCACCGGTACGCTGAGCCACTTTGGCGCGCAGCTACGTTTTGACTTAGCAGATGGATTTCCATTATTAACCACTAAGAAAGTCCATTTTAAATCTATCGTCTATGAGCTATTTTGGTTTTTAAGTGGTAGCACCCACGTTGATTATCTGCAAGAAAATGGCGTGCGTATTTGGAATGAATGGGCAACGGCAGAGCAAACGGCACGCTTTAACCGTCCTGCTGGTGATTTAGGGCCAGTTTACGGTCATCAATGGCGCAATTATGGCGCTACTAAAGACGAAAATGGTATCTACAATAACGATGGTATCGATCAAATCAGCCAAGTCATTGAGCAAATAAAGAATAATCCCAATTCACGACGCTTAATCGTTTCTGGTTGGAATCCCGCTGAAGCGGAGCAAGTCGCTTTGCCGCCTTGTCATACTTTATTTCAATTTTTCGTTGCGGATAATAAGTTGTCATGCCAGCTCTATCAACGCTCAGCAGATTTATTCCTAGGTGTTCCCTTTAATATTGCCAGCTACGCTTTGCTTACCCATATGGTCGCACAAGTTTGTGGGTTAGAAGTAGGTGAGTTTGTCTGGACAGGCGGCGATTGCCATATTTACCAAAACCATCGTGAGCAAGTTGAATTACAGCTGACACGCGAGCTTTATACCTTGCCAACCTTGACCCTGAATCCTAATGTGACCGATATTTTTGCCTTTAACTATGATGATATCAGCGTCGATGGTTATGAGTCGCATCCTGCTATTAAAGCCAAGGTTGCAGTCTAATTTTCTATCGCTTTAATATTAAAAGACAATGAAAAGGATGTGTTATGAGTTATGCCAACACCGAAGTTGCCCAGATTGTGGCTATCAGTAGCAATCGCTGTATCGGCAAAGGGAATGAGCTACCGTGGCATATCTCAGCAGATTTGCAGCATTTTAAAAGCATGACGACTAAGCAAAATGACGGCGCGATACAAGGTATCGTCATCATGGGTCGTAAGACTTTTGAGTCAATGGGCAGCCGACCACTGCCAAAACGTATCAGCTTTATCATCACTACCCAACTAGACTATGCTGAGCAAAAAGGCTTGGTAGGTAGTGAAAAAGCTTATGTGATGCACAATTTAGACGATGCGCTCACTCAAGCAGCTAGCCTTGCGCATGGCGCGCATCTTGATACGATTTGGGTCATCGGTGGCGAGCGAGTGTTTAAAGAAGCGATGATGTATACCGACCGTGTCGAGCTGACGCATGTCGATACTGACATTATGGATGGCGATGCCTTTTATCCTGAGCTACCAAATGAGTTTGTAGTCGCAGAAAAATCTGAGCAAGTTCACGATGAGAAAAGCGGGCTAGATTTTAAGTTTGTGACTTATAAAAGAAAAGGCTAATTTCATTTAATTTTTATAACCTATTATTTAAAAGGAGAAGACACTTATGGAAAATTAAAAAAGCTCAGCAAAATTAATTACTGAGCTTAAAAAACTTTTATATAAGACAACTATGGAGACAAACTCCATTATTAGCTAAATATAAAGTTTTGGTTTACCTGTAGGAAGGTCCATATACTTTATAGCAAATGCTAATAAATGTCTACGTCTCCATATTTGTGAAATTATTATCATAATTATGGAGGTCATAATGACCATTTATTGTCGTTATCCTAAAGCTGTGCATGTTCGTTGGTATTTGCGCTATCGATTTAATCGTTGGGAGCGCGTTTGCGAGCACTGTCGCAGCTACCCAAACCAACAGTTAACTTTTGATTTCTAACGATTAGAGAATCTTAACTGTTCAATATTATTAATTTTAAAATGACAACAGTCTTATGGCTGTTGTCATTTTTTTATGAAAAATCTGCTTATTCATGCAGCACTTTATAAACCGTTTTCGCTAACATCGGACCAATTCCCTGCACGCCAGCCAGCTCTTGCTGTGACGCCCCAAGCAATTGCTGCATACCGCCAAAGTGATTGAGCAAATCACGACGGCGCTTTTCACCCAGCCCTGGAATTACTTCTAGTACTGACGATGAACGGCGCTTATCACGCTTCTTACGGTGCGCAGTGATGGCAAAACGATGCGCTTCATCACGAATATGCATTAATAAATGCAGCGCTTTACTGTCCATCGGCAAATCAAGCGGCTCATGATCGATAAAATGCAACACTTCCAAGCCAGCCTTACGCCCCTCACCTTTTGCCACACTAATGAGCAAGGTATCATTAAGAATACCCAACTCCGTCAGTACCTCTTTAGCGATACCCAGCTGACCTTTACCACCATCAATGAGCAACAGATCAGGCAGCGGCTGCTTCTTATAGCGGCGTGTCAGCACTTGTTTCATCGCCGCATAGTCATCACCGCCGACAATGTCATGAATCGCATACTGACGGTAATCACGGCGACGTGAGCCACCTTGATCAAAGACCACGCAGCTACCAATGGTCGCCTCGCCCATCGTATGCGAGATATCAAAACACTCTATGCGATCAATGGTTCGATCAGTCACGTCAGCTAAGACGTCTTTCAGCGCACTAAAGCGCGCATGTAATTCTAGATAATCGCCAAGCTTGGTTTTTAGCGCATTGTTGGTATTTAATTTAGCCAAGTCTAACCATTCAGCGCGGTGCTCACGGACGCTGGTTTTGATGACGACTTTACTACCAAAATGGCTCGCCAGTGCTTCACTGACCGCGACCTGATCTGGTAATTCATGACTCAACATGATTTCGGCTGGCAAGTCATCGGTTACCTGAAAGTAAAACGAGGTGATAAATGCTGATAAATTATCTGCAAGAGGCTCGCTGCTATCGACGTCGGGAAAATAGTTTTTGCCGCCGAGCACGCGCCCGCCACGGACGGTCAACACGTTAACACAGGTCATGCCTGCTTGACTGGCAATCGCAATCACGTCGGCCTCGCCTTGCACGGTATAAACGGCTTGCTTCGCTTGCACTTCGCGCAGCATGGAGAGCTGATCACGATAGAAGACCGCTTTTTCAAAATCTAGTTCCTCAGCAGAAGCTTCCATTTTTTCAATCAGCGTACTATGAATATCGCTAGAATCGCCCTTTAGGAAACGAATGGTGTTATTGACATCTTCTGCGTACTCGTCGGCTGACACCAAACCAACACAGGGTGCACGGCAACGCTTGATTTGATACTCCAGACAAGGGCGCTTACGTTGCTTAAAAAAAGTATTGGTACATTGGCGCATCTGAAACATTTTTTGCATTAAGACTAATGTTTCTTTTGCCGCATGAGCAGAAGGGAAAGGACCAAAAAAGCGACCCTTTTGATGGTTGCCCTTACCGCGCCCATAAGCCAATCTTGGATAAGGTTTATCGGCTGAAATAAACACATAAAGGTAGGATTTATCATCACGCAGTAGCACGTTATAAGGCGGACGATATTCTTTAATCAGGTTTTGCTCAAGTAGCAGCGCTTCCGTTTCACTACGGGTAATAATGGTTTCGATATTATGAATGCGCGCTACTAACGCTCGCGTCTTTGGATGGTCAATAGTCTTGGCAAAGTAGCTGTTGACGCGACTTTTAAGCGATTTGGCTTTACCGACATATAAAATATCGCCATTTTTACCGAGCATTTTATATACCCCTGGCAAATTTGGCAGGCGCTGGATTAAATGCTTAAGACGGGCTTTTTTATCGTCGACGGGACTCGATGCGGAGACATTGACCATAGAATTTCTGACTCTTAAATTAAGGCTTTAAAATTAGCACACATTAAAAATGTGAGTAATATCATCATTTATGGGGCAACAACCAGCATTTTGCAATGCTAATAATTAGCTTAGCAATAGACATAAAAAAGGCCAGCATCGAGGCTGGCTTTTTTTAGCAAACTTTAAAAATCTAGTGACGGAAATTTGGCAATAACGCTGGAATACCTGGCAACATACCGACGATTGCCATAACCCCCGTTAATATCACAAAAGTGACCACAGGAATAATCCAGCGGCTCATTTTGGTCAGATTAGCACTGCGCTCTTTTGAGCCAATTAAACCTAAGTTATCTAGTACTAAGGTAATCGACCAACCAAAGGCTGGATTGACCAAGGCTGAGGCAAAAACGACAATGGCCGCAGACTGGGTGGTTTTACCTTCGCGTGTCATCTCCATCCCTGCTTCAAGCAGCGGAATAAAGACACCGACAATCAACGCCACGCACATTACTGGTTCCCAAATGGCCAAATCCATGGGATAACCCCAAACACCGGCAATAATACAAAACAGCGCCGTTAAAATCGCACCGGCTGGAATAGGACGTTTGGCAATCGCTGCCGGCACAATATACGTGCCCCATGACGATGCAAAGTTCGCGCCGCCCAATAAAGAGCCTGCTACCTGACGAATAGATGCACTGGTCATAGTATCATCGATATCCATCAGCACGCGCTCAGTACGTTTCGGATAGCTAATTTTTTGAAAGACCTGATGACCTAAAAAGTCTGGTGACCACATAGCAACTGCCAATACCGCAAATGGCAGCACTACAATAAAGCTTTCAATCGTTGGCAAGCCTAACATCCAACCCGTATTTTCGCCCCACCAATACATCGGGTTCATATGCGGTAGACCGGGTGCCGTTTTAAAGGCGAAGGGCGCTCCCATAGCAAATGCAACTCCGCCGCCTAACAGACAGCTCAGTGGCACAGCTAGCCAACGCTTTTGGTAATTCTCTAAGACCGCATATAAGATAATCGTCAGTAGAATCACTACAAAAGCAATATGCGACATGCCAATACCTTCAGCCCACGTAAATAGGTTTTTAACTTGGGAAGTGGTACCAATAAAGCCTAAATACAGCAGTAAGCCGCCGCACACGCCTTTACTGGTCAAGTTTGCTAGCAGACTGCCGCCTTTACTGATGGCAAGTAACAAGCCAAAAGCACCGATTAGCAGACCAAAGGCCATCGGGTGACCGCCAGCAGCAACGACGATAGGAATGAGCGGAATCAGCGGACCGTGCGTACCGGCAAGGTTAGCAGTTGGTAGCAGAAAACCCGAGAATAAAATGATAAAAAATGAAACGATTAGCAGCTCATAGCGGACGTTTTCTAGGACAAAGGCATCACCTAAACCAAGCGGGCCGGCAAAGGTTGCCGCAATAGCGCCCACCATCACCACTTTACCAATGGTCGCCGCCATCGCTGGAATCGTATCTTCATACTCAAAACGATAATCACGGAACGGCAAGTTTGGACGCCAGCGTTTCGGCTGCATGATTTGTAGTTCATGATTGAGATAAGCATTACGATTTTTAAAACTAGAATTGGGCTTATGTAAATCTACATAGCTGCCTTGCAAATCTTTATCAGAAGGGATTGGTTGCTGCGGGTTGGACCCTGAGGCGGGAAGCTGTGTACTACTCATCACATTTCCTTATGTCGACTGAGATTTGAGCAGTTTTATTTACCCTAATACGGCGTAAAATAATACAGTGTAAATAAAGTCACTCAAAACAAAATGCCGCTATTGTAAGGTATCAGTAGGGATAATGCGAGGCCTTAACGATTAAAAGATACTATCCGTATCGTTATTAAAAGTATTTTTTATGACTCAGTGGTCGATAGCTAGAAAATAGTAATGAATACCCTTAAGAGATAAGCGTTATGATACTAATGGCCCTATCGTTACGCTTTAAAGCTGGTGAGCTTAGGTGTTTTTCACTATGATAAATGTCTTTTTATGGCTTATTGCTTGATAGCCATACCTTACAAACAACCATGCTTGCTGTCATATTCAACTTAATACAATAAAAACACGTTATACGATAAAAATAATCCATACGATAAAATGAGCAAAACCGAAAAATCAATAGGAAATATCAATGAGTTTACTGCCAAAAAAACTTGAAACACTAAGACGTAATGCCAAAAAGAACATCATGCCATTACTTACCCCTTATTTGCTTAAAATGCGTATTAATACTTATGCACCCTACATCGGTGCCGGTATCAAGATCGAGCATATCAATCTCGATCAAGGCTTGTGCGTCGTCAGCATGGGGCTAAACAGCTTAAATAAGAATATCGTCGGTACTCAGTTTGGTGGCAGTCTATATTCGATGGTTGATCCGTTTTATATGCTGATGCTCATGCACCAATTGGGAAGCAGCTATGTGGTCTGGGATAAAAGCTCACACATTGAGTTTGTGGCACCGGGCAACAGCAAAGTCACCGCCCGTATGAAAATCCCTAGTGATGAAATCAAAACCATTCAGGATTTAGCGAAAGACGGTGAGCCAGTATTTCGTGAATATAAGGTTGATATCGTCGATGAGCAACAAAAAATCATCGCTACCGTAACCAAAACTATTTACATTCGCCTGCGTAAATACAGTAAATCTAAAGACCAAATCAACCGTATAGACAATTTAGAAAGCTAACGTTAAGCTTAAAGCGTTCAACTAAAATAAAGCCCCACATACAAAAACCCCAATCTGGCAGTCGCACAGATTGGGGTTTTGTCTTTTTTGGTACTACCCGCTTATTTATATGATAAACCTATGAATAAGGGCTTGTATCTGATTGCTCTTTATTGCCGAATCGCATAATAGACGGCTCAGCAATAAAGTATATTTAAGCACAATGCTTAAAACCAGATACTGGATATAATCTAAGCGTCAGCTTTTGGCTTAACAACTTTAGGTGCACGCGGAGCAAGCTTCTCGCGGATACGTGCTGATTTACCAGAGCGCTCACGTAAGTAGTATAGTTTCGCACGGCGAACTGCGCCACGGCGTTTCACTTCAATGCTATCAATGATTGGTGAATGCAATTGGAATGCACGCTCAACACCAACACCGCTTGAGATTTTACGTACGGTAAACGCTGAGTTTAAACCGCGGTTACGCTTAGCAATTACAACGCCTTCAAAAGCCTGTAAACGCTCACGCTCACCTTCACGTACTTTTACTTGAACCACAACGGTATCGCCGGGTGCAAAGCTTGGGCGCTCAATCAATTGAGCATTTTCGATGACCTGAACCAATGGATGCTTGTTGCTCATGAGAGTTATCTCCTCACATTAGATAATAGAGGCTTGACGCATATCACCTGTTTGTAATAATTAATCATAGCTATTATTAATATCTTTGATTAATAATAACTACAACGTAAATGGGTTATGACAAACGGCCATTATGCTATGACTCGTTTTATTACTGCTCAAAATTTTATTTCTTAACTGTTTATTTTTTCAACCGCTATTAACGCTGCTTTTTATCTGCTTTAGCCAATGCTTTGAGCCATTTCGCTTGCTCTACCGTTGGGGTAAACGCTTGCCATAAATCTGGACGCCGCGTTTGCGTACGTTCAACTTGTTGGCTAAAGCGCCACTTAGCAATATTGGCATGATGACCTGAAAGTAGTACTTCAGGGACCGCCATACCGGCAAACTCATGCGGCTTAGTATAATGTGGACAATCAAGCAAGCCATCGACGAACGAGTCTTGCTCAGCTGACTTATCATCGCCCATAATATCAGGCAGACGACGTATCACACTATCCATCAGCACCATGGCAGGTAGCTCACCACCCGTTAAGACATAATCACCGAGCGATATCTCCATGTCGACATACTGCGACAGTAAGCGCTCATCAATACCTTCGTAACGACCACATAATAAAATCATGCCGTCATACTCAGTCATACTGACCACACTACTTTCGCTGAGCGTCTTGCCTTGTGGTGACATATATATCACCGGACAATGCTCACTATCGACACGGCAGCCATGTTGACTGGCTCGCAGGCGAGCATCCTCAATCGCTTGGGATAATGGCTCAGCCATCATTACCATGCCAGGACCCCCACCATACGGGCGCTCATCAATACGTCGATAATTATCAGTGGTATAATCACGCGGGTTGATGCATTCAATCGTGACTTGCTCCTGAGTGACTGCCCGTCCCGTGATTCCAAACTCACGAATCGTGGCAAACATTTCAGGGAAAATACTAATCACGGCAAAATACATCGGATGTCTACTTGCACAATGGATAACAGTGGCTAAATAAATCGGTGTGACTATCAACAACCTTTAATAATAAAGCCGAAGCTTATCTCACCAAAACTTGTCTTAATAATTAATTATTAACCATTACTGATTAATAATCGCTTATTAATAATCACTTGGCCATGCCACAAGCACGGTTTTCTCAGTCATATTGACTTCAATCACTGTCTGCTTATGCCAAGGTATCAGGCGCTCTTCTTTATCCAAACTGTCTGAATTTGCCGTTACGCGCATGATGTCATGGGCACCGGTTTCAAACATTTCAGTGATAGTGCCTAAATACTCGCCTTGCTCGTTCATCACGCGCAAGCTGACCAAATCCGACCAATAATATTCGTCTTCCGCTGTTTCTGGCAAAACGTTTTGTTCGACCCAAAGGGTTACCCCATTCATGGTCTCAGCAAGGTTACGGTCAGGAATTTGCTCAAATTGAGCAACAATACCTGTCCCTTGCTCACGCCAAGCCTTTACGGTCAAAGGCTTCATACCAGTAGCAGTTTTCATCCACCAAGGCTGCATATCAAATATTGCCGTACGATCATCCGTATCACTAAATACCCACAGCCAGCCTTTAATGCCATAAGGCTTTTTTAGCTGACCGATTTTCATAAGTGCACTAGCGTTTGGAACAGATGACATAACGGCTAACCTAACAATGACTAAAACAGCAATGATTAAAAACGCGGCGCTGAATACAGTTCAATCAAAAGCGATAAACGCAATCAAAAGTAATAAACAGTTAATGGCGCACCCTGGTCAGACCAGTTACGCTATGTTTTCTAAAGCCGACCAATAAACGTGAACATTACGCTATCAGTACTTAGTAGCTAAAACTTAAGCAGTTGCTTCAGTTTGAGCTACAGACTTGTTATAAGCTTTTGCTAATGAAGCAACGCGATCTGAAGGTTGTGCACCTTTAGCGATCCACGCATTGTACGCTTCCATGTTTAGGCGTACTGCTTCTTCAGACTCTTTAGCGAGTGGGTTAAAAAAGCCGATGTTTTCAATGTAGCGACCGTCACGCGCGCGGCGTTGATCAGCAACAACTACTTGATAAAATGGGCGTTTCTTGGCACCGCCCCGTGCTAAACGAATAACAACCATGTGAATTCTCTCTTTCGCAGGTATACCAAAAAGGGCATAATTATATCACAGTCTTGTTTTATTGAAAACATAAACTGTGCTTATTTAATTATTTATTAACAATAGCTTAAATAGCAAGGCATGTAAAACATAATTCATAATTCGTGGTTAATTTGTCGAGCTTGACCCCATTAAATAGGCTACCAATTCTATCGGTAAAGCCAACAACCAAATTATTTGATTATGCTATCCTATAAGCAAACGCTAAGACCAAACCCTATTATCGAACCGCATAACCAAAAAATCAGCTTAATAAAGTTTGAAATCGTAGGCTTGTCATATCGAATGAAGTTATATCTTTTATATGTAAAAACTCAATAAAAAACGCTATGTTTATAGGTGGTTCTTAAAAACTTATCTTATAAATATTTTGCTCAACCTTTTGGACTGCTATGATTACACCAAAATCGCAACCTCGACGCAAAGGTCGTCTTGCACGCTCTTACTCCAACACTTGGCTGACCACTTTAATGGTGGCGTTTATTGTCATTATCAGTGTTGGGGTGTCGATTTTGTTTTTTTGGCGTAGCCTATATTTACCCGAGCTTAAAAATCATGCGCGCTATCTGACCAGCGAATTACGCTTGATGCACAGCGTCAATCAAGACTGGAAACATGACCCTGCTGTGCGGCAATGGATTTATCAGCACTCACATGTGGTGGTGGTCAATAATCCCAGCGATTTCCCGACCATAGAAGATAAAGCCTTTGTTGGCGTGTTCACTGATGTATTGCAACGTGAAATTGGCGCACAATTGGGTCGTCCAGTAGAGGTTTATTTTAAGTTTAAACCGACGCCGCAGCTGTGGGTGCAAGACAGCCGTGATACCAGCTTTTGGGTTCGCGAACCGGTGGTATACTACTCGCAATATAGCCCAGCGCTATTATGGTTATTTTTAGTAGGTCTGCCTATTTTGACCTTGCTAACCATTATTTTGTTAGCACGCCAATTAAATCGTCCTTTGAGGTATTTGCAGCGCGCGGCGACCAACTATATTCGCTTGGGTAATGCCACTACCCTACCCACCCATAACGGGCCGACTGAAATACGCCAAGTTAATATGGCCTTTAACCGCTTATTTACCACCCTCAATCAAGCACAAAAAGAGCGGACGATTATGCTAGCAGGTATCTCGCATGATTTGCGCACTCCGTTAACCCGTATGCGTTTGACCGCTGAGATGCTACCTGATGATTTTTTTCGTGAAGGTTTGATTTATGATATCGAAGATATGGACGCCATTTTAGAGCAGTTTATCTCATTTATGAAAGACGGCTCCGATGAGCCGGTACGCTTGACCAATTTAGATACCATCTTTAATGAAATAATGGTGCAATTTGCGCCGCTGGAATTTATTTACCAGTCCGAATGTCACAAAATGGTTCCTATCCGGCCGATGTCTATTAAGCGTCTGGTTATCAATTTGGTTAATAATGCCAAGCGTTATGGCAAAGCACCGATTTATTTATCAGCGACTGTCGTACCGACCTTTATAGAAAAATTGGTGGTAGAAGAGAGCGATGTGGTGACTGAAAACGAGGTCAATAGAGAAGCAAAAGAGCAGTTGGTGATATGTGTACGAGACTGTGGTGATGGGGTCGCAGAAGACCAGTTAGAGCGCGTCATGCAACCGTTTGAGCGTGGCGAATCAGCCCGTACCACGCAAGGTAGTGGTTTAGGTCTGGCGATTGTCGACCGTATCGCGCGCTTGCATCATGGAACAGTTGAAGCGATTAATCATCCAGATGGCGGACTACAAGTTTGTGTCCGTATCCCACTCATCTCTAAAGTTGCAGGTGAGCCTTCATTGGATATTGGCAGCGATAACTCATCTATCGCTGCTGATAGTATTAATAATCCTTAAATAATAACGAATAGCAGACAAGACCAAATTCGGGCTATTAACTATTAGTGATTATAAGGATTAGAAAACTCTATTTCCTAGTACCAATGACAGGCGGAATATACTCAGCACTATTGGTAAAGGCTAAAGGTTGAGTTATTTCATCCTGCGCGGCCTTTAGCGTCTCAGTGCTGGTCGGCTGTTGTAAAAATAAATAATAACCGAGCGCTGCTGCGTTCAATACTACCAAACCACCAAATAAATACGGCATCCTTTGCTATCCTCTATTATTAAGCTGATTTCAATAAATTCAACAAACCATCAATACTCATTTAACCATCATCATAAAAAAAGACTAAGCATCAAAATCACGGGCGCTTTTCTCTTGGGTAATCTCATCGGCGGCAAGGACTTGGGTCAAAGGTTTAATTGGCCAAGTCATAACAAATCGTGCGCCGCCAAGCTCACGGCTCTCATCCACTTTCATATTACCATTAAACCAAAAGGCAATACGCGACACAATAGACAACCCTAAACCATAGCCACCTGAGGCTCGGGTGCGACTATCGTCCAAGCGTGAAAATGGAATAAAGACTTTTTCACGATCGGCTTCAGGTATACCATGACCGTCATCTTCAACACTGACAAAGGCATTGCCCTTTCTGATCCCAGCACTAATGATAATGGTACTCTCAGCATAGCGTAAGGCATTACCGGCTAAATTCTGAATCACCCGATGCAGATAACGTCTGTCGGCAATCGCTGTTACTTTAGCGTTGGGCAAGTTAGTCACTATCTTGATAGGTTTGCCTAAGGCATTGGTCTCACGCTCGATTTGCTCAAGCAATTCACGCAGATTTACTGGCTCCAAATCTAGTTTTGGCGAGCCCTCTTCAAGCTTGGCGTAAGTTAACATCTCATCAATCAAACCATTCAACGCTTCGATATCTTCATCAATATAATCGCGCTGCATAAAGCGTGAGTCTTCATCATCAGTATCGGCCAGCATGTCGACCGCAAAACGAATACGCGCCACCGGTGTACGCAGCTCATGCGATACCGCCCGCGTCAGCTCGCGTTGCGATTCTATTAATCGCTTAATATGCGCCGTCATCGCATTGAAGGTCGCGGATAAACGCGCAATTTCATCTTGCCCGATAACCTGTACGTTAATATCAAGATTGCCTTTACTAACCTCGTTAACACCCACTTGAATCAGTTGCAATTTGCGTTCGAGCGGGAAAATAAGCGCATAAACACCCAAGCTGATTAAAAACATACTGATCAAAATCATACTAATAATCAAATTCAGCGGGAACCAATTAAACAGCGGCACCGGACCAATTAAAATCGCCATATCATTTATTTCAGAGGGCACAACGACCGTAATCGACGAGTTGCTCTTACTGGTATTGGTATCTTGTAATAAGATGACCACCTCATCGCGGCGCAAACGTGCCATCTGATCAGGATCTAAATTGAGCGTATTGACTGCTCTAAACTCTAAAGGAAAAGCAAATTTCTCTTCTAACTGCGCCAAACGCGACCGTTTATCGGATAAGGTTGCATGATAAGATAAATCATCGAGTAAAAATACAGCTATCGCCCGTACTTGCTGCTCAGTCACTTGGGTGATACGCGCTGTTAAAACATTTTGATTGTCTGGTAAGCGATAATAGACATCGGCATAAACCGGTTGGTCAATATAGCGAACGACGGTATTACCTTTCTCAAAACGACGCAGCTCACTGGCATTAAAATCTATTTTATCAATCGGTACAATACTGAATTCTGCACCAAACAAACTACTAGCGTCAGACAACCAATACTCACGCTGCGATTCACTCTCTTGGTGAGCAATGCCTTCACTGACGATATGAAATGCACCCGTTGCCATGTTTTCACGGTAAGACTGGACGCGTTCTTTATTAATGGTATCCATCAATAACTGGGCAAATAATGCCACGCACAAACAGACGATTAAGAGTCCGGCATAAATACGAACAAATATACTGTGTTTAAGAGAAGAAACTAATGACATACGTGCCGTGACCAACCTAATAAAGAAAAAAGATTAATAAATGCTAAATATTTGCTGCACTATTTATATGAGACTCATTTAATTTACAGCGATAATTATCGCTCAATTAAACCACATAACGCAGCATTTAAGTTCAAAAATTAAAATTTAAACCATAAAAAACCAGCATTCAGCTGGTTTTTTATAAGAAACTTATGCAGACTAAATATTTGCATCCACTACAAAATATTAATTGCCTTCTTTAACGAACAAATAACCTTTACTACGGACGGTTTTGATACGTTTAGGGTTTTCTGGATCATCACCGATTTTTGGACGAATACGTGAGATACGTACGTCAATCGAGCGATCTTGACCGTCATATTCGATACCACGTAGACGCTCAAAGATATCTTCACGTGACAAGATACGACCAGCGTTAGAGGCTAGTAACCATAACAAATCGTATTCCGCACTGGTAAAATCAACCAGCTCATCGCCAAGGTTGACTGAACGCCCACCGTTATCGATAACCAACTCGCCGAATTCTAAACGCTGTGGCACGTCTTCAGATGGCGCGTTTTCTGAGCGACGTAATAACGCACGAATACGCGCAAGCAATACGCGTGGCTGCGCAGGTTTGGCAACATAATCATCAGCGCCCATTTCAAGACCCAATACTTGATCCATATCTTCTGTACGCGCAGTCAACATCAAAATCGGGTTATGGAAATGTGGACGAACTTCACGGCAAACCGTCAGCCCATCACTACCAGGAAGCATGACATCAAGTACGACCAAATCTGGTTGTTCGCTGACAATACGGCGAATGGCACGATTACCATCCGTTTCAATAGCTACTTCTAAACCATTCTTGACCAAATAATCTTGGGTCAACATAGCCAGACGCTCGTCGTCCTCAACAATCAAGATTCGGGGGGTGTTGTCTTCGTCATTCGTTGTCATTGTTATATCCTCTAATACATCTAATTTAAAAACAGTAAAAGTAAGAGCGGTAAATTAATAGCACCGTAACTTAATCGATCCGTAAGCTAATACAATCGATGTTTGTATAGCTGTTACAAACTTGGTAGCACAGTATACTATTAAACACACAGCTTCCTATACTATAGCTTATAGTTGGTAACAAAACCTATAAACTACCTCCATTAAAACGTTAGTTTGCGTCCAAAAATTATACCCTTTATCATCATAAAAGGGCATAAGATAAATTTTATATAATAATAGTGGTTCTCTTATAGCCTAACAATGAGGTCAAAAATCAGCAAAGTAAAAATACAAGAAAACCTGATTGGGTTTGACCCCTAAAAACGTACTTTCTAATCCCTAATATAACCATATATCACGGTTGTCGCTAGTGACTTTTCTAGCATTTAATAAAAATTGGTTTAGTTATGGATAAATGCTTAATAACCTAATAGCTTTTCAGATAGTTAATGTTTGGTTTGTAATAAATATAAAGCGTTAATTGCTAAAACGCTAGCTATTAACAAAGTAGCTATTGGAAGAACAGCCATAAAAAAACAGCCCATGATGGACTGTTTTTTTATGGCTGTCGCAAGAATTAAAGAAAGACGTTAACCTTTGCTACAAAGCATAAGACTAAGCACGGTTTTTGTACTTACGGATAGTCTGGAGCTGGGCGACTGATTCCGCCAATGATGCCAAGGCAGCATTGGTTTGTACAGTATCAGATTGGTTGACCAGCATCTGCTCAGCTTTTTTACGTGCTTCAACGATTTTACTTTCGTCAAGATTGTGCGCACGCATGGCGGTATCAGCAAGTACAGTGACCATTTTCGGTTGTACTTCTAATACGCCACCTGATACATAAATCACTTCTTCTGCACCATCTGGCGTCTGCACACGCATTGCGCCAGGCTTCAGCAAAGTAATAAGCGGGGTGTGACCTGGCAATATACCAATCTCGCCTTCGGTACCACTAGCTATTAACATGCTAATTTCGCCTGAATACAACTCTTCACGAGCACTTACGACGCGACATTGTAATGTTGCCATACTTAATTCCTTACTATTAAAGCGCGATCAAAACTGCGATGCATTACTGAAGAGTAGATATAAGGTTTATATTATACCTACTCGTTAGTTAATACGAATACAACTTACGCTGCAGAAGCCTTCATTTTTTCAGCTTTAGCAACGACTTCGTCGATGCCACCAGCCATGTAGAAGGCTTGCTCTGGTAAGCTATCATACTCACCAGCGATGATTGCTTTAAAGCTAGCAATTGTATCGCGTAGTGGTACATATTTACCAGGTGCACCCGTAAAGACTTCAGCAACGTGGAATGGCTGAGACAAGAAGCGCTGAATCTTACGAGCGCGATAAACGACTAGTTTATCTTCTTCTGATAACTCATCCATACCCAAAATGGCGATGATGTCTTTTAGCTCTTTGTAGCGCTGTAGAACTTCCTGAACACCACGAGCAACGTTGTAATGCTCTTCACCGATAACCAATGGATCTAGCTGACGCGAAGTAGAATCTAGTGGATCAACCGCAGGATAAATACCTTGTGATGCGATATCACGACTTAGTACCACAGTCGCATCCAAGTGAGCAAAAGTAGTAGCAGGTGATGGATCCGTCAAATCATCCGCAGGTACATATACCGCTTGAACTGATGTGATAGAACCTGACTGCGTTGACGTAATACGCTCTTGGAGCATACCCATCTCTTCAGCTAGTGTTGGCTGATAACCAACGGCTGATGGCATACGACCAAGCAGTGCTGATACTTCAGTACCGGCTAGTGTATAACGATAGATATTATCAACAAATAGCAATACGTCACGACCTTTGCCAGTGGCAGGATCTTTAGTATCACGGAAGTACTCAGCCATAGTCAAACCAGACAGCGCAACACGTAAACGGTTACCCGGTGGCTCATTCATCTGACCATATACCATCGCAACTTTAGATTTGCTAAAGTCTTCAGTGTTTACAACGCCAGCTTCTTGCATTTCGTGATAGAAGTCATTTCCTTCACGCGTACGCTCACCAACACCAGCAAATACAGATAGACCTTCGTGCTTAAGCGCGATGTTGTTGATCAATTCCATCATGTTGACGGTTTTACCAACACCAGCACCACCAAACAGACCAACTTTACCACCTTTAGCAAACGGGCAAAGTAAATCGATGACTTTAATACCCGTCTCTAAAAGTTCAGTACTGTTTGATTGTTCTGCGTAGCTTGGCGCTTCGCGGTGAATTGACCAGCGCTCAGAGGCTTCTACTGGACCTTCTTCATCGATAGGACGACCAAGAACATCCATGATACGACCTAGCGTACCGATACCGACCGGCACAGAAATTGGCCCGCCAGTATTAGTAACCGGTAGGTTACGCTTGAGTCCTTCAGTAGAACCCATAGCAATCGTACGTACGATGCCATCACCCAGCTGTTGCTGTACTTCTAAAGTAGTTTCGGTGCCATCAACTAGCAAAGCATCAAAAATCTTAGGTACTTCGTTACGGTTAAACTCAACGTCAAGAACCGCGCCAATAATCTGTACAATACGACCGCTACTCATTGCGTTCTCCTGGAAATTCTGTATATAGTGGGTTTTATAAAGGGTTTCAATTATGAAACAGCAGCAGCACCGCCAACGATTTCCGAGATTTCTCGGGTAATCGCCGCTTGACGCAGCTTGTTATAAACCAACTGTAAATCGTTAATTAGGTCGCCAGCATTATCTGTCGCCGCTTTCATCGCAACCATACGTGAGGACTGCTCAGAGGCAATGTTTTCCATTACCGCTTGATAGACGATAGACTCAATATAACGCCCTAGCAACTCATCAATCAATGTTTTGATATCAGGCTCGTAGATATAATCCCAGCTCAGTTCTGTTTGAATGCCGCTTTCTTCTTCGCCAAACGCACTTTCTGGTAAAGGCACCAACTGATTGACCGTTGGCTGTTGCGTCATTGCATTGACGAACTTATTATAAACCACATAGATGCGGTCTATTTTACCGTTAGTATAATCATCAAGCATCGCTTGAACCGGCGAGTTTATCTGCTCAAAAGTAGGTTTATCACCATAATCAGTCACTGCGGCAGTGACCTTGCCACCAAAGTTTTTAAAGAAACTGACACCTTTAGAACCAATTACGGCAAATTCAGCTTGTACAGACTGGTTTTGGTATTGCTGGATATTCTTTGTTAATGCTTTAAATAAATTAATATTTAAACCACCCGCTAGACCACGGTCAGATGTGATGACGATATAGCCAACTCTATTGACTGGACGGCTTACCATATACGGATGTTTATAATCGGATGAGGCATGCACCAAATGCGAAATAACCCGGCGCATACTATCAGCATACGGGCGACCCACTTCCATGCGCTCTTGGGCACGGCGCATTTTACTTGCTGCTACCATTTGCATAGCGCGAGTAATTTTCTGGGTGCTTTGAATACTGGTGACTTTGGCACGTATTTCTTTTAAGTTTGCCATAATGATTCCAATATAAGAGGGTTAAAAAGCATTGGCGCATGCAACAATATTTTAATATCAAACAGTATTTTTATTAACAATATTTCGATATATCAATATCTTATGGCATGACGCAACCATAGACCATGAGTTGTGACTAAAGTGGCGCTGCTGTATTAATAAAAGCTTATCAGACAACGCGCCACTTCATGAACTCTAAAACCAAAGCCACAACAAAACTGGCTTAACCCGTTAAATTAATAACTGTGATTTTGTTTAAAGGTCTCTAAAGAGGACTTTAAACGACCTGCGATATCATCGTTATAATTTGCAGTGTCATCAATCTCTTTCATTAAGTCAGCTTGCTCATCATGCATATAGCGTAAGTAAGCTTCTTCAAAAGAACCGATTTTTTCAACAGGAACGTCTGCTAAAAAGCCTTCGTTTGACGCATAGATAACAGCGGCTTGCTCAGAGATAGACATTGGCTGATATTGTTTCTGTTTCATCAATTCAGTCACACGCTCACCATGATCAAGCTGTTCACGAGTTGCATCATCAAGGTCTGATGCAAACTGAGCAAATGCAGCAAGTTCACGATACTGAGCTAGAGCGGTACGGATACCACCAGACAGTTTCTTAATAATCTTAGTCTGAGCAGCACCACCAACACGCGATACCGAAATACCAGCGTTCACAGCCGGACGGATACCTGAGTTAAATAGGCTTGATTCTAAGAAAATCTGACCATCAGTAATTGAAATCACGTTGGTTGGTACGAATGCAGATACGTCACCGGCTTGGGTTTCAATGATAGGTAGCGCGGTTAAAGAACCCGTTTTACCAACCACTTCACCATTGGTGAATTTTTCTACATACGCCGCGTTTACACGTGAGGCACGCTCAAGTAAACGTGAGTGCAAATAGAATACGTCACCAGGATAAGCTTCACGACCTGGCGGACGACGTAGCAATAGTGAAATCTGACGATAAGCAACCGCTTGTTTTGATAAATCATCAAAAACAATCAGCGCATCTTCGCCGCGGTCACGGAAGTATTCGCCCATCGTACAACCTGAGTACGGTGCTATATACTGTAGTGCTGCTGGCTCTGACGCTGAAGCGACGACTACCGTCGTATATTCTAATGCACCAGTTTGCTCAAGTTTACGTACAACGTTGGCGATGGTAGAACGTTTCTGACCGATAGCCACGTAAACACACTTAATGCCAGAAGCTTTCTGAGCAATGATCGCATCGATAGCCATGGCGGTTTTACCCGTCTGACGGTCACCAATGATAAGCTCACGCTGACCACGACCGATTGGAATCATGGTATCAACAGATTTATAACCAGTCATTACTGGTTGATCAACTGACTGACGATCAATAACGCCTGGGGCGATTTTCTCGACTTTGTCAGTCATTTTTGCATTGATAGGACCTTTGCCATCAATAGGGTTACCTAAAGCATCAACAACGCGACCTAGCAACTCAGGACCTACCGGAACTTCAAGGATACGACCAGTACAATAGGCTTTTTGACCTTCTTGTAGTTTTAGGAAGTCACCCAGTACTACTGCGCCAACCGAATCACGCTCTAAGTTAAGCGCCATTCCGTAGACTTCACCTTCAAACTCAATCATTTCGCCGTACATGGCATCTTCAAGACCATGAATCTGCACGATACCGTCAGATACTTTGACAATCGTGCCTTCATTCTTTGCAGTTGCACCCGCATCAAGGTCTTGAATGCGCTGCTTAATCAGGTTACTGATTTCCGCTGGATTCAATTGTTGCATTGCCTTGTTTCCTTTAATTTATGATAACCCGCCACTGACGTAAATGCTCTTATATCACGCATGCTCGATAAGCTACGTTGACGATTGGCATTAGGCCGTTAGCTGTGTTTTTAACTGTTGTAACTTGCCGCGCATCGAGTCATCAATGACTTTGTCACCGACTTTGATCGTAACGCCTGCCAAGAGACTTGGATCCACCGATTCATGAATCACTACGCTCGCATTGAGCGAAGCAGCAAGACGCGCTTGCAGCGTATCACGCTGGGCATCGGTTAATGGATAAGCAGAGGTCACATAAGCGTCAAGCTGCTTTAAGCTTACTGCCTTATGACGGCGATAATGCTCATAAACTTCAGGAAGCAGCGCCAGACGCTCTTGCTCTGATAACTGTTTAACGAAGTTACTAAATGCTACTGATACTTTTGGATAGCTGGCGTTGCTGTCTTGACGAGCCCCTTGGGTCTCACCTAATAACTGCTTAAAAGCAGAATCATTCGCGCTAGCTACTTGTGTATCATAAAGATCGACCAAAGCAGCTGACTTATGCTCAGCAGAAACAGCTGGATTGTCTAGCCAAGTACTGAACGACTTGTCATTGACAACGGTAGAGGCAATAAATAGGAAGTTTTCCCAGTCATTTACTACCCCGTTTTCATTGGCATAGTCAAACGCGGCTTTAGCGTATGGTCGTGCTAAGGTTGATAAGTCAGCCATGTTATCCTCACAATTACAGCTTCGCCGCCAGCTGATTTAACATACTGGCATGTTTTTGCACATCGACTGTGTCTTGCAAAATCTTTTCAGCACCAAGGACAGCCAGTTCGGCTACTTGGGCACGCAATGATTCACGCGCTTGATTGATTTCTTGGTCGATTGCCGCTTGTGCTTGTTGACGAATGCGCTCGCCTTCCGCTTGGGCTTGCGTTTTAGCATCTTCAACAAGTTGATTGGCGCTTTTGTTCGCTTGCTCAATTAGAGCAGCAGCTTTGGTCTTAGCCAGATTAAGCTCCTGCTGTACATCTTGCTCCGCGGTGGCCAAATCTGCTTTTGCTTTTTCTGCGGCGTTTAAGCCTTCAGCAATTTTACGCTGACGGTCATTAATTGCGCCGATAAGTGGTGGCCACACGAATTTCATGCAGAACATCACAAAGATTGCAAAAGCAATGGCTTGACCGATGAGGGTAGAATTGATATTCACGTGATCACCTCTTTGTTAATGAAAAATCAGTTTCATTGATCATATTTGATAGCCAAACTTTGGCTATGGTTAACATACAAACTTTGACTACCAAACATTTACAACTGAGCTTTCTGATTAACCTGCTAGAGGGTTAGCGAACAACAATAGCATAGCAATACCAACACCGATCATCGGAATAGCATCAAGAAGACCTGCTACGATGAACATACGAGTTTGCAACTGTGAACCAAGTTCTGGCTGACGTGCAACACCTTCTAGGAATTTACCACCTAGAATAGCAAAACCAATACCTGTACCTAGCGCACCTAAACCGATAAGTAGTGCTACTGCGATAACTGTGTAACCACCTAATACTGGATCCATGGATGTATCCTCATTTACCTATTGAATGTCTAATTAATGTTCAGTTGATGATGCAAGTGACATATAAACTATCGTCAGCATCATAAATACGAACGCTTGAAGTGTAATAATTAAGATGTGGAAAATAGCCCACGGTACTGATAACGCCCATTGAATCCAAAACGGCATTAGGGCAATCAGTATGAAAATCAACTCACCAGCATACATGTTACCGAATAGTCGTAAACCTAAAGAGATAGGCTTGGCTATCAAAGTAACAAACTCTAAGATAAAGTTGATGGGTATTAAAATAATTTGTACGATAGGATTTTTGGCACTAAACGGATGCAGTGTCAGCTCGCCAACAAAGCCGCCTAGACCTTTTTCTTTGATACTATAAAACAGAATCAATATAAAGACAGAAAAAGACATGCCAAGCGTGATATTAGGATCCGTGGTTGGCACGATCTTAAAGAACACATGATGTGGATCATGTCCCATCATTGCGCCGATTTGGCCAGCAAGCATAGGAATAAAGTCGACGGGTAGTAAATCCATCAAGTTCATTAAGAATATCCAAACAAAGATAGTCAACGCCAAAGGCGCAATCAGCTTTGAGGTACCACTATACGAATCACGAACGTTGTTATCCACGAACTCAACGATCATCTCAACCGCGGCTTGGAGTTTACCCGGCACGCCTGAAGTGACTTTTCTAGCGACCATCCAGAAGATGGCGCAGAAAACAATGCCTAGACCAATTGACCAAAGCATAGAATCAAGGTGGATTGCTTTAAAGCCCATTGCACTAGCTTCTTCAGCAGTATAGGCAACTTTCCAACCTTCGCCCGGCAGATAGCCGTACGTCCAGTTCGTTAAGTGGTGAGAGATATAGTCTGTTGTTGTTTGCTCGCCTGCCATAATGTCAGCTTCTTATTAATCAACGATTTAATCAACTACCAAAAATATGGTTGTCATCTGATGAGATTTAGCCTGTCTATCTGCCTTGCAATAAAGCAGGTAAATGAATCACGCTAACACGCTCATGTAACCAATAACATCCAACCCATAACTATCTAATTAAACTATTATTACTCATTAACCAAACTGAATAACAAAAATGTATTACCAATGCTTTATCACTGCTACTCAATACGATAGCGTGGATAAATTTTAGCTATCAAAAAAGGGCTTATGATGATTCAGTAATAGCCCTTGCATGTGTACGCAAAAATGTCATATAGGTGTTTGCTTATATCGTTTTATCACGATAAACGCTTAATACAGCGCTTGTCAGCAAGATATTTAGCTGCCTATATTAATGCAGCGTGGTATTCGTGTAAAGTCAATTATGACTTTTTTATTTAGTGTATAAATACGTTAAACGCTGTTAACGTGAGCTTACATAGCTTTGCGTCTATAATACTATCTAGATAATCTGCTTATATTTAATAACCCTGTTTAGATAAGGGGTTAGTAACCACAATTATTTGACGCTTTACGCTGATATAAACGCTGTATTCATAGTTTTTATTATAAAAACGATTTTTAGTCGTTTTATGATGTATAACAATAATCGTAGAGAAGCTGGACCGCAGGATGACAAACTAACGTTATTTATAATGCTGATGATTAAAATGATAATCGTCTATAAATACTAGCGTATATGCCACAACATCCAACTGTGACTAATCTGCATTACCATAAAACCGATAAATAGCGCAGGCGCTGATAGAGGTTGTATGGTAATAAAAATTAGGGCAAAACCAAATACAGTCAATAGCCATTTGGCCATCTGACCACGATATAGCTGGCTAACAACATGTAAGCGCGCGCGATATCCGCTGTACCAAAAGATAAAAAATGCAAATATAGCTTGAGTAGCAAAACTTAGTAGCGCACCGATAGCGGTGCTTTTAGCTACAGTAAGCTTACTATGCAACCAAATAGCATCTATGACCCAAGCAATAATAATAAGGATAAACAATATCCATGCTTGGCGTTTAAGATAGATGCCAATTTTATCTTTTTGCGTGCGTTTGGCAGGCTTGGTCATTGATATTCCTATAGCCCTATAACGTGGGGATAATGTAGCATACTTGCGACACTGTTATCCGCGAGCGGCTCACCATATAGGCATTATCTTTTAACCAAAATAAAACGCCCTTATTATAAGGAGCTAGCCGCTTTTAAGCAAGTAGAATATGCCTTTTATCAAGCATTTACTTGTTTTGCGGCGAAAACTCTTCTACAGAGTGAATAAAGTGTTGCTAATACCTCATAAAATCGTGTTTTACCTAATAATTTACCGATAATCCTTAAGGAGTTTCGCTGCATGCTTTGTTTAATAGCGTTTTTTTAACAGCTTTTTCAAACTTCATTATGTAAGTAACTATAAGTTATTCATTGAAAAGTTTATGCGATACATTGGCGAATTTGCTGTGCCATTGACTGCCAACCGCTGACAAAGTCTTTACTGTTGCTCATATCTTCCGCTTGCACCGTGCTTTTAACGGGTTGTAATTTCGCCAATAAACCTTTTGCAGGCTTACTTGGACTGACCAAACACATTTGCTTGGCTGGGCGCTGCTCATGTAGCCAGCGTAGTTGACTGGCTTTCGGCGCTAAATGATGATCGGTACTTAAGCTGCCAATCAACTGTAACTTAGCGCTGTTTTCCATATACTGATAAGCATCGTGATAGGCCCAATACGGCAAAGGTTTTTGCGCGTGGTTTGCATTGGCTGCGGCCACTGCCCTATTCATGCGCTGAGCAAATTTTTGCGCATTGGCATGATAAAGCGCTTTATATTGCGGATTGGCATGACTGTGAATGACGGCAAGCGCACGGGTAATGGCTTTTGCGTTTTCAGGATCGAGCCAAATATGCGGGTCAAGCGTGCCAGCGAGTGGTTTACCTTTAATATCACGGAGCGGATGACGTTTAAAAGCATCAAACTTAAATAAAGCAATCGAGTTGGGCGCGCTATTTAGAGTGCTGGCCAAGTTATTCTCTAAGGGTTCACCAAACCAGACCACAAACTTACTGTCCTGAATCGCTTTGATATCGCCCGGGCTGATACTACCATGATGTCCCACCTCCCCTGCTTGCAATAATTGCTTGGCAGATGGCGCACCTTCTGTGACCGCTTGGCTTAATAAAAACAGAGGATAATTACTCACACTGACCGTTGCTGCTTGCGCGCTCATCATTAACGAGCCAAATATAATGACGCCTGTCGCTAATAAGCGCTGTAAGCCCATCGGTAAACGTATAAAACTTTTAAAAAATGAAATCATAATGGCTGCTTTTAAAGGTCAATAAATAATAATAGTGCGAATAATCGTTTTGAGACGTTATTTTGATTAAAATAGGCGTATGTACCGATAGGTTCAAACGCGATATCCGCCTTTGCATATTATTATGTTATACTATAACAATATAAAAAACCATCATAAAATGCGCCTTATACTAAAGTGCCTTGTAGATATAAAGGTAATAATTATAAAAGCGCTGGGTCATTTTTAGGAGCTTGCTTCATGTCTAGTCACTCACCCGTTTGCGATCATGTACACGATGTGCAAGATTTTACGCCGTCCGATGTGAATGAGCGCCTTATGGCCGCAAAAGAGCAATGTCGCGCAAGCGGTGCGCGCTTTACGCCGTTGCGCCAACAAATATATCAGTTGGTGTTAGAAGCCAATAAACCTGTGGGTGCGTATGATTTAATCACGCAGCTGCAGCAAATGCGCCTGACCGAACCTGAAGCCAAAACTCCTGCTTCAACTAAGCAGAAAAACAGTCAGACGCCAAAAAACGTCGCACCGCCAACTGTTTATCGCAGCTTGGAGTTCTTATTAAGCGAAGGTTTGATTCATCAGCTAACCTCTATCAATGCTTATGTGCCTTGCTGTCATCCACGCGCCCAACATACGGCAGCATTTTTAATCTGTGCGCAGTGCCAGCGTGTGCAAGAATGCAGCAGTTTACCGGTGCAAGAAATCATGAGCTTTGCGCAACAAGACGTCGGTTTTATGGTGGAGCGCAGTGTCATTGAGCTCAGTGGTCGTTGCCAAGCGTGCCAATAAAATAGTTGATGGGCAATATTTTAGGTTGACGCTTTTGCCCTTAGCGATGCTTTTATCCTAATTATTGTGGTTCCATTACTCACTTATCACCAACATATCAGTACTGCCCTATGAGCCTAGCGACTTCCCCAACCAAGCCATCCTCTGCCATTAATATGAGTGATAAGACGATGAATAATGCCACCAAACTGCTGAGCTTAAGCGATATCAGCTACCATATCGGGCAGCAACGCATCCTCTCGCATATCAACATTGATATTGCAGTCAATGAAACGGTCAGCCTTATCGGTCCTAATGGCGCGGGTAAATCAACCTTGGTTAAGCTGGTTTTGGGCTTAATAGAGCCAACGAATGGACAGATAACACCGCACCAAAAGTTACAGCTCGGTTATGTGCCGCAGCGCTTTACGGTCGCGCCTATTTTACCGTTACGCGTGTGCGATTTATTGGCCCAAGCAGATAAAAAGCGCTTAACCGCTGAGCAGCGTCAATTTATATTTGAAAAATTATCCTTAACGCATCTGCTATCACGGCAAATGCTGCACCTATCAGGCGGTGAAACCCAGCGCGTATTGCTGGCGCGCGCCTTGCTAGACAAACCCAATTTATTAATTTTAGATGAGCCAATGCAAGGGCTTGACCCTGATACGGAAGTTTGGCTGTATCAGTTTATTGATGAGCTGCCGGAGTTTTTACGCTGCGCCATGTTAGTCGTTTCGCATGATTTGCATTGGGTGATGAAAGGTAGCAGGCGTGTCATTTGTCTTAATAAGCATATCTGCTGTGAGGGACAACCAAGCGAGCTTGCTATTAGTTCAGAATTTCAAAAGCTCTTTGGACATCATTATGAGCAGCCGTATGTCCATCAGCCGCACGCCTGCGAGCATCATGCCCCAAGCGAGATATAATTAACAACCAAGCTTATTCAGGCAACAACCGCCTTATTCCTTTTTATAAAAACGTTACGGATATCTATTATGACCGCTTGGTTAGCCATCATTGCCCCTGCCTGGATTGCTGGCAGTATTTTAGCCTTACTTTCTGCGCCTTTAGGTTGCTTGGTATTATGGCGGCGCATGGCATTTTTTGCCGATGCACTGGCGCATGGGACATTGTTAGGGGTAGCGTTGGCAGTATTATGGCAATTACCCATGGGTATTGGTATTGGCATTGTCAGTGTGATGGTGGTGCTAGGACTGGTGTTAATTGATGATGAGCGTTTGCCCGTCGATGCGGTGCTGGCCGTGGTTGCCGTGTCGCTACTGTGCTTAGGGTTATTAACGTTAACCCAGCTGACCGACCAGCAAGCCAATGTTTTAGGTTTCTTATTTGGCAATTTGCTCGAGCTTGATTGGGCAGATTTACCGTTGATTGCGACCAGTGTTTTGGTGGGATTGGGGTTACTTATTTATATATGGCCGGCGCAAATCAAACTGGCTACTCATGAGGCTTTGGCACGGATTCAAGGTATCAATCCGACTCGCCAGCGGCTGTTTTTTATGGGCGTATTGGCGGGGTTTTGTGCCATTGCCTTGCAAGCGGTTGGTAGCTTATTAATCAGTGGTTTATTGGTATTGCCCGCTCTGACCGCCCGTCTCTGGTCAGCATCGCCAAAACAAATGGTTATTATCGCTTTGATTATCGCCCAGCTTGGCGTCACGCTTGGCGTCTGGGGCAGTATCTGGTTTGATATCCAGACCGGACTTGCTATTGTTTTAGTCCTCGCTATTTTATTTTTTATTGCGCTGATTATCTCAAAGCTAATAGGCATAAAATCAGGTACAAAATCTCTGATGGCAAAATTCTGGTCGCCACGCCATTAAATATCCAAATATCCGGCAGCGCTTACGGCGGTCGCAGCAATTATTATCATCGTCGTAAGGAAGCTATTTACTTCGCCTTTATCGAACTTTATTTCATCAATATTGCTAGAGCTTTACTCGTCATAATGTTATAAACTTTCTCTAATATTATCAAGAATATAGTTAACGACTTTTATAATAAAATAAATGCTTTCTACGGTGTTTTGATTTAACGCGATTTTGATTGATAAGGGACTAAATCCAATGCTTAGCTATCCTGCCAGCGCCATCAGCACGCCAGACGGACAGGTAAATATTCTGCAAATCACTGATTTGCACTTATCATCCCACGTGCCTGCGGCGGTTGACGAAACCAGTAGTGAAGTGGCGATTTGCCAGTACAGCTTTGAGGCAATTATCAAACAAGCGTTAAGCGAAGATCGTCGCTGTGACTTAATCATTGTCACAGGCGATTTGGTGAATAAAGTACAAACTGAGATTTATGACCATATCTTTAAGGTGTTGCAAGCGACAGGGATTCCTTTCGCTTGTATCGCAGGCAACCATGATGTCACCGATGAAAATGACAGTGAGCTGCCATTTTTTCAGCGTGAACTGATTGCCAGACCTACCGATGAGCGCCTGCTAAGCCGACATATGATTGAGACGGAGCATTGGCAGCTGCTGTTATTAGACTCGTCCATCACTGGCAAGGTAGCAGGAGAGGTGACGACGACCGACATTGATTGGCTATGTCAGCAGCTAGAGACTTGCACGAAGCCTGCGCTCATCGCCTTACACCATCACGTGATACCGGTCGACTCTGACTGGATCGATCAGCATATGGTAAAAAATGCCGATACTTTTTGGCAACGGATGGCGGCATTTGAGCATCTGCAAGTTATTATCAGCGGGCATACCCATCAAGAGCAAGTCCGTCAGCGCCAAGGAGTGACGGTGTATAGCACGCCGTCTACTTGCTATCAGTTTCAACCTTTTGAAGATGATTTTGCTTATGATAAAAATGCCCTACCCGGATATCGTTGGTTGCAATTAGCCAACAATGGAGAGGTTGCAAGCTGGGTCGAAAGACTAGATACTTGACGACCAGTTTTATTGGCTAAAATTTGGCTAGAATAATATCGCCAGAGCCTGTATCTTATACTGTTAGACAATGTAAGAAAAATAAGCATGGTCTAAGCTTTATTTAGACAAAATTATAATAGCTAGGATGGCTAACTTGACCACAAGCTAAGTTTTCACAGTCAGGGATTTGTCTATTTATTTAACCGTAAGCATTTAAATAAATAAATTCATGACAATATACCTGACCATTGATAGGTCGCCCGCGTCCTATCGAGATAACCGTATTATTAGATCAGCTGTGTTACTTGTGTTACTAAGTGGTAAAACGTTTTATAAAGAGACAATTTATAGCGTTTGATAAATTTATAACGTCTTGTCTTTTGATATGTCGTTTTATTGAATTAATTTGAAAAAGTAGGATACCCATATGAGCACCCTGACCACGAATCCGAGTGATGTAAAGTTCACCCCTTATGAACCTGCCAAAGACGAAGAGTATATGTCTGATGAGCAATTGGCGCATTTTAAGGCAATGTTATTAGATTGGAAGCACCAACTGATTGGCGAAGCGGATCGTACCAAGACTTATATTCAAGATGAGTCTAGCGCCACGCAAGAAGAAGAGTTTGCTTTGACCTTGCGTACGCGTGACCGTGAACGTAAGCTGATTCGCAAAATCGATAAATCTCTCGCCGAAATTGAAAACGATGATTACGGTTTTTGTGAAACTTGTGGCGTAGAGATTGGTCTGCGTCGCCTCGAAGCCCGTCCAACAGCAACTCAGTGCATTGACTGCAAGACTTTATCTGAGATTAAAGAGCGTCAAAACCAAGGTGCTTAAATAAGCTGCTTAAATCCAGCTAGTTTAACAGTCATTAATACCCTAATATAAAAACGAGCGACCATTTATTGGTCGCTCGTTGCGTTTTATGTTGTTGTTTTATCTTCTTGTTTTTTATTTTCCTGCGTTTTATACGTTGCCAGTTATAGATGAACTTGATGCTTATTGACACGCCACCAACAAAATAGGCATATTTGCTAAATATCTTTTTGGCGCTATATTTATTATTCTATGTTTTTATTCTACTGATACTGCCTACTTTGAAAACCATCCATACTCCTATGCCAATTCAAATTTCAACTCCAGCCGCAGCCGCATCGTCATCACAGCCTATCGGGCGTTTTGCCCCGTCACCCACTGGTGAGCTGCATCTGGGTTCATTAACGACGGCACTTGCCAGCTTTTGTCATATCAAATCTATCGGTGGCAAGTGGCTCTTACGTATCGAAGACACTGATACTGAACGCTGCGATAGCCAGTTTACTGAGCAGATTTTGATTGATTTGGAGGTGCTCGGGCTACACTGGGATGGCGATGTCATTTACCAATCTGAACGCATTGATATTTATAATGATTACTTATCTTCAAGTCTCTATCCGCTGACTTACGGCTGTCAGTGCTCACGCAAAAGTCTTGAGCGTTATTGGGAGCGAAAAGCGATAGGAGAAAGTATTGACCCGCAGCAGGCAAACCAAAAACTTTTAAACAGACAACGCTATCCGCGCTGCTGTCTAGATGCAGGTTTTGATAAAGCGCAAAATAAGCTACGGATACAGTTGCCAAATTATCGTATGGGCTTTAAAGATGGTATTCAAGGCGTGCAATGGGATAATCCGCAGCAAACCTTGGGAGATATGGTGGTACGTCGCCAAGATGGCATGATTAATTATATTTTAGCCGCAAGTCTTGACGATGGTTTGCAAGGTGTCACGCATATCATGCGCGGTTTAGATATTTTACCGATGACCACCGCCCAAATCAGCATTATGCATGCTGCACGCTTGCCGGCTATCGATCATTGGTATCATTTGCCGCTGATATGCAGTCCTGACGGTCAAAAGCTGTCGAAACAAAACCTTGCCCAGCCGATTGATACTCGCGACCCAAGCAAGCTAATTAACCATGCTTTACAGCTATTGCAGCAGCCTGCCGTTGATAGCGATACCCCAACAAATATGCTGAAGCAAGCGATTGCACAATGGGATAATTTGCCGCTACAAAATATGCAGTCTTTAAATATGCCGAGCATTTAATAACATAGTCCTAAGCCCTAATAGAAAAAACGCCGCTATTAGCGACGCTTTTTTATAATTAATGATTAGAATGAGAATATATTAAACAATCTAAAAGTATTTATCACTTTATCATTAAATGACTTAATAATAACGACACTGGCTTTTCTCAATCTCAGGGCTTTCTTTATAAATCTTTAGTAGCACCGCCACCATCACCAAGCTAATCAACATCGATGAGCCGCCATAACTAAAAAATGGCATGGTCAAACCTTTGGTTGGAATTGCGCCCATATTCATCGCCGCATTAATAATCGTCTGTGCAATAAACACCACCGCGATACCAAAAGCGGTATAGCTCATACGCATCTGGCGACGTTTAAGCGCATTATAACTGATGCGCATCGCGCTACCGATAATGAGCGCCTCAAGTATCAAGATCATCGTGACCCCAACAAAGCCCAACTCTTCACCCGTAATCGCTAATAGGAAATCCGTATGTGCCTCTGGTAAATGCGACAGTTTTTGTACGCTTTCACCATAACCAACACCGGTAAATTGCCCACGACCAAAGGCGATTAAGCTACGTGCCAACTGATAATCAGTGTCTTGCACATCGTCAAAGGGATCCAAAAATGACATCACCCGTACAAGTCGATACTGGACGGTCGCCACCATTAATACGGCTCCGCCAACGGCGACGGCGCCGAGCGCGATAAACTGCTTATAAGGCGCGCCTGCAATATAAAATATCGCAAAAACTGTGCCGATAATAACCACAAACGAGCCAAAATCTGGCTGTGCTAATAATAGAACAGTGATTAGTCCGACCACTATCGCAATGCGTAAAAAGCCATCCCAGCCATTACGCACCTCAAATGAGCGCCGTACCACAAAGTCTGAGACAAATATAATCATTACCAATTTGGCGAGTTCTGCGACCTGAAAGTTAAAGCCGCCTAGACTTAGCCAACGCTTCGAGCCGTTGATGGGCGTACTAAACAAAGTAGCAAATAACAAGAGCCCGGTAATCGCTAACAGCATAAACTGGGTTTCAGTTCTATAAAGTCTTTTTAGAGATACTACTTTGTAAGATATACCGGCAATAAACAGACCGATAGCCATATACAAAAGCTGATTATAAAAGAAATGCAGTTCGCTCATGCCGCGACTAAGGGCAAAAGGAATAGAAGCGGAAGCCACCATCAATAAGCTAAGCACCAGCATACAGCCGACGCTCGATAATAAAGTTGCGCGCGCTGATGGCATGGACAGAACGCCATCTGAACCCGTGGCTCGTGGCGATTGAGGGGTCGAACGAAAAATAGAAGAGAGCGCCATAATTTTATATACACTAGCAAACAAAAAAACACGGCGTTTATAAAACGCCACCGTTTAAAAAATATGAAATAGATTTTATCTAACAAGATAATAGCAAACCGCTAGCAGGTAACAAACCACGACTTGTTAGCGGTTTATAACGTCAATGTTAAGGACTGACATGGCAGAATATTTCGGGTTGCTGCTTAGTTCGTCACTTGATCCGTCATTTGGTTTTCGCAAGCCTCACTGTTCATATTTGACAGTAGCAGCAATTTATAAGCAAAACAATCATTTATCAAAAAACGCCTGCCATTTTTACCACACTACACGAAACAGTATAAAAGCTGATGGTCATACTATCTAGCGACAAGCTCTTTTATAACAAGTTCTCTCACGACCAACTATCTGATGACACACTATCTTGTGGAGCATTATTTAAAAAACACTGCATTGTGAAACAGTGCTTTAAGAGTTACGTATTCAAGAAACACTGCTTCAAGAAATTTTGTCTAATCGCTTAACCAGTTGACTAAAATGCTCGCCACGGGCAGCAAAACCACTAAACTGATCAAAGCTGGCGCAAGCTGGCGATAAGAGCACCGCTTGTACTTGCGATAGGCTGCTTTCTGTGACTTGCTTAATCATCGAAAAAGCGCCTTCTAACGTCTGGCATTGATGTAATGAAACGTCATCATCACGGATGCCTGCTGCGCGTAAATGCTGCTCAATCTGTTGGCTGTCTTCGCCAATAAATAGCACTTGGCTGACATATTGATTGATGAATGGCGTCAATTCGCCAAATTGCTGACCTTTACCCTGCCCGCCTAATATTAATAATAGCTTGCCGTCTTTAGGTGCATATACCGCCCCCAAACCTTCGACAGCGGCCATGGTTGAGCCAATATTAGTGCCTTTAGAATCATTAAAATAATCAATTCCATCAACCGTGGCGACATATTCGCAGCGATGCTCAAGCCCTGTAAATGCCTGCAAGGTGTTAAGCATACTATCAAGTGGTAAACCTGCAAGCTCACCCAATGCCAAAGCTGCTTGCGCATTGAGTAAATTATGACGACCTTTAATGCGCAGTTTATCCGCCGATAGCAAACGCTCTGTCCCGCGGGCCAGATATGTCTGCCCTTCTGAGTCGGTAATCAGACCATATTGACCTTTATTAGGGGCGTGAATGCCCGTGCTCAATCTTGGCAAATTATCCGCCACTAGCGGGCGCGTCAAGGCATCTTCGCGGTTGATAACTACTGATTTGGCACCTTGAAAAATGCGATGTTTGGCTTGATGATAATCAAGCATATCGCCATGACGGTCTAAGTGGTCAGGTGACATATTAAGCACCGTTGCCACTTGCGCGCCTAAATTGGTCACGGTTTCTAATTGGAAACTTGATAGCTCGATAACGGCCAACTCCATCTCACTATTAGACAGCAGAGTCAATGCTGGCACGCCAATATTGCCGCCCACACCAACATTCACCCCTGCATCCGCCGCCATTTGTCCAACCAATGTGGTGACGGTGCTTTTAGCATTAGAGCCAGTAATGGCAATAATAGGTACGCGGCATGCTTCACAAAATAGCTGAATGTCGCTGACAACTGGAATATTTACCTCTTTAGCCGCGGCAACTGCTGCTGTCTTCAATGAGATGCCTGGACTGATGATAATTCGAGCCGCTTGTTGCAATAACTCCGCATCTATCGCCCCGAATTGACGAATCTCAACAGCAGCAGGTAACTGGTCTGCTAAAGACGGGCTCACTTGATTATCAGTCACAGCGACTTGGTAGCCTTGCTCGGTCAAATAATGCGCCACCGACAGTCCTGACTGTCCCAAACCGACCACGACTTGTAAACCACTGCCTTTATGAAGTAAGGCTTCTTTTGCGGTGCTGGCGGTCATCTCTATTCCTTCTATCTATTGGACAAACAAAATTGTGTCAAGCATCTCGATTTTAATAAACAGCTTTTATAAGCAATTTTTATAAACAACTTGCCTATAAGCTTAGCTCTATGAATACGTGCTATATAATCTGAATAAGACGTTTTAGATGAACAGCATCATAAAGCCATTACTCGGATTTCGGTACTGGTTTTTTGAGGCTTTGTGTTATTATGCGCCTGTTTTTATATTGAGTCGCTAGTGCTATAATAGCTGCCTTAATAGTAACTGCTATCGCAAATGGCTATTTTGACCAAGTGTGCAATCTAGCATTTTAGTTTAGCATGTTGTCACACGTATCGGGATATTGTCATCTTCCTTCAGCAACGATTCGTCTGGTGATAATGGTATGACAGACAATCACTGCCCTAGATTATGGCGTTTTGTCTGACAAATTAGTTATCTTCTTCTACCGCAATAGACCATCGCGGACACTTATTCATCATTTTAAAGACTGTCATCATAGTGATTATGGGTGATGGCATTTGCGATACCATTATAAAGGTCAATAAATAGTTGGTCTCTATACAATCATTTTATCGCTAAGCTTTATTGCTGAGTTAGAAATGATTGTTTTTTTTGCCTCTAACCCTATGCAGTTTACTTATGACATCTTTTTTTGGCAGTTTGCGTGAAGAGTGGTTTTCCAATATCCGCGGTGATACGTTATCAGGTTTGGTGGTCGCACTGGCCTTGATTCCAGAAGCGATTGCCTTTTCTATTATCGCTGGTGTCGACCCAAAAGTCGGTTTGTATGCATCGTTTTGTATCGCTGTGGTGATCAGTTTTGTCGGTGGGCGTCCGGGTATGATTTCAGCGGCAACCGGTGCAATGGCACTGGTTATGGTTGATTTGGTCGCTGAGCACGGTTTGCAATATTTGCTGGCCGCCACCTTATTGTGCGGCGGTATCCAAATTATCATGGGTATCTTAAAGCTTGGTAATTTAATGCGCTTTGTGTCGCGCTCGGTGGTCATTGGTTTTGTCAATGCGCTGGCGATTTTAATATTTGCTGCTCAGTTGCCTGAGCTTAATCCGATGACTGAGCGTGTCGGTATGACAGTTTATATTATGACCGCAGCTGGGTTGGCGATCATCTACTTGTTTCCACTGATTCCTAAAATCGGTCGCGTGATTCCGTCACCGCTGATTTGTATTGTTGGCTTGACCGCGGTCGCCATGTATATGAATCTTGATATTCGTAACGTCGGTAGCATGGGCGCTTTACCAGATTCTTTACCAGTGTTTTTGTTGCCTGATATTCCGCTGAATTTGAATACCTTACTGATTATCGCCCCTTATTCCATCGCGCTTGCCATCGTAGGTTTATTAGAATCGATGATGACCGCGACCATCGTCGATGAATTAACCGATACGCCAAGTGATAAAAACAAAGAATGCCGTGGTCAAGGTATCGCTAACGTGGTATCAGGATTCTTTGGTGGTATGGCAGGTTGTGCGATGATTGGGCAGTCGATGATTAACGTCAAATCCGGCGGTCGTACGCGTTTATCAACGCTCATCGCTGGCGTGGTGCTGCTCATCATGGTGGTATTCTTAAGTGATTGGGTGAGCTTGATACCGATGGCCGCACTGGTAGCAGTGATGATTATGGTTTCTATCGGTACCTTTAACTGGCAGTCTATTCGTGAATTTAAAACCCATCCGCTGTCCTTTAATATCGTTATGCTAGCAACGGTTCTGACCACCGTCTTTACGCATAACCTAGCGTACGGCGTCGGCGTTGGGGTGCTGTTATCTGCCTTAGCATTTGCCAATAAAATCGGGCAATTTTTAACTGTTTTTAGCGAATATGATGATAGCAGCAATACGCGCTATTATTATGTACAAGGACAGGTGTTCTTTGCTTCAACGACGCAGTTTTTGCAGAGTTTTGATACCAAAGAAGCTTTGGATAGCGTACAAATCGACGTCAGCCAAGCCCATTTTTGGGATGTGAGCGCCGTTGATACTTTGGACAAACTGGTCATGCGCTTGCAACGCGAAGGTATTGACGTCAAAGTGGTCGGACTGAACAGCGCCAGCCGTACCCTTATCGATCGTTTTTCGATTCATGATCGCCGAGATATTGGGCTCTTAGATTAAGTAAAACTGCATTAGTGTTATCAAGCTGAGATAAGCGCTTAGTTTATTCATCAGTAATTATATTGGTATATAAAATCAGGCTCGCTGGTTAAAGGAATGACTTTAATCAGCGGGCCTGCGTTTTTATTATTGAGATATGTGGTGCCTTTATGAGTAATTTGAAGCCAGATAGTGTGATTGCTTGCTTGGATTGTCCCAATCATGTGCAAGCGGTATTGGATGCCAGTATGTGGGCATCTGCTCGTCTGCAAGCACCTATTGGTCTGCTCCACTCCGTACCAAGTTTACAACAAAAAGCCGCCGTCGATTATTCCGGCTGCCTAAATATTGATGATGAAAATGCCTTGCTCGATCAATTTACGGCAAAAGAGCATTCAAGTAATAGCGAGCTAAAAGCCCAAGGTAAGCTGCTACTACACCAAGCGACCACTTACTGCGAGCAGCAACCTCATAAGTTTAAAACCTATACCTTGCATCGGCATGAAAGTCTGAGTGACAGCATTGATTACGTCGATGACAAGGCACAATTGATTGTCATCGGTCATCATGTCACCTGTAAATCAACCTTAAGCCAGCTTATCCGCTTAAGCCACTGCCCCATTTTGGTGACTCATGCACCATTTTTGCCCCCAACCACGGCATTGTTTGCTTTTGATAATAGCCCAACCTCGCATAAACTGCTAAATTGGCTCTGCAAAACACCACTCGTTCGCGCTTTGACAATACACATTGTCATGGTTGCCAAAGAAAATCCAGAAAACTGCGATGCGTTACGTGAAGCTTATGCGCGCCTCAAACAAGCGGGCATCAAATGTAAAAAAGCCTTGCTAGATTGCCGCGATGTGACTGTTGCCCTAAATTACTACCAAAGCAAAAACGATATTGGTATGCTGATGACCGGTGCTTTTGGGCAGCCGCGTTTGCTTGAATTACTAAAAGGTAGCGAGACAAAAAAACTACTGGGCAGCACCAAAACCCCGTATTTACTCTTCCCCAAGGCCTAAGGCTGCTCTTTTATTTGCATATAGAGGCTGAATGTTAAGCGTGATTTATCGCGCTTTTAATATTCCATTTCGCATAAACCTCTACGACTTCCTCCTGTTATACCTGCCCTTTTCTCTGCCATCATCTTTTAGCAAATCATCACATGAAATAAAGTGATAGCCTACCTAAGTGCTTAAAAAGTTGGTTATAATAAAGTGTTCGTTCACTCAACGTTAAAGGTTAATTTCCCTAACTTGTATCAATAAATATGCTATTTATCGTTATGATATAAGCGCTATTCATTGTCATTTTTATAAGTATTTTTGAGCGCCTGTGCGTAAACCTACCTACCCCCTTGAGTAGATTTGGCACAATTCTTGAAGCACTGTTTGTAAGCATGACAATAGTACGCGGCAGCAAACTGCCTCTATTAACCTGCGACATCACCCATATAAGGATTTTTTTATGAAGCTAATCACTGCGATCTTAAAACCGTTTAAGCTCGATGATGTGCGTGAAGCGCTTTCTGACATCGGTGTGAAAGGTGTCACCGTCACCGAGGTCAAAGGTTTCGGTCGTCAAAAAGGTCATACCGAGCTCTATCGCGGCGCCGAGTACGTGGTGGACTTTTTACCTAAAGTAAAAGTCGAAGTGGCAGTGATGGATGAGATGGTCGAACCTGCTATCGAAGCCATTACGCGTATCGCAAGTACTGGCAAAATCGGTGACGGCAAGATATTTGTGACCAATCTTGAGCAAGTCATTCGTATTCGTACGGGTGAGACAGGTCCTGATGCCATTTAATACTTAAGCGCCAGACCGCCTATGAATACTGATTGATAGGTCATCTCGATAGCTATATTGCATATATTCAAGGGGGAATTAACATGCAAAATCAAATCTTTGAGCTCCAGTACGCGCTAGATACGTTTTATTTCTTAATGTGTGGGGCGCTAGTCATGTGGATGGCCGCCGGCTTTACCATGTTAGAAGCAGGATTGGTACGCTCAAAAAATACCGTCGAAATCCTTACCAAAAATATCGCCCTCTTTGCCACCGCCTGTACCATGTATATGATATGCGGTTATGCCATTATGTATGATGGCACTCTGTTTTTGAGCGGTATTGCAGGCACTGAAACCTTAGTAGCAGATGCATTAGCGACCTCAGCTAAAAATGGCTTTACTGGAGACGCCGTATATTCGACCGCCTCTGATTTTTTCTTCCAAGTGGTTTTCGTTGCCACCTGTATGTCAATCGTTTCAGGTGCAGTGGCTGAACGCATGAAGTTATGGTCTTTTTTACTGTTTGCCGTTGTCATGACCGGGTTTATTTATCCATTAGAAGGTAGCTGGACTTGGGGCGGTAAAGAAGTCTTTGGTTTATATAGTTTGGGCGATTTGGGTTTTTCTGATTTTGCTGGTTCAGGTATCGTCCATATGGCAGGAGCCGCTGCCGCGCTATCGGGTGTCTTGCTCTTAGGGGCACGTAAAGGTAAATACGGTCCAAATGGTGAGATACGCGCTATTCCGGGGGCCAACTTACCCTTGGCCGCGCTTGGTACTCTTATCTTATGGATGGGCTGGTTTGGGTTTAACGGTGGTTCCGTACTCAAGCTTAGCGATATCGTTAGCGCCAATGCAGTTGCGGTGGTGTTTTTAAATACCAATGCCGCTGCTGCAGGTGGTGCCATCGGCGCACTTATTATCGCCCGCATTATATTTGGTAAGGCAGATTTGACCATGCTCTTAAATGGTGCACTAGCAGGTCTTGTCGCTATCACTGCAGAACCCTCTACACCGTCGGCGCTTCAGGCAACGCTATTTGGGATAATGGCAGGTGTCATCGTCGTACTATCTATCTTAATATTAGATAAAATCAAGATTGATGATCCAGTAGGGGCTATTTCGGTGCATGGCGTGGCAGGCTTATTCGGTATACTGCTAGTTCCTCTAACAAATCCAGCTGCTACTTTGCTCGGGCAAATTGCCGGTGCTGCAACCATCTTTACTTGGGTGTTTATAAGTAGCCTGATCGTTTGGAGCATTATTAAAGTGGTGATTGGTCTGCGTATCTCTGAAGAAGAAGAATACCAAGGAGCAGATATAGCCGAATGCGGTATGGAAGCCTATCCAGAGTTTATAAGGTAAGCTTACTATCTACGATGGTTTTATTGGGGTTCATTTTATCCACAATAAGACCATCATTAATAAAATTAGCATTTATAAAAACGTATTGATAAAAGCAGTATTGATAAAGCACTCACCAATAAAACCGTTATTAGTAAAAGTGCCACCACTAAAAATCCCGCATAACCTTTTGGTCATGCGGGATTCTTTATTTCTTATTCTTTATAAAGCTTAATCTACGTTAACAACCAAGCTTAATAAAGTAGAATTATATCAGCTTATTTCTTTTTCCACGTTTGGCTACGTGAGAATGGACCGATATAACCTTTTAGTTTTAAGGTGCTGCCACTTAGGTTAGCAGTCATGCGATAGTCTTTATTCTTTTCAGGGTCAGTAATCGTACCGCCACTGTATTTACCACCACCGTCAGCTTTCAGACCAGAGATGATCGTCATGCCAACATGCTTTTTACCTTTTTCTGAAGTCGTACTGATAAGCTTACCAGTTAGGACGCCATTAGACTCAGTGATTTTAACCACGCCTTTTGGCTGGCCTTCATCAAAAGTCTGCCAAGTAGTATTGTGTAATGGGTCAGCGGCGAATGCCATGCTTGCTAAACTGATACCGGCAACTGCTAAAGTGGTTTTTGCGAATAATTTCATAAATTGACTCCCTTCATTCAATGATTACTAGAAACGTTGTGTTTCTGATGTCCTACGCTTATCCTTTTATCAACAATCTTTTATTGCAAGCTTGCGGTTCTATCCTAAAGTTTAAGTTAGTAACCTGCATTAGTGTTTAATTAATGCTCAGTCTTATATAAAAAATCTGATCGACATAAGCGATGTCTTAACTCATTATAAGCAATTTTTAGAATTTGCCTAGTAATTTTTTTATAGTTTATTATTTCTCTAAAACCAAAAGCATATCAAACAGTTACAGGAACGGATTGTCTATAATTTTATCTGATTGGTCATCTTTTTCTTTTGACTTATCCTCAGTATTACTATATTGACTGCGGTTTTCAAATGCCAGCATAATTTTACTTGTGAGCTCGTGTAGCTGTTGTGCTTGCTCATATCCAATATCGTTAAAGACCAGATTAATGTCGCCATAAATAATAATTTTGTCTTCTTGGTTTTCGATTACCAAATCGCCAATCTGCATACTTTGGTGATTATTTGCAAATGGATCAATCATTTAGTCCTCCTTTACCTTAACAGCGCATTACACGATCTTTCAATGCTGTGTGGATTTAGTTGCATTTATGTCTGCAATTGTGCCATGAGCCAGTCAATGATTGCTAGGACAAATAGCATCCAAATTGGTTCTTCTGGGGAAGTTTCGGGCAAATCGGAGCTGTCACCTGCCTTTAAAGGCAAATCAAACGCTTGCGCTTTGGTTTGGGCGTCTAATACCGGCAAAACATCGATGCCAATCTTGGCGGTTAATTCATCAACACTAATCACTTCTATACGCTCTGATTCATCATTGGGCGCATAATACACCCCTGCTTGATTGCTTGCAGGTATGTAAACCGCTTTGAAAAAATGACTGGGTACAAGCACCCGATCGGCCAGTTGTTTGGTTTTTTTATTGGTAAACGCCACCCCTGTAATGGTGTAAACCTCACCATATTGCTGGGTTAAATAGCGCGTGGCTGACTCAATATTACGCCAAATATAACGATTGTTACGCGGTGATTGTGGCGCGATGTTGGCAAGGCTAAAACTATCGTACTGCTGGCTGCGATTGGCCATATTGCCATTGGGTGCTAAGTGCCCACGATCGTAACCGGAGCCTGAATAATCAGAGAGCTTGGCGCGCATGGATTTTGGTAGGCGGCTTTCTTCATGAAAGCTGTCTTCTCGGTCAATCTCTTTGGCTTGCTGCAAGCGCTTGCGGTCAAGATATTCTGCTGACCACAGCGGGGTGCGTGAGACGCCTGAGTACATAACGGCAAAACCGTCCATACATAGCGCTTGGGTATTATTGCTGAGCTTAGGATTAGTAAATTCAGGATAGACGCCACCATAAAACGACTGGCTACACTGGCTCAGGTCGTCCGCTTGTGCAGATGACATCCCTATTAAGACAGTGAATACTGCCATTATGATGTTATTTTTAACCTGTGCTTTATCTTTAAAAAAACTTATCATGCCACTTTCAACCATCTATACCTGTCATTACGTATGCGCTATCCTAGCAGGCAGTTAGAAATAAAGAAAGATGCGGCGCAGGCCGTGACATTTTAAATGCTATCCGCTATACTTAGGCAGCCAAAAATCTTGGTCTTGCAAAAAATGGTGAAGTGGGTGAGTGGCTGAAACCGCACGCCTGGAAAGTGTGTATACGTTCATAGCGTATCGAGGGTTCGAATCCCTCCTTCACCGCCAATCTTATAAAATCTTAGTTTTCCTACCTATTCCCAAACACTCCCACACACCTCTACAACCCTTTATAAATAACGCGTCTAGCGTTTTTTTTATGCCTGCTATTTTCCCAATTCGACCCAATGTGACCCACCTATCCTGTGGCTTGTGTTGGTCTATCTGTTGGTCTATGATTTCATTAGACCTCAAAAAGACCAACATTTAGGCTTTATGATTCAGCATTAGACCAACGTTTTTGTTGTATCTCTTGATTCATACAGCTTGTAGCCATAGGGAATAGACCAACATGTTAAGCGATAGTAAGATACGCAAGCTTAAACCTAGTGAGAAATGCACACCTTCACGTCCTGACAAATACAGTGATCAGCAAGGCTTACAGCTATTAGTACGCAATACTGGCACAAAGACATGGATAAGCGCCTATCGCTTCGATGGTAAGCAGACACGGCTAACACTTGGTACTTACCCCATCATGTCGCTTGCTGAAGCTAGACAAGCCAATACTGAGATTAAAGCGCTGCTCGCTGATGGTATCGACCCAAAAAATAAAAAGCGTCAAGACAAGCTTGCTAACATCCACGCGCAGAAATTTAATGACTACGCCTTAGACTGGCTCGCTGAGCGCAAGCGCAACGTCAAGCCTCGTACTTATCAGCAGGACTATAACCGGATGCATAAAGACGTGTTGCCCCACTTTGAAGGCATTGCACTAAAAGATGTAAGCTTTGAGGATTGTCGATCGATGGCAGATGAGATCGAAACGCGTGTAAACACAAAAGGTGAGCCACCACGTGAGGTCACTAGACGCACAATTGATCTGGTGGCTAATGTTTTAAGACGTGCCAAACGTGAGCGCATCATTGAGCAAAACCCAATCGATGATTTAAAGGCCCTCTATCCTAAAGCCAAAAGTCAGCACATGAAGCATGTGGATATCCATGAGCTACCTGCCCTACTCCAAGCTATCGAAGGCTATCATGGTCACGACCAAACCCGATTAGGTATGAAATTCTTAGCCTATTCATTCTGTCGTACCATCGAGCTGCGTATGATGAAGTGGTCACATATCGATTTTGCCAATCGCTTATGGCGTGTTGATATTGATAACCTTAAAATTGCGCGTAAGCATGTCGTACCACTGTCAGATCAAATGCTCAAAGTGCTAGAGGAAATGAAAGCCATCACGGGGCAATATGAGTACGTGTTTTATCATACAGGCATGCATCAGCCATATAGTGAAGAGTTTATCAATAATGCGCTCGATATCTTGGGTTACGCAGGCAAACAGACAGGTCACGGCTTTCGTCACATCGCCTCTACCAACCTAAACGAGCTTGGCTATATGGGCGACGCGATTGAAAAGCAGATGGCGCATGATAAAAAAAGCAGCATTCGCGCGGTTTATAACCACGCGCAGCATTTAGAAGAGCGTCGTAAAATCATGCAGGTCTGGGCAGACTTTTTAGACCTATTGAGAGACACAGGCGAGGTCGTAGACTTTCAGACAGCAAGGCAGCAAATTGAGCAGTCACTGGCAAGTAAGCAACCAAACACATTACAAAACGCTGATAAACAAGATCTGCTCAAAGCGCTATTAGAGCAAGGTATCACAGCTGATGAGCTGCAAGTCTACATTGAGAATAACTGATGTATTTAACTAATTACGAGAAGTTATTAAAGCCGTCTATCAATATGAACTTTACTAGACTCAATAAACTTTGCATTACAATCAGTTGAGCTGCATATAGAATTTATCGGCTTAGGCTCAGAAAACCAGAAAAATATATCCCTGTATTAAGTCATAACTTAGCGTAATTTTCTGTATTAGTATCGGCTGTTTCCTTAGCTTGTTTTCCATTGCTTCCTTCAGGATAAAATGGCTGTAATGTATTAACTTCTTGTTTGGGTGTAATAGTCTCAGCTGGCACATCTTCATTATCGTATGTCGATGAGCCAACCGATTCTGCATCATAATCGCTACTTAACTCTTGCTTATCTTTAGTTAGAAAAGTGTCTTCAGAAATGACCTCTCTCTCAGTATGTTCGCTTGGCAAGCTTGAGGGCTTCTCTAAAGTTATCTTATCGAAAGCCTTATATTGATTAGGGAAAGATGGGGACAGCTTAATTTCTTGATTTCGCATCTGACTATAAGCAGATTCAACTAAGTCATTCAACACTTCACGCTGTGTCTTACCACAAGCCTTAGCAAGATGCTTTAGGTTTTTCTTATTGTCACTGGTAAGATCTATACCTTGTTGTTTCTTAATTTTATCGCGATCACGCTTTTGTTTTGCATTCCAAGCCTCATACATATTGCTAATAAAGAGCATTCTATTATCAGTTTTTTCTCCGTTTACAATATCCCCCTTTTGATAAATCCAATGAGTATCAAAAACCCAATAATCTAGTGAGGCCAGAATATGACAAAGCCGCATAGCTGTATCTGTTGCTTTAAATTCAATAGCATCAGTACAAATTAAAGCCTGCCGGTATCCAAGCTTATTAGCGTTTTTGTTCCAGTCTCTGTATTTTTTCTTCTGCTCTTTATTTTGTCTCAAATTATCGAGATCATACATTTCACTCATGTATTGATACGCATAATTTATTTTAGCGCTACCATTGTTCTTATTAGTAAGCCATCGAATGTCTTTTGAATTTAACTTACTAAGAAGGTAAGCGTCTTTTAATAAATTTAAAGTTTTCTCTTTCAATTTTATTTGTGCATCGCTATCTTGATCAACAACTTTTTTATTCTGGATCAACACTCTTCTATTAAAAATAACATCATGAACAAAAACATCTATATCAGATTCTATAGATACTAAATTGCTCGGGATATTATATTTTTTTAAAACCATATTTAACCACAACGCCGCTCTTCTATCCTCGTAGAACCACTTGACATAGTAAAGCGGTATACTGTTTTCAGCACTGGCTTCTAATAATCTATTCAAATCTCTAGGACTATAAGGTCGTTGTTTTAAAATCCTTATTAGCCTTTTTTTACAGAACGAATCATCCTTCAATATAGTTCCTGTTGGTAAGTCACCTACTAATCGTAACTCATACATACACCAATACACACTGTAGATGCTAAGAGCATTGACTCTTTTTTCAATATATTTCTCATCTTCTATATTTAATACCATGCAATTCTTGTCCTGTTAACAAGCCTCTGTTTCATTATATTTTATTATATAATAATTAAAAGTAAATTGTTTTTTACTAATTCCTTATTGTTAGAATACCATTATTTTCGTCATTAAAACATCGTTAAAACGTCATTAGAACGTCGGTATAAATTTAGTATATCAAATGAATTATATAAGGTTGAGCTATAAAATCCTTATAAACTAACGTTAATGATGATCAGCTAACTCCATCTTCACCCTCTTCTCCAAGGTGCAGTAATTTACGGGGTTTTATTTTTCGTACACCCAAGGCTGCCTATATAAAACTGCTATTTTGACACCAGCAAAAGGACGGTAAGATAATATAAGTTATATTAAGGACTGCTTAACTAAGGCGGATACTATCCGCACCTAGGAATAAAAAAATACACAACCCTATAAATATATGTAGCACCCATTCAACTTTATATTCATAGGAAAACAAACCATGATCTATTCAACCGTTAATCACTCACAACTCATCTCGAACGTCGACAGACTGGTTAGAGATGTATTATTTAGTAGCATCAATTTCCAACAAATCAAAAGCCAATTGAACGAGTTCTACTACTCGTTCATGATTAGCCTTGATTCTGAATTCATATATTCAAAACCACTCCAGGCATTTATAGAAAGCACCAATATAATTATTGGTAACGATTATCCTTATAACGTCTTTTGGGATAATGAAAAGACAATGCAGTTTATTAATTTACTGTCAAACTATGAAAAGGTCATTAAGAAGGATTACAATGCGTGGCGTTATCAAAGTAATCAAAACAGCAAAAGCTTAGAGCCTAATATCAGAAACCTAATCTCAAATCATTCAAGATTGTTGTTTGTAAGAGTGGATTTAAAATACATACAAGAGATCAGTCATCACATTTCTATTCGTGATTTTGACTTTCATATGAAAAAGTTAAGAGACGCCATTCATAATGGCGATACTTGTTTTAAGCATTTACTTCATCATGCTTGGTCATTAGAACATGGTGGAGAAAATGGTGGCTTTCACTGTCATCTGCTATTGATCTTTGATGGCGCAAAACATTACAAGGACAGCTATTTGGCTGATCAAGTTGGACAAAAATGGCGAGATATTACTGAAGGCGTTGGCTATTGCTTTATCCTAAATACTAAAGAATATAAGGAAGGCCTTGCACGCTACGGCAAGCTTGGTATTGGGATGATCCATCGTAATAACTTGCAAGAAGTTGAGAATGCGGTTAATGCCGCTTTGTATTTAACCCGTCCTGATAAGCCTGATGGCAGCTATCAACGTCTTAAAGTGTCTTTACCGAATATGAATACCTTTGGGCAAAGTATGCTTAAGTAGCTTAGTAAAAGGGAGCTGATGTAGGTAAAGCATAGAGGCACAATCTCATAGCAAAATAATCTTAGATATATAGTACCCCCATGAGATAAGACAGATAGCCTCGCTTACCTGTCTGTTTAACACTCACTCATTCCATTCAAAGGTCTGCTTCATTGCAGGCCTTTTTTTATGCGCAATAAAAAAAGGAGTTCTCTATGAGACCAATCTGCCCTCACTGTCATTCATCAAACGTCACAAGTAGTCTACCTGGTGACAGTGCATCTACTATCTTTGAGCAACTGTGTTCACAATCTTCCCTTTCAGGGCTTGGTATGAGTATCTGCAAGTACTACAAAATCAATGCAACAATCGGTGTGGTGGTAGGGACTGCCATGGCTTCTGCGATCAGCTTGGCTAAAGACAAGCGACAGCAGCCACCTTTAATTACTTTATCCGAAAGACCCCGTTATTCCTGTCATACCTGCTTATCAACCTTTACGATCTAAAGCACTCATATAACCCATTAAGCAAAACCATCTAATATATCAAGGAGCAATACCATGGCACATTTAATCGAATCAATGGCGTACGTCGGCGAAACCCCCTGGCATGGACTAGGGCAAGAGTTATCCCCCAAGCAGCCTATCGAAGTCTGGGCACGTGAGGCAGGTATGGATTGGCGTATTGAGTCCTCAGACGTCAGCTACATGGCAACCAATGATAAAGGCCAAAACCTGATCATGCCTTTTGATAGCAATAAGGTGCTGTATCGCAGTGATAACTTGGAGCCGTTGTCAGTGGTCAGTCAACGCTACCAAGAAGTACAACCGAGTGAGATTCTAGAGTTTTATCGGGATCTCACCGAACAAGCTGACTTTGAGCTAGAAACAGCAGGAGTGCTTAAAGGCGGTCGTAAGTTCTGGGCACTCGCTCGTACTGGTCAATCAGCAACACTACGAGGTGGTGATGTCAGTCATGGCTATTTGCTACTAGCAACCGCTTGTGATGGGACATTAGCCACCACAGCACAGTTCACCAATATCCGTGTGGTGTGTAATAACACCTTAGCAATCAGTTTGGCTGATGGTAGTGGCGGCGTGGTCAAAGTACCGCATAGCACTACCTTTGATGCCGACAAGGTAAAACAACAACTAGGCGTGTCTGTCAGCCAGTGGGACGACTTTAACTATGAGATGAAGCAGCTAACCAACAGACGAGTGACCCAAGCAGAAGCGGCCAATTATTTAAACCGCGTGTTTAACGATGTCAAAGACGACGGCTTGATTCTGTTTAATACCGCTAAGAAGGAGAAAGAAGCGGTTCCTAATGCCCGTGCCATGAATCAGGTGATGACTATGTTTAACGGCCAAGGCCGAGGCGCAGATTTAGACTCGGCTAAAGACACCGCTTATGGCTTGCTGTCAGCCATGACGGAGTTTGTTGATCATGAACGCCGTGCTATGTCGCAGGATCATCGCCTTGACTCAGCATGGTTTGGCGCAGGGGCAAAGCTTAAAGATAAAAGCCTCGATGAAGCGCTGCGCTTAATTGCCTAGTCGCCTAATCGCATAGACACTGTATTTAACTAATGAATCAACCACGCCTTTGAGCGTGGTTTTTTTATGCCGCTAATCAAACAAAGTACCGTATTACTTATGAATAATAAATCTAACGAAGGAGTTCATCATGAACATGATCGCATTAAACAATACAACAATCATTCAGCCAAGAGCTAAGCGTGTAACCGTTAAGAGTAAGGCTTCAATCAAAGCTCGGCACAATAGCGAAGAGTTGCCAACGCCTAAAGTAGATAATAAAGCGGTTAAGCCATCTGCTAATCAATCAACCACCCCTAAGCGTTTGGTTGATACTAAAAACCTAAGCCGTGAGGACTGGCTACAATTTCGCAAGCAAGGCATTGGCAGCTCTGATGCCGCAGCTGCTTGTGGTATACATCCTTATCTATCCATGCTGGAGTTATGGATGATTAAGACAGGACGTATGGAATCAAGCGTCGATGAGAGTATTGATGGCTATTCGCCTTTGTACTGGGGCAATACGCTAGAGCCAATGGTGGCTAAATACTATCAAGAACACACTGGCAATAAGGTCAGGCGTGTCAATGCCATCTTGCAGCATCCTGATCCTGACAAAGCCTTTATGTTAGCTAATTTAGACTACGCAATCACTGGTAGTGACGAGGTACAAATTTTAGAGTGTAAAACGGCTGGGGAACATGGTGCTAAGCTTTGGAAGCATGGCGTACCGTTATATGTCACCTGCCAAGTGCAGCATCAATTAGCGGTTACGGGTAAGCAGGCTGCGCATATCTGTGTGCTGCTTTGCGGACATGAAGCGAAGATTTATAAGGTTGAGCGTGATGAGCGCTTGATTGCCTCTATTATCGAGCATGAGCGTGAATTCTGGCAATACGTGGAGACAGATACGCCACCAACCCCTGATCATAGTGAGTCCGCAGCGAGAGCATTAAAGCAGCTTTATCCAACGCCTGAGCCATCAAGCAAGGTTGATCTACGAGATGACGATGGTGCGAACAAGTTGTTCGAGCAGTTGCTTAGCTACCGTGATTACATGCAGGAACTAGAGCAGCGTCATGATCAAGTGAAGCATCAGCTGCAAAGCTTAATCCAAGATAATGAGATTGCGGTATTTTCGATGGGCGCAATTTCTTGGAAACGCTCGAAAGACAGTATTGGCTTGGATAGTAAAGCCGTTATCAAAGCCCATCCTGAGCTATTAGCTAAATTTGGCAAAACTCGTCAAGGTAGTCGTCGCTTTGTGGTCTTAAACGATTAAGCCATCAATCACTTATTAATAACCATCAATACATTCATCAACCGATCAAAGATAATCAATTAAAGTAAGCACATAACAGCCCACCTAGCACAGGTGGGCTTTTTATGGCTAACTAAAACATATGAGGAATATCACTATGATTAAAGGTCTAACGATTACTCCACCAGTTTTAGGTCGCATCAGCATTGGACGTGTCGTTCAAAAAGACGGCAAACGTCTTCCTGCTAAAGACGATCAATTCACCATCACCAGCCAAGTTCAAAATAAAGACGGCTGGATCAATCATCCACTAGACGAAAAGCTACGTGCAAATAATGACGGTAAGCTCAGACATATTCCCGTACGTATGCTGTTCAATGATCCAGAATTAAACCTACGAGCTGAGTACACGCTATTTGATAGACAAACGGGCAGACCGTTATGTGTGGGTGACGGTGAGCAGTGTCAGCGCCGCACAAGCAATGGCGTGGAAACACTGCCATGCCCATCACCTGATCGCTGTCCACTCGCGCAAGGTGGCGCGTGTAAGCCATATGGTCGCTTGTACGTTAATCTCAGTGAAGACGATGAGCTTGGTACGTTTATCTTTCGCACTACAGGCTTTAATAGCATTAGAACGCTTGCAGCACGGCTGAGCTATTTTGCAGCAGTATCAAGCAATAAGCTGTCGTGTTTGCCACTGCAACTAACCCTACGAGGTAAAAGCACGACGCAAAGCTATCGAACGCCGATTTACTTTGTGGATTTAACCTTGCGTGATGGTGTGACACTTAAAGATGCAGTACAACATGCCAGAGCGATTGATACCGAGCTAAGTGAACACGGCTTTGATCAAGCGGCATTAGAGGAAGCCGCGAAGCTTGGCTATGTGAATTCGTGCTTTGAGATTGATAGCGATAGTCTACTTGATGTGGTCGAAGAATTTTATCCAGTAGAGACTGATGATGTCAGTAGTGTTCAGCAAGGGAATTATCAAAACAGGTTAGCGACTCATAACGTGACTAGCATTGAGCAAGGATTACGGCAAAGTGTTACAGCGGTGAGCTAACGCATTCAAAGCAGATAGGTGACATAAAAAGGAGCGGATTCATTCTGCTCCTTTTTTATTACTTCAACCCAAGACTAGAGAACGGACTGTATAGGATGCCGTAAAAAAATATGGGACTCCCTCACTGTATGAGAGATGACGCTCTCATTAACTAATAAGGAGATATTCATGGAAATTTTAAACACAGGCACTCAACAAAACGTATCAACACGAAGCATGCCGCAAATACCTCGCATGCTACCGCTAAAGCAAGTCGTACATTATACAGGGCTTAGCAGCACTACGATTTACGACATGCTCGATAAAAGATCAGACCGTCACGATCCCACCTTCCCCGTTCAGGTTAAGCTAACCAAGGGACGTGTGGCATGGGTCGAAAGCGAAGTTGCTAAGTGGATTGAAAGTAAGATAGCGACTCGAGTTCATTGATACGCTATAAAAAAATAAGCTGCGTTACGCAGCTTATTTTTTTCTTTAATAGCATCAGAGCAACTTATCGATTTATATCAATGAAAGCCCCAACAGGCACGTCACCTTCAAAGTCATCGTGCGCTAAACCCTGCTTTGCCATTTGTTCAGTAATATCATCTTCAAGCTGTTGCTCTTCTGGTGTAAGCTCTTCATCTTCAAGCTGTTGGTCTTCTAATGTAAGCTTATCAAAGTCAACAATATTTTCTATATGATCATCACCGTATGGACTATCCATCGTACCTTCCTTATACTAAATGTTAGAGTGATTAGTATTAGGCGACTAAATAACTATTTCAAGTCTTTTTTTTGTACTAATTTCATGCTTAATAAACTAGGTATTCTTAACTAAGAGACAAAACCACTTTTTCTCTCTGCAACAATTTTTACTAGCTGATCAAAACTCATTACTTCTATATAGACAATATAGAAAGGCACATCATGAATAGATTTATTTACAAATAAATCGATCACTGGCAAAACGTCAGACTCAGACAGCTACTAGGCTCTTTTTAAAACACTTTAAATAGCTAAACCTAGCTAGGCTTAGCTGTTTTTAGCTATCCTTAGCTATTTGGAAGAGACCAAGACCAACCTTCAGAAACGACTAAACTGAACCGCCCCGACTTTATCGGAAGTTGATTTACTTGAGCTAGGCAGCTTCACCTAACAGATTAAGATTATTACAATACCCCTTTTCAAACTCAAAGGGTCACACATAACCAATCGTACTATGCAAACGGGTTTTATTGAACCAATCCACCCATTCAAAGGTTGCCAGTTCAACATCATTTACACCGTCCCAGCTCTGCTTTAAATAATGAAACACCTCAGATTTATAAATCCTATTAATCGTCTTAGCCAATGCATTGTTGCATGAATCACCATTGGTGCCCACAGACGCAATAATGTTCGATTCGGCAATTTTATTGGTGTAGCAGATGGATAAGCACTGAACCCCTCGATCACTGTGATGAATCACCTCCTTAGGCTTATTTCTGTCTGCTATCGCCTGATTTACCGCTGCTATATCAGTGTTCATACGACTAGATACTTTCCAGCCGACAATTACTCGTGTAAATACATTAATGATAAAAGCAGTATATACCTAGCCGCTCAATGTCTTGTAAGCCATAATGTCTCATTAATCGCTCAACTGAACCGTCCCGACTATATCGGAGACAGATCTACTTGAGTCAGGCAGCAATGCCTGACTGATTAAGATTATCCTAATAGCGCTTTTCAAACTTAAAGGGTGCCACATAAAGAATCGTACTATAGTCAGTTCTTTTTAAATAAGATACAATCGTTTTAAAACAAACGAAATGGCAGAATAACAAATGACCTATTCAGCAGATTTTCGAGCACAAGTGATTAAAAGTGTC
>NZ_CAJHAD010000008.1 GCF_904846285.1 Psychrobacter immobilis | reverse complement strand
ATATAGATTCGAGATACTAAATAGATTTGTGATAAAAGGCTGTTATATACACAGCACATAAAATAAGCGTCAAGTTTGAAATATTTTAGACTGACATTATAATATTGTAAATTAAGGATTTTATTAATGAAAAAAACGACTCTATCTTTATCGCTACTGATTGGCGCTGCGCTTACTATTCCAAGTTTGGCTATGGCGGCGCCTGCTGATACTACAGCAGTAGATATGCAAACTGCTGCTATCTTAGAAGCTGAAGGTAACAATACAAATGATGTAACAGCAGCAAATCAATCTAATCCTTTTCAGGTGAGCGAAACCCAAATAATCAAAAGAGCAAAGGTTAATAATATCGCTAGCCAGCAGCCAATGACCACTGATCTACAAGCAGAGCAAGAGAATATGCAAGAAGACATGCAGGCGCAACAAGCGGCAATGCAAAACTCTGATGAAGCGATGCAACAACAAGATCTACAACAAGCCATGCTGGATGAAGAAGCAGCCCTACAAGAAGAAACATTATTAGAAAGCGAATAAGATACCGAGCCAATGCAAGCGCTATAAATTATAATTAGCGAAACCAATCTTAAAAAGAATCCTCCAATATATTCTCAATAAAAAAGGCAGCCATCTGGCTGCCTTTTTAGTTAATCTTCATGAATAAATATTATTTTTTAGCTTTAGTGACGCCAGCTTCTTGTAATAGCGCACCAAGCGTACCCATTTTACTAGGTGCTTCTTTACTAGATGCTACTACTTTCTCAGTTCTTGGCGCTTTAACGCGGTTATTAGCATTGTCTTTACCTTGACGATTGCCACGCGGTTTTGACGGACGCTTATCAGCAGCTGGACGGTTACTACGTGGACGGCTATCCTTATCGTCATTACTGGTACTTTCAGACGCCTTTACAGCTGGGCGTACTGGTTTTTCAGACTCAGGCTTCATACTAAAGCCAATACGGCCACGTTTTTCATCGATAGAGATAACACGTACCGAGACGATATCGCCAGGCTTGACGCGGTTCATCGGGTCAGCGACAAAGTCATTGGCCATCTGTGAGATATGGACGAGACCATCTTGATGGACACCCACATCAACGAAGCAACCAAATGCGGTGACGTTAGTGACTACGCCTTCCAAGGTCATGCCTTCGCTCAAATCTTTGATACTATTGACATCATCACGGAAGTTAGCAGTTTTAAACTCAGGACGTGGATCACGAGCTGGTTTGGCAAGCTCTTCTATGATGGCTTTTACACTGATGTTATCGTCATTAGCAGCAAGCGCAGTGGTATCGATACTGTTTAGCACGCCATCGTTACCGATAACTTCTGGCAATGCTTTACCTGTTTGCGCCAGTAAGCTGTCAACCAGCGCATAGCTTTCTGGATGTACGCCGGTCGCGTCAAGCGGATTACTGCCACCATGTACGCGTAAGAAACCTGCCGCTTGCTCAAATGTCTTAGCACCTAAGCGTGGAACATTTTTCAATGACTCGCGGCTATCAAAAGCGCCATGCTCTTTGCGGTAGGTAACGATTTGCTGGGCGACATTTTTGTTCAAGCCTGCAATATGTGCCAAAATAGCGGGGCTTGCCGTATTCACATCGACACCAACGGCATTTACGCTATCTTGGGTAACTTTATCTAAGCTATCAGCCAACTGGGTTTGGTTAACGTCATGCTGATATTGACCAACGCCAATCGCTTTTGGGTCAACCTTAACTAATTCTGATAGTGGATCTTGCAAGCGACGCGCGATAGAAATCGCACCGCGTACAGAGACATCTAGATTGGCAAGCTCGTCACTGGCAAGCTCACTCGCCGAATAAACAGAAGCGCCTGATTCATTCACGATAACGGCTTTGGCTTTTAACTCAGAGTTGGCTGCCAAAATCTCTTTAATCATCGCATCTGTTTCGCGACTGGCCGTACCATTACCAATAGCCACTAAATCGACATTATAAGTGCTTAATAGCTCATCGATGACTTTCTTGGCTTCATCCATCTTATTGTCAGGAGCAAACGGATAAACGGTTGCGACAACTGGCTTGTCTTCGCTATCCAACATCACATGGCCTTGGGCATCGACAATCGCCATTTTAACGCCATGACGGATACCAGGATCGACACCTAAAATCACTTTACGGCCAGCAGGCGCTGACATGAGTAAATGCTGTAAGTTATTGGCAAAGACATCAATCGCATCGGCTTCAGCAGTCAGACGCTTTTCTGTCAATAAACGATGCTCAATATGCGGACGCCATTTTTCTTTCCATAAGCTAGTGGCTGCTTCTATCAAAAATTCTTGACGTTCTGCAGGCGCTTTGGTATCAATCTCAAAATGCTTAACAATTTTTTCAATGAAAGGTGCGTCTTCGCCTTCGATTTTAAGACCCAAGACGTTTTCTTGGCGACCGCGTAGCATTGCTAATAAACGATGATTTGGCAGACGCGCCAAGCTTTCACTATGCTCAAAGTAATCTTTGAATTTCTCACCAACTTCGCGTTTTTCTTCACTGGCAACAGCCGAGACGATACTGGCGGTTTTAGCAAAGCCACTACGCAGATTATCAAGTAAACCCAATGCCTGCGTCCACTCATCAACGATGATGGCTTGTACGCCTGCCAATTGCTTGTCGATATCACTAAAATCCACTTCAATCTCATTACCACTTTCATCGGTAATGCTCGATTGAACTTGATAGTCTGCTAATGCGTCAGTTGGCGTGATTTCTTGCGTCAACACTGCTTGAGCAGCAACATCAAGACCGGCGGCACGTGCTTTAGCAGCTGGTGAACGGCGACGTGGACGGTATGGCAAATAGATATCTTCAAGCTCAAGTTTCGACGTCGCATTATCAATACGCGCCTGTAGCTCGTCGGTCAAATTGCCTTGCGTGCTTAGTAGTTCAGTAATTTTGAGACGACGGGTTGCCATGTCGCGCTCATAATTAAGCGACTTCTCTAAAGCTCGTAGCTGCGCATCGGCAAGATTCTGTGTCTTTTCTTTACGGTAACGAGCAATAAAGGGAACGGTCGCGCCTTCATCGTAAAGCTTCACAAACGCATTGACTTGAGCAGTCTTAATGCCAAGCGCGCGAGCAAGCTTGTCGTGAATATTCGCGTGTGTGGTTGCATCCAAAACCTGTGCATTTGTCGAGGTTTGAGATGGCGTTAAGGTATCAGTGCTACTCATAGACGTATCAATCGTTGAGAAATGTAGTTTTGCATTATAGCAAAAGCTGCATGAATAAAAATCCTTTTTATCTTTTCGTTATTTATCGCCTGTTTTATGGCAAAAATCGTCTCATATCGTCCGTTCCCGCGCCTTGTTAAACAAACGCATACAGCATTTATCCGTATCAGTGATGCAATTGCGCCTGCAATCTTATACACTAAAGTATCAAGAGCATAAATATGGCTCAGTACTGCTACATTGAACAAAAGTCTCTATTTTTTATAGATTTTTTCGACAACTATATTTTTTTATGACAACGAATGCTTTGCTAATCATGATTTACTTATCAACGGAATGATCATTAAATAATAACAAAATTTTAAGTTATGTCTTTTAATGATATTTTTATAAACGGGTTTTACCAATAATTTTACTAAGAGTTTTGACTAATAATAATTTTTATAAGAGGATGACTGTATGACAGATAACAACAGCCCTGATACCCTAAACCAGCGCATTCTGGTCGTTGATGACGATGCACGCTTGCGCTCTTTATTACAACGCTTTCTAGAAGACGATGGTTTTATCGTTCGTACGGCTCATGATGGCAATCAGATGGACAAATTGCTACAGCGTGAGCTGTTCTCATTGGTGGTTTTAGATTTGATGTTACCAGGTGAAGACGGTATCAGTATCTGTAAGCGTTTGCGTGAAGACAATGGTGATATTCCGATTATTATGTTGACTGCTAAAGGTGGCGACGCCGATCGTATTGCTGGACTTGAAGCAGGCGCTGATGATTATCTACCAAAGCCCTTTAATCCAAAAGAGCTATTGGCCCGTATCAAAGCGGTGCTGCGCCGTCAAAATCGTGAGTTGCCGGGTGCGCCAAGTCATCAACTTGAAGTGGTTGAATTTGGACCATGGACCCTTGATTTATCGACTCGTACCCTTAAACGTGATGGCAATGTGGTTACTTTAACAACCGGTGAATTCTCGGTATTAAAAGCCTTGGTGCAACATCCACGCGAGCCGTTGACACGTGATAAATTGATGAACCTTGCCCGTGGTCGTGAATGGGGTGCGATGGAGCGCTCTATTGATGTGCAAGTATCACGCTTACGTCGCTTAATTGAAGACAATCCTTCACAAGCGCGTTATATCCAGACTGTTTGGGGCGTCGGTTATGTATTCGTGCCAGATGAAGCAGAAGTAGAAGCCGCTAAAAGCGAATAGGTTTAGCGTTTAATATTGATAATATTCAATGCCATAAAAAACCCTGCAATCAATGTGCAGGGTTTTTTATTGTTCTAACTATCGTCAGTTTGAAATAAAATCGATACGTTAATATACATGTGCGACTGGTATAAATTTTCCTTGCTTGCCGTTATCACAGAGGCATCGAAAAATTCATCTCAGTCGCACTGTATCGTTTTTAAAGTGCAGATACTATATTACTTTAACGTTGAATATTTAGTGCATAAAACTAACGTAATTGGCTGTCTTTACTACCGCGGCGATTAAATAATTCAGTCGCCTTTGCTTCTTGTTCCAGTTGCGACTGACAGCCGACGCAGTGCTGCACGCCCGGCACGGCAATACGCCGCGCTTCTGGAATCGGGTTGCCACACTCATCGCAAAACTCAGCGCTTTTACCCGTTGGTAGCGCTCGCCGCGCGCGCTCTAACGCATCGTTAACGGTCGCATCCATTTGCTCATGCTCTGCCCCATCTCTTGACCAACCACCTGCCATAATCTCATCCTATTTTTATTAGTCATACTTAATTTTTTATAAAAGTCTTTAATAACAAATAGATGGGGTTATATACCGCTTATTTCAACAAATAAGCGGTTTTATAAATGATAAAAATAGCTATGAAATTATTGCTCAATAGAACTGTAGATGAAGATTAGTCTTTTGGTTGGAGCTCAACCACTTGACCGCGTACGCCGATGCTTTCATCACTCATCAAAAACACATAGCCGCCCATAATATCCTCAGGGGTTTTGAGGCTCATAGGATTTTCACCGGGAAAAGCATGGGCGCGCATATTGGTACGGGTGCCGCCGGGATTGATACAGTTAAAGCGCAAGTTAGTGGTATTTTGCGTTTCTTGGGTAAAAATATCGCTCATACCTTCTACCGCTTGCTTGGACAGCGCATATGCGCCCCAAAACGCGCGAGGATGGGTGCCAACGCTACTAGAAGTAAAAACAATAGAACCATGAGTGGCGTCCTTAAGTAAAGGCAGTAGGGCTTGCGTGAGCATAAAGGTAGAAGTAAAATTAACCTTCATTACTTGGGCAAACATATCGACATCGTACATCTCAAGTGGCGTCAAGGTGCCCAACATGCCCGCATTATGCAAGATACCATCAAGTTGACCGACTTCTTTAGCAATCAAATTCTCTAGTTTTTGCATCTCAGCATAGGTTGCACCTTCTAGATTCATTGGTAACATAGCAGGCTGCTTGCCACCAAAGCTCTCTATTTCATCATAAACGTATTCAAGTTTACTACTGGTACGCCCCAACAATAATACCGTTGCACCATAACGTGCATAGGTTAAGGCGGCAACACGTCCGATACCATCACCGGCACCTGTTACCAAGATAGTCTTACCTTCTAAACAGTTATCAGGCGGCACAAAATTACGAATATCGTCGTGCGATAAAGATGGCACAGAAGATTGCGCTGCTGATTGCATCTGTTGTTGGCTAGTAGGCTGATTAGTATTGTCACTCATGGCATTACTCACTGCTTATTATTTAATAGGTAGGGTGCTTAATAGCTATTTCGATAAATTATTTATTCGCTTTATAAGGCTTATTTGTTTTATAAATAGTCAAACTTGCCAGAAGAAAGTAATAACTTATTCAAGTCTGCAGGGGTTTCGGTAATATAGTCTGCGCCCCATTTTTTTAAGTTGCCTTGATCTTCTGGCGGAATATAGCCATAAGCGGCTAAGATAGTTGGCATACCCGCAGCCTTACCTGCTTCGATATCGCGTATATGATCGCCGACATAAAGCACGCTTTCAGCGGCACCGCGCGGGATAGCAAGTTTTTCTAGCGCTACATACATCGGCTCTGGATCGGGTTTAGAACGCGATACGTCATCCGGACACACTAGCACCGCACAGCGCTCATCTAATTGCATTTTTTCTAGCAGAAGCTCAGCAAGATAACGCGGCTTATTGGTGACGATGCCCCATGGCACGCCTTTTTCTTCTAATACGCGCAGCACTTCTTCAAGCCCACTAAAAACACAACTATCGACACATATATCCGCTTCATAATCGTCTAAGAACTGCTGACGAAACGCCATTAACTCAGCTTCACTGACCTCAAGTTGGTCGTTGTGTCGCAACATCAGCTGTACCATCGCCGTGGCACCAGCAGAAACTTGCTCACGAATTTCGGCTTCAGGTGGCGCTTGCCAATCATTTTCACTGCTCATTTTACCAATAATGCGCACGAAGTCGGCGGCAGTATCGATTAATGTGCCATCAAGGTCGAACAAGACAGCTTTTACAAATTGGCTCATAACAGGCGCTCTTAATAATAATTTAAAAAATGGTCAAAAAGGAATACTTATAAAAGACGATTTACGCCAGTAGTTTTTGTACCGCCATCATATAATTAACATCAACGTTTTGTGCCAACCAATAGCGCTTGGTCAATGGATTATAATGCAGGCCGATGATATCTTGACGGGTAAAACCTGCATTGACTGCCATGTTATCTAACTCAGCTGGAGTGATAAATTTGGCGTAATCATGAGTACCACGATCAAGCAAGCGCAATACATACTCTGCCCCAACGATGGCAAACAGGTACGATTTAGGATTGCGGTTAATCGTTGATAGCACACAAACGCCGCCCGGCGCTAATAGCGCAAAGCACGCCTCGACGATAGCAGTGGGGTCTGGCACATGCTCAAGCATCTCCATACAAGTAACGACATCGAACTGACCGGCATGGGTGGCAGCTAATTGCTCAATAGGAATATGCTGATAACGCAAAGTGTCATTTAAGTTGCTTTGCTCAGCATGTAAGGCCGCTGCTTTTAGATTTTCTGTACCGAGGTCAATACCGGTGACATCAGCGCCGCGACGTGCCATTGATTCTGACAAAATACCGCCACCGCAACCGACATCAAGGACTTTTTTACCCGCCAAGCCCATCTCTGCCGTTTTATCGCTATCAGCACTCATAAAGCCGCGCTTGACGTTTTCTTCTATCCAGTTAAGACGTAGCGGATTGATTTCGTGTAAGGTGGCAAAAGCACCGGTTTTATTCCACCACTCGCTCGCCAAATTGTTGAATTTTTCTACTTCACTGGCATCGACGTTGATAGCCGTGTTTTGGTCAAATTGGCTAGCAGCATTGTTAACATTGCTAATACCGTTAGTGTTATTAGCATCGATATCATTGTTCATAGGATTGTTTTCTTGATGATTCACAGGCTGCGTAGAAGATGAAGATTGGCTCATAGGATTTTTCCTTTATGGGTATTATAATTATTATCGTGCAGAGTTATGATGATAGGCTCAATATTAGCATGAGAGCGGCAACTTTGTCGTCAGTACATCGTCACCGACGGTGAATCGTTTAAACATAAGCAAGGTTTTATCAACTACTTAAGTAGCACTATTATTAAGCGTCAGAATGTTATAAAAGCAAGAAAAAATAGATTTGCTAGTTTTAAATTTTCTATAATGTCATTAACTAATGGCTTTAATTAATAACTCTATCCTTGATAAAACTTAATAAGCTTCAACTTAAAAGTCATAAGTAAGCTACCTTAAATAATAGCTCACAGCTTTACAACCGTTAGTTAAGAATCGGGTTCACAACTATGGGCATTTTACGCTATTATAGGCAGTACTCTGTTGTAGGTAGATTTAACGAGATCAATTTAAGCGACATATTGCCGCCGATTTATTTTGAAACCTATGTCAATACGCTAAAAACTTATGAATCAAAGCGTCTAAACCAAACATTCCAAATTTTGACACCTCAAGGAACAAGTATGAAACGTATCATCGCATTGACTGGTCTGGCTTGTGCTATTGGGCTTGCCAATATGGGCGCTCAAGCCGCCAACTATGTCGCAGGAAAAGACTACCGTGTGCTCGACAACCCAGAAAAAATCAGCGGTGATGCTATCATTGTGCGTGAATTTTTCTGGTATGGCTGCCCGCATTGTAACGTCTTAAATCCGCATATGGAAAAATGGGCAAAAAACAAAGGTAAAGACGTGGCCTTCTTTAAAACTCCAGCAGCGCTGAACCCAGTTTGGGAAGCCAGTGCCCGTGGTTTCTATGCGGCTCAGTTATTAGGTTATGAAAACAAAACCCATGATGCGCTATTTGATGCGGTACATAAAGATGGCAAGCAATTATTTGACCAAGCGTCACTGAGCAAATGGTATGCGTCTAAAGGCGTGAACGAAAAGAAATTTAACAGCCTATATAACTCATTTGCTGTTGGTACCAAAATCGGTCGCTCACAAGCAGGTGCTAAGCGTTATCAGTTATCAGGCGTGCCAGCGGTGGTTGTGCAAGGCAAATACGTCGTAACGGGTGAAAGTGCTACTGTCCCTAAAGTAGTAGATTATTTGGTCGATAAAGTTCGCGCCGAGAAAAAGTAGCATTAGTATTTTTAGAAAAATATAAAAACGCTATTTCCGATCAATTAAAAAAGCCAATCTTTACTGATTGGCTTTTTTGTACTTTAGTCTTCTATCTTTAGTGTTTTATAGGTAACCACTAGCCAACTTTGCTAGCAAATATCTCTTATCGCTATTTTTTTAGATTCGTTAAAATAGCGACTTCACGAATATAACTGGCCAAATCTGCTTTTGATTCTGCCATTAGCTCCTCATCGTTGGTATGCTTAGCGTACTCAATCCAGAGCAATAGCTGATACATACTATGCTGCTCTGAGGCTTTATATTGTTTGACGAACTGCTTAAGCGTACCTTCGTCGTTAATATTTAAGCGCTCAGACCAGCTCTCTATTTTAGAAACTTGCTCTTTAGGAAAATATGCATCAAATAATGCTTTTATCAGCTCATGGCGATTCTCTTCAATCATAAGCTTGCCAACACGTTTGGTCTGGCGATTGCGAGCATTAGCGCTGGTGATATCGGCAAGCGCCATGAGTTCCGCCATAAAATAATCGCTAGCGGGTAAGGCTTTAAGTTGTTTTTTCGATAAGCTGGCAAGCGGTATCGAAAGCTGCTGCAGGCGCTCATGAGCTTTTTTGAGCTCTGTGCGCGATACGCGCATATCTTGTTCTGACCAGTCAATCATAAAAGCTTTCCATTTTTCGAGATAATAGATAATAAATCATAAATTTAATAGCATTGTTGCCATTTATACGTTGGAGGTTATACCTTGCGACCAACCTCTACCAACGATGCTTTTCGCGGTGCTTAGCAGTAACGGTTAAACCTTTGGGCAAGCTGGCTGTCAGTTTATCTTGTAGATGCTTGGTGATAAATACCGAGCGATGTTTACCACCGGTACAGCCAATAGCGACCGTGACCGTATGGCGATTGTTATGTAAAAAATCAGGTAACCAACGATTGAGAAATTTTGCAATATCCTCAGTCATCTCAGATACTTCTGGATAATCAGCAAAAAAATCAGCAATCTCAGCGTCAAGACCGGTTGCGGCTCGTAACGTTGGATTCCAATGTGGATTTGGCAAAATACGCACATCAAAGACAAAATCTGCATCAATTGGGCTGCCGTATTTAAAGCCAAACGATAGCAGGTTAATCACTATTTGATTATCGACCCCAACATAATCACGCAAGCGCTCTTTCAACTGATGAATATTCAGCATAGTGGTATCGATTTTGACATCCGCTTGCTTAAATATCGGCTGTAAAAGTTGAATCTCTCTTTCGATCGCCGCTGGTAAATTATAAGCAGTATTTTCTACGCCTTTGGTATCTTGCACCATAAGCGGATGAATGCGGCGAGTAGCATTAAAGCGCGCCACCAAGGTTTCTTCTTGCGCAGTCACATATACCACGGTGACCGCGTCTTCGCCATATCTCTGCTTTAACGCTTCATGTGTTTCATCGAAATTGGACAAGTCCGCACGCGGGGTGCGAATATCGACACCCAAGGCGATGCGTTTAATCCCACTATCACAGACCAGTTTTTGAGCCGCGTCGGGAACCAATGACAAGGGTAGATTATCGATAGAATAATAACCTAAATCTTCTAAAATATTGAGGACTGAGGTTTTACCCGAACCTGAGCGCCCTGACACCACCAAGATACTTAACCTATCTTTATTTTCTGCGTTAGCGATCATAGGCTTTATTAAATTGTCATTTGGCTGTGCTTTATCGTTACTTGCTTTAGCTTGTTTGTTGTCCTTACTTGCACTCATGATCCGTCATCCTAATAATTGCGTCTGGCGAATTACTCTATTATTACGGCAGCTTTACCGTCACTAACTGATTGTCTAATAAACGTGCTCTACCCAACCAAGCTGCCACTAAAATCACCAAATCCTGCTGATTTTCCTCTAAACCTGCATGCAAACCGTCTGCATTTAAAGAATCGAGCTGAGCCATTTTCACTTCTAAATAATCTATCTTAAAGCCCGTCTCAGTGATGCGTGTCCGCGTCTCTATTAATAAAGGCTCAAGCCCTTGTTCGAGATGCTGACCATGCATCAGCTGCTCAGCTAAACGTTGTAATTCTTGGTGTAGCACCGGAGCAGTATTGCGCTCAGCTTCAGTTAGATATTGATTGCGTGAAGACAATGCTAGGCCATCAGCAGCGCGTACGATAGGCGCACCTATAATTTTGATGGGATAACTTAAATCACGCACGATTTGCTGGATAATCGCCAATTGCTGATAGTCTTTTTGACCGAATACGGCAACTTCAGGTTGGACGATATTAAATAGTTTAGATACAACGATGCCGACACCATCAAAGTGATTGGGGCGCGATCGACCACATAGTTGTGTGGTGATTTCTCCCGCTCGCACCGACGTTGGTGGCGGTAATACCGGATACATCTCATCAATGCTTGGGGCAAATACATAGTCGGCATCAACAGTAGCAAGCTTGGCGACATCTGCATCTAAAGTGCGTGGATAACTATCAAAATCTTCACCGACGCCAAATTGGGTAGGATTGACAAAGATACTCACCACTACAATATCGGCATATTGCTTGGCAAGCTTTACCAGTTCAAGATGACCATCATGCAGATTGCCCATCGTTGGCACTAATGCAATACGCTGCTTGCTATCTTGCTGACCACGATAAGGACTTAAGGCAGCACGAAGGGTTGAGATATGATGATGAATACTTGGCATGGTAAATACTCTTATCCTAATAGCTTTTTCTACTGATAATCATCAAAGTATTAAATATCAAATTAAATACGACTAGCTAAATTGGTGCTGCTCAGTTGGAAAACTACCATCGCGTACAGCTTGCTGATACAGGGCAAATGCGCCTTCAATACTACGCGAGATATTACGCTCGTCGGTCAAAAAGTCATGGACAAAGCGCGGTACACGACCGTGTACCATACCCAGCATGTCATGCATAACTAAGACTTGACCATCAGTATCAGCACCAGCACCAATACCAATGACCGGCACGGCAACCGCTTCGGTCACGGCTTTAGCAAGCTCAGCAGGTACGCATTCAAGTACCAAAAGTGCCGCGCCAGCAGCAACGACCGCTTTGGCATCAGCAAGTAGCTTATGGGCCGCCTCGTCACCACGTCCTTGGATTTTATAACCGCCAAAGACATTGACTGATTGCGGTGTCAGTCCTAAGTGTACACAAGTGGGCGTACCTGCTTGCGCCAAAGTCGTGACCAAATCGCAAAGCTCACTGCCACCTTCAATCTTAACCACATGCGCGCCTGCCTGCATAAGCTTGCGACTATTAGCCACTGCTTCTGGGAGCGTCACATAACTCATAAACGGTAAGTCGGCTAAAATCAGAGCATGCTTATTACTACGGGCAATATTGGCCGTATGATAAGCCATATCATCGACGCTGACAGGCAGGGTCGAATCATGACCTTGCACCACCATGCCCAGACTATCACCAATCAAAATCGTATCGATTTGTGCTTTATCCATCATGCGCGCAAACATCGCGTCATAGCAGGTCAGACAGGTAAATTTGGTGCCGTCTTTTTTAAATTTATTTAAAGTCGATAACGTCGTCATATCGTTATATCATCCTCAATGCTTTCAATCATTAATACTTTTAATAATCAATGACTGGTAGTGCTGCCAAATGCCAATTTTCTGCTACTTTTTAGTAGTTAATAAATATATTTAACGGTTAATACATCAATCATCTGATAGCAATTTTAATCCTATCCAATCGTTGCTCAGCGGATAATCCGTGATTGGTTTACCTGCAATGATCAACTCTGGAGCTAACTCTCGCAGCGGTATCAAGACAAAATTGCGTTCAGGTAATCCAGCATGCGGTATCGTTAATTGCGTCTCTGATATTTGCACGTCACCATATAATAGAATATCGACATCAAGGCTACGTTCACCCCAATGGCGCAGACGGGCGCGTTTTGCTTGCTGTTCTAGCGCTTGGCAAAAATCAAGCAACCCAAATGCGGTGAAGGTAGTTTCAAAACCTGCGACCGCATTGATAAAATCAGGTTGATCTTGGGGTCCCATCGGCGCTGAGGCATAAAAGGAAGACACACGTACCGCGCGTATCTGCTCATTTCCTTGCATAGCGGCAACGGCTTGCTGCAGGTGCTCTACAGGCGTACCCAGCTCATTTGTCAGATTGCTGCCTAAGCCTACATAGCAAGTAACCCAAGTCGCGTCAGCATAGCTCTCATTGTCAGCGCTAACATCAAAGTGCGTATTCATAGTTATCACTTTATTCTATTGTCCGCTCATAAGCTTAAACGTTATTAACGCTTGGCTGGCGACGGCGACGCTTCGATGGCACAGGGCCTTTTTGCTCATTCATTTTACTAGCAGTTGTTTGATGCTTAACTGACTGACTTTGAGTAGTCTGTTTTTTAGTATCTTGACTGGTTTTAGTAGGTTTTGCTGCTGAAGCTTTAGTTGCTCGTTTAGCCTTACTTTCAACGTTGTTACTTTTAACTTCACTGGTAGCTTCAGTCGCTAGCTTCGGCGCTTTCTTTGCATATCTCGTCGATTTTTGCGCTTGGTTATCGACTTCTTTAGCTTCTACGCTATTGATATTAGCTGAGCTATGGAGATTGTCGTTACTGCTACTATTTTCTATCACAGTAGGCTGACGACGACGGCGTTTGTGCGGTATCGGCTCGTTATTAATACTAACGAGCGCCGGCGTTTTGGCTACTGTACGCGTAGCATGCTCTATCGTCTGGGCTTTAGAAGAACCTGAGTCAGTACTAACATTGGCATCACTTTGCTTTGGTTTAGCATGGTGCTTTGCTGCTTGGTTGCCAGACTGCTCTTTATTCGCTGCATTGTCAGTCACGGCGTTTTTTTCTACAAACGCTTGCCTAGATGATTTAGATTTAGAGGGCGACTTAGATGACGATTGAGACGGCGACTTCGCATCACTTGGCAATTGCTTGCGTAATGGCGGAACAACACTCTCATGCTCTATGACAAATAACGGTGCAGGCTTAGCATGGTGGCGTCTATTTGCCACTTGATGACCAGTATGCGCAAGTGATAACTGCTGCAATTGCGCAAGTTCATTACTATCTTGTGTTGCTTGCTGCTTATGGTAGCCCTGATTATGACCATCATTGCTGCCACTGTTATTAGCATGCTGAACAGACTGACTGGCAGCGCGGCGGCGACGTGATGGCACGTTTGACGCATCATTGACCGCTTGATTGCTATGAGCATTGCCGTTTACTTTATCTTGCTGATCGTTTTCTATGTGAGTCACCTTGCCATTATCGTTCGAGGTTTGCTGTTTTTGACGATTACGCCCACGACCACGCTGCGCTTGCTTATAAGCACCGCGACGAATGTTTTCATCAAAGTCATCAATCGCTTGATCCTGCTGCTGTTCGGTCAAGGTTTGATAGTTATGCCACCACTCGCCCATACCATTGGTCGATTCTGATAGCGGATGTTCGGCATCGCCGCACTGCTCGCGCAGCAACAAGAAATCGAAACCGGCACGGAAGCGTGGGTGTTCAGACAACTGAACAATTTGTTTACTACGCGGCGCAGCCAATTTTGGCTGCAATATCCAAATATCACGAATAAACTGTTCGGCAAATTTTGGAATGGCGGTCTTTATACGTTGACGGTCAATAACTTTACCAGCTGCATGCATTTGCGCATCCGCAAAAGGCATATTACGTTTTTTGGCTTTTTCTAATTGATGTAGGTAGTTTTCCCACAGCAAGGCGGCATAAAAGAAGGCAGGGTTAATACTTTTGCCAGCAGCAATACGTTTGTCGGTATTAATAGCGACTTGTTTAACTAAGGCACTCGGCTCAGCAGGTGGATAAACAATAAGACTATCAATCGCGCCCGACTCAAACAATAACGGCAATAACGGCACCAAATAACCACCGGTAAACATCTTTTGCGTTTCATCATAAAGACGATGCGGGGATATTTGCTCAAGTAATGACCAGTTGCCATCATGAAACTGTGCGGCCAATTCGCTATCAAAATCAAAGCCCAATTTGGCTTTAAAACGCAGGGCACGCAGCAATCTGACCGGATCTTCTTCGATACGAGTCGGCGCATTACCTAATAGGCGAATGACTTTATTATCGATATCTTCAAGCGCACCGCAAAAATCATGTACCACGCCTTTGAGTGGCTGATAATAAAGGGCGTTGATAGAAAAGTCGCGACGGGCAAAATCTTGTTTGATATCACCCCAGACATTGTCGCGCAGAATCATGCCGTCTTGATTGGTATTAGAATCATTAAGCGGTGGGCCACGAAAAGTGGCCACTTCGATCAGCTCACGCCCAGAGTACACATGCGCCAATTGAAAGCGGCGGCCGATAATACGGCAGCGCTTACCAAAGACGTCTTTAATCTCATGGGGCTTGGCATCAGTGACCGCATCAAAGTCTTTTGGACGCAGGCCTAGCAATGTGTCGCGCACGCCGCCACCGACGATATAGGCATCAAACCCAGCTCGGGTTAGGGTTGCAATCACTTCGGTAATGGAATTTGGTAATTCAGATTTATTCAGTTCTAACTGCTTGGCGGCACGCTCGGCCATGCATCTACTCCTCGCCTTTATTCTTAACCACCCTGACGAACACAGCGTCTATCAGGCGGATGTACCTGCTAGTTTAACAAATTTTGACCATGGTGGGTGTGTTATGACATTTACTTACATGCTATTTTGTCAATATTGGGGTTAATTAATACAAAATATCGTGATTAATACAGTGATTAATCCTGTACGCTTAAACGCCTGCGATTCTTCTCAATGGTTTTTGCACCGATGCCTTTTACCTTGGTCAACTCATCAACCGTCTTAAAGCCACCAAACATGTCACGATATAAAATAATCGCCTGCGCTTTATTGCTGCCAATACCGTGTAATGACACCAGCTCGGCTTCTGTCGCTCGATTGATATTAATGCTGCGCTGATCACGTGCTTGGGTTTGCACTGTTTCTTGCGTCAGTAAGTAATCATAAGCACTTTGGGCATTATCAAAACAAGGGGCGGCATTAGCATGACTAAGCGTTAGGACAATCATAACTAAGCAACCAGCTAGGCAGCAGTAAACGCCTGCTACAAACCTCATTAGCAGTGGCTTATTAGTCGCGTTCATGTTGTTTCGCCGCTTCCCACAGTGCGTCCATCTCATTAATGTCACTGTCTTCTAAACGCTTGCCAGCGGCAGCTAACTGGTCTTCAATATAGCCAAAACGTGATTTGAATTTATGCACACAGGTCAACGTCGCAGTTTCAGCGTCGAGGTTTAGTTTACGGGCGATATTGACCAGCGCAAACATGCAATCACCAAGCTCCTTTTCAATCTCTCTGATATTGGTTTTACTTATATTATATTTAGCAGCATCTTTTGGCTTATCTACAATCTCGGCCTTTAGCTCGGCAATTTCTTCATCGAGTTTATCAAATGCACCGCTGACGTCTTCCCAATCAAAACCCAATTTTGACGCCTGTTTTTGCACATCCTGCGCTTGCATCAGCGCGCTGCCGGCTTTGGTATTGTCCAAACGGCGCTGTGGTTTACCACGTGCAGCGCGGGCTTGTTGCTCCTCCGCCTTAATCTCATCCCAGCGTTCTTTTACCGCGGCTTCATCTTGTAGCGTTTCTGCTTCAAACACATGCGGATGCCGGCGAATCAGCTTTTCTTGTAAAGTGGTAATCACATCGCTCATATCAAAGCGTCCTTGCTCAGCGTACATCTGACAATGAAAAACTACTTGCAACAATACATCACCAAGTTCACCTTTGATGTCTTCATCATCATCACTTTGTACCGCTTCACCAAGCTCATAGGCTTCTTCAATCGCATAAGGAATGAGACTATGGTTGCTTTGTTTTTTATCCCACGGACAATCTGCTCGCAGCCGTGCCATTAAGGATAATAAATCCGCCAACTCGCCACTTGCTTCTGGCGTTCCTGGTACCGGTGTAGGCGCTGTTATTTTATTTTCTAAGCTATTCATAAAAAACACTCTTATATTTTTATTGGTTATTCAATAGAACCCTATTAAGTTTATAACGATTTTGTCGTTAGTGTAGCATTGAACACTGATTAGCTTATAATTGGGTAACCTACTTAATTATCATCTCACTGCTTAAACGCAAGGATTTTATCGTTATGCCCACATCCGATACCAATAATGCCAGCTATGCGACTCAAACCCAGTTCGCACCGATTAACATTGATTCATTTAAAGCTTACGATATCCGCGGCGAGCTTGGTGTCAATCTCGATGAAGCTATCGCCTACCGTATCGGCCGTGCCTTTGCCCAAATTTTATTCGAGCGTTATAACAGTGCCGATAATGATGCTACCGCTGAACTGAAAAACTTAAAACCAGCTATCGTTATTGGTAGCGATATTCGCCATTCAAGTGAACAGTTAAAACAAGCGACTATCAAAGGCATGCTAGATGCTGGCGTCGATGTGATTGATTTGGGAATGACAGGTACAGAAGAGGTGTATTTTGCCACCAGCTACTATCAAGCGTTGGGCGGTATCGAAGTCACTGCCAGTCATAATCCGATTAACTATAATGGCTTAAAATTGGTCAAAGAGCATTCCAAACCGATTAGCGCCGATGATGGTTTGGCAGAGATTCAAGCGTTGGCAGAATCAGGGCAGTTCATCACTGATAATACGTTAGGCAACCTACAATTACTGACGGATAAAAGCGCTTATATCGATCATGTGATGACTTTTATCGATACTGATAAATTAAAACCGCTGAAGCTGGTTATTAATTCAGGCAATGGCAGCGCCGGCCCGGTGGTTGATTTATTAATCGAAAAGTTAGCACAAGCTGGCGCACCGATTGAAGTGATTAAATTGCATCATGCCCCTGACGGTAGTTTTCCAAATGGCATTCCCAATCCGATGATTTTGGCTAATAGAACCGCCACCCAGCAAGCGGTGTTAGAACATAAAGCCGACCTTGGGATTGCCTTTGATGGCGATTTTGATCGCTGCTTTTTATTCGATGAATACGGCGAATTTATCGATGGTAGCTATGTCGTCGGAATGCTGACGCAAGCATTTTTAAACAAGTATGCAGGCGAGTCGATTGTTTATGATCCACGAGTAATTTATAACACCGAAGCGGTGATTACTGAGCATAACGGTAAGGCGGTCATCAGCAAGTCTGGGCATTCCTTTATCAAGCAGGTCATGCGTGATTCTGGCGCGGTTTATGGTGGCGAAATGTCAGCACATCATTATTTCCGCGATTTTTTCTACTGCGATAGCGGTATGATTCCTTGGCTGCTAACCATTGAATTATTATCGATTACTGGCAAGACGTTATCAGCATTGGTCAGCGGTTATATTGCAGCCTATCCAAGCTCAGGTGAGCTGAATTTTCATCTGACCACTCATGAGGCGCCGACGATTATCAAAGCGATTGAAGCCAAGTTTAGCATCGAAAATCCAACTAAATCGATGCTTGATGGTTTGAGTTTGAACTTTGGCGAATGGCGTTTTAACTTACGTGCCTCAAATACAGAACCACTGATCAGATTAAATATTGAAAGCCGCGGGGATAAGGATTTACTACAAACTAAAACCCAAGAGATTCAGCAATGGCTTGCCAGCCAAGGCGCTGTAACTGCTTAAATAGCTTTGATTTGTGAATACAGTATGAATCTATAAAAAAAGCGCCAGTTAATTTTTATATGAATCGGCGCTTTTATTTAGCTTTAACCTAATAACTGTTTGTCTACTGAGCTTATTTTACACCTGATAGAAAGCCTTATTTAGCGCGACCAATCCCCATATAGTCGCCGACTAGGCTATCTATCTGCGTTCGTGACAAGGCATTTTGCGCGTCGAATACGGGCATCGCTTCCTCATTAAGCTTAGCAATATCTAACCTGTTTTCTGGTAGCCAGCTTATAATAAAAATGGCCTGCGCCTCATTAAGCTGTTGATAAGGATTGTCAATTAATTCAAGCAATGGCTGCTGCTTATAAAGTGCGGCAAGCTCGGTTTGCGCTTTATTGCTATAGACTAGCGTGCGAATATTATAAGACCATAATAGTGCTAATAAAGGGTGAATAGCCGACTCTGCCGTCCGTCCCGAGCCTGCTTTATAACTACCGCCCCAAATCATAACGGTTTTATTATCGATAAAACCATCAAAATATTGCCAAAACTTACGGAATATCAGCTCTTTTTGATCTTCATTAATATGGATAACCGATTGCAATAGTGGCATGGCCAAACTTTGCGCTTGACTTGATTGCTGCAGCTGAAGCAATTCAGTCGGTAACGTATTACCGCCAAAGCCCCATCCTGCCTGCAAGTAGCTACTGCCCACACGCTCATCGAGTCCCATTATATGGCTGACCTGCTGGATATCTACCTGTTGGCTGTCGGCTAAGCGCGACATCTCATTCATAAAGCTGACCCGCGTTGCGAGCATCGCCATGATACTACTACGCGCAAACTCTATGGTGGCAATATCGGCATGATGCGTCGCACGTGCATGCTGCATTAATGGTTGAAGCATATTTAGATGGTGGCTGCTGTTTGGCGTTTTTTCACCAAGCAACCATAACGACGGGTTTAACATCGAGCTATAAGCATCACCGTCTTTTAAAAATACGAACGGTAAATAATATACCCAAGCGCGCTGCAAACGCTTGGATAATGAGGCAACCGACCCTAACTGTTTAATACCACTCATGACGAGCGGTAATGCTTGCTCATGACTATGATTAAAGGCGGTAATCCAGCTGTCCTCTAGCCATACTGAGCTAATACTGTCTAAAAATAACCAATATAGCGCTACTGATTTTTTCTCATCATTATCACTCGCCACTTCATAACGCTGTATTAACTCATCAGCACTCTTTGGCAGCGCATAGCTAATAATCTGTTGCTGCTGGTCATACATTTGCCAAAGCGCTTGCAGGTGATGCTCAAAGCCATACTGTTGTAACTGCTGCGCCAATAATTCCTTATTCGCATAGAGATGAACCTGCTGACCGAGACTTGCCAGCACCACGGCACTGGTAATGGCATCGATACTATGACCGACAAGAACGCAGACGTTATTATTTATCGCCGTATTATTAAACGGCTTGGGTACAGATTTATACTTATGTGTATCGATGGCATCAGCGCTCATGACTTTACCTTTGATTATTGGTGGATTATCAGTGTTAATAACTTAACAATATAACCATTAAGATAACCGCTTAATATGCTGTAACAGCTGATTGGTAGAGCTGTCGAACTGCTCACCGCCCTCTTGCTGCATGGCGGTATGCACTGACTCTGCCATCTGCTTACCCATCTCGACACCCCATTGGTCAAACGGATTGATATCCCAAATGCTGGCCATCACATAAACCTTATGCTCATAAAGCGCGATTAATGCCCCCAAACTATGCGGGGTCAGCTCGTCAATTAGTAAAGTCGTTGACGGCTGATTGCCGCGGTAGTATTTATATTTATCAGCGTCAGAAGCGATTTGACCATCAGTATCAGCTATAGCCGCATTGCCAAAAGCTAAGACCCGACTTTGTGCTAGACAATTGGCTAAAGACAGTTCATGTTGCTGCTGTAATGACGCATTGGTGGCTTTATCGCTATAACGCCGCACACAGGCGATAAAATCACAAGAAACTTGCTGCGTCCCTTGATGCAAGAGCTGATAAAAAGCATGCTGAGCATTTGAGCCAATCTCACCCCACAAAATCGGACAAGTATCGTAGTCTAATCGCTCGCCATGCAGCGTCACCGACTTACCATTACTTTCCATCTCAAGCTGGGTCAAGTAGCTGGGTAAATACTCTAAACGCCCATCATAAGGTAATACCGTATGAGCATTTACTTGTAAAAAGGTACTGTTCCAAACGGCAAGTAGACCTAATAATACTGGCAAATTTTCTACAAAACCCGCTTGCGCGAAGTGCTCATCCATACTATGAGCGCCGGCCAATAACGCTTTAAAGCCATCGATACCGATACGAATGGCAATAGCCAATCCAATCGCTGACCATAAAGAAAAACGGCCGCCAACCCATTCCCAAAGCTGCAATTGATGCTCAGGATGAATACCCCACGCGCTCATTTTCTCATTGTTGGCTGAGATACCGATGAAATGACGACGTAACACACTATCTTCCGTACCCGCACGCAGTTTTGCGGTTGCAAGCAGCCATGATAGGGCGGTTTTGGCATTAGATAACGTATCAACAGTACCAAAAGACTTAGATGAGATAATAAATAAGGTGGTTTCAGGATTTAAGTGCTTGAGCAAATTATCAAGTTGTGTGCCGTCCATATTGGAGACAAAATGCACTTCGATAGCGGTATCTGCCCACTCATCAAGCGCAGTGGTCGCCATCAGCGGCCCTAAATCAGAACCACCGACGCCGATATTAACCACATCGGTAATTGCCTTGCCGGAAAATCCACGCCATGTACCACTGCGGACACGCTCGGATAATCTTGCTACCTGTGCCAAGCTCTGGTGTACATCAGTAACGACATCTTGCGTACCAACTTGCAATTTCGCTGTCGCTGGTAAACGCAGCGCCGTATGCAACGCTGCACGCTCTTCACTGGTATTAACCATCGCGCCTTGCAGCAAAGATTGGATACGGCCTGACAATTCACAACTATTCGCCAAACTTAATAAATTTTCTAGCACAGCATCATTAATACACTGCTTGCTATAATCCATATATAGCGCACCAGCTTGCGTGCTAAAACGGCTCGTACGCTCAGTATCTTGAGTGAATAGCTTATCAAGCGACCATGGCTGTGCTGCTAACTGTTGTAACTGCTGCCAGTATTCAGAGCTGCGCGCGCTACTATAGCGATTATTGTCTTTTATATCGTTCATGCACTACTCTTCATTTGCTAATTGCTGCTGCGCGAAATAAATAAACGCCTGCATATAAGAACGCATATCACCGGCATCATAACTGGCACCGCGCATGGTCGTGACATTGACGCCGTACTCACTAATCAAAGCATCAACAGCATCGGTCAGTTGAATCTCACCGCCGACCGATGCTTTGGTATTTGCTAGATAATCAAAAATATGGTTACTAAAGACATAGCGACCGACGACCGCCAATCTAGAAGGTGCATCGGCTAAGTTGGGCTTTTCTACAAAACCGGCAACCTTAAAGCTGACATTCATATCTGTTTTGTCAGCTACATCGCTCGTATCACTCAACGCTTCATGTAATTGGGCGATACCATATTTATGCACATCTTCATCGGCAATTTTATCGACCAATATCTGCGAATGACCATCGCTGGCAAACTGCTCAATCATAAAGGCTAAATTATCCGCTGCCATATCTGTAGTAAACGGATCAAGTACCACATCTGGAAGCAATACAGCAAAATCATTCATGCCTATGATTGGGCGCGCAGCAAGCACTGCATGCCCTAGTCCCAATGGCTTACCCTGACGTATCATCGATATCGTCACATCATATGGTAGCCAATTTAAGCTGTCTGCTAGCTCGTCTTTACCTTTCACACGCAACTGGTTATCCAGCTCAGCATTGATATCGAAGTAATTTTCAATGGCGCTTTTTTGTGCATGACCGACCAACACAATATGCTTGATACCAGCAGCAATCGCTTCTTCAACGACATAATGAATCGAAGGACGATTGCCAAGTGGCAATAGCTCTTTCGGCACCGATTTCGATAATGGCAGCATACGTGTGCCAAAGCCTGCAACAGGAATAACCGCGTGGATAATTTTTTTCATAGTTTTTAAACTGTATTAAAAAGTGTGAGATAAAAGCTAGCTTTAAAGATAGTCTTTATGCAATCTAAGCGATGTTATACCCATTTGGATTCATACTCTGCCAACGCCATGTATCTTGACACATCTCAGTGATAGACAGTTTTGCTTCCCAGCCTAATAGCTGTTTAGCTTTATCAGCACTGGCATAGCAGCTGGCAATATCACCGGCGCGACGAGCAGAAAATTGATAAGGAATATCTTGGCCGGATACTTCAGAAAAAGCAGTGACTAACTCTAACACTGAAGTACCTTTGCCCGTTCCTAGATTAATAGGTAAGAACCCTACTGAGCTTGTTTGACTTAAGCTTACCTGTTGCTGTAGATAATTAAGCGCTGCTACATGACCTTGCGCAAGGTCAGTGACATGGATAAAGTCGCGTACACCCGTACCATCTACGGTAGGGTAATCATTACCAAAGATGCTGAGCTTTTCAAGCTTACCAACGGCGACTTGCGAGATATAAGGCATTAAATTATTGGGTATGTCATTAGGATCTTCGCCAATTTGTCCAGATGGGTGAGCACCTACTGGATTAAAGTATCTAAGCGGAATAAGATTCCAGCCATCATTAGTTGCAGCTAGGTCTTGTAAAATATGCTCGACCGTAAGCTTACTTTGCCCATAAGGATTGGTACAAGAACGTGGCGATGTCTCATCAATAGGCAGTACTTCAGGGTCACCATAAACAGTCGCAGAGGATGAAAAAACCAGATTTTTAACGTTTGCTTCAGCCATGACTTCCAGTAAAGTAATGGTGCCGCTGACATTATTATTATAATACAGCAGTGGCTTGGTAACGGATTCGCCAACGGCCTTTAAACCCGCGAAATGAATCACGCCAAAGAAATCATTTTCGGCAAATACTTGTTTGAGTAGCTTAGCATCTCTAATATCGCCTTCGATAAATTCGATAGGCTGCCCTGCTAATTTGGAGGCACGGTTAATAGCCTCAATGCTACTGTTGGATAAATTGTCATATACCACAACATCATAGCCTGCCTGATGCAGTGTTATACAAGTATGTGAGCCGATATATCCAGCGCCGCCGGTAACCAATATCTTGTTTTTCATAATTTCTACATTTTAGTCAAAGAAAAGGTATCTTAAGAATAAAAAAAGACACCCCATTGTAGGGGTGCCTTGTATTTTTTTCAACGACGTTTCGGTATTAGATTATCGATTAATACCTAAATTACCAACCGGTAACTTCTTTTAACTTATCACCGATTTTTGATGGATCGCGAGTATAAGCAATACCAGCGTCTTCAAAGGCTTTAAATTTCTCTTCAGCAGTACCTTGACCACCAGAGATGATCGCACCAGCGTGACCCATACGCTTACCGGCAGGCGCAGTCACACCAGCGATATAACCAACCACTGGCTTAGTCACGTGCTCTTTGATATAAGCAGCCGCTTCTTCTTCAGCAGTACCGCCGATTTCACCGATTAAGATGATAGCTTCGGTTTGTGGATCCTCTTGGAACAATTTAAGCGCATCGATCTGATTCATACCAGGAATCGGATCACCACCGATACCGATACAGGTTGATTGACCAAAACCAAGTTTAGTGGTCTGTGCAACGGCTTCATAAGTCAAGGTACCAGAGCGTGAGATGATACCCACTTTACCTGGCAAATGGATATGACCTGGCATGATGCCAATTTTGCACTGACCTGGAGTGATAACGCCTGGGCAGTTTGGACCAACCATACGGACGCCGTCTGCTTCTTCGATATAACGCTTGGCTTTTAGCATATCGATAGTCGGTACGCCTTCAGTGATCACAACGATCAATTTCACGCCGGCATCGACTGCTTCAACGATAGAATCTAGTACAAATGGTGCCGGTACGTAGATAACGGATGCGTCAGCTTGGGTCGCTTCCATGGCTTCCGCCATGGTGTTAAAGACTGGTAAACCTAGGTGAGTTTGACCACCTTTACCTGGGGTTACGCCGCCAACCACTTTAGTGCCATATTCGATTGCTTGTTCAGAGTGGAATGTACCGTTCTTACCAGTAAAACCTTGTACCAATACTTTGGTATCTTTATCAATTAATACACTCATTATTTTTTCCTTATTCGGTTGTCTTGCAATAGCAGTTTTCTCGCCCATTTAGCGTTAAATGTTAACGATAAATGCTTTTGCTAAAAACTGCCATCACGCTTTGACTATAATGCTTAAGCGTTTGGTTCAGCGCGTTATAAATAAACGGCGCTTAGACTCACAACTTATATTAAAGACTTATGCTTTAACCGCATCGACAATTTTTTGTGCCGCGTCTGCTAGGCCTTGAGCTGAAGTCAGTTTCAGACCAGACTCTTCTAGAATCTGTAAGCCCAATTCAGCGTTGTTACCTTCTAGACGTACAACAACAGGCACTTTAACGTCGACTTCTTTAACTGCAGCGATAATCGCTTCTGCAATCATGTCACAACGTACGATACCGCCGAAGATGTTGATGAGAACACCTTCAACACTGCTGTCTTCTAGAATGATTTTGAACGCTTCAACAACGCGATCTTTGGTTGCACCGCCGCCAACGTCCAAGAAGTTAGCAGGTTTGCCGCCATACAATTTGATGATGTCCATGGTCGCCATCGCAAGACCCGCACCGTTCACCATACAACCGATATTGCCTTCTAGGGCAACATAGTTTAGGTCAAATTCAGCGGCTTTAAGCTCACGCTCGTTTTCTTGCGTTTTGTCTTGTAGCGCAGCAATTTTAGGTAAGCGATATAGGGCGTTTGAGTCAATACCAATTTTGCCATCAACACAAACAATTTCGCCATTTTCACGAACCGCTAATGGGTTGATTTCTAATAATGCAAAATCATTGTCAACGAATGCTTGATAAGCGCCGCTCATCAATTTTACAAACTGGTTGATTTGCTTGCCTTCAAGGCCCAGTTTGAATGCCACTTCACGTGCTTGATAAGGCATTAGACCCACTAATGGATCAACGCTTACTTTGAAGATTTTTTCTGGGGTTTCGCTTGCAACTTCTTCGATATCAACGCCGCCTTCGGTTGATGCCATGAACGTTACGCGACGCGTAGAACGGTCAACAACTGCGCCAAGATATAGCTCAGTTTGTACTGGGTACATATCTTCTGCAACCAAGACAAAGTTAACTGGTTGGCCATCAGCGTCAGTTTGGAAAGTAACCAAATTGGTACCGATTAGCTCTTCAGCAACTTTTTTGGCTTCTTCGCGAGTTTTAACCAGTTTTACGCCACCCGCTTTACCACGGCCACCAGCATGTACTTGCGCTTTAATCACCGCAATATCCGTTGGCGTTTTATCAAAAGCAGCAGCAGCTTCGTCGCCGTTATGGGCGATGATGCCTTCTTGAATAGGCAAACCATAGCTTTTCAATAGCTCTTTTGCTTGATACTCATGTAAATTCATTGATTGTATCCTTTATTTTTTACAATTAATAAAAAGTGACAACAAGTGCGAGGCAGAATAACGCTGCCGCACTTATGATGATGACAACCGTTATCTTAATAGTGATAGCGGTCGCGCCATCCAGTTAAACTTGATATTTACTTAAATGCTTTGAATTCTAGGCATTTAATCTCAAAAACTACTTACGTTTTTTACGCTGAATGGCATGAATTGCACGGCCATCTGCTGATAAAGCGGCTTCATGAACGGCTTCAGAGATGGTTGGATGCGCAAACGTCATCAACTGTAAATCTTCGATGCTAGACACAAATTCCATCGCAATCATACCTTGATGGACGATGTCGCCTGCCCCAGCAGAAATAGCGTGCATACCTAATAGGCGGTCTGTTTTGGCATCAGCAACGACTTTGATAGAGCCCTGTGCTTCACTTTGGGCAAGTGCACGGCCGTTCGCTGCTAGGTTAAATGAACCAGTTTTGACTTCATAACCAGCTTCTGTCGCTTCTTGCTCGGTCAAACCAACCCATGCGATTTCTGGATGGGTATAAATGACATTGATAATAGTGTCATAGTTAACTTGTGCTTTTTCGCCATGAATGCGCTCAACCGCCATCATGCCTTCTTCCATGGCTTTATGCGCAAGCATAGGGCCACGAACCAAGTCACCGATTGCATAAACGCCGTCAAGGTTGGTTTTACACTGGTCATCGACATCGATAAGACCGCGTTCAGTCAACGTGATACCGCTGTCTGCGCCGAGCAATTTTTCAGAGTAGGCACGGCGACCGACACAAACGATTAGCTTATCAAAGCTTTCCTCGCTCGACTCACCTTTGGCTTCGCTGGTCACAACAACTTGATCGCCTTTCACTTCAGCATTGGTCACTTTGGTGTCGACGCGAATATCAAGACCTTGCTTTTTCAGCATTTTACCCGCTTCTTTAGCGATGTCTTTGTCAGCAGCAGCTAGGAAACTTGGTAGTGCTTCATAAACCACCACTTCCGCACCCAAGCGGCGCCATACTGAACCTAGCTCGAGACCGATAACACCAGCACCAATGACGCCTAAACGCTTCGGTACTTCCGTGAAATCAAGCGCGCCAGTAGAGTCAACGATGCGATCGCCATCAGTTTTTGCCACAGGAATATCGATCGGCACCGAACCTGCTGCAAGAATGACGTTTTTAGCCGTGATAATGGTTTCGCTATCGTCAGCAAGGGCGGTAAATTTAACTTTTTTATCCGCACCTTTACCGTCTTCTAACGTGCCCCAGCCTTGTAGCCAGTCAACACCGTTGCCCTTTAACAACGCCGCAACGCCGCCAGTCAATTGCTTGACGATGCCTTCTTTACGGGCAATCATTTGCTCGATATCAATAGCAACGTCGCCGGTGCTGATACCATGTTCAGCAAGATCATGTTTGGTTGCTTCATAACGATGTGATGAATCAAGTAAGGCTTTTGATGGGATACAACCGACGTTTAAGCAAGTACCGCCAAGTGCTGGCTCACCTTTATAAACGCGTTTTTCGATACAAGCCACGCTCATACCCAATTGCCCTGCACGAATAGCGGCTTCGTAACCACCAGGACCGCCGCCGATGACGACTAAATCATAATTGTCTTTCATAGTACGTTCCTATTTTTAATTTCTTTCTAATTTTATTTAACATTTAAATGATTGTTTAGCTTATTGACCTTTAAATAATGATTTTATCTTATCGTTAATACACGCTAAGAAAGACATCCGTTATTTATCGATAAATCACAATCATCTAGTCCAAAGTTAAAAAGCTTGTACCGGCGGTTACCAATACAAGCTCATAGGCTTAAAGGTCTAGTAGTAACATGGCTGGATCTTCGACCAACTCTTTGATAGTTACTAAAAACTGTACTGCCTCTTTACCATCAATCATACGGTGGTCATAAGAAAGTGCTAAATACATCATTGGTAGAATTTCAACTTTACCATCGACGGCCATTGGACGATCGTTGATAGCATGCATACCCAAGATAGCAGTTTGTGGTGGATTCAAGATTGGCGTTGACATGAGTGAACCAAATACGCCACCGTTTGAGATAGTGAATGTACCACCAGTCATCTCATCTAGACCAAGCTTACCTTTCTGTGCTTTACCACCCAACTCACGAATCTTGGCTTCAACATCTGCCATGCTCATGCGATCGGTATCACGCAATACAGGAACGACCAAACCACGATCTGAAGATACGGCAACACCGATATCATAATAGCCATGATAAACAATATCATCACCATCTAGTGAGGCGTTGACCGCTGGGAAACGTTTAAGCGCTTCGGTCGCCGCTTTTACAAATAACGACATAAAGCCTAGACGTACGCCATGACGCTTTTCAAACTGCTCTTTATACTTAGCACGCATGTCCATCAACGGTTTCATATTGACTTCGTTAAACGTGGTTAGCATCGCTGTTTCTTGAGAAGCGGCTAGCAGACGATTGGCGACTGTCTTACGTAGACGCGTCATTGGTACGCGTTTTTCCGTGCGCTCACCTGTTGATTCAGCGACTGGAAGACCGCTATCAGATTTAATAGAGCTGTCAGCTTTTAGCGTCGGGTTTGCCATGTCAGATTTGGTCACACGACCGTCACGACCACTGCCTTCGACGTCTTTAGGATCAACGCCAGACTCTTTCGCTGCTTTACGGACTGCAGGGCTTTGATCTTTATGATCTGCTTCGTCTTTTTTATCTGTTGCTTGGACTGGCTCACCGCCATCAGTACCTTGCTTTGGTTGTACTGGCGCAGCTGGCTGGTCTGGATCGACTGCAGGAGCATCACCTTTATCAGTACTACCGCTAGCACCTGCTTCAAATTCTGCGATCAATTCGTCAGACAAAACAGTATCGTCAACTTGCTTAACGATTCTGGTTACGACACCATTATCAGGTGCCACAACTTCTAATACCACTTTATCAGTTTCAATTTCAGCCAATAAGTCATCACGGCTAACTTCTTGACCTTCAGTGACATGCCATTCCACGATGGTGCCATCGGCAACCGATTCTGGAAACACGGGGGCTTTAATTTCAGCCATCGATATACTCCTTAGATATTGATATTACTATTTATTATTAAGTCGTGATGAGCAGTCAGTACCATTTTGAATTGTCTTACTTCAATGGTAATACGCGGTACGGACTGTCATCGCCTGATTCATGTATCTTATATAAATATAATCTGTTAAGTAAACGAGTCGTTACTTGGACAGCTCATCTACACTAATTCCAAGACCGCCAGCGATTAAATCTTGCTGCTGCTTGACATGCAGTTTTGCCGAACCTGTTGCTGGTGCCGCACTAGCAGGACGCGCCACTGGCTCCATGACTTTCGCCTTGGTTGGGTGCGGCACGACAATGCGGAACATATGCGGCGCTAAATAGTACCAAGCACCTTGGTTAAGCGGCTCTTCTTGTGTCCAAACGATTTCTTTTAAATTGCTATATTTTTCAATTTCAGCAATCAAACGTTTTTCTGGTAATGGATAAAGCTGCTCAATACGCACGATAGCAACATGGTCAAGACCTAATGCACGGCGCTGCTCTAGCAAGTCATAATAGACTTTACCGCCACATAACACCATACGCGTCACGTTGTCCGGATTTTGTTGATCCATCTCTGGCAATACCGTTTCAAACTTACCGTTTGCTAACTCTTCGAGGTTTGAAGTCGCCAATTTATGACGTAGCAAGCTCTTCGGCGACATAACGATTAATGGTTTACGAATCGGACGTACCGCTTGGCGACGTAGCGCATGATAAATCTGTGCTGGCGTCGTTGGGGTAATCACTTGCATATTGTCTTCAGCACATAATTGCAAGAAGCGCTCAAGGCGAGCAGATGAATGCTCAGGGCCTTGACCTTCAAATCCATGTGGTAACAGCATGGTTAGACCACAAACGCGCTGCCACTTGGTCTCACCACTAGAGATGAACTGGTCAATCACCACTTGCGCGCCGTTGACGAAATCACCAAACTGCGCTTCCCAAACGACAAGTGCATTTGGCACTGTGGTCGCATAACCATACTCAAATGCTAATACTGCTTCTTCTGATAGCAACGAGTTATAAGTGGCAAAGCGCGCTTGCTGCTCACTGATATGCGCCAATGGCACATACATGCTGCCATCTTCAATATTGTATAGCTCACTATGGCGATGCGAGAAGGTACCACGACCGACATCTTCACCCGTAATACGTACCAACACTTTATCGTTATCAACCAGTGAAGCGTATGCTAAGGTCTCGGCAGCACCCCAGTTTAAAGGCTCTTCACCCGTTTGCATCGCTAAGCGTTGTTCGACCACTTTTTGTACTTGACGTTGTAACTTATAGCCTTCTGGCATCTCCGCCATACGGCGGCCATAACCTTTTAGTACTTCGATATCGACGCTGGTATCCCAATCATCGACCAAGTCATGACCTAGATAAGGTTTCCAATCGACAAATAGCTCTTCGTTAGGCTGACTGACTAAAGAGTTGGCAACATATTCGCCGCGGTCTAAAGACTCACGGTATTCATCTTCTAAGCGAGTTTCATCTTCTTTACTCAGCAGACCTTCTTCAATTAGCTTTTGCGCATAAATAGTACGGGTCGTTGGTAATTTTTTAATCACCGCGTACATCAATGGCTGAGTCGCTGATGGTTCATCGGCTTCATTATGACCGTTACGGCGATAGCAGAACAAATCAATAATAATGTCTTTATCAAATTCATGACGGTAATCAAGCGCTAACTGAGCAGCAAATACTACGGACTCAGGGTCATCACCGTTTACGTGTAAAATCGGCGCATGAACCATTTTTGCTACGTCAGTACAATACTCAGTCGAGCGCGCATCTTCTTGACGGCTGGTGGTAAAGCCAACTTGGTTATTGATAACGATATGTACCGTACCGCCCGTGGTATAAGCGCGGGTTTGTGACATCTGGAAGGTTTCTTGTACCACACCCTGGCCGGCAAAAGCGGCATCACCATGAATAACGATTGGCAATACTGAGTTACCAGTTTTGTTATCTTGTAATGGCTGATCGTTACGACGAACTTGACGCGCGCGTACCGACCCTTGCAATACAGGTGCAACAATCTCAAGGTGCGATGGGTTAAACGCCAATGCTAGATGCGCCTCGCCACCTGGTGTCATCACGTTCGATGAAAAACCATTGTGATATTTAACGTCGCCTGAGCCTTTTTCTGGCTGTACTTTACCATCGAACTCATCGAACAAATCGGCAGGGTTTTTACCCAAAATATTGACCAATAAATTCAAACGCCCACGGTGAGCCATACCAATGACCATCTCTTTGGTGCCATAACCGCCAGCACGTTGGATGATTTCATTGATAGCAGGAATAAAGCTCTCACCGCCTTCCAAACCGAAACGCTTAACGCCGGTATATTTACGAGCCAGATATTTCTCTAAGCCTTCGGCGGCGGTTAAACGCTCAAGAATAGATAAACGTTTTTCTGTATCAAATTTAATATACCCTAGATTGCTCTCGAGATATTTTTCCATCCAGCGTTTTTCAGTGCTGGTGGTCACGTGCATATATTCAGTACCGATAAAACGGCAGTATACGCGCTCCATGATTTCGATAATTTCACGTAGCGGCGCTTCATCCTTACCAATATTTAAATCATTGGTCGGGAATACGGTATCAAGGTCAGCTTCTGAAAGATTGTGATAAGCAAGGGTCAAATCTTCCACTTCTGCACGTGGATGTAGATCCAAAGGATCAAGCTTAGCACGGCGATGACCACGGCGACGGTACGCTGAAATCAGTTGCTGCACGCCCATTTGTTTTGGGTCGGCACAGTTACCTGAATTGTCAGCAGTAGCGCCAGACGTTTCAGTGTTGACTTTATTAGCGGTCTGATTGCGCGCAAGCAACAAGAACTGATCCTTAATGGCATTATGCGCGGCATCGTTTGGTGATTTGTATTGTTGAAAATACGCTTGCCAATCGCTATCAACGCTACTAGGATCGTCTAGATATTGCTCATAGAGGGCTTCGATGTAACTGGCATTATCAGCGGCCAGTTCGGTATGATCTACGCTCGCTGCTTCTTTAGTTATACTATTCATAATAATCGTCTATTTGATAGATAAATGAATGGAATCGTGCTTATTATTGTGTTATTCGTTGTACATTAGGTATGTTGTTCATCGTTTTTTGCTATTAAAAACTATTTCGCAATTGTATGCTAAAGCTATATAACGGTAAAAAGCGTGATGGCAATACCAATCTTAGTATTTTAATTATTTGTGAACGGTCAGTTTTCTGAATCACATCGTTTCACAACATTAATTTATATATAATGCTATCAGCTATAACCAAATTGTTAATAATAAGGTTTTTAAGCAAGCATCTTTTCTTTCAGTTAGCCTATCAATTGGCTATTTTCACTGAAATGTCTTCCTATGGTAAAAGTATGGCGTATATTTCGCCAAACATACATTGCCGTATAGAGTAACATGCCTAGCCTAGGCGCCATAGTTTGTTTGTTCAATACTAGGTATTTACGTAATGAATATCTATTATCATTTATCGCAACTTTACCTTTAGAAGAATAAATCTTTGTAAATCTATTACTTCACAAGAACCAGATTTACACCAATAAGTCTTTGCAATACTAAACAATATTACCATATTCAATTATATAGGGAGACGCGCGATATAGCATGTCTTCTTACATACAAGCAACGTATTGTTAATAGAGCCTTACTTACACTGACGGATTTGCCACTGCTCCTCAACAATATCGCTTAAAATGCTGATATTGTCGTCTTAATCAGAAAAACAAGAGCTAATTGCTTAAAAAATAAGAGCTAGTTACTTAAAAGGCAGCTAACTACTCAATTTTTTTAATAAAAAACACCACCTAATGATAGGTGGTGTTTTTTATGGCGCTATTATAAAGCTAATTAACGATAAAAGGTAGACTAACCTGCTTGATCGATAAGTAAATTGCGTAGATGGCCAATAGCTTTGGTTGGATTCAAGCCTTTTGGACATACTGAAACACAGTTCATGATGCCGCGGCAACGGAACAAGCTGAACGGATCGTCTAAACGTGCCAAACGCGCACGAGTGTCCGTGTCACGGCTGTCAGAAACGAAACGGTTGGCATTCAATAGTGCTGCTGGACCTAAGAATTTATCAGGATTCCACCAAAAAGATGGGCAACTGGTTGAACAGCAGGCACATAAAATACATTCATACAAACCATTAAGCTTGTCACGTTGCTCAGGTGACTGCAAGCGCTCTGTTGCTGGCGCTGGCTGGTCATTGATTAGGAACGGATGAACTTTTTCGTATTGCTCGTAGAATTGGTTCATATCGACGACCAAATCACGAACCACTGGCAAACCTGGTAACGGGCGAACCGTTACTTTTTCAGGCAAGGTATTCATGTTAATCAGACATGCAAGACCATTTTTACCATTAATATTCATGCCGTCAGAACCGCAAATACCTTCGCGGCAAGAGCGACGGAAGGTCAGAGTTTCATCTTCCTTTTTTAAGCGTAATAACACGTCAAGCAACATACGATCTGAGTCTAACAACTCAACCGTATAGGTTTGCATGCGCGGCGCTGCGTCCACATCAGGATCGTAGCGATAGATTTCGATGGTGCGAGTACCTCGGCTCATAATGCTAAACTCCACACGTAGATGATGGCGGGCTGACAAACCATGCAATCTAAGGATTGTAAACTATCAGCGCTGCGATTTTAAATCTCAGCGCTGATAGTGGTCTGTCGCTGGCGGTCACCTTTTTAATAGATTAATAAAGGATAAAACGTTTGTACTGTGCGTAAAAATCAAGCGCACATCATCTAAAATTAATAGACGCGGACTTTTGGCTCGATATAATCGACGGTCAATGGCACTTTACGAACGGGTTTATAGATAACTTTATTACCTTCAGAATACCATAAGGTATGCTTCATCCATTCTCTATCGTTACGGCCGTTTGGTGCGTATTCATCATCTTCTGGGCGATCATAGTCAGAAACACTGTGCGCGCCGCGACTTTCGTGGCGCTTAGCTGCTGAAATCATCGTCGCTTTTGCCACTTCATAAAGATTGCCTACTTCAAAAGCTTCGATACGTGCGGTATTAAAGACTTGTGATTTATCAGCCAAATGAATTTGGTCAATCTTCTCGCCTAGCGCTAAGATTTTTGCAACGCCTTCGTCCATCATCGCTTGCGTACGGAATACACTGGCATGCGTTTGCATGGTTGCACGAATTTCATCAGCAACGTCTTGCGCATTATAGCCTGAAGTCGATTGTTGCAGTTTGTCTAAACGACCAACCGTATAATCAAGAATACGTGGGTCTAATGGCTTGTAATTGTGGTCAGCATGATGGAATTCATCAACGATATGCTTACCAGCTGCGCGACCAAAGACCAATAAATCAAGCAATGAGTTGGTACCTAAACGGTTGGCACCGTGCACACTGACGCAAGCACACTCGCCGATTGCATAAAGACCTTTAACAACGTTGCCTTTGGCATATAAACCTTCTTCATCAGTACCCGCTTCTAGATCCGGTACAATCACTTGACCATGGATAGTCGTTGGAATACCCCCCATCATATAGTGAATGGTTGGGATAACGGGAATTGGCTCTTTGGTGATATCGACGTTAGCAAAGTTTTTGCCAATCTCAAATACTGATGGCAAACGCTTCATGATGGTTTCAACACCTAAATGCGTCATATCCATCACGATATGGTCAGCATTTGGACCACAACCACGACCTTCTTTGATTTCTTGGTCCATAGAACGTGATACTAAATCACGTGGTGCCAAGTCTTTTACCGTTGGCGCGTAACGCTCCATAAAGGCTTCGCCATCTTTATTACGTAAGATAGCGCCTTCACCGCGGCAACCTTCGGTTAATAGTACACCGGCACCATGAACGCCCGTTGGGTGGAACTGCCAGAATTCCATATCTTGCAATGGAATACCTGCGCGAACCGCCATGCCAATACCGTCACCAGTATTGATATAAGCGTTAGTAGATGCCGCAAAGATACGACCCGCGCCGCCCGTTGCAAGAACCGTAATCGGTGATTGGAAGACGGCAACCGTACCCGTTTCTTGTTCAATAGCGATGACGCCATTGATATTACCGGCGTCGTCTTTGATCAAATCAAGCGCAATCCACTCGATAAAGAACTCAGTACCTTGCTGTAGGTTTTTCTGATATAACGTATGCAATAGCGCATGACCAGTACGGTCAGCAGCAGCACAAGCACGCTGTACGGCTTTTTCGCCATAGTTTGACGTATGACCACCGAATGGGCGCTGATAAATCGTGCCATCTTCGTTACGGTCAAACGGCATACCCATATGCTCAAGCTCATACACCACTTTTGGCGCTTCACGGCACATGTACTCAATGGCGTCTTGGTCACCTAACCAATCTGACCCTTTAACAGTGTCATAAAAGTGAAAGTGCCAGTTGTCATTGCTCATATTACCCAAACTTGCACCAATGCCGCCTTGAGCAGCAACCGTGTGCGAACGGGTTGGGAATACTTTGGTCAAGACTGCAACCTTCATGCCCGCTTCTGCTAAATGCAATGAAGCACGCATACCTGAGCCGCCGCCACCAACGATGACCGCGTCGTAGTTCAGGGTTTTAATATTACTAATAGTATTATCTTGTCTAGTTGCCATTACGGTTTTCCTAATGCCTGTTAATGCTTAGAAGTAAATAAAAAGGTTGTTTTGCATCTTATTGTGCGGTAACGCTACTGACAATAATCAAAATACGATACAAACAGCCTTCAACCACTTAATTTGCATATCTATCGTTATATTGGGTCATCTCACCTGATTAGCTACATTCACCTAGTAACTCATTCATCTAATCATTATGAGCTACTCAATAACTTATGCTTCTATTCAGTGTGCGCCCAACGCTATGATTAGCTATGACTATTTTGGTGACTACGGAATCATAATAATCTAACAGCTATAAACCATATAAGGGTTAATAGCGTTGTCAGGTTCATCCGTTGTTATTTGTTGATATCCAATGATTAGATATCTGCTTAATGATTAAACAGCAACGACACCGAAGCCGTTACCCCAAAAAATCATGATGCCCCAAAATAGAAACACTAAAATAGCGATAATCATTAATGTCTGTAGTACTAAACGTAGACCTGCTGCGCTTGAGCCCAGTTTGCCAGTGGTAATATAGTCAGTAAATACCGTCCACATACCAACCCAAGCGTGACCAGCCAATGCCAAAACGGCCAATAAGCTGAACAAACGCATCGGTAAACTGGTCATAAATTGTGACCAATCAACGAAGGTTACATCACCATGGGTTAAGAAGAAGCCCAGTAATACCACACTGTAAACGGCTAAAATGACAGCACTGATACGCTGCACAATCCAATCGCGTGAACCTGAGCCAGTTAGACCCGTAGCGCTGTTGATTCCTGAATCGTTTTTCATTAGAACATCACCCATACAAATGACGCGACAATTAAGATTGCTGCAATGACAAAGCTAATCATAGAAGCGGCACGGCCAGATTTTAGCTCCTCATTCATGCCCATATCAGCAAATAAATGCTTAATACCCATCACAAAGTGATAGGCAATGGCAGCGACAAAAATCCAGGCCAAAAAGCGAACGAGAACATTGTCAAATACGGTCTCAAAACTCTCAGGCGACGCCAAAGAATTCTGCAATAACCACAGCATGACAGGAATAAGTAGAAATAAAACAATGCCAGAGATACGATGCAAGATTGAAGCTATCGCAATCGGTGAGCGATTAACGCTAATCACTTGGCTTAAGGGCAGATCAATAGGTCGGTTGCTTTTCACAGCGGGCATCCTTTTTGCGGTTATACTCCTGTATCTGCTATCAACGCTTTATACCAATACTATTTATAAAAACACTATTTATAAAAAAACTATTCTAAAGCGGCGAGCAACACATGAGATGAATAAAGTAAGGAAGGGCTAGCTGACGTCGTTTAATTTGCGCTAAATTTGAAAGGTCGCTTCGGTCTATTAATTAAAGCCTATTTATAGAAGGCTAAACCTCGCTCGTTGAGATGACAATCCCTTTCAATAACAAGCTATCTACGTGCTTTTAATACTCAGCACACAGTATGGGATAAATCGATTAACTATTCTATTTTTACTGCTTGCCATCAACAAAAAAAGATAACGCCAAGGTGTCATCTCTATGTTATCATTTTTTATTAAGGTAAACTTCATTGTTGGCTATCTAAAAATAGAACAGTTAACAAGAATATTCAAGCGATAAGCTGGTTTATAGTCTATAAACCGAACGTCCAATCGTAACAAAGTATGAGTAAAGCCAAGCCTTATCCAAGGCTTTATTAGGATGAGCGATCAATTTGCGCAAAGCTAGTGCCAGTTAAATCCCTCTAATTATAAAATGACTGGCCACTAATTACAAATTTATCCCCTAAATAGTGGTTATTAGAGATTAATTAACAAAAAGCTAGCTATTGGTAATATGAATTCATTAGTATTACCAATTCAGGATAAAGCATAAACCCAAAGCAATTTGTCGATTACTCATACGCTGTCTGTTTTATGGTATTTATCTTTCGTTATTAAAACAGAGTATCTTGCTAAAAAGTCTTTAGTATTATAATGTTAATGAGAAGCATTACGTTAACAACAAGTAAGTATTTTAAAGCTAAATTACCAAGCAGACATATTTTGATACAAAGTTTACAGTCGCTAACTACGACTAAAGCACCCGTATCACAGCCATTACTGCCAAAAGTCTTTTCAAAACCTCAGTAATAACTGCTAATATAGCCTGCATATTAAATATAGCCTGCATGTTAAATGGGTTAAATTGATTTTGACCATTTAGGGCGCGAAGGTATGCGTCTCTACAATTTTATTCTAACAAGTTAAAACAATGGAGATTAGATTATGGCTGATAATCAAGCCACATTAACCGTAGATGGTAAGGATTACCAACTTCCTATTATTGAAGGTACTTTAGGGCCGTCAGTTATCGAAGTTGCTGCTTTTCAACAAGCTGGCTACTGGACCTACGATCCAGGTTTTATGGCAACTGCGCCTGTCGAATCAAAAATCACCTTTATTGATGGTGGCAAAGGCGAGCTGTTGCATCGCGGCTATCCTATCGATGAGTTAGCAAATAATGCTGAATATTTAGAAGTGGCGTATGCGCTGATTCATGGTGATTTGCCTAATGCTGAGCAAAAAGCGGATTTCTATGAAAAAGTCCGTAAGCATACTGGCGTTCATGACCAGTTACGTAAATTCTTTGAAGGCTTCCGCCGTGACGCCCATCCAATGGCTATCATGGTCGGTGTCGTTGGTGCTTTATCAGCGTTCTATCATGAAAATCTTGATGTAAGCAACGAAGAGCATCGTGAAATCACTGCTATCCGTCTAATCGCTAAAATGCCAACGCTTGCGGCGATGAGTTATAAATACTCACAGGGCGAACCGTTCATGTATCCGCGTAATGACTTCAATTATGCTGAAAACTTCTTATATATGATGTTTGCAACGCCTGCTGATGTTGATTATAAAACCAACGATGTCATCACTCGCGCTATGGACAAAATCTTTACTTTGCATGCTGACCATGAGCAAAACGCTTCAACGTCTACGGTACGGTTAGCTGGCTCTACTGGCGCAAACCCTTACGCTTGTATCGCCGCTGGTATCGCTGCCCTTTGGGGTCCATCACATGGCGGCGCCAACGAAGCCGTACTCACTATGTTAGATGAAATTGGTACAGTTGAAAACGTACCAGCATTCATGGAAAAAGTAAAAAGCCGTGAAGTGAAACTAATGGGCTTTGGTCACCGTGTTTACAAAAACTTTGACCCACGCGCACAAGTAATGAAAGAAACTTGTGACGAAGTCTTAGGCGCATTAGGTATCAATGATCCTAAGCTTGAGCTTGCGATGGCACTTGAGAAAATTGCTTTAGAAGACCCGTTCTTCGTTGAGCGTAACTTGTATCCAAACGTTGATTTCTACTCTGGCATTATCCTTAAAGCCATCGGTATCCCAACGTCAATGTTTACCGTTATCTTCTCACTAGCGCGTACTTCTGGTTGGATTAGCCATTGGTTAGAGATGCACAGCGCACCGTTCAAAATCGGTCGCCCACGTCAGTTATATACTGGTGAGACAAAACGCGAATTCGTTAAAGTCGAAGACCGTAAATAGTCAGTCTTTTATTTTAGCAGTATAAAAATTAGACACATAAAAATCCCGCTACGATAGCGGGATTTTTTATGGTCTATCTTTAATAAGATTTATTGAGCAAGTCAACTCTAATACTTTAAATTTTTACTGGAACTCTTTTAACGTCTGCTCATATTTGGCAATTTGCTCATCATAGCCTTTAATGGTTTCATTGAATTTCGCCATCAGCATTTCAAACTCTTGCTGCTGATTGATTTTCATTTGCTGCATATCAATGACTTGCTGGGCTTCTATTTGCTCCCATACTTGATGCTGAATAATCAAACGTGCCAACGCTGGGCTTTTTGCACTTAGTCTACCGGCGATTTCTGCATGTTCAAATACCTGTGGTACCAATGTCGCGATATTGATTAGAGTATCAACATCTTCCGCACTAAGTGGTGTGGTCACAGGCTGATAAAGGGCTTCCATCGCTTGCTGATAACTGTCTATAATCTGCTTATCTGTCAACATCACTGGTTTACGCGGCTCAAGACTAATACGCTTAAGCACGGTTAAATCGCGCTCGCCCACTTCTGTACTGGTATTAATATCAGTCTCTAAAGTAGCATCAATATCAGAGTTACTGCTAGCGTTAGAATCACTATTGCTATTTTCCTTAGCTGCGGCTGAATCCGTAGCAGTTGACTTTGCTATTTGCTCAGAATTAGTCGTTTGATTATTATTCGTTGTTTGATCAGCAGTTGTACTATCAGGCAACAAGTCATTGCTACTGTCTGACGCATCTGCCGCTTGTAGCGATTCATATTCCGCTTGCAAGCGTTGCTGTAACCCTTTGGCTTGCGCAAGATACAAAGGCTGAAACTGTTCTATACGAGCAGCAGCAGAATCGCTTTTGCGCATAGGCTGACTGTCTTCAGCGCTGGTTTTCTCTTTAGTTTGACTGCTATCGGGTATTGGCTCTTCGGCTTGCTGCTGACAACCACTTACTAACAGTACACCAGTCAGTGCTGCCGCAATCAATGTCGGTGCTTTATACGGTCGAATCATGGCTACATTTATAGAGCGATGATTAGCATCAATGTCAGGTTTTACTGATAAGAGTTTAAACATCCGAATTCATATCCTTATTAAAAGCAGAAAAAGTAAAAGCCAACGTGATGATACTGTCCATAACTAATGGTATTTTTAGAAGCGTTATTGACTCAATTGAGTAATAAATTCTAGAGCTTTTTATGATCATTTTTTTATAATAATTCCTGTCTGTAATCATAAACAGCTTAAGCCATCATATAAATATTTAAGCATAATAGAAAGGTTAAACTTTAAACGAACTGTGATTGTCATGGCTATGATGATTAGTATCAAGCTTTTGCGCCTTTAAAAATGGAATGCAAGCTTCAAAATCCCGACAGTCATGACCATGATGACGACGGACAAAATAGTCTTGTACCATACGTGCCTGCTGCTCAATGCCATAGTTAAAAAAAGACTTACCTGCTTCAAGTACATAATCATAACGACGATTTATGATAGCGCCGCGTACGACTTTAAGACCGTGCTGCAACTGCCAAACGTGGGTCAATTCATGGATAAGCCAGCTTTGCTTACCCAAGGAACATTGGCTAAAATCTGTGACCCAGTCAGCCGGATGGAAATAAATATTGCCATTAGGGCTAACAGCGTAATATTTTAAAACCCACCATGCGGTTTTAAGCTGCACGCTATCAAGCTTGAGGCTGTCACCAAATACTGAGCGTGCCAAAGCTATCTCTCCATCAGTCAGATGACGTGATTGTTGCTTTGAGCCTCTAGCAGCTATAGAGCGCTTAAATAAACGCTTAAAAGTCGACTGCAACCTCATTACTGTCTTACCTTATATACAAAAATTGAGCGTTTAGAATATTATTCTATAAGTACGATTCTTTATAGAACTATTAAGCCTTTAATAGGGATAAAAACTTAAAAAATAAAGTAGCTAAGACATAAGTTGTACACTTAGTTGACTTCTATTAACGTAAATCTGCGTTAGCCTAGCTAGAATATATATTCTTTTTTAACATCAAGCTTAAAATAAAGACTTTACCCCATAAAAATTAAAAGCTATTTAATTGATAATAGAGACCTTTATGCCACCGAATTTTCATGCCGATACCCCTCTTGCTCAGCGTATGCGCCCTGCGACCCTTGATGCTATTATTGGTCAAGAGCACCTGTTAGCAGCGGGTGCACCGTTACGGCGCTTGGTCGAGCAAGGGCATCTGCCGTCGATTATTTTGCATGGCGAAGCGGGCATCGGTAAAACCACCATAGCGATGCTATTAGCTGATGCCGTAGGACGACCCTTTCATGCGCTATCAGCATTAAACACTGGCGTTAAGCAATTACGTGAGGTGTTAGATAGTAAGGATTCGTTAAGCTTCGAGTCGCCTGTGGTATTTATTGATGAGATTCACCGTTTTAATAAAGCCCAGCAAGATGCGTTACTTGGGGCAGTAGAGTCAGGTGATATTACTTTAATTGGCGCGACGACTGAAAATCCGTCATTTAGTGTGAATAACGCGCTGTTATCCCGCTGCCAAGTTTATCGTCTAGAGCCGCTAACGCCTGAGCAAATCAGTGCGGTATTACAGCGTGCACTTTTAGAAGATAACATTCTGAAAAATTTGACGGTTGATTTGCAGGCGCAACAGACGATTAGCCAATTAGCGCATGGTGATGCTAGAAAAGCGCTCAATTTATTAGAGCTTGCTATTCAGACGGCGGATATGAAGCATTCACCATTAATTATCGATGATGAATTGGTCGCCCGTGTCGCTCAGACCGCGCTCGTACGCTACGATAAAGATGGCGAGCAGCATTACGATATTATATCTGCCATGATAAAATCCGTACGCGGCTCAGACCCAGATGCGGCACTTTATTGGATGGCGAGGATGTTGATTGGAGGTGAGCCTGCTGATTTTATTGCGCGTCGCTTAGTAATTTTGGCCAGTGAAGATATTGGCAATGCCAACCCTAATGCCCTACTCCTTGCTGATGCCGCTTTGCGTAGTGTGCAATCTATCGGTATGCCAGAAGCGCGCATTATCTTAGGGCAAGTGGTGGTGTATCTTGCGACCAGCGCCAAAAGCAACAGTACTTATAAAGCCATTAATGCGGCGATGGCACTCGCTGAGAAAGACGCCTCACCTGTGCCGCTGCATTTGCGTAATGGCGTGACCAAATTGATGCGTAATCAAGGCTATGGTCAAGGCTACGCATATCCGCACGATTATCCCAACCACTATTACCCACAAAGCTATTTGCCCGATAATTTAATCGGGACAAGTTTTTATAAATTTGCTGACAATCAGCGCGAGCAACACAGCAAACAATTTATGGACTGGCTAAAGAGTCAAGCGGCCAGTAACAATTAAGATTATAGGTTTGCATCATTGATAATACTTATTACTATTTTTAACCTATTAATTGACAGATTGTCAAGATGAGGCAGCACGCTGGGGTGAAAAACGTTAAAATGACCTCATAACAATATATAAGCCAATTGAGTAGGTCATTTTTATAGCATATGGCTCTAACTAAGGCAGGTTTTGCTTTAGCACAGCAGCGATTGGATCAATCTACTGCTACAATAGGCAGATAAACATTTATATCCCGAATTAAACCTATCTACACATAATAAAATATTGAGACTTCCTATGAGTTTAAATACGATTCCTGAGATTATCGAAGATATTCGTGCTGGAAAAATGGTCATCTTAATGGATGACGAAGATCGCGAAAACGAAGGCGATATCATTATGGCAGCGACCCACGTGCGCCCTGATGATATTAACTTTATGATTACCCATGCGCGTGGTTTGGTTTGTTTGACCTTGTCAGAAGCACGCTGTCAGCAGCTGGCACTGCCACTGATGTCAGACCGCAACGAGGCAAAATTTAGCACCAACTTTACCGTTTCTATTGAAGCGGCTGAAGGCGTCACGACAGGTATTTCTGCCGCTGACCGTGCGCGTACTATTCAAGCAGCTGTTTCTTCTTCAGCAAAACCAGAAGATATCGTCCAGCCTGGGCATATTTTCCCGATTATGGCTCAAAATGGTGGCGTCCTGCATCGTGCCGGTCATACCGAAGCTGGTTGTGATTTGGCTCGCCTAGCAGGTTTGGAGCCAGCAGCAGTTATCGTTGAAATCATCAATGATGACGGGACGATGGCACGTCGTGATGATCTAGAAATATTTGCCAAAGAGCATGGTCTGAAGATTGGTACGATTGCTGACCTGATTAACTACCGCATTGCCAATGAGCAAACGGTCGAAGAAATTGAATCACATCCGTTTGAGACAGAATATGGTACTTTTACTCTGCATCGTTTCCGCGAGTTTGGTGCTGACGAAACTCATTTGGCTTTAGTAAAAGGTGATGTAGGCGAAGGCGTCAGTACCGTTCGTGTTCATGGCTTCCATCCATTACGTGACTTATTTGCGGCGAAAAATGATGCAACTGGTCGTAGCGGCTGGAGTGTACGTTCAGCGCTAGAAGAAATACAAGATTCAGAACGTGGGGTACTGGTTTGGATTGGCAACCATCAACCGATTGATTTAGGAGATGCGCTTGATAAAGCTGCTGAAAATCAATCAATCTCAACCATTGCTCAGCAGCCGTATCGCAGCATTGGGGTTGGCGCACAGATTTTACGCCATTTAGGGGTTCGTGATATGCGCTTACTATCATCACCGATGAAGTTTTATGCCTTGTCAGGCTTTGATTTGAACGTTGTTGATTTTGTTCACGCACCTAAGCAAAAATAAAGACTAATAGTAAAATTAAGCAGTAGAAAGAGGACAAGAAAGGCACGCTAATATATTAGCGTGCCTTTCTTAATGGTTTTTTATTAATGAGTTTTATCTTATCAGTATCATTCTAGCAGTATTTATAACTTAATAAATAAACTCTCTTTTAAAGTTCGGGCGTATGACCGACTGTTTTTTCCAGCCCCAACAAGCGTTCACGCTCTTCAAATGTCCATGGCAACTTAGTTTTGCCATCGCTCTCTAAACGAACAATAACTGCATCAGCAGTAGCGACCACAGCTTGCTGAGCGGTGCTATAGTAGCTATATTCGATTACTATGCTGGTATTACCCAAACGCTGACAACGCACGCCTAATAATAAAGTATCGGGATAAATCACAGGACGTAGATATTGGCAGCTTGACTGCGCTAAGACCGTGACCATGCTGCCATCAAACATGCCGAGCGCCTGCAAATAGCCAATCCGTGCTGACTCCGCGTAACGATAAAAAACCACATTATTTAGATGGTTAAAAGCATCCATCTCACCCCAATGAATTGGCTGATGATGAATAATTGGATAGTGCGCTAACTCGTCAGGGTGAACGTTACCTGAACTTTCATTACTTAATGCTGTATTGTTCTCAAAACTATTCATCACTGCCTTTCTCTTATTTTTATCTTATAGAATTTTGAAAACTATCACTAACGCTTAGGCTTATCCAAAATTTGCGTGGTTAATAATGGCGTTGGTTTTGGCGCATTGGCAATCAATCGATCCAACCAGTCGATAACCTCAGTAATGTCATTCGGAGAGGATTTGGTTTGCGCCTTATCTTTATTAGCGGTTATGCTGTTCGTTGCTGGAGAGTTTTTATTATTGGTAGAGGGTTCTGATAATGATGACTGTGGCTCTAAGGTTTGTAGCTGCTTACGTGCTTGGCGCAAATAGCCAACCAACTGCTCTTTTTCACGCATATTGCTGGCTTGACTGGCTAAATTCAACGTCATAATCACTTCATGAATCACAAGCTGTCTGCGCGTTAAATTTACATTGTTATCGGTGCTATTAGTTTGACCAACCGTATTAGTTAGACGTTCATAACTGTGTAAAAACTCTTGGATATTTTGAATGGCTAAGCTTTGTAGCTGCCACGGACTCGGCTGCGAGCTTCTTGCCTGCAAACGTTCAATATCCTTTACCAAGCTTTGTTTAATGACCACGGTCAGTGCGGGGGCAATTTCATTACTGCTTTGGGACAGCTGCCAATGTAGGCCGCGCAATAACTCAATCGCTGCACTCTCGTTATTGTCTCCCAATAATCTATCAGCCGCTTGTATTTGAATACGCAATAAATCCAGCTGGTTTTGAGCTTGGCTACTGGCGGCAGCGCGAGGTGCTGGCAAGGTTTGCTGACTCATGGCAAAGATACGATCGTCCATCTCATTGAGACGGCTGACCATTTGCTCGTTGCTTTGCAAACGTTCATTCACATTGCGCTCGAAACGCTGTTGATTGATAAAAAACCACAGTAAAGCAGCGATAAGCAATAAAATCACCAGCCATTGCAAGCGTACCAAAAACATATTTGCTTGCCGGCGCTGCTGGATAGCAGAAGGTTCCTTAGATAATGATTCAGTATTAATGGACATAAGGCAGCACCGTTGGTGATTGATAATTTTTTAAGCAAATATAAAATAAATAGAGTAAGAAAAATGTGTTTTCTTGCTTACATTAAATCTACTATGGGTGAATTAATGGCTGCAAGAATTGTTGTTGGCGCCAAATCCTCCACCCGCCAATAGCTTAGTTGCTGACGCGCGACCATATTTGCTAAGCGCTCGCCTAATACCACATACGCAAAATTGGTGAGTTTTAATTGTGAACTCGCCATTTTGCCTTTATTGGACTCTAAATCCTTGGTTGCCACTGCCTTAACAACGGTTTCCCAGTTCTCAAATGCCGTGCCACTACTGACAATCACGATGGGCTTTGGCTGTGCTACTGAAGTTGTCTGCTGCAAAGACTGCTGCGCAAGGAATTGCGTTTGCCACTCTTCATACTGCGCCATAGCATCACTAGGCATTTTGCGCTCATACCAAGCGATGCTATCGATATGCACGCCGCGCGCCTGTAACGTATCAACCAATAAGCGCCGCCCACCGAGCCCGCGCCATACCAACAGCTTATCGCCTGCTTGCAGACTTTCAATTTCAGGCATGGCTAACATACCTTCGTTATTGGCAATTAACGGCTGCAATACTTGATAACTTGATGCATCCAATTTTGCATCATCTAACACTGCCGCAGTCGCTTCTCCGACCGCTATCAAATGGCTTGGGGCTTTTAAAGCTTTAAGCTCCGTCTCTTTTTGCGCGCTAGCATTTTCGCAAGATTTTTGAGCTTGGCGCTCATCCTCAAGCACCTGCCAAACAGCCAACCCTGAGGCGGCGGCTGTCGGACTGACAATAACGAGTGCTTGATAATCACCTGCAAACCATTGGCGCATCAACCCCATATCTTGCTCGGTAGTTGCGCGCGATTCTAGTGTCAACATCGGCATATCAATCACCGACATTCCTGCCGCTTGTAAATGCTGTGTCAGCGGTGCCGCACGCTCGATTGGGCGCGCATTGATGACCACTTGCGGCAGCAATGCTGGCTTATCAATAAATTGATTGGAATCAGTAGAATTCGGTGATGACCAAGACATAAACATACCGTGACAAAAAGCTTAGGAAGAAAGGAAGCTTAATCATAGAGTCATATAAGTAACAACGCTATGATTAAGATGGCAATAATAGTTAAATATTATTAAATATAGCTGCTATCTAGGATTATAAATGGCCGATAAAATATCACCAGCACCAATGGCTAGTAGCATCTCAGCAACTTCAATACCTAGCTGGTTGGCTTGCGCTTCTTGCTCAGCTTGGCTACCCGTTAAGGTCAAGCTTTTATCAGCTTTGAGTACCTCACTACCATCTTCTTGACCGACGCGACCGCGTAGCCACAAGGTATCACCTGCATCATTATTGCCATTTTGGCCATTGTTTTTGCTACTGCTATCTTTGTCTGTATCAGCCATTTGTAACACCGCATAAGCCGCAATCGGTACTTGGCAGCCACCTTGTAAATGACGGTTCAATGCGCGCTCAGCGATAAGGCGGATACGAGCTTTGTCATCATTTAATGGCGCTAATAATTTTAAAACTTCATCATCACCTTCACGGCATTCAATCGCCAGTGCGCCTTGTCCAACCGCTGGCAAGCAAATATCAATATCCAACTCGCTACGAATGCGTTCATCAAGCTCAATCCGCTGCAAACCACTGGTGGCCAAAATAATGGCATCGTACTCGCCCGCATCGAGCTTCCCTAAGCGCGTACCAACGTTGCCACGTAGAGTTTTGATCTGTAAATCGGGACGATAAGCTTTAATTTGGCATTGGCGACGTAAGCTTGCGGTACCGACCACCGCGCCTTGCGGCAATTCATCGATACTATGATAAGTATTAGAAACGAAAGCATCAGTTGGCGAGGCACGTTTACAGTAGACGCCCAACGTCAAGCCTTCTGGTAACTCCATCGGCACGTCTTTTAAAGAATGCACCGCAATATCTGCCTGCCTGTCATATAACGCTTGTTCAAGCTCCTTAACGAACAAACCTTTGCCGCCAATTTTAGCCAGCGGCGTATCCAAAATCTTATCCCCTTTAGTGACAATTTTTAGCAGATTAATCGTCAGCTCAGGATAAAGCGCCAACAGGCGGTCACGAATATGCTCAGCTTGCCATAATGCCAATGGGCTTTGGCGCGTGGCGATATTTAAGGTAGTCAAAGCAGGTGGCTGCGTGGTGCTCATAAAAGGCCTCAATAAGTTCGATACTAGAATGTCAGTGCTTAATAATAATGCAAATCTGGCACCCAAGACGGGCGCTACAAACGATTTATAAAAAAGAAGAATACAAAAAAATACCCCTATTTAAGCATAAATAAGGGTTTGATGATATGGCATGATTATTTCAACAGATTGCAGCGCTTGCTGCTTAATACTTTATAGCCACGTAGTTTCGAAGCTAAATGGCTTTGAAGTTAAATACGTCTAGAGCTCAATGGTTTTAAAGTTCAATAGAAAGCTACATGCTTTGAATCTTTTCACGTAGTGCCGGTAGATGGCGACGACTCACCGCTAGGGTTTCATCAATCCCTTTAAAATGCAGCTGGAACTGTCCTGCATCTAAGGTTTCTAAAAAGTCTAAATACTTGATATTAATAATGGCGTTGCGATGCACCCGAAACAATCTGCCCTCAAACTCTTGCTCAAGCTCTTTTAAAGTATCATCGATAAGGACAATGCCATCTCTATGGCGAACTTTGACGTACTTTTGATCCGCGGTAAAATAATAGATGTCTTTGAGTTCAATTAGCTCAACACCGCGATGGGTACGCGCTACTATATGTTCGCGAACTGGACGGGCAGTCGGATTCTCAAGTTTACGAATCCCATTTAATTGCGCGGCATTGAGATTGGTGGCTTTATGCAATGATTCTAGCAGCTCGTCTTTATTAGCTGGCTTTAACAAATAACCGATGGCATTGGCTTTTAGTGCCGCTATCGCATAATGGTCATAAGCTGTTACAAATATAATAGCTGGTGGATGTTTCAGCTTCGCAAGCTCTTGGGCACACTCTACCCCGTCCATCTCGGGCATACGAATATCGAGCAATATGATGTCTGGCTGCTGAGATTTTACGGCAATAATCGCCTCGATGCCTGTCTTTGCTTGGGCAACTACCTCATGACCTGATTCTTGGACAATCCTAACTAAACGTTCACGGGCTAATGGCTCATCATCACAAACTACAATCCGCATGCAAACTCCTTTATAAGTGCATACTTAGAAATCTCTTAATATATTCATAACATATCAGTATTTACAACGTATTAATTAGCGAAAATGGCTCTCTACTTAAGTTATAAACTAAGTGTCTAACTTGTGCAAGCCGCCAATCTATCTTGAGCGTTTAAATGTTTATTGTGACCAACACAACTAAGCGGTGCAATAAATATGCCACGTTAACAGTTAGTATTAACGGTTGACGATTAACCACCAAATGAAACGCTTTTAAAGAAAGAATTATAAACTGACATCTTGTAGCGGGTAATGAATAATAGTAAGAATTTGTTTACTCGTAATACTACTTTGGATATCGGCACTTTCGCCAAAATAAGCACGCAGGCGTTCGGCCTGAATATAAAAATCCATGTGTTGACGCAAGTCGTGGTTAATCATTAAGGTTTTTTTAGGCAGCTGCACGCTAATCGCAATTTCGACGCGATGCTGCAGCCAAGTAACTTTAATATCGATATAAATGGTTTCGGTGGTCATCTCAACCACGTTAAGCAGCATTTTTTCAATCACGCTTTGCAGCGTTAGCGCGGTAATGACCATGTCATACATCACATCTTCGTCAGGTAGCTGCCAGCTTATGACCAATTTATCTGCCAAGCGAATAGATTCAATGGCCAAATAATGCTCGCAAAGGGCAATCTCTTCCTCAAAACTAATCTCACGCGCCCCATTAAAACTGGCACGAAATAACGCTGAAACGTGCTGCAGTAAATCAGCAGCGCGAACTGGGTCAGATTCAATCAGTGACATTAACGTATTGATGGTATTAAAAAAGAAATGCGGTGCCAGACGGGCTTTTAACACATCGTTTTGGGCGCGCAGTTTTTGCTCAAACGATTGTTTAAGCGCATTCATCTCACGGTAGCGCCGTAAAAAAATCAGTAAAGCGGCAACCGTAAAGCCCGCGCTAATGACGACATTAAAAACAACCGTTGAGATAAACACGGGAATACTATAAGCAAACCAACCACAATTTATCATAATCAACAGGACTAACATCATGGTCACTGCGGTAGCACTCGTTAAGATGAGCAGCACATACATGCTGGCCCTTGATACGCTTAAACGCTTAAAGATAGGGCGCAGATAATCTATCAGATAAAAAGAAGGTAGTAAGGTTAAACTGGTCTGGATAAACCTCGCTATAAATTTGATGATAAATTGGGATTCATTGGCCACACTATGGCGATCCACTATAGCCACAAACAGCGACCAAAAAAAGATTGCCAACAGCCATTGCCAAGGCTTCATAATTTCCATGAGCTTGGGCATAAAAAACTCTAAGCGCTCCGCTAGTAAGGCAACCTCATCATTTGCTATACTTGAGTTCTTATTCTCTTGACTTGTCTTGTACCGATATGAACGCCAACTCTTCAAATATTAGTAATCCCGATTCAAATAAAAATCCAGCTGTTTCTGATTCTAGCACAGAAGCTTCTCTAACAAATACTGCTGCAGCGCACAGCCCTACAAGTAGTCAGGGACAGCAGATGTGGGGTGGTCGCTTTAGTGAGGCGACGGACAGTTTTGTCGCCGCCTTTACTGCTTCTGTCGGTTTTGACCAGCGCTTTGCCCGTCATGATATTCAAGGCTCGATTGCGCACGCCACCATGCTTAAAGAGTGTGGTATCTTAAGCGCTGACGACGTTGCGACCATTATCGATGGCTTACAGCAAGTGTTACGTGAGATTGAAGCGGGCGAGTTTAACTGGTCTATTGCGTTAGAGGACGTACACATGAACGTCGAATCACGCCTGACAGATATTGTCGGCGCGGTAGGTAAAAAACTGCATACTGGCCGTAGCCGTAACGATCAGGTTGCAACCGATATTCGTCTGTGGTTGCGTGAAGAAACGGATAATATCATCGCGCTATTGGTACGTTTGCAGAGCGGCTTGCTCGATTTGGCTGAGCAGCATACGGACACGATTATGCCAGGTTTTACCCATTTGCAAACCGCGCAGCCCGTGAGCTTTGGTCATCACGTAATGGCATGGTTTGAGATGTTATACCGCGATACAGAGCGTCTTGTCGATGCCCGTCGCCGTATCAATCAGATGCCGCTTGGTAGTGCCGCCCTTGCTGGCACGACCTTCCCAATCGATCGTAATATCACTGCCAAATTGCTAGGTTTTGAAGGTATTTGCCAAAACTCTTTAGACGCCGTATCAGACCGAGATTTTGCCATTGAGTTTACCTCAGCGGCCTCTATTTTAATGATGCATATGTCACGCATGAGCGAAGAGATTATCCTGTGGATGTCTGCACAATTTAACTTTGTGCAGATTCCAGATCGTTTTTGTACTGGCTCATCTATTATGCCGCAAAAGAAAAACCCTGATGTACCAGAACTGGTACGCGGTAAAGCGGCGCGTGTCTTTGGCCAATTGATGACATTATTAAGCCTGATGAAAAGTCAGCCGCTTGCTTATAATAAAGACAACCAAGAAGACAAAGAGCCGCTATTTGATTGCGTCGATACCTTAACGGGTTCGCTATTAGCATTTGCTGATATGCTACCGAACATCACGCCAAATAAAGAAAATATGCGCGCTGCTACCATGAAAGGCTATGCAACAGCGACTGATTTGGCTGATTACTTAGTACGCAATGGCGTTGCATTCCGTGATGCTCATGAAGTCGTTGGCAATGCCGTCGCTTTAGGTATTAAAGAAGGCGTTGATCTAAGCGACTTGTCTTTAGCGCAATTGCAGCAATTTAGCGATGCGATTGGTGATGATGTCTTTGAGTATCTAACGCTAGAAGGCTCGTTAGCAGCGCGTGACCATTTAGGTGGCACCGCGCCAAATCAAGTGAAAAAAGCGATTAGCCGTGGTCGTAATCGCTTGGAAGTATTTGCTTAACAACCGCTTAATAACAGTAGATTGCTACCATTAAAAATGCCCGCCATTGTTGCGGGTGTTTTTTTGAGCAGAATCAGGTACAGTATTAGGCAATCTCATTTATCCTTAGCATCATTAAAAAATCATTATAAATCAGGAGTCATTCATGACCGAAACTTTTAACCCACAAGCTAATACCGTTTTTTGCCGCAAATATAAACAAGAATTACCAAAAATGCCGCATCCGCCTTTTCCTAATAAAAAAGGTCAAGAGCTGCAAGAAACCGTCTCTGATAAAGCTTGGAAAGAGTGGCTTGAGCAGCAAACCATGCTGATTAATGAAAACCATCTAAGCATGCTAGACCCAGAAGCCAAAAAGTTCTTAACCGAACAACGTGATAAATTCTTAGATAACGAAGACTATGAGCGTGCGCAGGGCTGGACACCAGAAAAATAATATTGATAACGATTATCGTGGATTAGAAAGACAGTATTTAACTCAAAAGTACCACGATTGCATCTCAACTAACAAACGGCAAATGACTAGGCAGCACCCTTATAGTTTGTTAGTATGAGACTGATTTACAACACTGACAGACTCGGGGTGCGGTGTATGACAAGCTTACTTTATAAGCTTTTTAATACATTCGCTGAGAGATCACCCGCCGAACCTGATGCGGTTAGTACCGACGCAGGGAAGTCTTAAGCCTATGTTACAACTGTACAAAGGGCGCGCAGAAATGCCTTTTTATTATCGCCGACAGCTTATCTTTGACAGCGTTTTTACGCTGCTGTACGGCAATCAATAAAAAGTTGCGCCTACCAACCATCTAAAAAACTGTATTAGATTGAGTTTCAATGAAATTTTAATTTGATAGCAGTGCAGGCGTTTGATGATTGAATTTGTCCGTATTGCATAGTCTTGCCCCGCAGCTACTGGCGGTGTTGCTTTTATTCAAAAACCAACACGCTAGGACAGCATATGAACATGACACCAACCACATCGACTCCTGTTACTAAAACTTCTGACAAAAAAGCCGACGCGCTAAAGACGCCTGCCCACCGTACGGCAAATGATGCGCGTTTTGAAGAAGACGCCCGCGACTTACATCGTGTACTACCCGCTTCTAGAAAAGTCTATATCGAAGGCTCTAGACCCGATATTCAAGTGCCGATGCGTGAGATTAGCCTAGCAGACACCCCTGTTGGCGGTGCTGGCGCTAATGAAGGCGAGCACAATCCCCCATTTTATGTCTATGACACCTCAGGCGTTTATACCGATCCCAATGTCGACATTGACTTGACCAAAGGTTTGCCTAAATTGCGTGAAGGTTGGATAGCTGAGCGCGGTGATACTGAACAGTTAGATGGTTTATCAAGTTCTTACGGACAAGCTCGCGCCCGCGACATCAGTACCGCTAACTTAAGATTTGCTCATATTGATAAGCCGCACCGCGCGAAAGAAGGCAAAAATATCACACAAATGTATTATGCGCGCCGCGGTATTATTACCCCTGAGATGGAGTATATCGCTATTCGTGAAACGCAAAAGCAGCATAAGCTGACCGATATGCGCCAACACGAAGGCGAAAGCTTTGGTGCCAATACGCCGAAAATTATCACTCCTGAATTTGTGCGTGATGAAGTGGCTGCTGGACGCGCAATTATCCCAAATAACATCAATCATCCTGAATCCGAACCGATGATTATTGGCCGCAATTTCTTAGTAAAAATCAATGCCAATATTGGGAATTCAGCACTCGGCTCTTCTATCGATGAAGAAGTATCAAAGATGACATGGGCAACGCGTTGGGGTGCGGATACCATTATGGATTTATCCACGGGTAATCATATCCATGAAACCCGTGAATGGTTGATTCGTAACTCGCCAGTACCAATCGGTACGGTACCGATTTATCAAGCGCTTGAAAAAGTCAATGGCGTCGCAGAAGACCTAACTTGGGAGATATTCCGCGATACGCTTATCGAGCAAGCCGAACAAGGCGTCGATTACTTTACTATTCACGCCGGTGTACTATTACGTTATGTACCGCTCACTGCTGAGCGCTTGACGGGTATCGTCTCACGTGGCGGCTCTATCATGGCGCAGTGGTGTCTCGCTCATCATAAAGAAAGCTTTTTATACACCCACTTTGAAGATATCTGCGAAATTATGAAGCAGTATGATGTGGCGTTTAGTCTAGGTGATGGTCTGCGCCCTGGTTGTTTACAAGATGCTAATGACGAAGCACAATTCGGCGAGCTACGTACACTTGGTGAGCTAACAAAAGTCGCTTGGAAGCATGATGTACAAGTGATGATTGAAGGCCCTGGGCACGTAGCGATGAACCGCATTAAAGAAAACATGGACTTGCAACTGGAGCTATGTGCCGACGCACCTTTTTATACCTTGGGTCCTTTAACCACCGATATCGCCCCCGGTTATGACCATATCACCAGTGCTATTGGTGCCGCAATGATTGGCTGGTTCGGTACTGCTATGCTTTGTTATGTCACGCCAAAAGAGCATCTCGGTTTGCCCAATAAAAAGGATGTCAAAGACGGCATCATTACGTATAAGATAGCTGCTCACGCTGCTGACCTTGCTAAGGGTCATCCAGGTGCGCAGGCACGTGATAATGCCTTATCCAAGGCCCGTTTTGAGTTCCGCTGGGATGATCAGTTTAATCTGGCACTTGACCCTGATACCGCGCGTGAATATCATGATGAGACCCTACCAAAAGACGCGCACAAATCGGCACACTTTTGCTCAATGTGTGGACCAAAGTTTTGCTCCATGAAAATCACCCAAAACGTGCGTGAATATGCCGCGGGATTGGATAAAGATGCCGCTAATAAACAAGTCACGCCGCAAGCGGGCGATTTAACCCATGCAGGTCATCTGATTAAAGAAGTGGATACTAAGCTTGTCGGTCAAGTGGGTGAGGCCAGTCTCGATGAGATTCATAAAGGTATGGCAGAGATGACTGAAAAATATCATAGGGAAGGACGTCGGTTATATAAAGAGGTCTGACCGCTCAGCATTACCCTTCATCTTTAGCTCACAAAAAAGCGCTACTCATGAGTAGCGCTTTTTTTATGAACGAATAACTGATGGCAATAACTGATGGCAATAACAGATGACGTTTAACAGACTGTATTAAATCTTCGATGCCTCATAAATCTCTTCAATAGAAGCGTTAATAGTCGCAGCAAATTCTTCATCGCTCTGTTGCTTACTCAAGCCTTCAGTAAAGGCACGTGAGAAACTGGCAATCATACCAGGGTTTTGTTTAAGCTTTTCACAGGCATCATGACGACTATAACCACCCGATAGTGCCACCACTTTTAATACTTTAGGATGATCGATAAGTTCTTGATAGAAGCCTTCTTCTTCTGGCAAGGTCAGTTTTAGCATCACTTGCTGGTCGTTGTTTAAACGCTCAAGATTGTGCAAAATACTGGTTTTAAGAATGATTTCGCAGTCATGTTTTTTGCTACTGTTGATATCTACTTCAGGTTCAACGATAGGCATCAAACCTTTGGAGATAATCTGCTTTGCCACATCAAACTGCTGCTGCACCACAAGCTCAATACCATCGACACTTGGCTCGTAAATCACTGAGCGCATCTTGGTGCCAAATACCGGATAGTTTTTTGCTTTATCTAATAACAAGTCTAAATTTGATATCGGGCGCATCACTTGCACACCATTCATGTGCTCAGCCAAACCCTTATCTACTTTTAAGAACGGTACGATATTTTTATCTTCCCATAGATAGTTAGCCGTCGGCTTGCCATTAACCTCGCGCTCCATGGTATCTTCAAATAAAATCGCCCCAAGCACACGCTCATTATCAAAAGCATTACAAGTCATGATACGCGCGCGCATCTCATGTACTAGGTCAAACATCGCTTCATCATTATCATTATCATAAGCATCGCCGCTAACGCCGTAATTTTCTAGCGCTTTTGGCGTGCTGCCACCGCTTTGATCAAGGGCAGCGATAAAACCTGAACCATTTTTTATACGCTGTAATTGTTTTTCGTATTCCATTGAGTAGTTATCCTATCCTAATTAATAAGAGTCAAACATTATTATAATAAATCAGCTCGCAGCTAACATGATCTTGACTATAAATAACCTTAACATAGGATATGCCGTGTGCCTATCGTTGATCAGTTAAAATTTTACTAATTTAAATGCTCGAAGTTAAGCCAAAAATAATACCGCCACACAGCAAACTGCCAATAATAAACCGACGATATTGATACGGTTAAGCGACTCTTTAAACACGCCGACGCCTATCAACGTTGCCACCGCAATCACACCGACATTCATACCCGTAAAGACGATACTGGGCGACTCAGACAATACTTGATGGGCACGCACATAAGCATAAATATTGCCCATATTTAGCGCCCCAAGTAATAGCCCTGCGCTAAGTGCATTAACCTGCCAGCGTACGCGCGTGATGAGTAAGTAAACGAGCAGCAGCAAACCTGCCAACCCAAACGTCACAAACAAGGTTAAAGGAAAGGCCGCGCCTTGCTTGGCAACTTGTTTAAACAAGATATCAATAACGCCATAGCCTAGCCAAACGCCAAATAACCACAGCGGCGTCTGCTTTGCTTGGGTATTTATGAGCCCGTGTTGCGGACGATAGACCAAAGCGCCGAGTGCTAAGAACCCTAAGGCTAGCCCAAGTATGCGTGTGCCTGTCAGTACTTCGCCGAATAGTAAAAAAGCGGCAACTATAGGAATTATAAGCGATAAGCGCTGGGCGGCATCGGTTGCGACCATACCGACCGATTCAATCGCGCGCCCAAGAATAATAAACACCGCCGGCAATAACACCCCAAGCGCAATAATGATGCCCCATGCATGCCCAAGTGCGCCAATGTTACTAACACCTGGTTTTAATAACACCCAAGTCAGTAAAAATGCCACAGGATATCCTGCCACGATGGTTTGGCGAATATCGATATTTTTTTGGCGCAATATTTTTAAAAGTACGGAAACAGCGACGCTACATAGCACCGCTATCATTAGATACATCATTAACGTCATCCTTGTTAAATTACACTATGGCGGGTCTATTATGGACATTTCACACTGCTATCAGTATTACCTTTATCTTATATTCTGTTACTTCTTAGGCCTTAAATGGTTTTGCTGTCCACGTTGCTAAATACAACGAAATCATAGAATGTAACAAAGTATTTCTTATGCGGCAATCTATTTATCTTACAGGTGATTTAATTTTGGTTATTTATTACTGATAAGGTCATAAAGGATTGGTGAAACTACCCATGCAGTGAGTAAGCTAGAGTTGAGTATAAGCGATACTCTTCAGCTTACAATTAGCATGCAGCCATTAAAGCGAAGTTTGTTAAAATAACAGCCAATCCTAATCACAAAAGTAAAGATTCAAGAAAGTACGTTATCGTACTTATCTTGGCGTACTGCTATTGATGCTTTATCACTGCCTATGAATGCTCTATTTCGTTTTTTCGAAACTCGATTGCCCGCCTTTCCTGATACGCCTATGCCGCTGCCATCCCCAAGTGATGGCATGCTAAAGTTTTTGTGGGCCTGTACCAAAGGTCTACGTGGTTGGCTATTGCTGTTTATGATTTTGTCTGCCGGTATCGGCATCTATGAGGCCATGCTATTTGCGTGGATTGGAAATATTGTCGATTGGCTTGGCGTTTATACCCCGCAAAATCTGTGGACAGAAAAAGGCGATATGCTGCTATTGATGCTAGCCGTGATGATTGTCAGTCCACTCTGGATTGCCTTTTCATCGTTTATTCATTTTCAAACCTTGCAAGGCGTTTTTCCTATGCAAATGCGCTGGCGTTTTCATCAGCGCATGCTTGGGCAATCGATGCAGTTTTATCAAGATGAATTTTCTGGTCGCGTTTCTGCTAAGGTGATGCAAACGGCATTGGCGGTGCGTGATACCGTGATGACGGTCACTGACATGTTTATGTATGTCGCTGTCTACTTTATTACTACCGGCGTGATTTTATTTAATTTAGACAGCTTGTTATTAATCCCATTTATCGCTTGGTTTGTCTTAGTTTGGCTGGCGATGTGGTACTTTATCCCTAAACTAAAACAAACGGCGATTGTACAAGCCGATGCCCGCGCTTTGATGACGGGACGTATAACCGACGCTTACGCCAATATCATGACCGTTAAGCTATTTAGTCATTCGCGCCGTGAGCTTGGTTATGCCAAAAACGCTATGGGACAATTTTTGGGTACTGTCCATGCACAGATGCGCTGGGTCAGTTATTTAGAAGTCTCGACCCATTTAATTAGTGTCATTTTGGTCAGCTCGACAGCCGGTATCAGCCTCTATTTATGGCAGCAAGGCGCAATTGGGGTTGGGGCAATTGCCGCCGCGACGGCGATGGCACTGCGTTTAAACGGTCTCACGCAATGGATTATGTGGCAAACCGCCAGCTTGTTTGAAAGTATCGGTACCGTCCAAGACGGCATGCGCACTTTATCGGCACCGCAAACCATCGTTGATAAACCAAACGCGCCCGCACTCACAGTCACTGATGGTCGTATTGTCTTTGATCATGTTGATTTTAGTTATGAGAGCGAAGACGATGATACAGGATTAAATACGCATAAATTAGCCAAACGTCTTGATAATGTTACTGAGGATAGTATTGATTATGCTGCGGGAACCTCATACGCCAACCTACTAGATAATTTTTACTTAGATATCAAACCGGGTGAAAAAATTGGTCTGGTTGGGCGTTCGGGTGCGGGTAAATCCACCTTGGTCAATTTACTTCTGCGCTTTTTTGATGTTGATAAAGGTAAAGTCTATATCGATGGGCAAGCGATTGATGAAGTGACCCAAGAGTCTTTACGTCAGCAAATCGGTATGGTCACCCAAGATACCTCTTTATTACATCGTACCGTCCGTGAAAACATCGCCTACGGTCGTCCTGACGCAACCGATGAGGAAATCATTACGGCTGCCAAGCAAGCCCAAGCATGGGACTTTATCGAAGGCTTGTATGATGATAAAGGCAATACCGGTCTTGATACCCAAGTCGGCGAGCGCGGCGTTAAGCTCTCTGGCGGTCAACGTCAGCGCATCGCTATCTCACGCGTCATGCTCAAAAATGCGCCGATTTTGTTATTGGATGAGGCGACCAGTGCGCTTGATTCTGAGATTGAGTTTGCCATTACCGAAAGCTTAAACGACATTATGACTGGCAAAACCGTTATTGCGATTGCCCATAGATTATCGACCATTGCTGCGCTTGATAGACTGGTGGTCATGGATAAAGGTCATATCATTGAGCAAGGCAGTCATGATGAGTTATTGGCGTTAAATGGCGTTTATGCCCGTTTATGGCATCGTCAAAGTGGTGGCTTCTTGGGCGAAGACAGCTAATAACAATTCAATGATAAAAGTTAATACTAGAATTTAATAATAAAGGTTCAAAAGAAATCATCACAAGGAAGTGTTATTTTTATGGAAGTATTTACCAAGCGTATCGATATCGATGGCAAACAAGCACGCTATTATGACTTACAGCAGCTCAATCTGTCAAAAAAATCAGGCCTTCCTAAACGCCAGTCTGCCCATTTTTATGGCGGCAATAGTTTTACCGTTGGTACTTATGCACCTTTATTAAATGCGCTGGCCACTAGCTTTGACTTATCTGCGTTGGCGCTACGTGGCTACTGGTATGACAAACCACAAGCGCCGCGCCTGACCCGCGAACAAGATGCCGATATACTTATTAAGTTTTTAGAAAAAACTCAAGATGCTCCTATCGTGGGTATTGGACATTCGCAAGGCGCAACTGCTACCGCCATGGCAGCTGTCAAACGCCCTGACTTGTTCTCACAGCTATACCTTATCGAGCCTGTGACCTTTACTAAAAAGCAAGCGACCCTTTATAACATGCTGCCGCGTCAATTTTTGCTAAGCCGTGAGCCGTTTAAAAGCACCCTGACTAAACAAGCTACTTGGGTAAGCGTCGATGATTACTACAAGAGCTTACGCGCGCAACGGGCTTATAAGCGTATCAGCAATGAACACTTACGAGTGTTTGCTGAGCAAAGCTTGGCTGCCAATAATGAGGGAAGCTATAGCTTGATGTTCGCCCCCGAGCAAGAGCTTGCTAACTATTTTGGTGCGCCTCATATCGATGCTGCACTAAAAAAACTTAGCTGTCCTTATACCCTTATCACAGGCAAACCGACTTTATTTATCAATGATAAAGTACGCAAACAATGGCAAAAATTTGTCCCTGATGGCAGTGTTATCTCCTTGCCAGATTACGGTCATCTATTACCGATGGAAGCGCCTGAATTATGTGCGCAGATTATCAATGAACATTATAAAAACAGTAAATAAGCTGAGCGATGTGAGCTATGACTGACCTTTTTGCGCCCACGCCGACTGATAACTTATTGCCTTACGATGGCAAAGTAAATGATTTAGGTATCGTTATCGATTATCCGAGCGCCTTATATTATGCCTTGTTAACAACGCTGCCTTGGCAATCTGATATCGTTACCTTATTTGGCAAGACGCATATCACGACTCGCCAAATAGTATGGATGGGCGATAGTGATGCCAGTTATCAATATTCCGGGCACACACGTCAAGCGATTTCATGGACAGATTCAGTGTTTCATGTGAAACATCATGTCGAGCAGCAATTATTAAAAATCGGTATCCATGCTAACTTTAATTCTTGTTTGCTTAATTACTATCCATCTGGCGATGAGGGTATGGGCTATCATGCGGATGATGAAAAAGAGCTTGGCGATCAGCCTATTATCGCCTCCTTGTCACTTGGTGCCACGCGAAAATTTGTTTTTAGGCATAAAAAAACTCAAGACAAAGTTGAGCTTTATCTTGAGTCCGGTCAGCTTATCGTCATGCATGGCGATACGCAAAAATATTGGAAGCATAGCATCACTAAAACCAAAACAGTCGATGAAGGGCGTATCAGCCTAACCTTTAGACAAATGGCATTAAATTAATTAAGTTTGGCTTAGCTTGTTCTTAGTACAATCTTACCAAAGGTATCGCCTTTTTCTAGCTCGCGGTGTGCAGCCACTACTTCAGACAATGGATAGGTCTGCTGAATTTGCAGAGTCAACTTGCCATCGGCAACAAGCTGTAAAACCCGTGCCATATCTTCCCCACTACGCTGCGCTTTATAACCTGCCACCTTTAAGTTCTTCTCGCTACCCGCTGCTTGCAGTTTATCAACCCAAATCGTTGGTAAGACATTGACGCGGCCACCAGACTTGATGACGCTTAGCGCGCTTACACCCGCATCATCACCGACCAAGTCCAGTAGCACATCGGCTTGTAAGTCACGAAAAGTATCATCTTTGGTATAATCAATCCAACCTGCCAGCTTACTTTTATCTATTAAATCGTCAAGTTTGGCATATTTCTCGGGTGAGCAAATAACGGTTACTTTTACATTATCTTGCGTCACTTTATCCATCAATAGCTGAATGGCTAAATGCCCAACGCCGCCGGCTGGCGCATTGATAACAACATGCTCACCGTTTTTAATATCAGAAAACTCGACAAATTGCAGCGCCGTTTGTCCAATACAAGGTAGTGCGCCTGCTTGCTCTAATGTCAGCGCCTGAGGAATTTTTGCCAGTAGATTAGCATCGACCGCAACATACTCTGCATAACCGCCACCGTCAAAGGTCAGTGCCGCGACTTGCTCACCGATTGCAAACTTATCACTATTACTTTTAACGACGATACCAGCAACATCACAGCCTAAAATAGCAGGCTCGTTTTTATTAAATTTATCTTTTTGAATCGCCTCAGCGCCCCAACCTTTACCTTGACGGGTTTTGTAATCGACGGGATTGATGCCGGCATAAGCGATTTTTACTAATACTTGGTTATCCGTTAATTTAGGAATAGCCACACCGTCTTGATATATCATGACTTCAGGTTCGCCAAACTCGCGTATTAGTACGGCGTGTTGTGTCGTTGGTAGTTGTTTATCAGACATGACTTATCATCCTTGTATTATTCTAATATCTATTCTTTGGTTAATTTTTTATTTATTAATTTATAGCAATGCCAACTCTGCACTAAGTGGCAAATGATCTGACAGCGTTGACCAAGGCTTGCCAGTATGTACCCAAGCATCTTTTACCCTTAGATTGCGCACATAGATACGGTCTAAACTCAGCACAGGTAGCTTTGCGGGGAAAGTTGGCAGTAATTTGCCATGGCAATGTTTAAAGGCTTCGGTCATGCCTAAGCTCGATGCAAGTCTGTCACAAGACATTTTTTTCCAGTCATTAAAGTCACCCGCCAAAATCAGTGGCTGGTCGGGCCCAATCTCATTACGCACATAATTGGAGATGGCTTCGTATTGCTTGATGCGGTCGCGCTCGAAGAGGTTTAAATGAGCACATAACACCACTACCGGCATCTCCCAACCTAGCGGCTGCACTTCACAGTGCAAGACACCGCGCTGCTCAAGCTTATTAACGGTGATATTGACGTTATGCTTTGGATCTAGCGGAAAGCGACTCAGCACCGCATTGCCATGATGACCATTTTCATACTCTGAGTTTTTACCGTAGCTATTTTGCAATTGTAGATACTCCCCAAACCATTCATGCTGAGATTGGTCAGGGTATTCGTTATATTGCATATTGCGCTTGAGGTTTTGACCCTGCACTTCTTGTAGACAAAGTATGTCTGAGCCAATGATATCAAGCGCTTGAGCGATACCCTGTATCTTGACTTGGCGATTCATCGGCGACATGCCTTTATGAATGTTGTAGCTGGTTAAAACAAAAGAGGTGGTATTAGTCATAAATTTATCAGTTATAAACTCAGTATTTATAGAATTAGAGTGAGTAGCACTTTATTAAATACTTATCGTCATCGTTAAATAATAAGATAAAATTAAGCCTACATTCAATGAAAAAGAGCATTGATTCGTGCGAACCAATGCTCTTATATTATACCTATATTGTGACGCTGGCTAATCCATTAAAATATCAGCAACCGATTAATAGCGCGTCACTAGAGCAATTGGCTGATCTTCACCCATAAGATCCTGCGGCATAAATACAGCTTTACCGCCATTATGGATGACATGTTCGATGATTTCGCCAACGGCGTCATCAGTTATGCCTTCTGCTGTCGCATCATCTGCCATACTTAATGTCTGCGCTTTTTCATCGATTTTGGCAGGTTGCATATAACCGCGACGGACATATAAGGTTTCGCCAACGCCTTGGAAAGCACTGCGATAGACTTCTTGTAAATCTGTCTGCAGCATATTTGCACCGCGCGCTTTGTCAATCTCGCCCATAGCAGCTTGATGTAACGACGAGCGATAGCCTTCTACCGCTTCTTGCACACTATCAACAATATGCTGGGCGCTACCTTCTTCTAAGTTTGTGGCGTTTGAGACGGTGGCAATAATATTTTCTGGACGGTCACAAACATCTTTATAGTAACCGATATTTTTTGCATCACCCACGACTACTAGCGGCATTTTATGCTCGCCCCATAACTCTTGCACACTTTTATCTACTTGGTTAAAGAACTCTTTTAGATAACTACTTTCATTATTCGCTGAACGATCAGAGCCTGCATCACCAGTCGTATATAGACCATTATTTTCAATAGGAAAGGGAATGTTTTCCATATTGTTTTGCGCATCCGCCTGCTGATCAAATTCTCTCACCACACGATCGTTAGATGCTTCAATTAGACGTGCCTTATCACGCGTCAATACCACCGTATAATAATGAACGGCACTCGCCATATCGCGAACCAAATCACGCGTCGCAAATCTATCAGAGATAATTACTCGTTCTTTCGTATCAATAGGCATACGAACGATTTGCACATCATCGGTACTGGCAAATATAGCCAAGGTATCTAGGTTATAGTTATGATTAAGCTCATTGGTTTTATTTTGAATATTTTCTAAGATAGTGGTCGCGGTACGCTTATCATATTCATTATTTAAGCGTTCTTCGACAACTTTTAATTGGTTTTTTAAAGAGATAGGATCTTTTTGATTATCAGGATGCTCACGATGCGTTTTGACAAAAATACTAACGGCTGGATTGGCTTTGGTTTCACGTAAGCTTTTAAGAGTTGCTTTCATAGATACTGCTCCTTGTTTTATTATCATTGGTTTGCTTATTAAAGCAAATTTTTTATACTTATCGTCATGCTTATATATTTACAGGTTAATTGATTATATTTATAGCTTAATACTTAAAGGCTGCTTAATAGTAAAACGACTTGTTATAGCCATTGCATTACTATGATGCTAACAACTTAACCCCACTCTCTGTAGGGTTAATTTGCAAGTAAATGATGACGCTTTGTAAGTGAAGCTTAGCCAACATTAATAGCAATCTCTCTACCGCAACTTTTTATACTCTCCACATCTATTTACTTTAAGAGGAGATATACAGTAAAGGGTTGTATTCCAAGCGATTGATACCCATCTTTTAGATACTCTATATAATTGAACCTATATCACAAAAAATATATAACAAAACTCAAACCTCGCAATGAACAATCCTTCTCTTATTAATATTGGATACTTTTATGATTTCTATTTCTGCAAATTTACGCCTTGTCGATTTTGACAATGTCGCACCGGATACCTTACAAAACCAAATTATCAGTGCCATCGATACTGCCAATGCCTTTTTAGACAACATGAGCGCCAATACTGATAGCAATAATAATGCTAGTGATTTCAGCGCTGAGCAAGCCTTGAGCGATATCATGACTTTTGATCATATCAATCTGGCGTTGGATCGCAGTTGGGGTATTTTGTCGCACCTCAATAGCGTCATGAGCAATGATGAGATTCGTCATGTACATCATGAGCTGCTACCTAAGCTGTCTGCTTATGGCACAAGGGTTGGACAGCATCAGCCATTATTTAGTCGTTATCAAACTATCGTCAATGACACTGATTTTTTTGCTACCCTTGAGCCAGCACGAGCGCGGGCTATTGAGCTTGCGTTACGTAGCTTTGAGCTATCAGGCGTGGCACTACCAAAAGCTGAACAAGAAAAATTTGCTGCAATCCAAAGCGAGCTCTCCACCTTATCCGCGACGTTCTCAGACCATATATTGGATGCGACTCAGGCGTATGCCATGCCGCTTAACCAAGAACAGTTAGCAGGGTTAACCGAAAGTGGACTTGCACTACTGGCAGATGCTGGTGAACAATATAAAGCCCGCGAGCTTGCCCGCGGTACGATCACCCAAGCAGATATCGACGCACTACCAACTCCTTATTATGTGGCAAGTTTAAATATCCCGGTTTACCTTGCCGTCATGACTCATGCGGATGATCGCAATCTGCGCGAAACGCTTTACCGCGCTTATGTTACCCGCGCTTCTGAGTTCGATAAGCATACCAATACCAAAGGCGAATCACTCAATAACGACGATATCATGAGTCAAATTCTACAATTACGCGCGCAGAAGGCCAAGCTATTAGGTTTTGATCATTATGCAGACGTTTCACTATCGACCAAAATGGCAGATAGCGTAACGAAAGTTGAAACCTTTTTAAGAGATTTGGCCACGCAAGCGACCCCAGCAGCTAAGCGAGATTTAGCACAGCTGCAAAAATACGCGCAGGATTATGGTATTACTGACTTACAGCCGTGGGACAGCGCTTATATCGCTGAAAAAGTCAAACAAAGCGAGTTTAGTTTATCGCAAGAAGAGATACGTCCGTATTTCCCATTGCCAAAAGTAATTAACGGTTTATTTGCTATTGTCGAGCGTTTATACGGTATCAAGGTACAAGAGCACAGTGAATCTGTATCACGCTGGCACGATGAGGTAAGTTTTTATCAATTATTTGATGCGGATGATAACTTGCTTGGTGGCTTTTACTTTGACTTGTTTGCGCGTAGCGATAAACGTGGCGGCGCGTGGATGAGCGGTTTTCAGTCGCGTTATACTTACGACGAGAAAAACCATGAACAGCTACCCGTCTGCTTTATGGTCGGTAACTTCACCCCTGCCCTTGATGGCAAACCAAGCCTATTAACTCATGATGAAGTACTAACCTTGTTCCACGAGTTTGGTCATGGTCTACATCATTTATTGACCCAAGTGACAGTTGGCGATGTCGCTGGTGTTAATGGCGTTGAGTGGGATGCGGTCGAATTGCCCAGTCAATTTATGGAAAACTGGGCGTGGGATGCTGAAGGTATTGCGCTGATTAGTAGCCATGTCGAGACTGGTGAGCCATTACCGAAAGACAAACTTTCAGCCTTGCTGGCGGTAAAAAACTTTCAAAGTGGTATGCAAACCTTACGTCAAATCGAATTTGCACTGTTTGACTTATTGATTCATGCACACACACCAGCGCTTGATTATGATGGTATTTTAGCGGCTTTAAATGCCGTGCGCGATGATATTGCTATCATGCAGACGCCTGATTACAACCGCTTTGCCAATGGCTTTAGTCATATTTTTGCCGGTGGTTATGCGGCGGGTTATTACTCGTATAAATGGGCGGAGTTGTTGTCTGCTGATGCCTTTAGTAAGTTTGAAGAAGAAGGTATTTTTAACCCAATTACTGGTAAAGCCTTCCGTGAAACCATCTTATCAGTGGGCGGTAGCTTCCCTGCCAAGACCAATTTTGAGAATTTCCGTGGTCGCAGCGCCAGTATCGATGCCTTACTACGCCATAGCGGTTTTGATAATGCTAAAAATGACGATGCTGCAACTGCTCAAACGACGCGCGAGGTTATCTAAATGCGTTATCAATCATCAACCCCAAAGCGGCGGTTTTTAGCGGGCGTTCGTTGCCCTAAATGTCAGGCATCGGATGCGGTGGTACAAGTAAATATCGTTACACCCGAACCTGATGAGTACATCGAATGTACTCAGTGCGGACATAGCGAGCATCGCCCCGATCCTGATGTGATCAGTGCCAAAAACCATGCCGAAGACCAGATCGCTCGTGATGCGATGGCGACAGGCACCAGCGGTACGGTCAAGTTTAAGCCATAAATAAGAAAACCTGTATCGTCAAGTCTTAATAGCTACTAGCCTATCTAATGATATATATCCAGTTAGATAGGCTTTTTATTTTGATTTTGCTATAGTATGCCTACTTATATTTTTGACATAAATCGATTATTGTATGAATAAGAAAGAAATACGCCCTTTACCAGCTAAATCGCTGAAGAAAAAGCCTACTAAGGCACGCCAAAAATGGTGGCCAATCATTATCTTAGCAGTACTATTAATTGGTTACTGGGTTTGGAAAAATAATTCGCCTAACGCTAGTATCGCACCCGTTGAAAGTACGGCATCGACTGCCGCTTCTATTGAGCAAGATAGCGCTAAACAAGCAGATACCAACTCATTAAATAACACGTCAGATAATAGTGAGCTGAATTTAGATACTGATGATGCTACTGTTACGGATAACCAGACGCCCGATCCCGAAGCTATCTTAAATGCGCCTTTACCAGAAACAGATAGTTTGGCGAAAGAAGAAATCGATCGCTTAGCAGATGAGCATAAACGCTTAGCAGAACAAGAGAAGTTAGCGGCTGAGCAATTGACGATGAATAAACAGCTGACAGAGATGAAAGCTGAGCAAATCGCCTTGCTTGAAGAACAAATTGCTCAGTTAGAAGCAGCAGAAGGCGCTAAAACCAGCGCGAAATAATATCACTTTTATAAAGGGGCAAGAAAATGGCAGGTCTACAACTCACCCATGCCCCTATTTTAAATAGCAGCGCCCAACTGCTGATACTGCCTGTTAATAATGCCGGTATCCTTTTAGACCCTATCCTCACACGAAGCAAGAATCTATATCCAGACAACTACCAACGCTACTATCGGTCTTGCCGTGATGGTAGCTTAATGGTTGGTAGCTGTTTAATGCATAAACGCTCACGCGAGCAGGCGGGACTTGGCGTCAGTAGTAATGGCAATCAACCAAGTTATATTGCCAATCTTGTGATATCAGACCATCCTTATCATCCAACCAGATTTCGTTGGCTCACGTCGGCGCTAGTCGATTTACAACAGCAGCTCGTCCCGCTTATCCGTTATCAAGGTATTCGTAGGGTTGCACTATTAGCGCGTCCGCTTATTTCTAGTCAGGGACAGAATACTCCTTTAAAAAATAGCGACAAGGACAGTAGCGATGATAAAATAGCAAAATCCATTGCTCTAGATTGGTATAACGATATCCTGCCTCTTGTCACCCATCATCTGCAAAATGTACCAAAGCTGAGTATCGATATTCACCTTCCTAAAGACATCAATATATAAATCCCTTTCTCATTGTCATTATTTTTTGAGCACATAAAAAAACCGCCTTGATTGCTAGCTATCAGCAACCAAAGCGGTTTTTTAGATTTTGACTAGGTCAAATTGTGTCAAATATCGAGGATTAGCTTTGCTCGATACCTTTCATGGTCAGTTTGATACGACCACGGTTATCAACGTCTTGTACTAATACTTTAACGATTTGACCTTCTTTCAGATAGTCAGATACGTTCTCTACGCGCTCATCAGCGATTTGCGAGATATGTACTAAACCATCAGTATTTGGCAGTACATTAATAAAGGCACCGAAGTCAACGATACGCGCAACCGTACCTTCGTAAGTTTTACCTATTTCAACTTCTGCGGTGATTGCTTCGATTTTAGCAATAGCCAATTTGGTTGCTGCTTTGTTTTCACCAAAGATACGAATCGTACCAGCGTCATCGATATCGATAACTGCGCCAGTTTCTTCCGTTAGCTGACGAATCGTTGCGCCGCCTTTACCGATGACGTCACGGATTTTGTCTGGGTTGATTTCGATAACGGCATAGTTAGGCGCATGAGCGTTGATTTCAGTACGGCTTGCAGGCAATACTTTGTTCATCGCATCTAAGATATGGATACGACCTGCATGGGCTTGCTTAAGGGCTTGCTCCATGATATCTGCAGTAATACCTTCGATTTTGATATCCATCTGTAGTGCTGTGATACCGTCTTTTGAACCCGCTACTTTAAAGTCCATATCACCAAGATGATCTTCATCACCTAGGATGTCAGACAATACCGCAAAACGCTCGCCTTCTTTAACCAGACCCATCGCGATACCAGCAACCGGTGCTTTTAATGGTACGCCAGCATCCATCAATGCCAGGCTTGCGCCGCACACTGAAGCCATAGAAGATGAACCGTTTGATTCAGTGATTTCTGATACCACACGAATCACATACGGGAAGCGGTCGCTATCTGGAAGCATTGCTTCAACACCGCGGCGCGCTAGGCGACCATGACCGATTTCACGGCGTTTTGGAATGCCTTCACGGCCTGTTTCACCGACTGAGAAATGTGGGAAGTTATAGTGCAACATGAAATGGTCGCGAATCGTACCAGCCAATGAATCAATCATATTTACGTCACGCGTGTTACCAAGAGTTGTAGTCACTAATGCTTGCGTTTCACCGCGGGTAAATAGGGCTGAACCATGAGTAAATGGTAATACGCCAACTTGGACATCTAGAGCACGAACGGTTTCAAGATCACGACCATCAATACGTGGCTTACCTGACAAGATATTGTCACGAACGGTGCGGTATTTTAGATCATTGTAAATTTCTTTTAACTCAGAAACAGTATCATTGTAGGTTTCTGCTTCCGCGTCACCTGCCAATGCATCGATAATAGCTTGTTTTATTTCATCAAGTTTGGTATAACGCTCTTGCTTATCCGTGATGGTATAAGCGTCGGCCACTTGCTCGCCAAACTGCGCTTTCATGCTGGTTTCTAACGCTTGATCGCGAACAGGTGCCGCATATTCTTGCTTAACAGTACCAATCTCTGCAGCCATTGACGCAATGTTATCAATAACGATTTGCTGCTGCTGATGACCGTATAAAACCGCACCTAGCATTTGATCTTCAGACAATTCTTTCGCTTCTGACTCAACCATCAACACGGCAGATTTAGTACCAGCAACCACTAAGTCAAGGTCGCTCTCTTTGAGCTGCTCAAGCGTTGGGTTAAGAACGTATTCACCATTGATAAAGCCAACACGAGCAGCAGCCACAGGGCCGTTAAATGGTGCATCAGAGATAGCGAGTGCTGCTGAAGCACCGATTAGCGCAGCGATATCTGCAGACTGACTCTTATCTGATGAAACAACCGTTGCCGTGATTTGAATTTCGTTCACATAGCCTTCAGGGAATAGTGGACGAATCGGACGGTCAATCAGGCGTGAGGTTAGCGTTTCAGCTTCGCTAGCACGGCCTTCACGTTTGCCATAAGCACCAGGGATTTTACCCGCTGCATACATTTTTTCTTGGTAGTTTACGGTCAATGGAAAGAAGTTTTGCCCTTCTTTAGCATCAGACTTTACTACCGCTGCCACTAGCACAGTCACGCCGCCCATGTGGACTAAAATAGAGTTTGCTTGACGAGCGATACGGCCCGTTTCGATAACGACCTGCTGGTCGCCGTATTGGAATTCACGCTTAATGGTATTAAACATTGTCATATAATTTTCCTAATATTGACTGACGAAAGTGATATCAGCACTATAAAAAGCTGATATTTGTCATTTAAAATTCTTTATATATAGCCACTAATTGCCAATTATACGGTTAATAACTGCGTCGATTAGGGCTAATATCATTACTTATTTAACTGATATATCGGTATTTATTTAAAATAAACATCGTACTTCTACCTATGTATACCTAGATAAAGTACGTTGGTGTAAATCTGGTTTTCTAGTCTTAACGTTAAAGGCGTGAGCACTTTAGAATAAGTTACATTCGACACGATATTGTTCACTGGCTTTCTTTAATAAGATATTTACACGTGGCGTCCATGCGTATAACTCTATGCATATAAATAAATGGTATAGCTCAAGGCGCTATAGATAATCATCACATACGCTAAGCTATATCAATATTCGCTTGAGCGCCAGTATGACTCAGAAACTCATAAGGCATTATTTTACAGTGATTTATAGGCATTGACCAATTAAATGCAAGTCAGCGTTCATTGACCGTGTAACTTTATAACTGATACTTAAAATATCCGATAGTAGCAGACCGAAATCTCTATAGGTCATTATTGATATTAATAAGCATAAAAAAACGGCGTGAAACTATTCCACACCGTCTTTAGAGAAAATCTATTTTATCGACTTCAACAAGTAAGTTCCAAATGGTTTAGCAAAAAATCTAAAATCCCGCCAAATTAAGGCATATTTTAGTTCAGCCACCACTCGTACTATTGTCGCCAAATTAACGACGTAGACCTAATTGGCTAATAAGGGTGGTATAGCGACCAAGATCTTTACCTTTTAGGTAGTCAAGTAATTTACGACGTGTGTTAACCATACGGATAAGACCGCGACGGCTATGATGGTCAGCTTTGTGTGCTTTAAAATGGTTTTGTAAGTCATTAATACGCGCACTTAACAAAGCTACTTGAACTTCTGGTGAACCTGTGTCGTTTTCGCCACGTTGGTATTGGGCAATGATTTGTTCGCGATCGGTATTAGTTAGCATAAATCTCTCCGGCAATGCTATAAGCTCCAAGATGTACTTAATAGTTAAGCATCAAGGAACGATAGAATAATAAATAAAATAGTTTGACGGTCATTCAGGACAACCCTGCATTACTAGAGTTGACCTAGTGTACGACAAACTTATTAATGATAATCTTTATTCAAAACCGCTCAAAATAAGACATTATCTAACTTAAACTGTTGCCAAAATTAAGATAAAGCTATATCTAAAACGATATTTAAATATTCCAGCGATTATAACAAAAAACTGCTGAACTAGCAGCAGTTTTTTATAATAGTTTTATAGCTTATAATGAGTCGGCAATTACTATAGATTAATAACGCTTTATATTGTGCGTTATTATGACCAGTTTTAAATATATCACTTTTTGACGTCATCTTGCGTAGCAGTCCCACCAAGAGCATCATCATCAAGCGGTGCGGTAGTTGCTTCCGCTAAACTGTCTGGACTAGTATCTTCGCTAGGATTAATATCTTCCGCTAACTCTTCGATTTTCTTCTCTTGTGCATCCATGTTGTCTTTTGAGTCTGTCATAAATACTCCCAGTTATAATTATTGTTTTATATCTATTTGCTAATTGCGTTGTTCTTAATCAAGGGTTCATGAATCAACAGTGTTAATAAAGCTAATTATTTTTCTTCTTTAGTGTTTTTTAAATTATCAGCAATACGGTCAGCAGCAGCTTCGGTATTTTCTGTATGATTGTCTTCAGTTTGACCTTTCAATGCTGCTGTAGCAGAATCTGAACGTTCTTGCTCAAGCTTAGTATTATTTGGGTTAGGGTTTGACATAGTATTTTCCTTTTGTGATTGTGTTTATTGATAGAAATTAAAATGAATAAGTCTAAATAAATATTGCGATGATGAATATTAAGACGTGGAGAGCGCTTTATCTATAGCAGCAACAAAGTCTTTAATATCATCTGGATTACGCGAAGTAATCAGATTACCGTCTACTTGCACACTTTTATCTACGAAGGTTGCCCCAGCGTTTTCTAAGTCAGTTTGTAATGTATGATAGGCGGTCAAGGTTTTACCTTTTGCTATACCCGTATTAATCAGTGCCCAAGGCGCATGGCATATCACAGCTAAGGGTTTACCGGCTGCGTTAATAGCGTTAATAATACTATGTGCTTCTTTATTACCGCGTATGTTATCGGCATTTACCGTCCCGCCTGGTAGCACCAATGCATCATAATCAGCGACTTCTGCGTCTTTAGCATATAGATCTGCAGTAAAGGTAGTGCCCTTATTAACGTCCTGCTGCATCGCTTGAACATCTTTGTCTTTATTGGTCGTAATAAGAACAGTATTATAACCTTTTTCTTTTAGTTGATTATCGACCTCTTCATACTCTGCTTGTTCAAAGTTATTATGTAATAAGAAAGCAATGGTTTTCATAGTAAGCCTTATATTTTGATACGTTAATTTTATTATTTCATAGTGATAAACTATATTTTTTATTATTATTTTTAAGTTAGAAACTTTACTTATATAATTAATGTCTTTTTATTTTTATGTGTATAGCTTATCTTTATTGTTATATTTCTTGATAGTTAATTAACTTCCATTTTTATTATTCTTATTTCTTTTATTTTTATGTCCTTGTCTGCTTTCCGTAGCTGACTTAACTAAGGTACAAAAAAAGCAGGTCTCACTATAGGTGAAACCTGCAATAAAATGTGATGATATGTGATTAGTGTAAACTCTTAGTAAGTTTTACTTAGTTTCAGTTATGGTACTAAAGCTTATTTAAGTATTAATATTACAACTGAATGAGCTTTTTCGGCTGTAAGCGACCATTTAGACTCAGTGCTCCTAGACCAATAAACTGCCCTTGCTCATTTATGAGACGGATATCTGCGGGTATTTCATAAGGCAACAAAGCCTCACTATTACCTTCACTATCATCGCCATTTTGTTGAATAACGTTATTTTCATCGTGACTAGGCTGTTGCTCGATGACAGCTGAAATATACCATTGCAAATCGTCGTTTAGCTGCTCGATGACATTTAAACGTTGTCCCATTTGTACACGGGCGCATTGCTCAGCCGTTAATATAAGCTCAGCCTCAAGGTTGATGCAAGCATCTAAGGGTAATAAATGCGCCTGACGATCTTCTAAAGCTAATGCTTCTAAATTCGCCAAACTAATCGCCGCGTCAATATGAAAGTCACCGACTTGTATACGTCGTAAAGCAGTTAAATGTCCTAATGTACCAAGCATTTTGGCAATATCTTCTGCTAATACGCGTACGTATGTACCCTTAGAGCAAGTCACTGTCAGCTGGATTTGCTTAGCGTCGATTACTGTTAAATTAATTGCTTTAATAACAATATCTCTTGCCGGGCGATCAATCTCAATACCCGCACGCGCATACTCATATAGCTTTTTGCCATCTTTTTTTAAAGCAGAATACATCGGTGGAATTTGCTGCTGTGGCCCTAAAAACTGCTGAGCAATTTCTTCTAGCCCTACCGCATCGAACTGTGGAATAACTTTCTCAGCGACAATCTGTCCATCAGCATCACCCGTATCAGTCTGACTACCCAAAAGAATAGTTGCTTGATACGATTTATCGGCATCAAGTTGATAATGACTGAACTTGGTCGCTTCCCCCAAGCAGATAGGCAATAGACCCGTTGCCATGGGATCGAGCGTTCCCGTATGACCGGCTTTTTTACTGTCATGCTTGGGAGATTTAAACAGGTACTTTACCTTTGACACCACTTGTTGTGACGTCATACCTTGCGGTTTATCGACTAAAATCACGCCATTGACTTTTATCTTATCAGTCATCTGTTTAGTCTTCTTAGAGGGTTGCATAGAGGCTTTTGTAGAGACGATCGACATAATAGCTTTTACTCGTTGATTTCTTGCTCATCAGACTCGTTTTGCTCAGTTTTAGTGACCGCTTTACTAATCAAATCCATCATATAGTTACCACGCGCAGTGACTTCATCGTAGTGAAAACGTAAGCGCGGCGTAGTGCGAGTCTTCAGACTGTGACTCAATTCGGTACGCAAAAAACCAGCAGCTTTGTTAAGGACTTTGATGCTTTCTTCGTGATTTGAAATAGTCATAGCATCGTTGAGTTCAGGCTCCATGATGGTGACATAAATATCAGCGTAGCCTAGGTCTGGGCTGACTTTAACACTAGAGATAGTCACAAAACCAGTCAGACGCGGATCATTAACGGCATCACGGATAAGGACAGCGAGCTCACGCTGAATCTGATCAGCTAAGCGTTGTAAACGTTGGTTCATGTTATTACCTTACTTTAATATGGCTTATTTTTATTGATTGATAAGTTTTTGATTAACAAATTTTAGGACTTCTATTTGCTAAAAAAGGCCTAGCAGGGTGTACCTGTTAGGCCTAAGTACAGCTGAATATTAAGAATTATCAAGCAGCTACTTTAGATAGTACGTGCGAACTCTTGGATTTCAAAGACTTCGATTTTATCGCCAGCTTCGACATCATAACCACGAACTGCTAGACCACATTCCATACCGGTACGTACTTCATTGACGTCTTCTTTATAACGACGTAATGATTGCAACTGACCAGTAAAGATAACTTGGTCATCACGCAGGACGCGGATAGGTTTGTTACGATAAATCGTACCTTCAACAACCATACAACCTGCTGCTGCGCCAAACTTGCTAGAGCGGAATACTTCACGAACGTCTGCAACACCCAAGATTTTCTCGCGATGTTCAGGCGCTAGCATACCACTCATGGCGGCTTTGACATCATCAATCAAGCCATAGATAACGCTGTAGTAACGAATATCCATATTAGCAGTATCTGCTTTACGGCGTGCGGTTGCATCTGCACGGACGTTGAAGCCTAGTAATACCGCTTCGCTAGATTCTGCTAATGTTACATCAGATTCAGAGATTGGACCAACCCCTGAGCTAATGACTCGCACTTTAACTTCATCAGTAGATAGCTCGTTTAGTGCAGCAAGTAGGGCTTCAAGTGAACCGCGAACATCGGTTTTTAGTACGATATTTAAGAATGACACATCGCCTTGTTCCATCTGATCGAACATGCTCTCTAGACGCATGGCATTCTGACGTTCTAGTTGACGCTCACGCTCACGATTGCTTCTAAAGTCAGCAACTTCACGGGCTTTTTTCTCGTCGGTTAAGACTAAGAATTCGCTACCTGCAGCAGGTGTTTCAGGTAAACCTAAAATCTCTACTGGAATAGAAGGACCTGCTGACTGAATGCGCTTGCCATGTTCATCGGTCATCGCACGAACTTTACCGTAATGCTCGCCTGCTAATACTAAGTCACCTTGTTTCAAGGTACCTTTTTTAACTAGGACACTAACAACCGGACCGCGACCTTTTTCAAGTCTTGACTCAATAACCACGCCTTGAGCAGCACCATCTAATGGCGCTTCTAGCTCCATCAGTTCAGCTTGTAGGCTAATAAGTTCTAGTAGCTCGTCAATACCGTCGCCTGTTTTGGCTGAGATACGAGCCATTGGGGTATCGCCGCCCCACTCTTCTGAGACTACTTGTTTAGCAGTTAACTCGTTAAGGACACGATCAGGATCGGCGCTTGGCTTATCCATTTTGTTGATAGCAACAATAATAGGTGTACCAGCAGCGCGCGCATGATCAATCGCTTCTTCGGTTTGTGGCATCATGCCATCATCAGCGGCGACAACGATTACGACGATATCCGTCGCTTGTGCACCACGTGAACGCATAGCACTAAAGGCTGCGTGACCTGGAGTATCAAGGAAAGTAATAACGCCGCGATCAGTTTTCACGTGATACGCACCGATATGCTGGGTAATACCGCCGGCTTCGCCAGTGGCAACCTTAGTTGCACGGATTTTATCGAGTAATGAGGTTTTACCATGGTCAACGTGACCCATGATAGTCACGACTGGTGGACGCGTTTGCACGTTACTGCTGCGCTCATCAACCGCATCTTGCAGATCATCTTCAACTTTCGTATCACTAACCGGTACAGGGTTATGACCCATCTCTTCAACGATAAGACTGGCTGTCGCTTGATCAATGGTGTCTGATTCGCGCGCAATTTCACCCATTTTCATGAGCAATTTGGTCACTTCACGAGCTTTAACCGCCATACGCTGTGCCAAATCAGAAACAGTAATATGTTCGCTGATTTCGACGTCATAAATAATTTTATCAAGCGGCTTTTCAAACTTATGCTGCGAAGCTTGCGTTGAACGTAAACCGTTTTTGCGGTTTTTAATTTCACGCTCATCTTGATTTTTACGACGACCACGACCACGGGCACTAGTGCTACTGGTACCGCGCTTGATTTCACGACGTTCTTTTTCAAATGACTCTTCTAGCGCGTCACCGACCAAACCTTCGGCCAATGGTTCATCTTTACGAACTTCAGTAGCAGGCTGATCGGTATATTTACCAGCCATTTTGCGCATTTGCTCAAGCGTACGTTTTTGTGCTTCTTCCGCTTGCGCGCGGCGTGTTTCAGTTTCGATTTCGCGTAGACGGGTTTCTTCTTTTTCACGGGCTTCGCGAGCTTTACGCTCAATCGCCGTTTCAACTTTTGGCTTCGTCGCTGCAACTTTTTTCTTTGGTTGGTCTTTTGGCTTAACTTCTACTGCCGCTTTACCACCTTTTTTTACAACCACTGACGTTGAGATATCATCGTTCTTGTCACTAGACTTTTTGCTAGAGCCGAGGCTTGCACGCATTGCCGCTAAAGTAGCTGCTTGGCGCTCTTCAGATTTTTTCTTAGTAGCCGCACGTTCTTCAGCATCTTTGGCAGCACGCTCTTGTGCCTCAATCATTGCTTGCTCTCGAGCAGCCAACTCTTCAGCCATTTTCTCTGGATCAGGCTTCTCAAATACTTTCTTTTTACGCACTTCCACATTGACGCTCTTAGATTTACCTGAAGAGCCAGTCACGCGCGCAGTGCTAGTCGTTTTAGATTTGAGACTAATACGACGCTTTTCTTCCTGACCATGACTTTGCTTTAAATACGTCACCAACTTTTCCTGCTCAAGCTCGGTGACTATGTCACCTTCTGCGCGTGCAGGCAGTCCAGCGTCTACCAGTTGCTGTTGTACAGCACTTGCGGTTTTGCCTACCATATCTGCCAGTTCTTTGACGGTCTTATCTGCCATTTATTATCACCTACTGTCTATTATTTGCTATATGTTCAATTCAGTTGTTGGCTACAAATGATTGGGTTAAGGCTGGTTTGTGTTACATTTGACTATATTACGTCGCACCAACCCTTATTATCGATAGCATATCACTAAAAGACAGCGATATGCAGTTACCGCTTATTCATTGAACCAAGATTCCCGAGCTTTCATGATGAGTTTTCCTGCGGTTTCAGAGTCTAAACCTTCGATATCTTCTAAATCGAAGACGGCTTGTTCTGCCAAGTCATCTACGGTAATGATGTCTTTTTGCGCCATTTTATAAGCCCAACTGACCGTCATCCCTTCAAGATCTTGTAGTTCTTGACTTGGCTCTTTCATGTTCTGTTGTTTGACCAATTCATCAGCGATGACAACTTCTTTCGCACGCTCTTGAATCATGTCAATCGCTTCGTCGTCTAACCCTTCAATATCATAGAAAGTTTCGACAGGTACATAAGCGACTTCTTCAATACTGGTAAAACCGATATCGACAAGCGCTTGTGCTAAGTCTTTATCGACTTCTAAACGCTCATAGAATAATTCAATAAAGGCTTTCGATTCGTTTGCTTGACGCTGCTGATATTCTTCTTCTAGCATCATGTTTAGCTTATAGCCTGTTAGCTCAGAGGCTAAGCGTACGTTTTGACCTTGTGAGCCAATCGCGCGCGCCAACTGATCATTGGTGCTAAAGATAATATCCGCAGTTTTAGTATCTTCATCGAGAATAATACTGCTAACGTCAGCTGGCTCTAAAGCGCTGATGATAAATTGGGCAGGATCATCTGACCACACCACCACGTCAATACGCTCGCCATCAAGCTCTTGCTGTACCGCTTGGATACGCGTACCGCGCATACCGATACAAGCGCCAACTGGATCGATACGATGGTCGTTGGTCTTCACGGCTATTTTAGCACGCGTACCCGGCAAGCGAGCCACGTTACGAATTTCAATAATTTGTTCTGCAATCTCAGGCACTTCTTTTTGCATTAAAGCTGAGAGCATTTCAGGATGGGTACGTGACAACAATAACTGGGCACCGCGATTTTCACGGTTAACATGATATAAAATGGCATTGATACGCGATTTTGCGCGTAATTGCTCACGTGGCAACATCTGGTCACGTGACAAATAACCTTCAGCGTTATCGCCTAAATCAATGATAAAACCATCACGAGTCTGTTTTTTGACTTCGCCATACATCATCTCGCCAACACGTGGCTCAAACGCGTCTGCTACTAAATTGCGTTCCGCTTCACGAATTTTTTGGATGATGACTTGTTTGGCTTGAGTGGCAGCAATACGACCAAATTCAATCGATTCGATCTGCTCTTCTTTGATATCACCAATTGACCATTCATCTTGGTCAAGATCAGTAATCGCCAGCTGACACGCAGGCATCTCATGGTCTTCATCTGCAACCACTGTCCAGTAACGATAAGTATCGTAATCACCGGTTGCGCGGTCGATTGACACCCGCACTTCTACTTCCGGCTGATCGGTATATACTTTTTTCTTAGTGGATACCACCAAAGCATCTTCGATTGCTTCAAAGATATCTTCAGGATTTAAGCCCTTTTCATTACTGACAGTTTCTACTACCGTTAAGATTTCACGACTCATGCTATACCTGTCCTATCGTTTTATAATTGACTTAAATTTTATCGTTAGTGTGTTGACGTTATATTTTCACCGTCAGCCATAAGCTGTTTGGAGATTAAAATACCGACTTATAGGAAAGCTTTTTTAAGAAAAGCTGTTTTAAAATTAGTTTAGAACAATGCATTTTCTTTAAAACCAATCTTTAAGACTAAGCATCTTCATAAATCAGGTTGGCTTTATCAATATTACTTAATGCAATCTCAAACTGCTCACCATCGCTAGCAGTCAGTTTTAATGTGGTCGCATCGATACTGTCTAAAGTACCGGTTGCTTTGCGGCGTTTTTTATCGCCTTCACCAATCGCTTGTATCAAACGTAAGCTCACTGTTTGACCCACATAACCATGCATTTGCTCATCAGAGAAGAATGCACGGTCAAAACCCGGTGACGAGACTTCTAAAATAAACTCGCCAGCAATCGGATCATGGACCTCAAGAATACCGCTCACTTGATGATTCACTGCGGCACAGTTCTCAATCGTTACTTGCTTATCTTGGGCTTGATCTTCTGGCAATGCCTCAATATAAATGCGTAACAAAGAGCGATTACCTTGTGGCGCAAACTCTATACCCCATAGCGCAACATCGCAAGCCGCGACAGCAGGAGCAATAATATTGGTCAGTTCTGTAACTTTTGTCGAAAGCTTCATAATCTATTTATCTTTTCCTATTCACTTCTCGAGCGTACCGAGTTAAGTGTTTTTAATTTTATGCATCGAACCTTTATAAGTTCAAAATTTGTTAATCGCTGTCTTAATGGACAAGAATATACTTAAGCCATAATCTTTATTCTATTCTTAAAACGTAACTATATATGTGATACGTTTCAGACTCGTGCTTTTATATAAGGATGAGCATAAAAAACATCAAGCTCAACCATGCAATGCTTTTATTATTTATAAAACAGAACTATCGATAAAGGTGTGAGAAATAAAGGATAATATGCTTACCAAGCATCGCGCTAGTCGCGGCAGATGATGGTTAGTAACGAGTAGCATCGTACTCTATAGAAATAGAGCTTAGCATAAGTAGGATAGATATCGCGATAACACCGACCATCAGATACAAAAAAACCCACAAACATAATGGTGGGCTAATCGTTACTGACAAATTTAGTATGCAAAACATCAGTATAAAAAGTGGTAGCGGGGGCTGGATTTGAACCAACGACCTTCGGGTTATGAGCCCGACGAGCTACCAGACTGCTCCACCCCGCATCAATCTAGAACGCATATTATAGGGAGGTTTTATAGAAGTGTCAATACTTATTTTAAATAAATCCTAAATTAAGTATTGCCGACGATAATTCCAATCTTATACCGTTCAAGTAAAACATCGTACAGATAAAGCTTGGTGCGATTGGGGGGACTTGAACCCCCACAGCTTGCGCCACCACCCCCTCAAGATGGCGTGTCTACCAATTCCACCACAATCGCATCTTTCTCACTACGCTGTTTATTGAGTTTCAACCCATTATAACGGATGCTTAAGGAAGGCATCGAAGGTTAAAGACTGCTAAAAACAGAGAAGCATTGTAAGACTAAGCGCTTAAAATAGCAAGTACTGCCTGTAACAAAAGCCATTCAATCAAAGCGCTTTTCTTTGTCATCTATTAATAGGTAGCTATTAACCGTTATTAAAAATATTAATTATGAACGATAAATAACTACTGAAAACAGCTACTGAGGATTTTGTGTCAAAGGGCGTGGCGTTTGTGGTGCTGAAACTGGTGCATCTAAACGGAATTGATCTTCTGCTTGTTTACGCGCATGCACGGCAAGCGTCATACTGGTGATAAAAAATATCACCGTTAATACGGCGGTCGCACGCGTTAGAAAGTTTGCAGTCCCTGCGGCGCCAAATACTGTGCCCGATGAGCCAGCCCCAAAAGAAGCCCCAGCATCTGCCCCTTTACCATGCTGTATCAAAATCAAGCCAATCATGGCAATCGCCACGATAATGTGCAGGGCTAATATAAACGTAAACATGGTGGCCTCTTTTGCCGCGTAATGACGACTGATAACGAAAAATAAATCGTAGGGATTAATAGTAAAAATGAGTGATGTTTAACAATTGACATCTAATATTGCAAACCAGTTGTATAAACAAAGCGATTATATAAATAAGGCGCATTGTACACGATTGCAAGGGCACTGTTAAAGCCACTTTTACCAACTGCTAAAGACATTTTTTGAATAAAGTAGCCATTCAGTATTTATTAAACGGCTGTTTTATCTGATTTTATTAAGCCATAGCACGGCTAAAGGCCTCGGCAATAGCTAAAAAGCTTTCTGCTTTTAATGATGCGCCGCCAACCAATGCGCCATCAATCATGCTATCGGCGGCAAAGCTATCGGCGTTGTCGGCATTGACGCTACCACCATATAAAACAGTCATGTTTTCTAATGCATCATTAAAGCTGGCAAGCGTTTGCTTAATATGCTGATGCGTCGCACTCACCTCTGCCACGGTTGGTACTTTACCAGTACCAATCGCCCAAACTGGCTCATAAGCGACAATTAAACGCTCTGATAAACCTGCAATAAGTTCGGGTTTTTGCGCAAGTAAGTCCTTAATAACAGCTAATTGCTCATCAATGACTGCAAGCGTTTTTTTCGCATCGTACTGCGCTTGGGTTTCGCCAATACAAAATACCACGCCTAGGTTTTGCGTAAGCGCATGAGTCATTTTGCTTAATAAGCAGTCATGAGATTCTTGATGATACTGGCGGCGCTCAGAGTGACCCAATATCGTCCATGTTGCGCCAGCATCTGCAATTTGCTGCGCTGAGCAATCGCCGGTATAAGCGCCTGTGCTTGCACTATGAGCACCAATGTCTTGGGCGGCGCTAAGTATTGAACTGCCCTTTAGACGCTCACTGACAGCCGTTAAATGAATAAAACTTGGTGCGACCATCAATTGACAACCAGCGATATCAGACTGCTCTTTGGTGCTAACGGCAGTTAATAGGTCGTCTAGTAGCGCATTGACGTCATGGCTCGTTGCTGGATTCTGCTTCCAATTTCCAATTACCCAAGCTTGCATACTTATATACCTTGTCTTATCTATTGCTGCCAATATGGCTCATATTCGCGCAAGTATAACAAATATTTCCCAAGTGCTATAGTCCGTTGCTAGAGTATGATGCATTCAGAATTGGAACTGATTTTGCATAGTATTTTTGTCAAAACGACATTTTTTGCAGATGAACAGTCTTATACGCTATATAAAGTCTTTTAACTCTAAGAAATTCCTATATCATTCTATTCATAGAAACTAAAACCAAGACAATCAATCATCTGTATGGTTGACTATAAATAATTTCAACAAGCTAGATGCAACTGATTTGCACTAGCTAATTAGACATAACTATATAAGTTATAATCGCTCGTTGGCTATTAATCATATAGATAGATGTTTATACGGTTTCGATAAAATTCAGTTTAAAAAATACAGCCTATTTGGTATCAAGCAAAGAGAGGTCTTAATGTCTATTACAGCCAGTAAATACGGCGGCTTAGCGCAGCAGTTAATTAGCGAAGGTATTGTGAGCGAAGCGCATATGAAAACTGCGCAAACGGAATCACAACAACAGCAAGTAGGGTTAGTGCCTTATTTGGTCGAGCACAAGCTTGCCAATGCCTATCAATTGGCACAAATGTTGTCACAAGCTTTTGGCGATCCTTTATTTGATCTTGATGCGCTCAGCTCAGACGTCATACCAAAAGACTTGGTCGATGAAAAAATCGTGCGTAAGTTTAACGCCTTACCCCTGTTTAAGCGTGGGCAGCGTTTATTTGTTGCGCTGAGTGACCCGACCCGTATTGATGCTATCGACGCCATTGCCTTTAACTCACGGCTATCTATTGAAACCGTAGTCGTTGAAGAAGACAAGCTAAAAAAGCGTATTGAGAACCTTTACGCTGATACCATGCAAAACTTTGATAGCTTTTCTGATAGCGACTTAAATGTAGGCTTTAACGAAAGCGAAGAAGACGAAGGCGAGACCAAGCTTAGTGACGGTGTCGATGAAGCGCCAGTTGTAAAGTTTGTCAATAAAATGTTGGTCGATGCCATTCGTATGGGCGCCTCAGACTTACATTTTGAACCTTATGAGAAAACCTTTCGCGTGCGTTTCCGTGTCGATGGTGTGATGCAAAAAATGGCCAACCCACCCGTACAGCTTGCCAGTAAAATCGCGGCACGTTTAAAAGTAATGTCACAAATGGACATATCCGAGCGCCGTATACCGCAAGATGGTCGTATTAAGCTTAAAATCTCTAAAGATAAAGCCATCGACTTCCGAGTAAACTCTTTACCTACTTTATTTGGCGAAAAGCTTGTTTTACGTATCTTAGATCCCTCATCAGCCATGCTGGGTATTGAAGCATTGGGTTATGAGCCTGACCAAAAAGAGATGTTTTTAGAAGCCTTACATAAGCCGCAAGGTATGCTTCTTATTACCGGTCCCACTGGTTCTGGTAAAACTGTCTCTCTTTATACGGGTATTAATATACTAAATACTGGCGAAACTAATATTTCCACTGCCGAAGATCCGGTTGAGATTAACCTTGAAGGTATCAATCAGGTCAACGTCAACCCGAAGGTGGGTTTAACCTTTGCCAATGCGCTTAAGTCATTCTTACGTCAAGATCCTGATATCGTCATGGTTGGTGAGATTCGTGACCTAGAGACGGCTGAAATTGCAATCAAAGCGGCTCAAACGGGACATATGGTTCTATCAACTCTGCATACGAACTCTGCACCTGAGACCTTAACGCGCTTACGCAATATGGGTGTTGCCTCATTTAATATTGCAACGTCAGTAAACTTGGTCATTGCTCAACGGTTGGCGCGGCGCTTATGTAAAAACTGTAAAAAGCCCATTAATATCCCTCGCCAAAGCTTGCTTGAACTGGGCTTTAACGATGCTGACTTAGACAATCCAGATAATATCATTTATGAACCAGTCGGCTGTAATGAATGCCGTGAAGGTTATAAAGGGCGTGTCGGTATTTATGAAGTGATGAAAGTCAGTCCTGATATCTCTCGTATTATCATGGAAGATGGTAACGCGATAGATATTAAAGATGCGGCGCTAAAAAATGGTTTTAGAGATTTACGCCGCTCTGGTGTTTTAAAGGTACTACAAGGGGTAACCAGTATTCAAGAAATGATGCGCGTGACCTCTGAATAACTAATATGAGAATATAAAAATGAATTATTTATGACTTTAAGTCTGTGCTTTTGTAAACTAGCAATATCATCTAACAGATGTACTTAAATATAAAACAGTTATATACTGGCTTTTTGCAATTAAATAAAGTATATGAAATATTGATCATACTTGTATGCATTGCAACATCTCTATTAGACAGAACTTTAAGGGTATTAACATGGCAAAAGCTAAAACCGACATGCTGTTAGACTTTGTCTATGATGGGGTGAACCGGCGCGGACAAAAAGTGAAAGGCGAAACGACCAGTCGTAGCTTGGAGCTGGCAAAAGCCACTTTACGCAAACAAGGTATCACAATTAAAGGCATCAAGAAAAAGCCCAAACCTTTATATACCTTTAAAAAGTCTATCAAGCCTATTGATATTGCTATCTTTGCCCGTCAATTGGCAACGATGATGAAAGCCGGTGTGCCACTGACCCAGTCTTTTGAAATTGTTGCCGACTCACTTGATAACCCCAGTATGAAAGACTTAGTCTTACAAATAAAAGCTGATATTGAAGCAGGTGGTACCTTTGCTTCAGCATTACGTAAGCATCCACGCTACTTTGATGACCTATTTTGTTCACTCGTCGACTCTGGTGAGCAATCAGGTGCGCTTGAGACTATGTTAGAGCGTGTTGCTACCTATAAAGAAAAAAGTGAATTACTCAAGGCTAAAATTAAAAAGGCAATGAAATATCCGATTGCAGTTATTGTAGTAGCCATTATCGTTACTATGATTCTACTGATTAAAGTAGTTCCAGTATTCTCAGATTTATTTGAGTCTTTTGGTGCCGAGTTACCTGCCTTTACTCAAATGGTCGTTAATATGTCTGAGTGGATGCAGGCATGGTGGTTTGTTTTAATTGTGCTCATCGGGGGTGCTATTATTGGGTTTTCAGAAGCCAAAAAGCGCTCTAAGAAATTTCGTGATTTTTTAGACCGTGCAGTGTTAAAAGCGCCGATATTCGGCAATATTGCTTATCAAGCGGTTATCGCCCGTTTTGCTCGTACGCTATCGACGACCTTTGCCGCTGGTGTACCCCTTATTGATGCCTTAGACTCTACTGCTGGGGCAGCAAATAACGTGGTATTTTACAATGCCATTCAGCAAATCAAAAACGATGTATCAACCGGTCAGCAATTGCAGTTTTCTATACGTTCAACCAATATATTTCCAAGTATGGCGATTCAAATGGTTGGTATCGGCGAAGAATCAGGTAGCTTAGAAGAAATGCTCGATAAAGTAGCGGTCTATTACGAAAATGAAGTCGATAACGCCGTTGATGGTTTGACTAGCTTAATGGAACCTATGATTATGGCAGTGCTAGGCGTATTAGTCGGCGGCTTAGTGATAGCCATGTACTTACCAATCTTCCAAATGGGCGCAGTAGTAGGCTAAAATCTACTACAAGGACAACGACTTCATGCAATTTATTCAGTTATTACAAGAAAATATGACTCTTGCCTTAGTCGTATTTGGTCTACTCGGTCTTTGTGTTGGCAGTTTTTTAAATGTGGTGATTCATCGTATACCGCTTATGATGATAGCGGCGTGGCGACAAGAGTGTAGCCAGTTTATGGCTGAGCAAGCGGACATGCCGCGTGAACATACGATGCCACTGGCAAACATTGTCACCACTGATATCCCTATTACCTTAAGCACGCCTGCCTCACGCTGTCCTCATTGCGCCCATAAAATAAAGTGGTATGAGAATATCCCTTTAATGAGTTGGCTTGTATTACGTGGGCGCTGCTCGGATTGTAAAGCCTCTATAGGATTGCGTTATCCTATCGTTGAGCTAGTCACAGCCCTACTATCTATCTTGGTCATTTATCAGTTTGGCGTCAACGCCGCTGGATTATCTGCCCTGATTTTGGTCTGGACGCTGGTTGCATTAACCGGTATCGACTTTGATACCCAGCTATTGCCTGACCGCCTAACCTTTCCTTTAGCAGGATTAGGCTTGGCGGTAAACTCTCAGGGATGGTTTGTATCGCCTACTCAATCTATCTGGGGGCTATTACTCGGATTTTTGTCTTTGTGGGTGGTGGTCAAAGTCTTTTATGTCATCACTAAAAAACATGGCATGGGACAAGGCGACTTTAAATTATTGGCGGTGTTAGGTGCCTGGCTTGGACCTATGATGTTGCCGTTAATTATTTTACTGTCGTCACTGCTTGGTTCAATCGTTGGGCTTATTCTGATGAAGAAACAAGGAGAAAGTCGTCCTTTTGCCTTTGGTCCTTATATCGCGCTTGCCGGTATCATCGCGTTACTATACGGCTCAGACATCGTCAATTGGTACCTGGGGATGTATACTTAACCTTATATACTCATGCAAGTAGACCTGGAATTTCTAAAAATAGGGTCTTTAACCTGCTAGAATAGGCTATTGCTGTATTACGGTCATCCCTCTTTTATCGGTTAAATAAGTCATCATTATGTCAAATTATGCCTCATCTTTATCTTATTCCTTTCAACCACAGCCTCACCAAGCCAAAAGTAAGACATTGGTCATTGGTTTAACCGGTGGTATCGGCAGTGGCAAATCGGCGGCAAGCAATTGGTTCGCTCAGCAAGGGATTGATATTATTGATGCGGATGTGATTGCTCATCAAGTTGTCGCTAAAGGTAGTACCACTTTACGAAAAATCAAGAGAAAATTTGGTGATTGGGTATTAAAGGCCGATGGTGAAATGGATCGCGCTGCTGTGCGCACCCATGTCTTTACTCATCCTGAGGCTCTGATTGAGCTTGAAGCAATCACCCATCCAGCGATACGTGAAGCTGCAAAACTACAACTAGCAGCCAGTACATCACCTTATGTGGTGCTGTCAGCGCCACTGCTGATTGAGGCGGCGGAAGCTGGTCTTGCCAATTTATGCCACCGTATTTTGGTGATGGATGCCACTGAGGACACCCAGCTTGCGCGTGCGACTCAGCGTGATGAGCAAAGCGTGCAAAAGATTAAAGCCATTATGGTCAATCAGCTGAGCCGCGAAGAACGTAATCGTCATGCGGATGATGTGGTGCTCAACGAGAGCGATCTTGCGGCGCTATATGTACAGCTTAAGCCCTTACACCAAGACTATCTTACGCTTGCCCATCAGCTAAAGTCCGCTGCCGATTAATCTCGTAGAGCGCCATACCGGTAGCAACACTCACATTTAAGCTTTGTAAGTTACCATGCTCGTTGCCTGACATCGGAATATAAACCAGCTCATCGCAGCTATCCATAGTCAGGCGACGCATGCCCTCACCCTCTGAGCCCATAATAATAGCAGTTTTACCGGTCAAATCTGCCTCGTGTATTGGCTTAGCATCTGCGTTTAAAGCAGTACCAAAGACAAATACACCAGCGTTTTTAATCTTGGTTAGCGTACGGGCCAAATTGGTCACACTAACGATAGGCATCATCTCTGCCGCCCCTACCGATACTTTAGCAACGGTTGGCGTCAAGCTTGCCGCATGGTGTTTTGGACAAATGACGGCATCAACGCCCATTGCTACGGCTGTGCGCAAACACGCGCCAAAGTTATGCGCATCGGTAATTTGATCAAGCACCAACAATAAACACTGCTCACGGCTAGCAAGGATATCGAGCAAACCTTCATCAGCGAAACCTAACGGGCGCGCATTAAGCACTACACCTTGATGCTGCGGGCTGCCACACAGTTGCGTAAGTTTGTCTTTTTGCGTCGGTTGAATACTAATGCCATTATCACGTGCTTGCGCCATAATCGCTTGCACGTTACTGTCAGCCTCGCGTCCTTGCTGGACAAACAAGCTGAGTCCATCAAGAGGACGGTGTTCGAGTAAGGCATCAATCGCATGAATGCCATAGAAATAGCTGGGTTTTGCCATAATAGGCCTACTGATTATAAAGTGGATATCGCACTTGGCGATAAAGAAGAAAAATATAGCGATAATTGTAGCAACTAATCAGCGGCTAAACGAAATATTATTATTAAAAAAATCGTCAAAAAAAAGAAATAAACCTTATTTAAGATTTATCTCTTTTAAAGTACTTAATTAAAAGGGTCATACAACGGCTCTTGACGCCTTTAATAACAAGATGTTCTAGCCGGCTTACCCTTCTAAATGACAGATATACTGCACGATTTCTTCCGTGCGTAAGTTAAAGCCACTATTGCCTTCGACCACGAATGACTGTCCTGCGCGGTAGTAGCTGAATTCTTCTTCACCGTTTATTTTGACCTCACACTCACCGCTGATGATTTCGATACGTTCAGAGGTATTGGTGCTAAAGTGATAGTGTTCGACCAAATTGTCGCAAGGCAAAATAACTCCTAACGTTTTATGGCGACCGTCCTCAAACATAATGGTGTGGCTTGAGCAACGACCATCGTAAGATATCGTGGCTTGAGCATTGACTGTTACATTGGTAAATTGCGCCGCTGTCATAGTGGCTTCCTTATCAAATAATTATTGCCAAACTAAAAAACCAAATTGAAAAATCTAATTGAAAAACTAGAGATTAATTCACTGCCTAAATGACAGTTAAACAACCTCTTTTTAATGACTAATTTTTAACGACTAACACTATATTCAGCTTAATGTCACTAACAACTAAAGATAGCATCCGGCTGAGCTTACATTGTCTGAAATATTTATGCACCTCTGACTTTGACCGTCATAGTGCTGTCTTTGTTTATCTATAAGACCAACCTTGTAGCACAGATTGTATGAAAATCTGGTGGTAAGAGTTTATCATTATGTGAGATTATGCTACCACATTATATCTATAAAGTTTGTTACAGCGACTAGGAAAGTTTGCTTTATTATTAAATGCACGACCAACTTTGATTACCTTTAAAATTTGTATTTACTGTCTTTTGCCACCATAATATTTGCCAATCTCCTTTATCTCATTAGCACCATTAACCAAAGCCGTTTATTTCCTTATTTACCTATTTTAGACATGAATTATCAGCATAATTGGTGAAGTTCATTGTCTGCCATGAGAGGCGTTGATGCTCGTATCATTAACTTTACATCAGTTTGCATTGATTGCTCAGCATGAGCTGAGTGTGGCTGAAGGCTTCAATGTCATCACCGGTGAGACGGGTGCTGGCAAGTCGTTATTATTGGATGCACTATCTTTATGTGCAGGCGAGCGCGCCGACAGTGCGATGGTCAGACACGGCGCTGCGCACGCCGATATTTATGCCCAGTTTGATGTGGAAAATAATGACGTCGTTGCCGAATGGTTTGCCAAACATGAGCGTCCATTAGAAGAACCTGAAGTGTTGATTCGTCGTCAGCTTAGTAATACAGGGCGCTCAAAAGCGTGGTTAAATGGCACGCCGGTCAGCTTGGCGGAGCTTAAAAGTTTGGGCGCCTTACTGGTTAATATTCATAGTCAACATGCCCAGCAAGCATTACTTAAGCCGCAGTTTGTGGTGCAATGGCTGGACGAGATGGCACAAATCACGCCACTTGCAGAACAAACGGCCAGCAGCTATCAAGCTTATCAGCAGCTCAAACGCCGAGCTGCTGATATCGCTAGCCGCGAAGCCCAACGCCAAGACCGTATGCAGTTGTTGCAAAGCCAGCTTGCCGACATTGAGCCACTACTCGCCGTTGATTATGCAGAAGTTGAAGCCGAGCACGAAGAGCTATCTAATATCGAGGCATTAATGCAAGAGGCCAGTCACGGCTTGCACCTACTCGATAATGATACCGATGAGCCTGATGTCATGACCTTGCTCGGACAAGCGATTAAGCTTTGTGACAACCAAATGAGCGTCAGTCAAACCTTTGAGCAGGCTTCCGAACAGTTGCATTTAGCACAACAGCAAATCACTGAGGTCACAGGCTTACTATCGGATTATGCTGAGCAACAGCTACCTGACCCTGAGCGCCTGCAAACACTCGATAGCTTAATCAGTCTCGGGCATCGTTTGTCACGTAAGCATGGCTTGCCAGCAAATGATTTAATCGATGAAGCAAAAGGTTGGGAAGCACAATTAGCACAATTAGAAAACGAGCCAAGCAGCGATGCGATGGCGGCGCAAATCGAGCAAGCATGGCAAGACTATCTCACGCTCGCAACGCAGTTAAATAAAGAGCGCTCAAAAGCGGCGCCGATTGTCAGTAAGCAGCTGATTAAGCAATTACAACCGCTTGCCCTGCCCAACGCCCGCTGCGAGTTTGTGTTTACCAAAAAGGCCGATACGAGCCAATATAGTGCGCAAGGCTGCTATGATATCGATTTATTATTTAGCGCCAACGTCGGTATGCCGATGCAGCCATTACACAAGATTGCCTCGGGCGGTGAGCTGTCACGGATGGCACTGGTGATGCAAGTATTGCAAGCGACCAATGCTGATAATAATGCCGCCAAGCCGATGCTCGTCTTTGATGAAGTGGACGTTGGCATCAGTGGCGGCACCGCGCAAGTGGTCGGTGAGTTATTACGCGCGCTTGGGCAGACGCAGCAGCTGCTGGCTATTACCCACCAAGCACAAGTTGCGGCACAAGCGCACCAACATATCTTGGTACAAAAACATCATGATGAACAAACCGAAAGCGAGCTATTAATATTGACCGATAGTGCTCAAGTCGATGAGCTGGCACGTATGTCTGGCGGTGTGACCATTACTGATGTCACCCGTGAACATGCGCGTAGTTTATTGACCGATGTTAAATAAACATCTACGGTGCACCATTAATGTTGAATAAGCGCTAAATATTTGCTTTGGTTGATTTTTTACTCAGTATCGCCATATAGTGGTGTGTCATCTCTGTTATTTTACCATTTACATTAGGTTGCGTTTTTTGCTATGTCCAAAGCCAATTTGACCCATCATTTCTTAATTGCGGCACCCGAGCTGTCAGACCCACGGTTTGAGCAGGCGCTGATTTATATCTGTCGTCACGATAAACACGGGGCACTCGGACTGATGGTCAATCGGCCATTAGAGCAGTCGCGCGTGGGCAAACTGTTAGAGGATTTAGACATTGAAGTGACTGACCCACAAGTGATGGAAGATGTGGCGCTAGAAGGTGGTCCTATGTATCCAGAAGTCGGCTTTGTCCTGCATACGGGTCAGCCAGAATGGGCATCGTCTTTTGCAATATCAGAAAACGTATGTATCACTACCAGTCAAGATATCCTAAAACGTATCGCCGCCGGTCAAGGTGTTGGGCATTATCAGCTGTGCTTAGGTCATGCCAGTTGGGGTAAAAAACAGCTCGACCAAGAGCTCAATAACGGCGACTGGCTCGTCTGCCCTGCTGATTTAAACTTATTGTTTGATACGCCATTTGAAGAACGTTGGCAAATCGCTGCCGATAAGATTGGCGTTAATTTTGACTATTTAAGCAGCGATATCGGTCATGCCTAGCGTTATATATTGAGTACTATATACTTAGCAGCATTTGCTTAATGAAGACAGAAATAGGAAACACCCCTGATTATGGTAGATAGCACGCTTATAACAGATACGACAGCTGTCGAACCAGCCATTAAGCCGCATCTTATTTTGGCACTCGATTATGGGGTCAAAAAGATGGGCATGGCGTTAGGTAATACCATTACCGAGACTGCGCGTGCCTTTGATATCTTGGCGATGAATAACGGTCAGCCTGATTGGGATAATCTGCTCGGTATTATCAAAGTTTGGGGCGTGGCAAAAGTGGTGGTCGGATTGCCACTGAATATGGATGGTAGCAGCTCAATGCTGTCCAAGCGGGCGCACAAATTTGCTCGCCGCTTAGCCCATAGAGTTATGGAGCAGCATCTGCCGGTAGTTGTGAGTCTTTGCGATGAGCGTCTAACTTCAGTGGCAGCACGCGAAATTGCGTGGGAAAACGGCTGGATTAAAAACGAGCGCGACCCAATTGATGATATCTCCGCCTGCATCCTGATGTCGACTTACTTTGCTGATCCCAGTAGCAGTATCGCCATCGACGCGATTAAAGCGGATTAAGATAGCAGTAAGTCCATTGCTAACATACCGCGCCTCTTTGCTATATCATCTAAACGAATAAATGACTGATTAATATGACCACTGTCTCAGACCAATCTTTGCAAAACAAGTCGCAACGTGGCTTTGCACCGCTCGCGATTGCGCGTATCAAAGGCGCTCAACGAGTAAACCAAATAGCGATTTATCTTATTTATGCCGCTATTCTCGCCTTTATGGTTTTTGGCACCATTGCCAGTATCAAAGCCTTTCATGACAATCAATTGCTTTATCAACTCTTCTATAACTTGCCCTATGCCTTGGTTGCGCTCACGATTCCTATTACTATCTATGATGCGTTGGTTATTTATCGTTATCGCTTAAATCAGCCATCGATGATTGCTATGAGTATTGGCGTATCGACGATCATATTGGTTGGCGGGCTTTTATTTGCCGATACTGCTTGGTTGGGACTATCTTGTTGGCTTGGGGTGGCATTTTTATTCAAAGTTAGCTTTAAGCGCTTTTTTGACTTTTTAGAAACTGAAGAAGACACTGAAATCGCTGAAGAAGCGTAAAACAGCTGAACAGAAAATAATGCTAAGCAATAAGATAGCAAAAAAATTTAACCACATTTTATTAATTTAAAACGACGACTATGACTACTTCAATACCTGATAGCACGATTCAACATCATCTAGATACTCAAGGGCTTATTTGCCCTGAGCCAGTGATGATGCTGCATCGAATCATTCGTAAAGCCGAAGCCGGTGCGGTGATTGAGATACTCGCGACCGACCCTGCGACCACTCGCGATATTCCTAATTTTTGCCGTCATTTGGGGCATGAGCTTGTAAAGCAAGAAACGCTTGCTAAAAATGTACCTTTAAATGTCGATCCCGATGAAATCACAGTTGCTGACGATAATAACGCGCCTATCAGCGCCACGCTTTATCGTTATTTGGTCAAGAAAAAGAATGCTTAAATGTATTTGATTGACCCTAGAGCATTAGTAACCTAAGAGCACTAAGAACGTCAGTACATTAATAAATGTAACAGCAGTAATAGCATCAAGATATCTTTGCTTTGTACGAAACATATCATTCACAAATTAAAGGTAGATAGCGTGTTAGCAACCCAAAAGCAGTATGTGCAGTGGCAGGAAAACAAAGACGGAAACGAAACCTTACATCAAGCCCGCTGGTTGTCGGAAAGCAATCATATGCCGCCTGCCCGTATTGTATTGATTGATGATAAAACGACCGCAGATGAGGCTTACCGTTTGGCTTGCGAAGGCACTTCATTACTGTGGCGCGGTGACTTTCATAATGCCAAGCAATTGCTACAAGCGCTCAACCGACGTATTGAGCGTACCAATGAGCGCTCTGAGCAGCGTAAAATAAAAAAAGCAGCAAATCAATCTGCTAAGTCTAATAAAACTGCAGTTGAATCTTCAGAGTTATCCAAAGACATTCCCAACTTATTTCATCAGCAGCGCCAAATCCAAGCGCAGCGTGCGCGCATATTAAGCCGCTTGCTATTAGAGCTTGATGCCAATTATGTCAGCCAGTTACGCCGCGCTCCCGATGTCAGTGCAGCTTGTATAGCTGCTTTTGGCGAGCTGAAAGAGTCATGTGTACTGTCGTTTCGTGATTTGCAAGGGGCGCTTGGCGCAGCACAGTGGCGCGAAAAAGGCGTCCCAATTGAAAGTTTAGGCCTATCGATATTCCCGCATTATGGCGTTTTTGCACCAACCCGCCATGAGTATGTACAGCTATTGCTCGATGCGCCATTACCAAAAATTCATGATGTCGCCTATGATATTGGTACGGGCACTGGCTTGCTGGCTATTATATTAGCGCAGCGCGGTGTAAATCAGGTAATTGCCACCGACTTAAATCCGCGTGCTTTGGCCTGCGCCAGCGAAAATTTTATGCGCCAAGGGCTAGCTAACGTGCAGTTACAGCAAGCAGACCTTTATCCGACTGATGCGCCACTTGCCAATTTAATTGTCTGTAATCCGCCTTGGTTGCCTGCTAAGCCCAGCTCGCCGTTAGAGTACGCCGTTTATGATGCCAACAGTGCAATGCTGCGTGGATTTTTGCAAGGCGCGAAATCTCATTTAGCTAAGCAAGGAGAAGTCTGGTTGATTCTGTCAGATTTGGCTGAGCATTTACAATTACGCACTCGTGAGGAATTATTAGGCTGGTTTGCTAATAGTGGTTTGAAAGTAAAATATCGTCTCGATACCAAATCTAAGCATGGTCGCAGCCAAGATAATACCGATCCGCTATTTGCAGCGCGTAGTGCGGAAGTCACCTCATTATGGTGCTTAGAAGCTGCCTAATATTTAATAATTGATAATTAATCATTGAGTATCAAATTATGAGCCGCGACCGTGCTGTGCAACAGCGCCAACCTAAAGCGCTAGCCGTTGATGATGAACCTACTTATATCACCGAGTTTCGTCAAGCGATGCTTGCCCGCGGGCTTGCAACGCGGACGCGTAACGCTTATGTGCGCGATTTGCGTTCTTGCGAGTTGACCAATCCTATCGCGCTGACGAAATGGCAACCTGAAGACGTGCTGCACTGTCTATCAACCCTTACCCAAGACGGCAAAACGCCGCGCACGCAAGCACGTATGCTCTCAAGCTTGCGCCAGTTCTACCTTTGGATGATTGCCAGTAATCTGCGCGAGGACAATCCGTGCGAGCGTATCAAAAGCCCCAAATTAGGCCGTCCACTGCCAAAAGACTTAAGCGAGGCGGATGTCGATAATCTGCTTGCTGCGCCTGATACTAGCACGGCACTCGGACTGCGTGATAAAGCCATGTTAGAGGTGCTCTATGCTTGTGGTCTACGGGTCAGCGAGCTAATTAACCTCTCGCTTGAACAAGTAAACCTAAATTCTGGCTGGCTACAAATTACCGGTAAAGGCAATAAAACCCGACTGGTGCCATTAGGTGAATATGCAGCAGATGCACTAGAAGACTATCTAACACATGCTCGTGGTGATTTGATTGCGCATTTAAAATCGGGCAATTGCCAAGCGGTGTTTTTAACCGCGCAAGGCGGCTATATGACGCGGCAAAACTTTTGGTATCTATTAAAGAAATACGCCAAAGTTGCCAGTATCGATAAAGAGTTATCGCCGCATACCTTACGTCACGCTTTTGCGACCCATCTACTTAATCATGGTGCGGACTTGCGTAGCGTGCAGTTATTACTTGGGCATAGTGATTTATCAACGACGCAAATTTATACCCACGTGGCGACGGCGAGATTGCAGAAGCTGCATGCCGAGCACCATCCGCGCGGTTAAAGTTGGAACTAAAGATCTATTGATGATTGTAAGAGGAATAAAACGTGTTGCAAGCTCAGCCATCCACTCTGCCTACCCTAACAAAAGGGCAAAATTCTGCCCTCAAAAACCTTACTATCATGGGTTACTTAGAAGGCACGTCTTTTTTATTATTGCTTGGTGTCGCTATGCCTCTAAAATATATGCTGGGTATTCCCGAAGCGGTGAAATATATCGGTATGGCACATGGAGCACTATTTATCGCCTATATCCTGATGCTGCTGGTCGCGACTAGCAAAATAAAAATGCCGCTGTGGGCAATGCCTGCAGGTGTGCTTGGCTCATTTTTACCATTTGGTCCGTTTATATTTGATCACTTGTTGAAGAAGCGTTTGAGAAAGTGATGTTGATCAAGTAAATCTATACATGCGTGGTAACGGCAGTATTGGAAGGTTATATATGGAGTATCATTCACAGGGTTGGGTTTTTATTCAAATTTCTAAATTAAGTTTTTTCCAAAACTGCTTTCTATAACTTGTCTTCAAAACATAATTTTTGTATCAACATGCAGCTTTCTCAAGTCGAAAGGTCTTAATCTACTTTCTTCAATCAACTCTATAAATGCCTTAAAAAAGTGTCTTTTTTGGTTCTTCTCGAGCTTTAGAGGTTTGTCTCTTAAACCTGTTGCAATCATTACAGAGACAACTTTGGAACCGAATTCGATTAACTCCTCTTCTGTGAAATCTTCCATATATCTATTAAGTCGATAGTTTTTTTCAATCCTCTCTTGGCTATTTAGAGTCTTATCAGGCTCTTTCTTTAGCTTCTCAATATTCATAGCTAAATCAAAATCAGTAAATACTTGATAATTAGAACCACTGAAAACAGAATAATCTTTAACCATTTGAGCTAAAAACTTATCTGCTTTTACACTTATTTCAGTTACATCTAAGGTTCCATTTTCGATACAATAAACTGGCAGCATTATTCCATCATTTTGGCTAATTTTTAATTGATGAGTCCCCTGAAACAATATTACCTGATGGATATTTGTGAATCTTAACTTTCCATTGGTTCTAGACACTAACTTCTTTTTAATATAATCAACTAATACATCAGGTTCAAAAAACTCTGCTAATTCGTTAATAATAATAAGAGTTCCATAAGTTCGATAATCCATATTCAGATACTGAACTGTCGATTTTATCTGCCTATTAGCTTTGCTTATGATGCTTTCAATTTGTCTAAAAGCTTTAGTTTCTATCTGAGTTATGATTTCTTCACCATCAGATAAGAGACTAACAGCTTTTCTGAAATCAAACTCACCATAGATAGCGGGAAAGTCAGGTCTTTCCATGATTTCCTGGAAATGCTTATTCATTTTTTGAGCAGGGCTTTCCTTTAAAGTCTTTAATTCAATAACAATTAGATCTCTAACTGCATAATCAGCAACTGATATTACATAAGATGCTCTATTAGCAGCAAGGTCAAGATCTTCAACTACATCATACTGTGACATAAAATGTTTAAAGTTGATTTCGTTCGAGAAGTTAATATCTTTATTATTCATATTTATAGAGCCTTTTGACCTCAATTAGTCATTTACTATACTAAGTATTATAAAACAAATGATTAGCTTAGAGCTTAGGCTTAAAACGAGACATTACTTTTTCCTTAATATTCACAACTATAATAAATGAAACCAATCCCTAGCTGCAAACCTGCCCTTTTCTCGTTACAATACTCTCTATAATGTACGCGCTGTTTCATTCTATAGCCTACTAACCTTTTACTTATCCAATACCTGAGAATCCCATGAGCCATAGACCCCCTGCTGACCTATTAAAAAGCGCCCAACATTGGCGCGAAGATATTAACTTTCGCCAAGATGTGCTGGGCAAGCCGTTTGATTTTGCGACCACGTGGGGTATTTTTTCACCGCAAAAGCTCGATGATGGTAGCTTAATGCTGCTTGATTATGTGGATTTTCAAGCGGATGATGATTCGATAGATTTGGGCTGTGGTTATGGCGTGCTCGGTATGACAGCGGCGCGTGAATGTCCGAATGGTCTGCATACCTTGATTGATAAAGACTTTATGGCGGTAGAATATGCGCGCTTGAATTGCGAGAAAAATGGTCTGAAAAATGTCGATGTACATTTATCAAACGGCTTTAATCATGTAGCAAAAGATAAAGACTTTAGCCTTGTGATGTCAAACTTGCCAGCCAAAGTAGGCAAAGAGCAGCATTACCTATATTTTCTCGATGCCTATGCGCGCATGCGTAAAGGTGGGCGCTTTTATGTGGTCACCATTAATGGTTTACGCCAATTTATGAAACGCTCATTTACCGAAGTGTTTGGCAATAGTGAAAAAGTCAAACAAGGCAAAACTTATACCATTACCATGGCGACCAAAGACTAATCTATAAACACTTCAGACTTCAAAGCTTATGTCTTAAACGCTATGTATACAAAAAGCCCGCTAACATTATGATGTGTTAGCGAGCTTTTTTGTGCCTAAATTTCTAGAGTTACATTTGCCGTTTCAGTAAATATCCACCCAATATCGTGCTGGCGATAATCGGTAATATCACCATTAATAACGGCGAAAATCCAGTCGCTAATGAGACAAAACCAACCAAGTCTTGCACATAACTAAATAGCAAGCCAAATAGCAATGCCACGACGATACGTAAACCTAAGCTATGGGTGCGCAATGAGCCAAAAACGAATGAGCAAGCAACAATCACCAGCGATAAAATCGATAACGGTGAGAGCAGCTTTTGCCAAAATGCTAACTCATGACTTAACGAGCGCGTGCCTTGTTGGCGCATAAACTGACGATGCTCATACAGCTGAGTCAATGACAAATCCTCTGCCTGACGAGTGAGTAAATATACCGATTCAGGGGCAAAGGGCAAACTTAAGGTATCTGACGGTGCGGTAGCTTGGCTACTCTCAAAGCCCTGATTAATCATCAACTTGGTCATATTGCTCAGCTGCCACTCGTAACGATATTGCTCGCTCGGTTTGCTGCTATTGGTATCTATAGGCTCGCGGCCGATATATTTCCCCCCCTCAGCATGAATGGCGGTTTGCAAGTTGCCATTATTGTCCAAATGCCAGCGTTTGACCTCGCCGATATTGCCTTGCACATCGGCATAATCGATATACAAAATATCGCTGCCATCTGGCTTGGCACTACCGTCTTTTGCACTCTCGAAGCGCGGTTGTACCGTCCAATAACCGCGTACCGAGGTGACAAGCGAGCTATTGTCTTGATCGTTAATCTCTTGCGCCAATTGATTTGAATGCGGCAGGACAAACTGATTAATTACCAATGCCAACAGCACAAAAATCATAGCAGGCTGCAACACCCAACCGACGATACGATAAACACTGACGCCAGCGGCGCGCATGACGACGAGCTCGCTTTTATTGGCAAGTAAACCTAAACCAACCACAGCACCAAGTAATGCGCCCGTTGGGATAAACTGCTCTAAGAAGTACGGCGAGCGATAAAAGATATATTTAATCGCCTCGCCCATCGTATAGCTATCATCTAGCGAATCCAGCTCAGACAAATAAGAGAACACCAACTGCAATGCCCACAAACCTATGACCGCGCCAATGATGGCAAGTAAAGCGTTTAGTTTAACGTAACGGCTCAGCACTTTTAGATTGGTTGGTTTGGGCGCAAGTTTCAGTTTAGTGTTTGGCGAATTCGACTTTGATAATTTAGAGAATAAAGCACTCATTAGGATTGTCCTCCTTGTGAGCCATTGCTTTTGTGGTCAATATTGCCTTGATGCTCGCTAACGGTTAACAGCTCATCTGGCTTGCGAAAGCGCAAACGATGCTGCATGCGGCTGCCCCAGTTCATATAAAGCGCCAATCCTATAAATCCTAATATTAACCATGCATACGCCCAAACGCTCACACTGCCTTTACTCACAGCATTTTTGAGCGAAATAATGCCCAGCGCACAGCTGACAAATAATAAAATCGACGGGAACAGGCGCAACCAGCGACCTTGACGCGGACGTACTTGCGCCAGTGGCACGGCAAGCATCGGCGCGATAATCATCAACCAAGGTAAAGCCAGACGATAACCAAGCTCCCCTTGCGCCGCTCGAAGTGCATTTTCACTATTCACTGCTGCGCTGCCCGTTGCGGCTTGCCATAATGGACCAATTGCTTGGGTTTCAATATTGGCTTCGGTGATGACTTCTTTGGAGGATTCGGTCAAGGTGATACGATAGCGATCAAAGCCCACTTGATTATACTTTAGACTGCCCGCGCCGACTTCATAACGGCGACCTTGGAATAAATCTAATTGGGTGACACCGCTACTGCCAGTATCTACTTGCTCAGCGCGTTTGGCCAAGGTAATGGTATCTTTACTAATATGGTCTTTGCTTATAATCTTGTTACTTGTGAGCGCGTTTGGCAGCTCTGGGATATTGAGTTGCTCAGCAGTTTCAGGGTCAATATTACTATTGACATCAACGGTGGCATTTTTTGCGGCATTGCCTTTAGTCTTAGGCTCAGACTGAATAAGTATCACATCTTGCAATTGCTTTTTATCATCGCTTAAGCTGCCAACATACAAGTGATAATTGCCACTACTAATAAACTGATTAGGACGAATCAAATCAAAAGCGCTGGTCAACGCTTGCTGCTGCCAGACGCTTTCCGATGAGCGTACGCCCCACGGTTTGCCAACGATAGATAAAGCTGCTTCCCCAACAAACAGCGCCAATATCAACGGTGTCATCAAACGGCCAAGCTTACCACGCGACACGCCGCTGGCATTAATCACCGCCATTTCTTGGTCAACGTATAATCGCCCAAATACCAGCATGAGAGCGATAAAAAAGGCCAGTGGCAGGATGAGCTCTAAAAAGTAAGGCAAATTATAACCAATAATGGTAAATAATAAGCCGATGTCCAGATTGCCTTCTGCGGCAATACCAAAGTAACGGATTAAGCGACCGCCGAGCATCATCACCACTAAAAACCCCAATACCAAGGCGGTCGTTGAGGCAACTTGTTGAGTCATATAGCGGCGTAATATCACAATAGGCACTCTTTAGAAAAAGGTTGGTATGCGCACGATTGAGCGCAGGTTTATTGGCGCTACGCTATAAATAGTAGCGATAAAGATAACCGCTAATCGTAGCATATTTTGCTTAAAAATGGCTGTGAAATGTGTTTGAAAACATTGCGTCTATCTTGCTGTAATGCTGCATGAATGGCTAGATATTAGATAAAATCAGCAAAGCGTATAGCGCATATAATTTATAAGCTTGTCTTAATATAAGCGCCACTCTATTAAGTCTTTGCGCTATATTTTTGCTTTATGTCATTTGGAAAAGTTTGTTTGTCGTTGGTATCCTTACGCGCCTATCTTTAGATTTCGTTGCTAGACTGAGTGAAATGCAAAATTTATGCTTATATTATTTAACGCTCATATGACACAACGGAGAATACGATTGATGAATACACTGACTTCTACTCCAGCCACTACTCCATCGACCTTACTTGAACTCGCTGGTGGTCAATTTGCTGCCCTTGATTGGTCAAATTGCGCTATCGTCTTTATTGACTATCAGAACGAATACGTCGATGGTGCGATGCCATTGGGGCAAGCCGGTGATAACGCCATTAAAAATGCGCGTCTACTACTAGATAAAGCCCGCACGCAAGACATTCCTATTTTCCATATCGCCCATCACGGCGCAGATAATGATAAGGTTTTTAATCCTTTATCGTCGAATGTTGAAATTGTCGCTGAATTACAACCGAAAGATGGCGAAACTGTCATTGTCAAAAAACATCCTAATGCTTTTTATGATACTGAGCTACAAGCACTAATAGCAGGCACGCAAAAGCAGCAAATTATTTTTGCAGGTTTTATGAGTCATATGTGTGTCAGCTCAAGTATCAGAGCGGCATTTGATTTGGGCTTTGATAGTTTTGTCTGCCATGATGCCTGTGGTACGCGTGCCTTGCCGAATGATAATAAAGAAGCCATAAGTGCGAAAGTAATGCACGAGACTGCGATGGCAGCATTACAGGATAGATTTGCGGCTTTAGTGACGACAGCTGAATTGATTGGTGAGTAACTGACTACTCTGTAAAGACATAAAACAATTACTTAAACAATTATCGCAAAATTGTGCAAATATATTACCCAAGCCTTGCTCACTGCGCACTCGCCTCGCAATATGCTACACTATTGCGATGGCTAATTAGCCCAAACATTTTAATAAACAATACAACTGCTTTAACAGGTATAAACAATTTAAATAAAACCTGCCATTTTTATCATGCTAATTTCATAACTCTAATAAGGATAACTATATGAATATTAAATTAACCCAAACCTTGCCAAAGACGTATACGCAAAAAATTCTGAAAAAAGAAGCCAAAAGTAAAGATGCCGCCTGCCTTGTGGTGCTCATCGATGATAAGAAAAATATCTTAGCTGAAGCAGAATTAAGTGATTATCAAAGCCGCATTGAGCAGTTGATTGAAGTATCACATTTTAATGGTAAAGCCTGTGAAACAGTAGCTGACTATGCGCTTGCTGGTGATAAAAAAACCACTAAAGAAAATCCAGTACAGCTGTTATTGGTCGGTGTGGGTAATCTTGATAAACTTGGTCATAGCGTATTACAAAAAATCGCCAATACCATTTATCAAAGCACGCAAAAACGCGTTGACTCTATTACTGTCGCCCTAGGTGATGCATTAGAAGAAAATCATTTTGGTCAGTTTGCTTTGAATTTACTAGCAGCGAGCTACCGTTTTGATAAATACAAATCTGAGCAAACCACGCCAGTTTTAACCGATATCTATTTACTGGCTGATAAGTCTCTGCAAGCTTCTTTAGCATTTGCCGAAGCGGTCTTTGCCGGTCAAAGCTTGACTCGTGATGTCGCCAATGAGCCGGGTAACATTTGCTTCCCCGCTTATATGGCCGAACAAGCACAAGAATTGGCCAAAACCTATCCTGACCTATTAAAAGTCACGGTATTGGGTGAAGACGAGATGTCAGCGCTGGGTATGGGTTGCTTCTTGGCCGTTGCGCAAGGTTCTGCTAAAGAAGGCAAGCTGGTACTCATGGAGTATCGCGGAAAGTCCAACTTTAGCGCTAATGCTAATAAAGGCATGACTAACAGCGCCAAAGTCGCAGGCGGTCTAAAAGCCTTGGCAGATAAATTACCAACCAAAGCTGCTAGCAAAAAAGCCGCTAAAAATGCTGAACAAAATAGTGATAACGATGTACAAGCTGCCAATGATGACGCGCCTATCGTCTTAGTCGGTAAAGGCGTGACCTTTGATTCAGGCGGTATCTCAATCAAGCCCGGTGCGGCAATGGATGAGATGAAATTTGATATGGGCGGTTCAGCGTCGGTACTCGGTACGATTAAAGCTTTATGTGAAGCGCGTCTACCGATTAACGTCGTTGGCGCCCTTGCTTGTGCAGAAAATATGCCATCAGGTGATGCGACTCGCCCTGGTGATATCGTGAAAGCTATGAACGGCAAATCGGTTGAAATCTTAAATACTGATGCGGAAGGTCGTTTGGTATTGGCCGATACTTTATGCTACGTGCAGCGCTATAATCCAAAAGCAATTATCGATGTGGCAACTTTAACCGGCGCTTGTGTGGTTGCCTTAGGTCATGTACGCTCAGCGGTATTTAGTAATGATGAAGATGTGTTATTTGAGTTAGAAAACGCCAGCCACTTATCAGGCGATTTAATCTGGCACATGCCAATGGATGACGAGTATCAAACGCAGCTTGACTCGCCTATCGCTGATATGCAAAACATCGGTGGTAAAGGCGCCGGTGCTGTGACTGCTGCTTGCTTCTTATCGCGCTTCGTCGAAGAAGGTCAAGCATGGGCGCATTTAGATATTGCTGGTACGGCATGGAACTCTGGTCAAGACAAAGCGGCAACCGGTCGTCCTGTTCCACTGTTTATGCAATACCTCAAAAACAGCGCAAACATGGCTTAATCAGCTATAGATAATCTATTGCTGAAAAACCAATTTATGCAGAACAATTTATGAAAATGAATTTATGAACATCAGCTTTTATGTTTTAAGTGAGAGTAAAGCCCAAGATTTCTTGGGCTTTATTTGTCAGTTGACCCAAACGGCGCTCAATAAAAGCACTCAGTCGTTATTGATTCTTATCGACAGCGATGATGAATTACTATCGACGCTTGATGAAGCGCTATGGTCACATGATGCCGCAAGCTTTATACCGCATAAGCGACTTCTGGACGCTACTATTGCTGACACTGATGATGTTAATGAGACTGTTGACGCACCTGTTAAAAATGAAACATTAGCACCTGTTTTACTGGGCAACTATATGCCAGCGGATTTTAAAGGTATTGTCCTAAATACCACCATCCATCCCGTTAATACTTTTATGGCGGCGACCAATAATGCTCAGCCTACTCGGGTACTTGAGCTCATAAAACCCGACCCTAACAGTATGCAAGAAGGGCGGCATAAATATAAAGCTTATCAACAATTAGGCTATGAGCTGACACACTTCAAGGTTTAAGCTATAAAACCTCTTTATTTTTGTCTAAAAAAGCGTTTCTACTTTTCTCATACCGCACTTTTTCTTAGCCCTATATCCCTAGGCAGCTACGGGTTAAAGATAGGCGTTTCTCTTAAAAAAATGCTACCATCCTTCGATTGCTTTTAGGTTTTATGAAAAATCTCATATTTATTGACTAAGTCGAGGGTGTATAGATGCGTTCATTAATTGCGATGTACCAGCGTATAGGGTTGGTGCCGCTCATTATTATCGGTTTAATATTAGGTGTTTTGATTGGCTGGCTGGCACCAAATGTTGGCATTGCGTTAGGATTATTAGGGACGCTATTTGTCGGGGCGCTAAAGGCGGTCGCGCCGATATTGGTATTTATTTTGGTCATGGCAGCCATTAGCCAGCATCGCAGTGGCAATGAGGTGTATGTCAAACCCGTGCTGATTATGTATATGTTCGGCACTTTTTTGGCAGCCCTAACGGCAGTTGGCGCCAGCTTTTTATTCCCAACAGATCTGATATTGGTCAATGCCACCATTGAGCAAGTACCGCCAGCGAACCTTAAAGAAGTATTGACCAACTTGCTGATGAATTTGGTCGCCAATCCGGTCAATGCTATCGCCGAAGCCAATTATATTGGTATTTTGGCTTGGGCAATCATTATAGGTTTCGCCTTGCGTCAAGCCAGCGATACCGCGCGTACGGTAGTCGGTGATTTTTCTGATGCCATCTCACAAGTGGTCAAATGGGTCATCGCTCTAGCGCCGTTTGGTATTTTAGGCTTGGTTGCCAATACGGTCGCTGAGACAGGCTTTGCTGCGCTAGCAGGTTATGCCCGCATCTTAATGGTACTGGTTGGTTGTATGATATTTATCGCTTTGGTCGTCAATCCCCTGATTGTCTTAGTGAAGACCGGCAAAAACCCTTTTCCCTTGGTATTCACCTGCTTACGTGAGTCAGGTATTACGGCATTTTTTACCCGTTCATCAGCTGCGAATATACCGGTTAATATGAACCTTGCGCGTAAATTAGGTCTACACGAAGACACTTATTCGGTCACCATTCCACTGGGCGCAACCATTAATATGGCTGGCGCGGCAATTACGATTAACGTCTTAACCCTTGCGGCAGCGCATACGCTTGGTATCGAAGTAACCTTTGCGTCAGCGTTACTACTAAGTTTGGTAGCAACGATTAGTGCTTGCGGCGCTTCTGGCGTCGCGGGTGGCTCATTACTATTGATTCCATTGGCAGCGAGCCTATTTAGTATTCCAAACGACATTGCCATGCAAGTGGTGGCGATCGGCTTTATCATCGGTGTGATACAAGACTCGGCAGAGACCGCACTAAACTCTTCTACAGACGTATTGTTTACTGCCGCAGCTGATCCAAAATATGCGCGTTAATTTTTAACTAAGCAGCTTGTTTTCAAGTATTTTCTATAAATAATAAAGGGTCTCATACTAGAGACCCTTTTTTTGTGCTAAATAGTAGGTGATTCATTAATTTAAACAGTCATTTTAAATAGTTGCATTAAATAGTGGCTTCAAATAATGGTTTTAAATAACGGCTTTAAACATTTGCTTCAAACGAGTGTTTTAAACAGTTACTTTAAATGATCGACATCGACTTCGATCACTGGTGTTTGCATGTCGAGCTGGCGCTTAAATTGACGTAGCTGCTCAACCTCATCTAATAACTCCAGTATCAGACCAATCGCCGGCACGCTAGCTTCAAAGTCGCGGCTCAGGCGTGAGGCACGGCGCACAGTGGTCAATTGATAACCAGTGAATTGTTGGCGCTCTGGCACATCATATTCGATGATATTTTCTTCAATCAATTCGATGACCCATTGGCGTTCTTGACCACAGGCAGATACGAGCTCATCTAAGCTCAAGATAATATCGGTAAATTCAGGCGAGTGTTTCATCATGATTATCCTCGTTTGCTTTTTATTTTATCGTTATCGTATGATCTTTATCTCTATTGCAGGGTTTGTAGTCATTACTTTTTGACGTCATTTTGCTATTTGTTAATCGCTTTGGTTAACGGCTGATACTGGTGTCAGCAAAAGCTTCTTTAAGCTGCTCATAAGCTTTGGTAGCGGCCTCGCTGCTGATATCAGGGTTAACGATATTTAAGGTTAAATATAAATCGCCCGCTTGTTTAGCAGGAATGCCCTTACCTTTTAAACGCAGATTACTGCCAGATTTACTGTTTCTAGGAATCGTCACGCCAAGCGTCCCTGCTGGGGTACTGACGTTGATTTTTTCGCCGAGCGCTGCTTCCCACGGCGCTATATTAACGGTTTGATAAACGTCAGCGCCTTCGATGCGGATATTATCGGCATGACGAATCTTCACCTTTAAAAATAAATCGCCATTTTTACCACCGCCAATACCCGCTGCACCTTGTCCCGCTAGACGAATTTGTTTGCCATCGGTTATGCCTTTTGGAATCTTAATTTTCAGCGTTTTATTGTCGTAATCGACACTACCATTTGCTTGACGCGTAGGCACATTTAATTTAATGCTGTAATCGTCACCGTCATATACCGACGCCAAATCAACCGTAATTTCTGCATGCTGGTCTTGACCCTTACTATCTTGCGCGCCAAAACCGCCACGCTGTGACTGACTACCTGATTGTCCACCTGCCCCGCGACCAAAGGTGGAAAAAATATCATCGAAGCGAAAACCGCCATCGCCATAAGCTTCGCCTTCGCCAAACTGACCTTTAATATCTTCCCAGCGGTAGCCACCTTGTCCGCCCGCTGATTGCTCGCCGAATCCACCCGCACCAGCTTGACCGGCAAAGGGATTGTTGAGCATGGCATCGTATTCCGCCCGCTTGTCTTTGTCTCTAATGGTTTCATAAGCGTTGTTAATTTCTGCAATTTTATTATCCGCGTCGGGAGCGTCACTGACGTCAGGATGATATTGACGCACAAGCTTACGATATTTCTTTTTAATGTCAGCATCTGTGGCGTCTTTTTTGACCCCTAAAATGTCGTAATAATTTTTCTCTGCCATGTTATTTTTCCTCAATATAAAAGCACGTTAATAAGAAATGCTATGCCAATGTAAACGAGATGATGGGAAAGTTTATTTAACGGCGACATAACAGATTGCCATTATCATCTAGTAATCATGATAACAATAATAAAAGCTCGTACCGTTAGATAAATATTACCAGTACTGTCACCCACTATTAAACCCGTTACTCATCGTATAAGTATAAAAGCTATGTATATAGGACATCATGGGGATTTTATGAATAAAATTAAATAGATAGCATCGTTATCTAAGATAGATAAATCTAAAAATTTTAGGAAAAATAGCGCGCTTTGACCTTAAGAGTTCTTTTACATGCCTGTAATAATATAACAAGCTCCTTCTTGTAAGATACTTTCATTATTTGTACTCACAGGGAGTATGGATAACATAGGCAAGAATATCTGTCTATCTCATCAATAGCATACAGGTTTTAAATGTCTTATTTAATCAAGTCTTTAGTCATCACTTTATCGCTGCTGCTCAGTACCACCGTTTTTGCCGGCAATACCAGTTACTATGGTAGTAAGTTCCATGGCAAACGTACCGCAAGTGGCAGCATATTCAATATGAATTCTCTGACCGCTGCGCATAAAACGTTACCATTTGGGACCAAAGTAGAAGTAACCAACAAAAAGACAATGCAGAGCGTGATTGTAAAAATCACAGATAGAGGACCTTTTATTAAAGGTCGTATTCTGGATTTATCTAAAGCTGCTGCTGGTCAAATAAACTGCGAGCTTTGTACGACTACCATGAAGATACTCTCTTATGGTGATGGTAAATATCGTATGCAATAAGCACATAAAATACTAAAAAGGGAAGGCATAAGCCTTCCCTTTTTTATGACTAGCTTTTATCTCTTGGTTTTTATTAAAACTGAGAGATAAGCGCCTTGTCGCGCTAGCCTACACTGGCTTCCATTTCTTCTAGAGTCGTCATCGCGAGCAATAACTTTTCTTCACTATCGCTATGCTGCTGCTGTAGCGCCGTTTGCTCATTCAGTAATTTCATTAAATCAGCTTTACGGCTTTCTTCATAAAGCTCAGTATCAGCAAGCTTTGTCTCAAGAGTCGCTAACTTCTTATCAATATCAGCCAACGCTTTTTCTGTATTCTCAATATTGCGGCGAATAGGCGCAGTTAATTTACGTTGTTCAGCGGCTAATTTACGCTGCGCATCTTTACTAAGCACAGGTTGAGACTCGTTATTGCTCACTTGCTGATTGACCCCAGTATCATTAGTTTCACGTGAAACAAACTTCTTACTTTCCTTTTTGCTCTTTTTCTTACTATTGCTTTTATCGGGCGTATTTTCTTGCTTACGTTTTTCAGCCAGCCATTTACCATAGTCGCTGATGTCGCCATCGAATTCTTCGATTATACCGTCATGGACCAAAAACAGCTCATCACAGACGTTGGCAATCAGCTCGCGGTCATGCGATACCAGTACCACTGCCCCTTCAAATCCTTGCAAAGCGATGGTCAAAGCCTGACGCATTTGTAGGTCTAAATGGTTGGTTGGCTCATCGAGTACCAGCACGTTCGGACGTTGCCAAACAATCAACGCTAGCGTTAAGCGCGCACGCTCGCCACCGGAGAATAGCTCGCTTATGGTATCTATACGGTCGCCACGGAAATCAAAACTACCCAAAAACGAGCGTAGCATTGCATCAGACGTTTTACCTGCTAAGCGGCGTAGCATCTCTATCGGAGTTGCCTTAGGATCAAGGATATCCATTTGATGCTGATTAAAGTATCCAAGCTTTAGCGTATCTGAAACGTTATAGCTGCCCTTTAATACCCCAAGCTCACCGACCAAGGCTTTAATCAAGGTCGACTTACCCGCGCCATTCATTCCTAGCAGTCCGATACGCGTATCAGGAGTCACTTGTACATTGGCATTATAAAGGAGCGGGGTATCGCTATAGCCGATATCGGCATCGGTCAGCTCAATCAATGGAGAGCTCATATTCGCCGGCTCATAAAAGCGGAACGAGAATGGGTTGTCCGCCATCATTGGAGACAACTCCGCCATGCGCTCAAGCTGCTTGATACGGCTCTGTGCTTGCTTTGCTTTACTAGCCTTTGCACGGAAGCGACGAATAAAGTCGTCTAAATGCGCTTTGGTCGCTTCTTGCTTCTCAAACGCTTGTTGCTGCTGCGCCATACGCTCATGACGCGTGCGAATAAACTGCTGATAGTTACCGGTATAAAGGGTGATTTTTTGTTGCTCAACGTGCAAGATATGACCAACAGTATTGTCCAAGAACGTTTGGTCATGCGAGATAACGATGACCAAGCCAGTAAAGGCGTTAATCCACGTCTCAAGCCAAAGAATGGCATCCAAATCCAAATGGTTGGTTGGTTCATCAAGTAGCATCAAGTCTGCACGGCTCATCAAGGTCTTAGCAAGGTTTAAGCGCATACGCCAACCACCTGAAAACCCTTCTACAGGTAGCTCGTGCTGGTTGGTATTAAAACCAAGACCTGCCATGATTTGTGCCGCTTTGGTCGGCGTACGATAACCATCAATCTCATCAAACTGCTGATGTAATACCCCAATCTGATCGTCACTGACACTGCTTAAATCATTTAACGCCGCATTAATCTCATACCACTGCTCATCACCGCTCAACACATAGTCAATAGCGGTCTGTGTAGTCGCGCCAACTTCTTGCGCCATGTGCGCCACATGCCAGCTATCAGGAATACTGATTTCGCCCTTATCAAGCGTCACTTCGGTATCACCGGTGCCCATGCGTGTCAATAATAAGGCAAACAAGGTTGATTTGCCGGTGCCGTTATTGCCCGTCAAGCCAACTTTATGGCCCGGATGTAGCTGGAAGCTTGCCCCTGCAAACAACTCACGACCATCACGGCGAACACCAACGTCTTTAAATTCGATCATATAATTTCTTCATCTCAACAATAATATAAAACTTAAGGCAATAAAAACACACGTCTGGCATGTTTACAGGCGGCTATTATTTCAAACGCTTGCCGCATAGGCAAACGATTAAATAACTATTTTAAATTCAAACCTTTATACTGCTAAAAACCGCTCGTTATGATGATGGAGCGCGAACGATTTAAAAGTTTGTGATTTAAAATAGCTATCTCGTTGCAAACGCTGCTTTCACCCTTGACAAATCAATCAATACCCCAATTATGATATACTAGTAAAACACTATTGACATCATGCAGTTAAGTGCCTAAATTTAAGCGTCGGCAGCATTGCCATTCATCAAATCGCTATGCCACAATGCAAAAACGTCGCAATGCCAAAATGAGCGCTCAACATCAGCATCTAGATGCCTTGACCAAATATAAATATTTTACCGTAGCCTATGCTTTATCAGCCGCTACTCATCAGTCGCCCTATCCAGTATAAATAGACGACCTCGCAGAAATAAAAAACAAATCATTTGATTTTAGCAACTGAGGTAGATATGAACGAATCAGCCAACCAATTTAACCCAAGCTCAAGTCAGCCCGTTGACCCAACCGCGCTGAACTTAACCGACAGTGCGGCGAAAAAAGTACGTCGCCTGCGTGAAGAAGAAGGTGACAGTAACTTGATGCTGCGTGTCTACGTGACGGGTGGCGGCTGTTCAGGCTTCTCTTATGGCTTTAACTTTGCCAATGAGCTCAATGAAGACGATGCCAATTTTGATAATGAGGATGTGACCTTAGTCGTCGATTCGCTAAGCTATCAGTATCTGCAAGGTTCTACCGTTGACTATACCGAAGGCTTAGAAGGCGCGCGCTTTATCGTCACCAACCCAAATGCCATCACTACTTGCGGCTGCGGTTCATCGTTTTCTCTTTAAGCAGGTCGAGAGAGTTACGTCATTTTAGAAGCAACCTAGTCGAGCAACATAGTGCTGTTGGGATAAAATTAAGTATACAATCGTAAACTAAAAAAGTCGTTTTTAACCGATAATCCGGTAAAAGGTGGCTTTAATCGGTTTACGATTGTTTTTTTATGGGAATATGCTTAAATACCGCTTTCTTTTGAGTAGCTAAACTAATCAATCTCATATTTTAGCTGAGACCTAAAAGACTTTTTGCAAAGCCATTGCTTGCGAGCCTTTTATTAAAAGATTTTTGTTAGAAGATTTTTTATTAAAGGATTTTGCTATCAAAGGCTAATGACGGCAAAACAATCCCATTCCTATCCCAAATAATTAAGGCACACCCTCATGGCTAAGTTATCACTTGATGCATTAAACGACATTGACGGCTTTATCGCAGCAGCGTTAGTAGACAGCGAATCTGGTCTAGCAATGGCCACTCTTGGCTCTGGCATCGATCTTGAACTGGCTGCCGCTGGTAATACTGAAGTGCTGCGTTCTAAGCGCAAAGTAGCAGAAGCGTTAGGTTTAAATGAGAACATCGAAGATATTCTTATCACCTTGAGCAAGCAGTATCATTTGTTACGCCCATTGGTACGTAATGACAACTTATTTTTATACCTTGTACTTGACCGTCAAAAATCAAACCTTGCCATGGCACGTCATATTCTAAAAGGTTTCGAGACTGAATTAGAATTTTCATAAGCCTGTTTTTTATTTAAAGTATTGAATCATTTACATGAAATAATGAATTTAAAGCATCTACTTGATAAGTAGGTGCTTTTTTTAATTAAGATGCGCTGATTGCAAAATTTTATTTTATCTTTTATCCACGAAACAGCCGTAGTTTAACCACAACCGAAGCTTACTGTATTTGTAATTGTGCGTGGTTTTTAGGGTGGCTTTGGGCTAAACTGACGTGAATATCTCACCCCTTTTTGCAGTCGTACAGCAATCGTGTGGCGACTGACCATAACTAATAACAACAGATGACTATTATGAGTAATTTTGCGAGCAGCTTTGTCGATTTTGAAATTCCAAACTGGTTTGATAGCGAGCATTTAAGCGGCATGCTGCGCGGTATCGAAAAAGAGGGCCTGCGGGTTAAACCTGACGGGTTTTTGGCACAAACGCCACATCCTGCCAAACTTGGCTCAAAGCTGACCCATCCGTTTATTACCACTGACTATTCAGAAAGCTTGCTTGAACTTATCACTGATCCCAAGACTTCACCGAAAGAGACGCTGACCATGCTGCGTCAGCTGCATTTATTGGTTTACCAAGGTATGCCTGAAGGCGAGCTGATGTGGCCATTATCAATGCCGTGTATGCTGTCATCAAATGACGAAGATATTCCGCTAGCAGATTATGGCAGCTCTAATACTGGTAAGCTAAAGACCTTATATCGCAGTGGACTTGGTATCCGTTATGGTCGCCGGATGCAGACCATTGCAGGTTTACATTATAACCTGTCCTTTGGTGATGACTTATTTAATGCATGGCAAGCGCAAACGCCAAGCGCACAAGATTTGACCCTAACAGAATTTAAAAACGATAAGTACTTGGGTCTTATTCGCAACTTTAAACGTCTGACCAGTTTGTTGCTGTATTTATTAGGTGCCAGTCCCAGTGTCTGCCCGTGCTTTGTGTCAGGTATCGAGCACGACCTTGAGCTGCTTAATGACTCAACCTATTATAAACCGACTGCAACCAGCCTACGCATGGGTAAGCTTGGCTATACCAATAGCGTGCAAGAACACCTTGATATTCGGTATAACAATCTACCCGAGTATGTCAAAGGGCTACGCCGTGCGATTCAAACCCCGCATGAAAGTTTTCAAAAGCTGGGCTTAGATGATGCAGACGGCAATCCGATTCAAATCAATGATCATATTCTGCAGATAGAAAACGAGTACTATAGCCCTATCCGTCCAAAACAAATTGCTGAAAGTGGCGAGAGTCCAACCGAAGCGCTTGAGCGTCGCGGTATTGCTTACGTTGAGTTTCGCGCTATCGACCTCGACCCTTATAGCGATATTGGCATTCGCTTATCTAGCGCCTGTTTTTTAGAAGTGATGGCACTGTACTGCCTGCTCAGTGATTCGCCAGAGCTAATGCCAGCAGAAGAAGAAGCGTTGGCTGTTAATTTGGAGCGCGTGGTCAACGAAGGTCGCCGTGAGAACTTGCAAATCATCAATAATGGTGACGAGCAAACCCTTGAAAGCTGGATGCTCACCCACCTAAGCCGTATGCAGCCATTGGCAGAGCTACTTGATGCACACTATGGTGGCAATGAATATCGGACGGCGGTTGCCTTGATGCAAGGTAAAGCGGGACATTCTGAGTCGACTATCTCAGCGCAAGTTAACTCAGATAGTAAGCGTTTGGGCAGCTTATGGCAGCTTGGCTTTACTCTAGCACAGCAGCATCGTGAGTCAATATTACAGCAAACTTTGAGCCCGAACACCCAAGCCAAATATGAAGTACTTGCCGAAAAATCTATCTTGCAGCAAGCGGAGCTTGAAGCAGCTGAAACCGAAGACTTTATGGATTTTTTACAGCAATACCGCTAATTGTTTATTAATTTCATTATTTATCAATTTTAACCTTTATCAATAAGCACTTTATAAGAGTATTCGCCCCATGCGACAGCTGACCACTTACCGTAATCTGCAAGTGTTTTTAGTAATAATGACCGTGATAGGCATGAGTTTTGCGCTATTTTTCTTACAGCGTTATATGGGATTTTCGCCTTGCCCGCTGTGTATTTTTCAGCGTATTGGGCTGATGATTATGGGCGGCTTTGCTTTAATCGCAGCGCTGTTTAATCCAAAATCAATGGTGGTGCGTTTGCTATTATGGCTTGGGAGCTTAGCAGGTATCGGTTGGGCGGCTGTAGTCGCAGGTCGTCACGTTTGGCTACAACATTTGCCTGCTGACCAAGTGCCTTCTTGTGGTCCCGGCTTAGATTATTGGCTTGACACCCTGCCGATGCAGCAAGTCTTAAAAGAAGTTTTTGCAGGCTCTGGCGAGTGCGCGTCTATTGATTGGACGTTTATGGGCTTGAGTATCCCTGAACAATCTTTGATTTTATTTAGCACTCTGATAGTGGTGCATGTGCTGATTTTATGGCGTATCGTACGCCCTGCTCGCTAGATTTTTTTATAAACAATTTTTCTAACGGCTGTTAATAATTTTCTAACTTCTTTAATTGCGCTTCATTATTAACCACCACTTATATAACCGTCATGCTTAATTGCACTGACGGTTATTTTAGTTTTATATCCTATAAAAGCTATTTATTTGATATTTTCACCCTATCAGCACTACCCACAAACCTCCTTAGTCACTTTTACGCTTTGATATCTCTATAAGATTTATCTACCCTATTGGAATAACGATAGATTCCATAGCCCATTAATCGCATATAGACAGTGTTTTTAATGCTTATATACGATGTTATTGATTAGCTCGTTTACAGTTATCACATAATTTAACGAAGTCTGGGTCGCGCGTTTTACTTATTGCCGTTAAGCTTGTCCTATTTAGTTTTTGATTATTTTTATTTTACCAATGCCACAGTCAGTTTTCCTACTGGCAAGGTTTAGATACACTATTTAAAAAACTGTTTTTTGGTAATACTATGATGAATTTCTCACCTACTTGCTGTTTTGCGGTTACCACTATCAGACGCTGTATGCGCCCATTGTTAGCAGTACCACTTTGTTTATTACTGATGAGCTGTGACAGCGCATCCTCTTCTAATAATAAAACAACGCAAACTGCACCGATAAATAGTCTAGAGCAGACTGATGGGCAAAGTGATGCTGCTCTAGAGAATGGTAGTAGCGATGTAGTCAATGAGGCAAATGGCGAACAAGGTCAGTCACTTATTGCAGCGGCCAATGCAAAAGACAATACGCGAAGCTCACCGATGATTTCTGCAGTGAATAGTGATAGTAATTTGCAAGCAACGTTGATGGGGGATTATGGCGGTATTGTGCCATGCGCCTCTTGCGACAATATCGACATTACTTTAAATTTATTCGCTGATGGCTCTGTGCTAAAAACCAGTGTTTTTAATGATGCAGAGCCGACCAATCCGCCTTTACTAGAATCTGGGGTTTATCGCCAAGATGACAATAAAATTACCATTGTCTACGAGAATAAAAACATCGAAACCTATCAAATTAGAGACAATCATTTGATTATGATGGATGCCGATAAAAATCCTAATGATGACTATACTCTGTCGCGTCGCTAAGCAGACAGGTAAACAGGATTTTGCGCAAATCATCTAGATCAATCATCTAGATCAATCATCTAGATCAATCATCTAGATCAATCATCTAAATCGAGTTTCTACATAACGCCTACTTACTGGGCGTTTTTTATTGGTCATCTTATGGTGTTTACTTTACAATGAGCCTTTGTCTATTGAGCTATCTACCGAACTGTCTGCTGCACTAATATGTGTTGCCTGACATTCAAGCTCAATTCCCTTTTTCAAGCGTGTACGGAACGTCTATGCATATTCATATTCTTGGTATTTGTGGTACTTTTATGGGCTCGCTGGCGTTACTCGCGCGCGCGCTTGGGCATACGGTTACAGGCTCGGACGCCAATGTCTATCCACCGATGTCGACCCAACTTGAAAATGCTGGCGTGACGATTGCCGAAGGTTATTTGGTAGAACATTTGCAGCCGACGCCTGATTTGGTGGTGGTTGGTAATGCGATGAAACGTGGCATGGATGTCATTGAATATATGCTTGATAGCGGTCTGCGCTATACCTCAGGGCCACAATTTTTATCTGAACAAGTGCTGCAATCTCGCCATGTCATCGCTGTGGCTGGTACGCATGGTAAAACCACCACGACAACCATGCTTGCTTGGATACTACATTATGCCGGTATTGATACAGGGTTTTTGATTGGCGGTGTGCCATTGGTCGATACCACTGATGCGCACTTACAGCAAGTCTTTGCCCATAGCAGCTACTTGGGTGCTGAAAAAACCGTTGATGGCGATGTAGAAAAAGCAGGTTACTTCGTTATTGAGGCTGATGAATACGATTCGGCATTTTTTGATAAGCGTTCAAAGTTCGTTCACTATCGTCCGCGTACTGCAATTTTAAATAACCTTGAATTTGACCATGCCGATATCTTCGCTGACCTAAACGCTATCCAAACCCAGTTTCATCATATGGTACGCATGATTCCAAGCACCGGTAAAATCATCATGCCAGCGGCGACCATTAGTTTAGAAGATACCTTGGCAAAAGGCGTTTGGACACCGATTTGGCGAACTGCTGTTCTAGATTCGTTGGCAGATAATACCGATATAGAAGACAAAACGTTAAAAAACAATAGCGACTGGCAGGCTGAGCTTATCAGCGCCGATGGCGGTCAATTTAATGTCAGTTTTGTCGCGGATACTGCTGATAAAGAAGCAACAGGCGTCGTCGATTGGTCAATGAGTGGCATTCATAACGTCAATAATGCTTTGGTTGCGGTCGCGGCTGCTTATAATGTTGGTGTCGATGTCAAAACTGCCTGCGCGGCATTATCAGCCTTTGCTGGTATCAAACGCCGTATGGAGCTGATTGGCGATGTAAATAACATCTTGGTATTTGATGATTTCGCACATCACCCGACCGCCATTACCACCACCTTAGATGGTGCCAAAAAGAAACTGGCGAACAGACGCATTTGGGCGATTATCGAGCCGCGCAGCAACACCATGAAAATGGGTATTCATCAAGACAGCTTGGCTGAGTCCGCTGCCCTTGCCGACCATACTTTATGGTATGAGCCAACAGGACTTGAATGGGGTCTAAAGGACGTCATCGATAATGCCAAGGCTAAAAACCCGAATATCGCAAGTCAGCAGGTACTTTCTAGTACCGAGGCGATTATTGAACATATTATTACCTATGCCAAATCTGGCGATGCTATTGTCATTATGTCGAATGGCGGCTTTGAAGGGATTCATCAGCGTCTATTAACTGCGCTGCGTAACCAATAAAATGCTGCTAAAAAACTAAAAGCATTGAAGTATTTCTATCTTAAAAGCGTGGTTCCGTTAAACGAACCACGCTTTTTTATGGGCGTTTTTTCTCAGTCAAATTTATAGCCAAGCTAACAGTCGAACCTACAGCCAAGCTAACAGTCAAACGCATATCCAAATCAGCCGTTATTTTTATGCGCTAAATTACTTTTCTTAAATTTTCAAATTTTATCTTCTCAATTAGCCATGGCGTTAGCGACTTTACTACCTTTGTAACCTACCGTTTACCTATCTCCTCTGCTTGATAGCAAATATGGCTTTTTCCTCACACAGCCCGTACACAGATAACATTTCGTCCTTACTTTTTTAAGTAAGGAATGATTACAATGAATTCATCAAAATAAGTAACATATTATAAATAACAGTATAAATTAAACCCTATTAGGAGAATAACAATGAGCTTTATTTGGATGATTATCGTAGGTTTGGTCGCAGGTTTATTGGCTCGTGCTATTAAGCCGGGTAACGACCCTATGGGTTGGATTATGACCATCGTTTTGGGTATCGTTGGTGCGATGCTAGGTGGTTTTGTCGCAGGCTTAATCGGTATCAATGCTGATGGCGGCTTTACTGGTCTAATATTCTCAGTAATCGGTGCAATTATCTTACTATTTATCTATGAGATGATTATGAGTAAACGCCGTATATAATTGATGCATACCACTCATAGCGTTTAATCTAATTAAAGAAATATAAAAAGGTCTTGCTCAATGCAAGGCTTTTTTTATTGATACCATTTTTCTGTCTTAATTATTAATCATAAGTCTTGCTTATGTTATTAAATAAGGATAAAGAACCTCATGTATTGATAAGCATTACTTTTGTCCCCATTTATCTTATAATATCAGACCTATTTTATCTTTATCATTGAGGTGAGCCTTATGGCGTTACTCCCTATTTTAAGCTATCCTGACCCGCGCTTACGCACGATTGCTAAGCCTGTCAAGGAAGTCACGGCTGAAATCAAAACCTTAATCGCCGATATGATTGAGACCATGTATGATGCCCAAGGTATTGGGTTAGCAGCGAGCCAAGTTGATCGCCATATCCAGCTTATCGTCATGGATTTATCGGAAGATAAAGATAGCCCAAGGGTTTTTATTAATCCTAAGGTCACGCCGTTGGTAGAAGAAAAGCAGCCGTACGAAGAGGGTTGTTTATCGGTACCTGAAGTCTATGATAAGGTTGAGCGTCCAAGTAAAGTGCGTATCGAAGCCTTAGACGAGAATGGCAACAAGATTGATGAAGAAGTAGAAGGTTTACTTGCTGTTTGTATCCAACATGAAATGGATCATTTAAACGGCGTCATTTTTGTCGATTATTTATCGCGTCTTAAACAAACGCGTGCGCGCGATAAAGTGCGTAAGGTGCTTAAAATACGTGAGAAGCAAGGCGAAGAGATACACGATAAACAGCCGCAAACTACCAACTCTTAATTGATTCATTCATTTATTTTTTAAGCCGTATTTTTCGTCATTTAATTATTAGTAAGAAATATCGTTCGTTAAGAATTTATGCTTGCCGCTTAATTTTAGCCGCGGCAATAAGTACGATATAAGCAGCAATAATTACGATGATGGTTTTATAACGACGATGGTATTGGCTTTATACTTTCCAATATTTTTATTCTCTGACATCTAGTGTCTTCATTAAAGGTTTCCTACCATGACCATGATCAAAATTGACCAATATTTTGACCCTGCCGGCTGGCAGAAGTTCACCAAAGCTGCCGAAGGTCGCGACACGCCATTTTTGGTGGTCGACTTGAGCCGCATTAAAGCAAAATATGCGGAAATGGTTGGTTTTTTTCCAAAGGCAAAAATCCATTATGCTATGAAGGCAAGCCCTGCGGTTGAAGTCATTAACTTACTGGCTGAGCTTGGGTCAAACTTTGACTGTGCGTCAATCTATGAGCTGGATCGGGTGCTTGATTGCGGCGTTGAGCCATCACGTATCTCTTATGGCAACACCATTAAAAAAGCGCAGCATGTCAAATATGCCTTTGAAAAAGGGATTGATTTGTACGCAACCGATTCTGAAGCGGATTTAAAAAATATCGCTAAGCACGCGCCTGGTTCAAAAATATTTGTACGTATTTTAGTACAAGGCTCTGAAACCGCTGAATGGCCGCTATCACGTAAATTTGGTTGCCATCCAAATATGGCGATTGACTTGTTGATTCAAGCGCGCGAATTGGGCTTGGTACCTTATGGTATCTCGTTCCACGTCGGTAGTCAGCAAAAAGACGTGGCTGCTTGGGATGATGCGCTCGCTAAGGTCAAATATATGTTTGACTGGATGAAAAATGAGGAAGGCATTAAGCTACAAATGATTAATTTAGGCGGCGGCTTTCCGGCGAACTATATCAGCGAAGTCAATCCGGTCAAAGTTTATGCAGAAGAGATTACCCGTTATCTGACCGATGACTATAATGAAGATGAAATGCCTGAGATTATTCTTGAGCCAGGTCGTTCATTGGTTGGCGGCTCCGGTGTATTGGTCAGCGATGTGGTACTTATTTCGCGTAAATCAGATACGGATTTGACGCGCTGGGTCTATACCGATGTGGGCTTATTCCAAGGCTTGATTGAGACTTTGGGTGAAGCCATCAAATATCCTGTTTATACGCCTAAAATGGAAACGTCGACAAGCGAAGGCACCGTCGTATTGGCAGGTCCAACTTGTGATTCAACCGATATCATGTATGAAGAAGCCGGTTATCAGTTGCCAGAAGAGTTAGAAATTGGCGATAAGATCTATTGGTTAACGACTGGTGCTTATACCAACTCGTATTCGTCTGTCGAATTTAATGGTTTTCCGCCGTTAGAGGTGGTTTATATTGATTAATTTTTAACCAATCAATATCAATAAAAAAGCGCGGTACTGCTTATCACAGTACTGCGCTTTTTTACGTCTATTTTAATATATCCAGTGATGGGGCGTTAATAAGTACCAGCTACTGTACCAATAATGAAATAGGCACATTATTGTTGCTATTTAGCGCCCTATTACTGCCATAGCCTGAGTTTTTACTTTGATTGTTTTGTGAGATTTGTCCGATAGTCACCCACTGTCCGCGTGGTACGATGATGGTGCTATTCAATCTTTGCCCTTGTACGCTACTGTTATTATTATAAGCATGGCGATTATCAGAAGGATTAGCGCGCACGAGCTGCTCTTCTACTTGGGTGAGCGTTACTTCGACCTGTCCGTTTGGCAATAACTTTGGCGTTACCGCAATCCCTTGCGTCGTTGGTAGTAATACTTGCTGCTGAATAACAATCTGCCCCGCTGGGCCATGATACGTCGGATAGCTATTGGCAATATAGCTTTGGTTTAATGAGTAAAGCGTGCCAGTGCTGATACTGGCTGCACTGCCAGACAACGTTTGTACTTGATATAGATTATGACCTTGATGCTGGCTATTACGCTGGTTAATCATCCCTGCACCTTGAATACCGCGATTGCTAATAACAATCCGACCTTGCTGGATATTACCTTGGGATTGACTAGTATTACCGACACGCACAGCAACGGTCAACGCCTGCGGTTGAGCATCAATCTGATTGAGTAACTGCTTTACTTTTTGATAATTAGCAGCCGTGGTACGTAATACTAATTTATCTTGATAGCTAGACAACGTGCCGCCATCGCGACTATTATTTAACTCCTGACGCACCGCTGGTAATAAGCTCTCGCCACCATAGGTATGAATGACATAGGTTTGATAAACCGTGGCTTGTACGACTATCGGCAATACCGTCAAGCCTAACGTAAATACTATAGGACGCGTATAACTTGTGGTTTTGGTAGCTTTTATCATAGCCAGTATGCGACCAAAACGTGTTATTAGATGTTCGCTAAACTTATTCATGTATGAATCCTAGCAGTCATTCTGCTTTATCAATAAGTAACGGCTGCCAAACCATAAGCCAAAAACCTTAATCCTTTAAGTTTTAGTCATTTAAACCTAAGACATCCTGCATATTATATTGACCAACTTCTTGTTTAATTACCCAAGTTGCCGCACGTACCGCTCCAGAAGCAAAGGTCATACGCGCACGCGCACGGTGGGTAATTTCAACCACTTCACCGTCGGCAATAAACATCACGGTATGATCGCCGATGATTTCACCGCCGCGTATCGCATGAATACCAATGCTGCCCGCTTCGCGCTCGCCTGTTTGCCCTTCGCGGCCATAGACAGCGACGTCTTTTAGGTTCTGTCCGCGCGCTTCTGCGACGGCTTCTGCCATCATATAAGCCGTGCCCGATGGCGCATCGATTTTATGCTTATGATGGGCTTCGATGACTTCTACATCGGCATCGGTACCAAAGGCTTTTGCTGCCATCGCTAGTAATTTTAATGATAGATTAACGCCTGTTGAATAATTACCCGCATAAACGATAGCGATTTGCTTACTTGCTTCTTTTAATACTTTCTCTTGTTGCTCATTAAAGCCTGTGGTGCCAATCACCATCGCAACATTATTTGCTGCGCAGATTTGCATATTTTGTTCAGTGGCATCAGGTAAGCTAAAATCAATCAGCACATCGATGTCATTAATGACTGCTTTTAAATCATCGACAATCTGCACATCTAGACGACCAATTGCTGCAACTTCGCCAGCATCAGCACCGACAAGACTTGAACCTTGACGTTCAATCGCAGCGTTCAGCGTTGTTTGTGGGTTGTCCTGTACGGCTTCGATAAGCATACGACCCATACGCCCACCGGCACCGATAACACCAACGTTAATGGTTTTTTTATTTTCTTGCTGACTCATATCTTTATCCTAAATATTTTATTTTTAATAAGAGAGTTTTTGCATAATATATTTATCATAAGTTTAGCAAATATCGCTGCATATGTGGCTTTTTATACAGCCGATAAAAAGCCCAAAGGTTTCACATGAAACTTTTGGGCTAGCTTAAATATTTATTTGAGATACTTATTTTAGCTACATGATTTGAATATAACTTCTGAGCAATAAATAGGATTAATCAAATAAATCGCCAATCTTCTTAAAGAATGACTTTTTATGGGGTGATTGTTGATGTTTGCTGTCGCCATCAAGTGTGTCTTGGAATTGACGTAACAAGTCTTTTTGCTCACGAGTCAGATTCACTGGCGTCTCGATGACCACACGGCAAATTAAATCACCTTTCATGGTCGTGCGTACTGGCGTCACCCCTTTACCGCGTACACGCAACAATTTACCACTTTGCGTACCTTCGGCAACCTTTATTTTCACTTTGCCATCTAAGGTTGGGATTTCAACTTCTTTACCGAGCGCCGCATCGGTGATACTAACTGGCACGTCCATATAAAGGTCAGCACCTTGACGGGTAAAGACATCATGCGGTTTGACGCGTACTTCGACGTATAAATCACCGTTTTGTACGCCGGCACCGCCTGCTTCGCCTTCACCTGCGAGGCGTACGCGGTCACCATCATCAACGCCTGCTGGAATAGATACTTCAAGCGTGCGTGATTTGTCTTTGACGCCATTACCATGACAATCAGGACAAGGGTTTTTAATCTGTTTACCAGAGCCGCCGCACTGTGGACACGCTTGCTGCACGGCAAAAAATCCTTGCTGCATACGCACTTGACCCTGACCATGGCACATCTGACAAGTCACGATATCAGAAGCATTTTTTGCGCCTTTACCATCACAGGTATCGCAAGGCGCAGGAGCGGTAAAGCTGATTTCTTTTTTACAGCCGCGCACCGCTTCTTCTAGGGTCAGCTCAATCACATAACGCAAATCTGAGCCACGGCGCGAACGTCCACCGCCGCCACGCGACTGACCAAAGATATCGCCAAAGTTGCCGAAAATATCGCCAAATATATCTTGGAAATTACCACCACCTCCGCCGAAACCGCCACCGCCCATGCCGTTCTCAAAGGCAGCATGACCCATACGATCATAAGCTGAACGTTTTTCTTCGTTACTCAATACCTCATAAGCCATCGACGCTTCTTTGAACTTCTCTTCGGCATCAGGGTCATCAGAGTTACGGTCCGGATGGTATTTCATAGCAAGCTTGCGGTAAGCTCGCTTGATTTCTTTGGTGTCTACAGTCTTACTGACACCTAATATCTCATAAAAATCGCGCTTACTCATGGGCTCTCCTATCGTCTTCACAGTCCACCGGTCGGTCGATTCATCAACCCGAGTCAATCATCCTACTTATACTGCTACTTATATTCGCATTAAAAGGTTTCACATGAAACACAGCGAAATAGGCGCAGGCAAAAAGGATGATTTATGAATCTTACAAGCGAGTACGGCGGGATGCTGCTTAGCCAAATCAATTATTAAAAGTTTGCGCTATTTATGGAGATGGCAATATGATTTATCAAGCGCTTGGCAGTCAAAATTCTCACATATGGCATTTAAGCACTTAAAAAAGATTTTATTAAGAATTCAATAAAGGTTTTTATACCTTTATAAAGGCTGACCATGCTAGTATTTAGCGCCATATTGATGGGGTTTTAAATCCTATTTTTGAGATTTTTAGCCACTAGGTTTGCAATAAGGTAGTAATTTTTATGAAAAAGCTGATTGTTTTATTTATAGTGATTGCCATCGCAATCTATGGCGGCTCGCCTTACTACAGCGCCTATCAGCTTAAAAATGCCTATGACGCCAAAGATGGTGCGACTATCGCAGCAGCGATTGATTATGAGCAAGTGCGCCCCAGTATCCAAAATCAGCTGACCAGCCAGTTTGCAGTGACCATGACCAAATACCCATTGGTTGCCGAACTTGGCGGCGCGCCATTAACCGAGGCGGCCAACGGTTTTATCATTCAAGCGGTCGGTGGTGCGATTACGCCGCAAAATATCGAAAAACTGATTAATACCCAAGGTCAAGCCAACACCGCGACCAAAGAGCTTGCCGCTGCATGGGCAATTGCCAGTAATCAAGTCGATTTAAAGAACTTGATTCAAAGCCTAATTATTCAGCGCGGTGATATCAATGCCGTGGTTAAAAATCAAATGCAGCAAATTATAGATAAACAAGCGGCAGAACTTGAACAACAAGCGGCGCAAGGAACAGATAGCGATAAGCCAAATTTGGGCTATTGCGGTATTAATTGCTTTGACATTAGCGGTCAGGTTAAAGGCTACCCGCTCACGATCAAAATGCAGCGAGATGGTTTGATAAATTGGAAAATCGTCGATATCATTTTACCGCAATAGACGTTCTCATAATAAACGTTGCCACAATAAATTAGCTAGAGCCAATCGTTAAGCGCATAAAAAAACCACCACATGAATATAGTCATACGGTGGTTTTTTATTGGTTATTTTCCATGCTATAGCATACTAAACAACTTACTCCACGCCCAAGAACTCTAAAAACTCAGGGCTCTCAAAGCTTGCTTGAAAAAGGACACCATCTTCACGGTAAATAGCCGGCGTTGCCATCACCGCAAGTCCTGCCGCTTTTTCGCGATTGGGCGTTATATGGTTGACCTTACAGCTTGCTGGTGCAGGCGTCATTTTACCTTGTAGCATGGCTTTATCTAATGCCTTGCGACGGCTATCTTCATTGCCCTGACACCAGATAGCGCGCATTTGCTCAGGCGACTCTTCATAGATCGGATAGCCAATGGTTTTGACCGTCACGCCCTTTGCATTGAGCATGGGCAGTTGTTGATGCAAGCGGCGGCAATACGGGCAATTAACATCGGTGGCGACATATATAATTGCTTTTTCAGTGCCAGTTGCGGGGTAATTAATCAGCTGGCTTTCGTCCAAAGTTGCAAATACGGATTGGTTTTTAAGGCGCTCAAAGTTGCCATCAAGCCCGATAAACTGACCGTTTTCAATCACTGATATCTCGCCGTCGGTAATATACTGCCCATCATCTGACAATAAAAAAGGCACGCCTTCTAAGGTGGCTCCCCAAATGACACCCGGCACCGCAGTATAGAAGAACGGTATTTTGGCACTCATGTTTTTTAGCGCGCTCATATTAGCTAGGATGTCAGATTTGACACTGGCGCTAACGGGTTTGCCAACTTGTGCGCTGCTGCTACGTGCTGGGGTTTTAGTCACTACGCGTTTGCTTGGATTCTTTTGTAGCTCCCCTTGGATGACATATTTGCCATCTGCGGTAATATGCAGCGGCGGCTGTCCTGCTAGATTAACCTGATACATATTGGGTAGTTTAGACGGTACGATAGAGGTGATTTGGGTTTTGATACCGGCTTGGCTCAGCAGTTGACGTAATTGACTATCGACCGCTTTACTGATACTGCCAGTAGCTTGGGTGCCTTGAATAGTTTCAATAGTTTGCGGCGCTTGGTTGCTGTTTTTTTTGATAGCGTCAGTAGTACTTTGCTGCGCACAAGCAGTGGAGGTCAATAATATGGCACTGATTAAGCTGGCAGATTTTAATATAGGGAATTTCACAAAGACAGTCCTATTGGTTTTTAATAGCTATTACCATTAAAATCATTCCTGTTAAATGCTATTTTTTAAAAAACAGCAACTATTCACGGTAAGAATTTAAAGGTAACCACAATTAATAAAGATAACTATATTATGTAAAAATATAGATTAAAAAAAGATAGGCTGACTTTAGCACAAGGGCAGTTTTTGCAAAGTATTAAAGGCTTAATTTTGCAAAACTGCTACTGAGCTTTAAGAGATAGGCAACACAGACAGTTGGCAGAGATAATAAATATAAAAAGTAGGCAGCAAAAAGCAGCACACTTTGCAGTGGCTGCTCATTTTGGAAAATATTTTAATGGCTCATCTTAGGATTTAGCACAGCTTAAGTTTAGAACTTAGCCACTTCTTCTGGTGTTAGGAAACGACTGTCGCCTTTATCCAAACCGTCTAAAGTGATATGGCCAATACTGGCGCGGTGCAGCTCAGTCACTCGATTGCCAAAGTAGCCCATCATACGTTTGACTTGATGATATTTACCCTGCTCTAAGGTTAAACGCGCATGGGTTTCATCGATGAATTCAAGAATGGCAGGCTTGGTTTCTTCGTGCTCGCCTTCTAACAAGATACCTTCGGCCACTTCTTTAACAGCATTGGCTTGCGCGTCGCTATCCATCGCCTCAGCTAAGGTCAGCTCATAAATCTTGGCATGCTCATGTTTAGGGCTGGTGACACGGTGCAACCATTTGCCATCATCACTGATAAGCAACGCACCCGTGGTATCGACATCGAGGCGACCTGCAATACGTAAACTACCAAGCTCTGGTACGGCAATCAGCTCAGTAACGATAGGGTGTTCTTTGACTTTTAAGGTACATTCAAAGCCTTCAGGCTTATGCAGCAGAATATAGCGATTACCAGCAGCAACTGACAACGGCTCGCCTGCCCACATTACCTCATCGTTGACGATATCGACGTGCAGCCCTGGATCCTTGACCACAGTATCATTTAACGTTACTTCACCGGCGTGCAGAATCTTTTTTGATTCTTTGCGCGACAGCTCAGTGGCTTTACTCAGAAATTTATCTAGACGCATACTATTTACTACCATCCATTTTATGATACCTACTCTACCTTAGCGTCTAACGACACAAGCAGTCATACTGAGCTTGTGCGCTATCTTCACTGATAAGAAGTGGTACTATAATAAAAAATTAAATGAACACTGCGCCAAATACGGACGACAGTGAAAGTTAAGTAAGTTTACCATATCCAACCTAGACCTGATGAAATATGAGCTATCAAACGCTAAAACATGCTGTGACCACACGCTTAGAAATTAAAAAATCTGAGTTTATTGCCTATGCTTATCCGGTGACCTCGCGTGAGCAAGCCATGTTTCACGTGGAACAACTACGTCAGCAATATACCGATGCGCGCCATCATTGTTGGGCGTATATCATTGGTGATCCCAACAATACCACCAGTGCTGGCTTTGACGACGATGGCGAACCGAATGGTACGGCAGGACGACCGATATTAAATGTCTTACAGCATAAATCCATCGGTAACGTCATTATCATTGTGGTGCGTTATTTTGGCGGTATCAAGCTCGGTGCGGGCGGCTTGACTCGCGCTTATGCTGGCTCAGCGCAGGCTGCCGTCGATGAAATGGTTCTTCTACCCTATGTACCAATGGCGCAAGTGCAAATACTCGCTGAGTTTGCCACTGAAGCGCAATGTCGCTACGTGGTCGAAAGTTTACATGGTCGTATCGATGACGTGAATTATAGTAAACAAGTGACATTGACCGTGACGCTTGCTGAAGCAGATATAGATCGTTTAAAAGAACGGCTGGCGATGGATGGGCGCGTCTTAGATAATTCGTAAGAAATAAGTATTTTTAATTCTCTGTTTCTAACATGCTATTTTTAGTAGCATTGTTTTGAATAACATGGTTTTTAGTAGTATTGATTTGAGTAACCATGCGTTCACTGAGCGTTCACTGAAAAGCATTGGTTTTGACCACGTCCGTCGGTATGATAAGGCATTGATTGTTAAAGACGATTTTAACGATAATTCATATAACCATTAAATAAGAAACCTTTATGCCAACATCGAAAGCACATAAAACCTTTTCACCTACCTCTTTTAAACCGCCCTTTTGGCTGAGTAATCCACACCTACAAAGCATTTTACCGAAATTTTTTGCCCCAAAAACGCCGACTTATCGCCGTGTGGTCGAAAAAGACTCCTTGGATGAAAGTGATATTGCCTATGACTTTTATGACGCCCATCCTATAGACGCCCAGTCTATAAAAGCAGCAGATAATGGCGAGCTTGAGCAAACGCCATTAATCGTGCTATTTCACGGTATGGAAGGCAGTAGTGACAGTCATTACGCCCGTGCTTTGGCGTATCAGATGCATGCGCAAGGCTGGCACTTTGTGGTGGCGCACTTTCGCAGCTGCGGCGGTATTCCTGCCAGCGGTCGTGTGTTTTATAACGCCGGTGACACTGGCGAGTTGCATCATATGCTAGAGAATTTGCGCGAAAATTACGCCCATATCTATGCGGTAGGTGTGTCGCTAGGTGGCAATGCACTGGCGAAATATATGGGTGAATATGGCGATAAAGCGCTATGTGATGGCGCGGCGGTGATTTCAGCACCTGTCGATATGTCGTCCGCGGCGCTTAGTATGCACAGCTTTTTGAGTCATCGTATTTATACGCCGTATCTGCTTAATCCCATTATCAAAAAAGCGTTGGCGAATGACATTACCAAGGATGAGATCGACTCTATTAAAGCGGTCAATCGTATCAGCGATTTTGATGATATCTTTACCGCGCCGCGCCACGGCTATCGCTCTAACAATCATTATTATCACTCCTCATCGGCATTGCCTTATTTGATAAAAGTGACCAAACCTTTATTATTAATTAGCGCCAAAGACGATCCTTTCCTTGGCTTTACCGCTACGCCAAACGATGTCTCTGACAGCGTCACTATTTTAAACACTGAGCATGGCGGGCACGTGGGCTTTATTCGTTATAACGCTGATAAAGACAAATCTCCTCATCTTTATAAAAAATCAAGATTTGATATCAATTGGTTACCCGAAACCGTCAGTGCTTATTTCGAGTCTATTGGCGTCGCGTCTAGCTCTTGATAATGACATTTGCTAATCTACTAAACCCTAACTATATTATTCTAACTTTAAACCTTACTCCTTTGAGATTGCGCCATGTATCCATTTATCCGTTATGCCAGCACCATCGCCCACGCCGCGCTACAAGTAAAAAAGGGCAATACCTTAACGTTTAAAGATACCAGTGAGATTACCTTTCGCTGTCGTTTGACGGACATTGATAATTTCTTGGAGATGAATAATGGTCGCGTGCTGACGCTTTATGATATGGGACGTACCGATTTTGCGGTACGGAGCGGACTTGGCAGCCAACTGCTCAAGCAGCGTTGGGGTTTGGTGGTCGCTGGTAGTACCATCCAATATCGCAAACGCATTCGTGCTTTTGATAAAGTCACCATGAAAACTCATATCGTCGGTTTCGATGAGCGCTGGATATATATCGAACAGTCGATGTGGGTCAAAGGCAAGCCGTGCTCCTCTGCCCTACTACGCACCGGCGTCACCGAAGGCGGCAAAGTCATCGAAACCTCGCGTATCTTAGCAGCGTTAGATCAAGCGGATTGGGAGCTACCACCGAGCGGCTATGTGGCAGAATGGATTATCAGTGATGCTGATCGTCCGTGGCCGCCGCAAGCTTAAGGCCAATAACTTAACGGTTTTCGTAAATCACAAGCAACGCTTCACATCCAAGTAACCTTATAGCTACTATTTACTAACAATACATTATATAAATACATATATTAAATGTTAGGATAGTAGTGAGTTTTATACTCAACTGAATAATATCTAGTTAGAAAAATAGTCTCATTAGAAACAAGCTAATTAAAAATAGTCTAATAAGGAAAATAAAATGGTTAATAATACGGATTACGTCGGAACATTATTTGATAATAGCGACTCAAACCCAAGCAAAATTACTTTAGCTTTTACCATGGCTGGAATTGCCTTGAAGAAAGGTCACTCTGCATCCGTGATTTTGATGGTAGATGCGGTACATTTGGCATTACCCAATGCCTTGGATGACGTCAATATTGGTGCGCCATTTGAGCCTGCGAGCGAATTGTTAGAAGCCTTTATCGAAAAAGGCGGTAACGTATTGGTCTGCGGCGCGTGTATGAAACACAATGGCGTCGAAGAATCAGCGATTGATAAGCGCTTCACCGTCATTAGTGGTGATGATGTGGTTGAACTGCTGATGAATGCGAAGGGTTCTTTACAGTTGAATTAAGCGTTTAAGCTAAGCAATAAGTTTAAATAAATGGGTTGGTTTTTTAGTCATCATTTTGATGGTTGAGAAAACTAACCCATTTTTATGGTAAGTAATTATTTGAACCGTTTAAAATTAACTAGGGCGTGTCCCTAATTCAGTTTGCAGTGGATCATAGTACAAGCCAGATATAGCATAGATTTATAATTTCGTGCCA
>NZ_CAJHAD010000007.1 GCF_904846285.1 Psychrobacter immobilis | reverse complement strand
TGCTGAATAAGTCATAATCTTTTTACTTTTCGCTTATTTTAAAGCTACCGTACCACTTTTATAAAAGATCTACTATAGTTAGAATAGTTACCCAACACTGCTCCATATTTCCCTAAATATCCGCGTATCACTTCTTCGATCAAACCAATTGTTAATAACTTCATTTCTTCAGTATTTTCAATAACTATATCGTCAATTGAATCTTGAATTTTATCAATTTTTAATTGAAGGTTTTCTGGGACTTTGTCTTCACCAGAATATAGCTTCAGTATTTCTGTTGCCCGTCCTATAAAAATAAGTTTTTCCGCATCAGTATCCGTGATTCTGATTTCTTTTGGTAAAATATCTAGCTTATATTCGATAGATTCTAATTCTGTTTTAAGATTAGCTATTTGGTCAGTAACTTGCTTATCTACAGGAGTAACTTGTTTATTTGCCTCTTTAAGTTGATGAAGCTCATTTTCAAGACTCGTTATAATTTCAGAAAAATAAGCTGTTCTTACTTCAACTTTGCTCTTTAAATAACTTATTGGCTTTAAACTATCTTGAATAGTAGATAAGTTCTCCTTATGAGCATTGTATTGATTCTCAAGAGTTTTCAAATTTTGAATTCTACGTAAGATTAGGTTCTTCTCTTTTTCGAGTAGTTCACGCTCGGCTGTATCAATATTTTCTATAGCTTTTTTACTCTTAGTTATTCCTTCTAACTCACTAATAGCCTCTGCATCTTCATCAGAAGAAATCAGCGCCATTTTCCTAGCTTGTAATATAATCTCTCTAACTTCTTCAGTAGAGCGGTCTTGGCGCTGTTGATAACTAGATATTTTTCTTTTAATTACTGTGGTTTCTTTTTCTAACTTCTCCTTCTTTTCTTTAAGCAATATATTTTCTATACTTTCAATTCCAGTAGCTATATCGAATATTCGAGGTAAAGCTTCTTTGTATCTAGAGTTGTTTTGCTTATCAAAATAAATATCACGAGACTCAGTAATAATGTCTTGCGAAATAGTATTAAACATTAAAAAATATCTAAGAGATACTTTAGAGCCTTGTTGTAACTGTTTTCCACCATATGCAAGCGTAATATTAGAATCAATAGTGAATTCAGTCTCAATAATAGCTTTTAGCACTTTCTCAGTATTATTTGTTATAGGGATATCTTCTGGAACCTCTCCGATACTTGAAAAATAATACTCATTTGAAACTTTATTTGTATAATGCTTTCTTGCTAACGTATAGATTTTATTATTGATTTCAAACACCAATCCATACCATGCAATATTTTCATTAATAATACTATCAGAGATACCTTTCGAGCTTGCAAAAAAACAATAGTCAATAATATCTAAAATCGCTGTTTTACCAGTATTACTGTGTCCTGTAACTACATTAATCTTATCGGCTCGAAATTCAAGAGCTCTTTGCTTACCATTTCTTGACCATAATACCAACTTTAGAATATTAAATTTTTTCATAAATCAACTCTTAAGTTCAAATATAGCTTTGAGCTATTTTCCTGCATTAATTTAGCCATATTTTCTGACGCTCTACTTATCTTTTTTGCTCTTTTTCCCATTTTTGAGTCATATTCGAAAGGTACATTACAAATTAAGACTCCACTTTTAAAGCTTATGATTTTTGATTCTATGAGGTACTGTATAGCATGAATACTCTGTACACTTGTATCTTCATATCTATCATTGAAGTTTGAAAAACATTCTATTTTCAAAGCAATTAAGTATTCAATACTAGGGATTTGTGTATCCTTACGAGCAAGGTAGTCTGTTAAAGGCTTGTGTGTATAGAAGGGCATTATAAGCATAGCTTTAGCTAATGATAATTCGCCTAGCTTATGAATAGTAGAATGTAAGGCAATTGCTACTATACCGAAGTTATTATAGCTACCTAAATTCATTTTTTATATTTCTCCCAATCAAGAGTCCAACCAATTTCTGGAATATTGGATAGATAATAAAATTCTCCATTACTCATTTCAGTATCAAGCTCTTGACTATCAATGACCAATCTCTCTTTTCTTAACTCATCAATCATATCGAGACTTTTATCTTGAGTTAAACCTCTTCTTTTCTTACTTGTCAAAATGTTTTCCCATACGGCTTTAGTATTACTATGAAAGTCTTCATATTTATTATGAGTTATCTCACCATTCTCGAACCATTTGAAAATATTATCTTCTAGCTTTAACATATGTGTAGTTAATCGAGTTAACCGATCAATGTCATCAGATTCAAAGTCCTTAATATCTAATAATTGCTTTATAAATATCTGTTCTTTCATTTCTGAAATACTAGGTAGTTCTGAGATGAGAGGTCTAATTGGTAGCTTACTGGCTGAAATTTGAAAATATATCTTATATTTCGCATAAAATTCATCAAAACTGACTTCAAACTTTTTACCTAACTTGATAGTTATAAAGTTATCTTTTCTTATATCTGAATCTAGGTTTCTAAACACATCTTCAATATTTTTTTCATCAACCATTTTTCCTTTAAGCGCTTCATATATCATAGGAAGAATATCATTCTTACCTAATTCAAAATTTATCTTAAGAATAAATTTCTCTAGTACAGCTTGATCCATTGACAAGAGGTCGTTTATATAAGCAGTGATGGTTTCGGATTTTGTTCTTAATTTGATTGACTCTAGTTCGCTAATAAATCCATTTAAATTTATCGAGGACTGCTTAAAACTATTAATAAGGTTTATCACTTCATTTTTTTCGTTGTCTAGTTTATTACTAAAAAGTACAAATTCGGACTTCTTTAGAAATTCTAACTGTTCATTTTCATTATCGCGTCCATCATTTTTATCAACGATTACCTTAGACCAATTAGATAGAGTCTTCCATAAATCAGGGTCTCTTGTTCGAAGCTTAGTGTTTTCATGAATGGTATGTTTTACTTGATAGTATATTTGACAATTATTATCTAAATTGGTGGTATGCACATCGTCAAGAACTTCTAAACCAACGGATTCTCCAGGTTTCAGATACAAAAGCTTAAGTATGAAAAAATAATACTGAAAGTCGAAACCTAGAGCGGTCTTGTCAGCACTTGTAGATTCAGTGTGTGGTTTCTTCGACATATTAAAAGTCTATTTTTTAAGCAGTTTTCAGATATTCGGCTAAGTTTATAATGTTAGCTCATACTATCAGAAATAGCACAAATGTGAACTTGTTCAAAATTTTAATATGTAAGGAGTATAGCCGATACTACATAAGGCCTGATTGTATAAAAATGAAGCAGAGTATTACAAGCTATCAAGAATTTTATGCGACAATGAATGTCGTTATATTAAGCTCAAAACTTAGTCATCGCCTCGCTTGGCAGACAAAAGCAAAAGCGGGATTGGTTACTTAAGCAACCAATCCCGCAGAAAAAATTATTATAGAAACTCCTAACTAAAACCATCCCTACAAATTCGGATTCAACCACTTCTCAGCAGTTTTCATATCCCAACCTTTACGCTCAGCATAGCTCTCTAACTGATCGGTGCTGATTTTACCGACGTTGAAATACTCGCTTTCAGGATGCGAGTAATAGAAGCCGCTGACCGAAGACGCAGGCCACATCGCATAACTTTCAGTTAAGATAGTACCGATAGCATCGCCTGTACCAATCCACTCAAACAGTTTGCCTTTTTCCGTATGCTCAGGGCAAGCAGGGTAGCCGGGCGCTGGACGGATACCGACATATTTTTCTTTAATCATCTCATCATTGGTTAAGCTCTCTTCAGCCTGATAGCCCCAATATTCTTTACGAATCAGCTCATGCAAATGCTCAGCAAATGCTTCAGCTAGACGGTCAGACAAGGCTTGAGTCATGATGGCATTGTAGTCATCACCAGCCTCTTTATATTGTTCAGCGAGTGCCTCTGTGCCAACTATTGAGACCGTAAAACCACCTAAATAATCGGTATGTGTCTCTGATGGCGAGATAAAGTCCGCCAAGCTAAAGTTTGGCTTACCGCTGGCTTTATCGCTTTGTTGGCGCAGATGCTCAAATTGATATTCTGCTGTGCCGCCCTCAGTCGGAGCTTTGTTATAGACAGTGACCGTATCCGCGCCAGTGCGACGGGCTGGCATGAGTTTAAATACCCCTTTTGCGACGATTAATTTTTCATCAATCATCTTTTGCATCAACTCATTCGCATTATCAAATAAATCACGTGCCGCTTCGCCAACCACGTCATCTTGTAAGATTTTTGGATATTTACCCGCTAGACCCCAAGAGATAAAGAACGGTGTCCAGTCTATATAAGGTAGTAGGTTAGTAATGGGATAATCATCTAGTATTACCTGCCCAAGTTTATTTGGTACTGGCGGTACATAGTTGTCCCAATCATCTTTAAAACCAAGCTCTATCGAATCAGCATAAGAGATTTTGGCCGCTTTTGGCTGGCGTTTAGCGAGGCGCTCACGTACCTTGATGTACTCTTCGCGTGTCTCATCGATAAGACCTTGACGGTGCTCTTTGGACAGCAGCTTAGTGACTACGCCGACTGAGCGTGAAGCGTCCGACACATAAATGACGGCATCATTCTGGTATTGCGGCTCTACTTTAACTGCCGTATGGGCTTTAGAAGTCGTTGCGCCACCAATCATCAAAGGTAGGGTCATGCCGCGCTCTTGCATTTGCTTGGCGACATAGACCATCTCATCGAGGCTTGGGGTAATCAGACCTGATAGCCCGATGATATCGACTTCCTCTGCGATTGCCGTATCAAGGATTTTCTCACAAGGTACCATCACGCCCAAATCGACGATGTCGTAGCCATTACAGCCAAGTACCACGCCGACGATATTTTTGCCGATATCATGGACGTCACCTTTGACCGTTGCCATCAGGATTTTGCCCTTCTTTTCGCCTTCGACTTTTTCCGCTTCGATATACGGGTTTAGCCAAGCAACGGATTGCTTCATGACGCGCGCCGATTTCACAACCTGCGGTAAAAACATTTTACCGGCACCAAATAAATCACCGACGATATTCATACCGTCCATCAGTGGTCCTTCGATGACTTCAAGCGGACGCGGATATTTCTCCCACGCTTCTTTGGTATCCGCTTCGATAAAGGTGGTAATACCTTTCACTAAAGCATGGGCAATCCGCTCTTCTACCGTGCCTTCGCGCCATGACATATCGACGGTGCTGTCTTTTTTCTTCCCACCATCTTGATAGCTTTCAGCGATGGTCATCAGGCGTTCGGTGGCATCTTGACCACTCTCGCCTTGGTTGCGGTTGAGCATCACATCCTCGATGGCGTCGCGTGCTTCTTTTGGAATATCGTCATACAGTTCAAGCATGGCAGGGTTAACAATACCCATCGTTAAGCCATTTTGAATCGCATGATAAAGGAATACAGAGTTGATCGCTTCACGAATCGGGTTACCACGGAAACTAAACGACACGTTAGACACACCGCCCGATACCATCGCATTGGGTAGGTTTTCCGTAATCCATTTGGTCGCATTGATAAAGTCGGCGCCATAGTTATTATGCTCAGTGATACCAGTAGCAACCGCAAAAATATTCGGATCAAAGATAATATCTTCAGACGGGAAGCCTACTTCATCGACCAAGACATCATAGCTACGTTTGCAAATCTGAGTTTTACGCTCAAAGGTATCGGCTTGTCCATCTTCATCAAATGCCATGACGATAATAGCAGCACCATAGCGCATACATAATTTGGCACGCTCAACGAACTCGGCATGACCTTCTTTTAACGAGATAGAGTTGACGACACATTTACCTTGGGTACGTTTTAGCCCTTCTTCTATAATGTCCCATTTTGACGAGTCAAGCATTAAGGGTACACGGCTGATATCTGGCTCGCCTGAGACCAAGTTAACGAAGTGAATCATCGCTTGCTTGGAGTCAAGCATCCCTTCGTCCATGTTGATATCGACGATTTGCGCGCCGCCTTCCACTTGGTCACGGGCGACATCGAGTGCTTCGGTATAGGCTTCGGTTTTGATTAAACGTAAGAATTTCTTTGAACCCGTCACGTTGGTACGCTCACCGACGTTGACGAATAGACTGTCTTTATTGATAGTAAAAGGTTCAAGTCCTGATAGCCGGCAGGCAGGTGGGATATCAGGAATCACGCGTGGTGGATAATTGGCCACCATATTAGCGATTTGGCGAATGTGCTCAGGCGTTGTACCACAGCAGCCGCCGACGATATTTAAGATGCCTGCTTTAGCAAAGCCTTCTAGAAGTGCGGTGGTTTCTCTAGCACTTTCATCGTACTCACCAAACTCATTTGGCAAACCAGCATTTGGATGCGCGGACACATAAGTATTAGCAATATTAGATAATGTCTGGATATGCGGTCTAAGAGCGTCAGCACCTAATGCACAGTTAAAGCCAACGGATAGGGGTTTGGCATGGCGAATCGAGTTATAAAAGGCTTCAGCTGTTTGACCTGATAAGGTTCGACCTGACGCATCGGTAATCGTACCCGAAATCATAATCGGTAATTCAAAACCAATATCGTCAAAAACGCCCGTTACCGCAAAGATTGCTGCCTTGGCATTTAGCGTATCAAAGATGGTTTCGATTAACAGAATATCAACGCCGCCTTCTATTAATGCCAGCGTCGCTTCACGATAATTAAGCACCAGCTCATCAAAGGTAATATTACGAAAAGCGGGGTCATTAACATCAGGAGATAATGAGCAAGTACGCGATGTCGGTCCTATGACGCCTGCGACAAAGCGGGGCTTTTCTGGGGTCTTGGCGGTAAATTCATCAGCAGCTTCGCGAGCAATCTTAGCCGCCGTTTTATTCAGCTCAGGCACGAGGTACTGCATATCATAGTCTGCCATCGACAGCCGCGTACCGTTAAAACTATTGGTCTCAATGATATCCGCACCCGCTTCAAGATGGGCAATATGAATCTCTTTAATCATGTGCGGCTGTGATAATACGAGCAAATCGTTATTACCACGTACATCTTGCTCAATATCGGCAAAACGCTCACCGCGATAATCCGCTTCTTCCAGCTTATAATTCTGAATGTGCGTGCCCATCGCGCCATCTAACATCATAATCTGCGTCGCCATCTGCTCGGTGATACGAGCGCGCGCGGTGAGCTGCTGTGCTTTATAAGGAAACACGTCAGGTGGCGTCAAAATAAAGTCACTAACCGTGTTTGCTGCATTGGTTACATTGGCATTAGCTACATTGGTATGACTATGAGCATGAGAACAGGTCGGTGATGTGGTGGTGTTTTGAGTCATAGGAGCGCTGCTTATAGAGTCAAGATAATAAAAGGAAAGAGATAAAGTCGTTCAAGATTTTTAGGGTTAGCTTGGTAAGTTAGCTTACTCATAGAATAGGGCATGTAAAACAAGACGATTCATAAAAAGTTGGCTTAAAAATTCATCAGCAAATATGGATTATTCTAGCACGAAACAGCTATTACCCGCGGGATTGTGCTTATTCTGCTTTGGCAATATGACGGACAGCATAGCATTGAAAAATATTAATAATTTATTGCCATGACCGATCATCGTTGCACTAAATTAGTGTTGCATTAAAAGCACAGTTACAACCTCAAATTCTATTGCATAACGCGACTTGGTACAAATGAATATCATTTCAACTGATTATTACCCAAAGCTTTGATTTGCATTGTTAAAAGCCACTACTGGCGCTACTGGTTTATTAAACCACTTTAGTTTACACGTGCGCTACAAAAAGTAGCGTAAACGTAAATTTATAGTGTCTTCCTATATGTTAATTTAAATTCAGAAGGATTGACGTTTCATAAGCAATGCTTATTAGTAACTGTTAATGATTTTTATTTGTGAGTGATTAACAATTAGAAATGAATAACGGTATAAGCAGGGGTTCTAAGGAAAGACAATCTGACCGTAAGGCCGTGATAAAAAATCAATAAATTGTAGTCATTTAATCATTAAGGACAATGTTATGAAACTGATCAAAATCGCCACTCTTGGCACCTTAGCACTTTCAATTGCAGGTCTTAGCGCTTGTAATAATATGATGCCAACCAAAACTCCGGTCACAAAAGCGCCAATGCAAAGCCAACCTATGGCCAGTATGAACGTAGTACAAATTGCCCAAAGCAACCCTGATTTTTCTCTATTGGTTGAAGCAGTGGTCGCCGCTGATTTGGCAGGCGCGTTATCTGATACCAGTGCCAGCTATACCGTACTTGCGCCAACCAACGCCGCCTTTGTACAGGTATTGCAAGAAACGGGCATGAGCAAAGCTGAGCTGTTTGCCAATAAGCCATTATTGACTAAAATCCTGACTTATCATGTGCTAAAGGGTAATACGCCTGTTTATCAAAAACACGTTAGACCTGGTAATTACACCATGCTTAGTAATGACACGCTAGTGATCACGCCACAAGGCAGATTACTGGATGAAAATGGTCGTACAACCAAGATTCTAAAAACAGATATCGCGGCGAGTAATGGCGTGGTACATGTGATTGATAGAGTGCTGTTGCCTAAATAAGGTGCTTTTACTTAAAGCTGTTGAATAAATAAACAGCACAACAATAAATAGCATAAGTGTGATAAAGCATTTTATACCTTACTCACTTAGGTAGTATTCAAGGTCATATAAGATATAGGCAGTTAATAGTACATAAACCATTAATAGCCTATAAGCCGAGATTGGTCGTTAAGCTGGTGATTCTTTAAGCTAACGATTTTTTAAGCTAGCGCCGGTGCGCTATACGTGATCGATACAGTGTTGCTACCTAAGTAAGCACTAAGTAAAAAATAATCAGATAAGATGATAGGCGTTGAACCATAGTAATTAATGTGTTACTCGTTTACCAAGACTGTCCTTTCATAAAGCTTTAAACCTAAACAGCTCCATCCATAAACCAGTTACCTCAAAGGAATGCCCTATGTTAAAAAAGAATTTGTTATCTATCGCCGTTGTTACCGCTGCCATGTCGTTAGCAGCCTGTAACGATAAAGAAGCCGTTACTGAGCCAGTTGAGCCAGCAGCAACCACTGATGTGGTCGTAGAGCCAGAAGTTGCTCCTGAAGCAGTCGCAGAAGCTGATGCAGCACCTATGGCTGAAGCTGCAGCGACCCAAAGTATTGCTGAAATGGCTGCCGCCAACCCAGATTTATCAATACTAACTGCTGCATTGAAAGCTGCTGGTCTTGATACGATGATGATGGACGCAGGCACATATACTGTCTTTGCACCTACTGACGAAGCATTTGCTGCGGTATTGACCAAGTTGAACGTGACCAAAGAAGAGTTATTGGCTAATACTGATTTGCTAAAAAGTGTACTACCGTACCATGTTGTTCCTATGGTCGTAAAAGCAGCTGACATTCCTTATAACACCGCTATTGAAACGGTTAATGGTCAAACTATCATGATCAGTGATGCTAACGTTATTACTGACGCAAGCGGTAATACAGCAAACATCACTGGAACTGATATGATGGCAACCAATGGTGTGGTCCATGTAATCGATACGGTCTTATTGCCTAAATAAGGCTTAATCATCAATATTATTGACAGTTAACAATACAAAAAGCCTAGCCACTGAGCTAGGCTTTTTTGTGACTACTAACTTATCGCAAAATATATCGCTATCTTTATGAGTCATTTACGCCCATAAAAAAGCCCGAGACTCTAGCCTCGGGCTTTTTGTTTTTATCGATGTTATCAATGCAATAATATCAATGTTATTAATGCTGCTTAGATAACACTACAGTCGAGTAGGTTATAGACGCTCTTTATGTAGTGGATCTTGTGCTGCCATTCTTTGTTGCTGTTTTAGATGACGCTCTTCCCAATACGTGGCGTTTTTGATACCAAATTTTGCTGGATCAAAAGTATAGTGTTTCACGCCAGCTTTACGTTGTGCTTCGTAATCTCTAAGCATGGTAAGCGTTGGACGCGCCACGAAGAAGATGACCAAAATACCAACGATATTGAGCCAAGCCATAAGACCAACACCGATATCACCAATAGCCCAAACATAGCCTGCTGAGTTAAGACCACCGTAGGCAACCATCACCATGATTAAGACTTTAGCTAAGAAAAGACCTGTTTTATGAGCACCGCGACCGATAAAGCGTGTTAGATAAGTAACGTTAACTTCAGCTATATAGTAGTAAGCCAAGATGGTGGTAAAGGCAAAGAAGAACACAGCGATTGCGATAAAGATATTACCAAAAGTACCGTATACCGATTGCATTGCCATTTGTGTAAAGGCTGGTGAGTTAATTTCAGTAGCAGCAGCTACATTTTGTAGAATGAACTGACCATCTGGTAAAGTGCCTTGAATGTTATACATGCCAGTAGACAAAATCATAAATGCGGTAGCAGAACAAACCAGTAATGTATCAACGTAAACTGAGAATGCTTGTACCAAACCTTGCTGTGATGGATGCTCAACTTCAGCAGCAGCAGCAGCGTGAGGACCGGTACCTTGACCTGCTTCGTTAGAGTAAATACCACGTTTTACACCCCAACCAATGGCGGCACCAAAACCAGCTTGCGCAGTAAAGGCATCACCGATGATCAAACCAAATACATCTGGGATCAAACTGAAGTTACTGAACATGATAATTAAAGCTAACAAAATATAACCGATTGCCATAAATGGAACGGCGTACTCAGTGAAGGTTGCAATACGTTTGATACCACCGAAGATGATGATACCTAAGATGACCAAAATGATAGCGAGACCGACCAAACGCATAGAGCCGACTTCTAGTCCTGCCACATTCATGATAGTTCCTTCACCCATGACTTGGGCAAAAGCGCTAATAACGCCATTCGCCTGTACGCCAGGTAAGAACATACCACATGATAAAATAGAAGCGATTGCGAAAAGTATACCGTACCATTTTTGACCAAGCGCACGTTCAAAGTAATAAGCCGGACCACCGCGATATTCGCCAGTGATGACGTCTTTTTCTTTATAAATTTGCGCCAGGGTTGACTCGACATAAGCAGTAGATGCGCCTAAAAACGCCACAATCCACATCCAAAATACGGCACCAGGACCACCAAAGCCGATAGCTGCAGCTACCCCTGCGATATTCCCCATGCCCACACGACCTGCTAAGGATACGGCAAGTGCCTGAAATGATGAAATACCCTGTGCACTCGACTTACCTTTAAACAATAAGCTGATCATCTCACCAAATAAACGTACTTGTACAAAGCGCGTCATGATGGAATAAAATAAACCTGCACCCAAGCATAAATAAATCAGTGCTGGGCTCCAGATAATTCCGTTTACTAAATTGACTAAACCTTCCATATGTATATTCCTAGTACTGTCTCAAAGTGGCTATATATGATGATGCTAAAAGTAAGTTTGCTATTTAATATCCTTATCAAAGCAAACCCCTCAAATAATCTGCATGCACTTAAACATAGTCGTTAATCTTTCGTCTTGTTTAAGTTTCATACGCGCTTAGCCACAAAGAATGGACTGTAGTTGTCTGTTTTTATCCGCTTATATTATTAGCCTTATTAATCCTAGGCAACCGCTTATCTATACATCATCATAAATGTCATAAGCGACATATTGATTATAAGGCAGAGCAGTTATAAATAGACCAGCGGATAAAACAGGCGGTTATAGTTCATATAAATAGCCATCGCCTCAGTCATTGAGAGGACGGTACTTAACTTTTTATGAGTCATATCAGCTGACTACACTTGCATAGTAGTAGGGTAATAAAGCAACCTGCATGCGTCTATCAGGCCTTTTTAATGAGGCATTGACGACTTGCTAGTATCAAACAGGTTATAAGTCCACTACCAAATGTATTCAAACCGTACAGCTACGTAACTGCAATTTGCCATATTTTTTAGCTAATTACTAGAATTTTCTTTATCAGGACGTTCATAACTCAGTGTTTAGTCGCTTTTAAATTATGATAAAGACCGATAGACTCTCATATTTAACCTAATGTTTTAGCGGTTTTTTGAGCGTTTCTTCAGACTTCATCATTATTTACCAATCAATAAATCTCTAAAAATGCACTAACGTCTTTATTAAAAGCCGCGCTTTGCGGTTGTGTTTTGGTAACGATGAATTGTAAAAGTAACCTGATAGCGCCATTATTAGCACAATGTATAGTAAGCGACACATTTGTAGCGTACAAAATATAAGTTTATATAAATGTGTCGGCTTAAAAAAGCCATTAAAAGAACGTCTTATTTGTTATTTATTATTTTAGGAGAGTCAACGATGACGCGTAAATCTTTTGTAAAACCTATGTTGCTATCAGCCGTATTAGCCACTTCTACCGTTGGTTTGAGCGGCTGTGGTTATAACAATCTACAGGCGCAAGATGAGCAGGTCACCGCTTCGTGGTCAGAAGTTGTCAACCAATATCAGCGCCGCTCGGACTTAGTACCAAACTTAGTCAAAGTCGTACAGCAATATGCTAAGCAAGAACAAGAGGTCTTTACCCAAGTTGCTGCCGCGCGCTCACAAGCTGGCGGTATCACCATCACTCCAGAGCTGCTCAATGACCCAGAAGCGATGGAGCGTTATGCTGCCGCCCAAGATCAGATGACTGGCGCGTTATCACGCCTTATGGCAGTGTCTGAGCGTTATCCTGACCTAAAGTCAGATGCGTTATTCCAAGACTTGCAAGCTCAGCTTGAAGGCACGGAAAACCGTATCGCCGTCGCGCGTAACCGTTATATCCAAGAAGTTCAAGGCTATAACACCACAGTACGCCAGTTCCCAACCAATATTACCGCCAAAGTATTTGGTATGTCGCCAAAGCCAAACTTTAGCGTTGCCAATGAAAAAGAAATCTCGACTGCGCCAAGTGTAAACTTTGGCGATGACAATACGAAGACAGCTCAGTAAAATCGTTTCAGTAAAAGCCTTTTCATTAAAGAAAATTTAATGCGGATAAAGAGGCGTTTTTGATTGTAAGTGTTAAATGATTTTTATCCGCAGCTTGGTAGTAGTTGGCTTAGTTTTACAATAATTAAGTTCCGCAGTAATTAAGCTCTGTAATAATTAATTTAGTACAGATGTTATTTGAGGTGGTATAGATTAGATGAATCATTCAAAAGCACTCTTATCCGCATTATTATTCACATTAGGCATTACTAGTGGCTCTGTGTTGCATGCTGCTTCCAATGCCGATGTTAACGATAATATTGCGGTTGCTAGCGATAGCGCCTCAGATATGCAAAGTCGTAGTGTCGAGGATTTGGTGGCTATTGCAAAAGCTGCCGAGTCTAACGAAGCCATTAACGATGCCGTCTTAGGTAACGAAGCGATTAATGAAGCTATCCTTGGCAATGATGCTATTAATCCCAATGCTACTAATTCTAATAATAATACGACCACCTCGCCAAACTCTAATCGACCACCGGTACAATCAAGCGCCCAAAGTGTCGATGCCGATAAACTCATATTAAATTCACCCGTTATTGACCAAGCCAATATCTTAAATCCGCAAGAAAAACAACGCTTAGAGGCGCAGCTGAGAAGTATTTATCAGCAAGGTTTGGCGCAAGCAGCGGTGGTCATTGTACCGACGACCAATGGCGTGCCAATCTTTGATTATGCGCTAAAGGTTGCAGAAAAATGGCAGCTAGGTAATAAAGATATCGATGATGGTTTGCTGATGGTGGTCGCCGTTAATGATCGCGATATGTATATTTTAACGGGTTATGGGTTAGAAGGGGTGTTGCCCGATTCTGCGGTTAACCGCATTATTCGTGAAGATATTACGCCGCTATTTAAGCAAAATAATTACGGCGCTGGGATATTGGCGGGCGTTGGCGCTCTGCAAACCCGTCTGACCGCTGATCCTGAAGTCTTAGTCCGTGCCGATGCGCAAGCAGCCGAACGTAGTCAAAGCCAAAGTGATATCGGTGACAGTCCCTCACCAGTGTTTTTATTCGTGATGGCGATGATATTTGGCAGCTTTATTACCAGTATCTTTGGGCGTATATTTGGCTCTATTTTGACCGCTGGCGGCTTCTTTGTAGGCTCGCTGGCCTTGGGCGGCGGTTTCTTTATGACTTTAATTATGGCGATATTTTTATGGCTGTTTTTAATTTCGCGCGGCTCAGGTGGCGGGCGTGGAGGACGCGGCGGTGGTGGTATGGTGTTCTTACCAGGTATGGGCGGTGGTAGTGGCGGCTTCGGCGGCGGTGGTTTTGGTGGCGGCGGCTTCGGTGGAGGTGGCGGCGGCTTTGGCGGCGGCGGCGCGGGCGGTTCTTGGTAAAGGCGGTTTTGATAAGGGAAAGTCAGGTTCAGACATTAGATGACTGCCAGCAATGGCGTACTTGAGGAAATAATATAATGGTAAAAAGCAATTCGTCGCAGGCAAGTTTTGCTCGTTGGTGGCGTCAAGTACTGTTTGTCCCTATGCTGCATAGCAAATGGCTAACGCCCGCCGCTAAAGCTCGGCTGACAGAGCAGGTAACGCTCGCTGAGCGCGGGCATCGCGGCGAGGTGTTTTTAATTATAGAAAATCACTTACCTATCCAAGATGCCTATCATTATGACTGTCGCGATCGGGCAATTGATTTGTTTAGTGAATATCGCGTTTGGGATACTGAAGAAAATACCGGCGTTTTGATTTACGTCAATATCTGCGAGCATAAGCTGGAAATAGTCGCTGATCGTGGTATCAGCACGCACGTGAGTCCAACCGTATGGAGCGCTATGTGTGAAAAAGCAGTCTCAGGTATCGCCAATCAAAAAACGGAAGAGAGTTTATTAGAGCTACTGGACGAGGTAGGTCAGTTATTGCGTCAGTACTATCATCTTGAACATGATCCCGCCGGTAATGAGCTGTCTGATACCGTGGTATTTTTAAAATAGCGGCTTTAAAGTTGTGATTTTAAAATAGTGTTCTGATATTTATATTTTGAATGGTTTTTATCCAGGGCGTGTCCTCATTTTTAGCCCGTTTAGATGTCCATCGATTGAATTGAGGACACGCCCTAATAATCTTTATGAAAGTGTATTTGTAACTAGCATAAAGGAAAGAGTTTGGTGTTTATCTATAGGGTTTTATGGTTAATTGAAATATAATACTGCCTCTAAAAGTAGAGCGTGCCGACAAATGAAGCGCTTAATAAATGTCCTCACTGGAACACTATGATTGAATTAATAAAGAAACTGCCAAAAGCAGAGCTACATTTGCATATTGAAGGCTCATTAGAGCCAGAGCTGATGTTTAGATTGGCAAAAAAGAATAATATTGCCATCCCTTATAATGATATCGAAGATGTACGCCGCGCCTATAATTTTACCAATCTGCAAACCTTTTTAGATATCTACTATGCGGGCGCCAATGTCCTGATGACCAAAGACGATTTCTATGATTTGACTTGGGAATACATTCTGAAGTGTTTGCAAGACAATGTCATTCATACTGAGATATTCTTTGATCCGCAAACACATACCGCAAGAGGCGTGCCTTTTGAAACGGTTATTACGGGTATCAAAGAAGCGCTCGCTGATGCTAAAGCACAATATGGCATTACTTCTTGTATTATCATGTGTTTTTTGCGCCATTTATCGCAAGAAGAGGCATTTGAGACTTTAGAACAAGCGTTAGCGTTTAAAGACGACATTGTCGGGGTTGGTCTGGATTCTTCGGAATTAGGTAACCCTCCTGCCAAGTTTAAAGAGGTCTTTAAAGAGGCCAAAGAAGCAGGCTTTAAGCTGGTTGCCCATGCTGGCGAAGAAGCAGATTTTTCGTATATTTATGAAGCGTTAGATCTATTAGATATCAATCGAATCGATCACGGCGTGCAATCGATAAAAAGTGCCGCATTGATGCAACGCCTAAAAGAGGAGCAAATGCCGCTTACGGTTTGCCCAAATTCCAATATCGAGCTCAAAGTGTTTGCCAGCTATAAAGCGCATAATATCAAAACGCTGTTAGATTATGGTCTTAATGTCAGCGTCAACTCCGACGATCCTGCTTATTTCAAAGGCTATATCAATCAAAACTTTATCAATTTAGTTGAGAATCTGCCGTTAACGGAAGGCGATATTGTTACTCTGGTAAAGAATTCTTTTAGATCTTCATTTATAGATGATGAATTAAAAGAAGCGTACTTAGCGAAGGTTGATCTTGCGCTGCAATAAGCACTGACTGAATAAGGCGCTGATTGCATATATCTTTAATAAAAAAGTCTTAACGATTGATATCAATCGTTAAGACTTTTTTGCTAGGTACTATTATTTTTAGGATACATCCACTATAGCGCAGTGATTTTTTGGATTAGTAGCGGCATGATTATGCCTGCTTTTTCCGCCAAGGTAATATCAACGATAGTATTGGGTATCGGATTTGGATTTATCTCGATGATTTTGGCACCATTATCCTTTGCTAATTGCGCCAGCCCAGCAGCAGGGTAGACGAGACTTGATGTGCCAATACTGATAAATACTTCACAATGAGCCGCTGCTTGTTCTGCCGTCTGCCATGCTTGCACAGGTAACGCTTCGCCAAACCACACGATATCCGGTCTGATATAACCATCACAATGTGGGCAGCTAATCAGTGCGTCGCTGTAATCCATAGTGTCAGCGCTGCTATATGAGCCTCTAGATTGCTTTTGATAGGGGACTTCACATTGGCTACAACGATTACGCCATAAATGCCCATGCAGATGGGTTGCCGTACTGCCAGCTTGTTCATGCAAATCATCGACATTTTGGGTAATAAGCGTTAGGTGCTGGCCAGTTGATTGGCTATGGTACTGCCACTGCGCTAAGGCTTCATGAGCAGGGTTTGGTTTTTTATCAGCGACCACTTGTCTGCGCCACTGATACCATCCCCAAACCAGCTTTGGGTCACGTGCAAAAGCCTCAGGCGTTGCCAAGTCTTCAGCACCATAGTTTTCCCATAGGCCGGTTTGTTTGTCTCGAAAAGTGGGAATACCGCTTTCTGCGGAAATGCCTGCGCCTGTTAAAATACAAATACGCTGCTTTGTGACGAGTAGTTTGGCAGCACGGTCGACTTCTGCTATTAACGCTGCTGATAATTCTGCTAACATGACCTAACCCTTATTAACGATGGATATAGACTTCTATGATAGATGGAATGTGGTGGCTTTTCATATTGCTCGCGGTGGTTGTCGGACTATGGTTGTTAGCAAAATCGCGCGCACCTAAAGTTACTGATAAGCACAGTCTAAAGTTACAACGCACGAAAACACCGATAAATGATGCGCTGCAAAAAACCTCAGCTCTGGTGCAGCAGTATTTTCCTGACTATCGTGTCAACCGTAAAACCAATCATTTGCTGATCAGTAAGCAAGATAAAAAAATTGCTATGATTACGATTGATAAAAAGATTGCCGCCGGTCAGCGCCTTTTGGGTGACGTACCCGTGATTAATTACCATCGTGTACCTAGCCGCGCCCAATTAACGGCAAATTTACAAGATGCAGAATAGGGTTATATAGATTGAGCAAATTTAACAACTCTATGTACAACATTCCATAGATGTTAGCGCACGGTTATACGCAGCAATTAAGAACGCCAAGCGTTGCTGTTAAAGTATTACAGAGATGATGAGTGGGACTAGAAAAAGGTAAAAGAGTACTGATTATGGTGATTGGTGCGCTCGGCGGGAATCGAACCCACGACCCTCGGCTTCGGAGACCGATACTCTATCCAACTGAGCTACGAGCGCATAATTTATCGACTACCGCCAAACCAATTAACACTGAATATAAATGAATGTAATCAGTCGCAGTTAGAACTACAAGGCGTGTAAAATTAAGACCGCTTAGTCTAACAAATAAAAGCCATAAAGCCAATGAATGAAGGCCGCTATTGAGGTTTTTTAAGAAAAAACACCATAGTCAGCAAACAGGCATGGCAATCTACCTGTCTTTTCCCTTATAATGTCAGGGAGAATCCATATTTATAATCACCGATTACAAGCGCGCCTGCATGCAGGATGGCTGTTTGCTATTGATAACTGTTTGGTTGTCAAAGGAGGACAGACAGAATGTCTAAGCCGTGTTGGCCCTTGTATACGCAATAAGAGAACGTGACGAATGAGAAAAGTAGTTATGTTATCGGCAGCTGCCATTCTAGGAATCGCTAGTATCGCTGTGAGCCAAGCCGAAAGTGTTGTAGACACGCCTGTAACCGTATCTGATGTCGCAGAAGGGCAAGACGTTGTCAAAAATGCACCGCAAAAGTTGGGTGACGATACCCAAGCGGCTGCAGATACCACAGATAGCGCTACAGCTACTGATGAAACTGCGCAAGCAGACGCAACCGCTACAGATGCGCCAGCCGAAGCAATGGCCGCTGCTGAAGAGCCAATTCCAGAGGACACGCCGCAAGTACAAAAGCTGATTGCTTTGTATCCTAACTTGATTGCCCGTATCCAGCCTGTCGCTAAAGTATGCTTTGAAGACGATGAAGTCTGTGACGTGACCGCACGTTCTGCTGGCCCATCAGCGGGCGATGGTCCTCGTGATGGTAAAGCCGTTTATAGTGCTGTCTGCCAGACTTGTCACGCGTCAGGCTTACTTGGCTCGCCTATGTTAGGTGATGCTGGTGCTTGGGGACCTCGTATCGCAAAAGGTAAAGAGACTTTGTATACCCATGCTATCAACGGCTTCAATGCCATGCCTGCCAAAGGCGGCGCGGATATTCCTGATGAAGAAGTACAAAACGCAGTTGATTATATGGTTGGTGAAGCGAGCTAATTAGCCAATTAATATATAGCAGACCAAGAGACGATAAAATAGTTATCGTCTCTTGGTCTGTTTTCTTATCATTATTATGTTTAGCAGTTTAAACTCAACGTAATATTCTTTAGCTTGTTTTCAAATATAAGTGTTTTAAATAGCGTTTATATATAGTTAGCTTATAAAGCGCCTATTTCATTTAATGAGGTAGGCGTTTTTTTATGGTTGATGATTGATATTATTAATATCGTTAATATTATGGTTATGTAGTCGTTATGCCATACTAGCGTTGAAATCTGCCGGCACTAGCCTCACATCAAGACACGAGAGCAATGGTCAGAATATTAATTTGCTCAACTCAATTTTTATATTCTTTTATAGATAAATTACTAATAAAGAGGTATTCATGTCTGAAGTACCAGCGCTATCTATCCAGAACTTATCCAAAACTTATGATAACGGGTTTTCGGCATTAAAAGATGTCAGTTTAACGGTGCCACAAGGTGGATTTTTTGCGTTACTAGGGCCAAACGGGGCTGGTAAATCGACGATGATTGGTATTATTAGCTCGTTATTTAGGCCAACCAGCGGTAGTGTAAATATTTTTGGTGTTGACCTATTAGCCAATCCTTCAGTTGCCAAGCAATACTTAGGTGTGGTGCCGCAAGAGTTCAATTTTAATCAGTTTGAAAAAGTAGAAGATATTCTGATAACGCAGGCGGGTTACTTTGGTATACCTGCCAAAGAGTCAAAGCCACGTGCTGAGCGCTTACTAAAAGCATTGGGTCTTTGGGATAAGCGTGATAGTAAGTCGCGCGAGCTATCAGGTGGTATGAAGCGCCGCCTTATGATTGCGCGTGCGCTGATTCATAAGCCCAAATTATTAATTCTTGATGAGCCTACTGCTGGCGTAGATATTGAACTGCGCCGCTCGATGTGGGAATTCATGCAGCAAATTAATATCGAAGAAAAGACTACAATAATTCTCACCACGCATTATCTAGAAGAGGCTGAGCAGCTCTGTAAGCGCATTGCAATTTTGGATCACGGTGAGATTCGGATTAATACTGAGATGAAAGATTTACTGGCGCAGCTGTCGGTTGAGACCTTTGTGTTGGATTTGACTAAGCCGCTTACCCAGCCTTTACTCATTGATAAGGTAACAAAGATTACCCAGCCCGATGAGCTGACAGTCGAAGTGACGTTGAGTGAAGGAGAGACGCTCAATTGTGTTTTTGAGCAACTGACTAAACTTGATATTAAGGTTGCAAGCATGCGCAATAAGTCTAACCGCCTAGAAGAATTATTTATGCGGTTGGTGGATAAAAATATTCAGAATGAGGACAGTATGAAGGAGGCAGGATTATGAAACAGGACGTCACTCATGAAATTACTATCGATCCTAATAAGACGATGTCTAGCGCCAAAAAGTGGATTGCTTTTCAAACTATCTTGGTAAAAGAGATTCGTCGCATTCTGCGTATCTGGCCACAAACCTTATTGCCGCCGGTTATTACCATGGCTTTATACTTTATCATCTTTGGTAAGATGATTGGCTCGCGAGTGGGGGACATGGGCGGTGTGCCGTATATGCAGTTTATCGTGCCGGGTCTCATCATGATGGCGGTGATTACCAATAGTTATTCTAACGTGGTATCGAGCTTTTTTAGTGCTAAATTTACCGCCAGTATCGAAGAGCTATTAGTGTCTCCAGTCTCTAAACACGCCATATTAATGGGTTACATCGGCGGCGGTATTTTCCGCGGTCTGATTATTGCCCTTATTGTTTCTATCGTTGCCCTATTCTTTACTAAGCTGGGTATCGAGCATTTATTTGTCACGATATTTACGGTATTGGGAACGTCTATTTTGTTCTCACTTGGCGGTTTTATTAACGCGGCCTATGCACGCTCATTTGATGACATCACTATTATTCCAAGTTTCGTACTGACACCGTTGACCTTTCTTGGTGGAGTGTTTTATTCGATGGAGAATTTATCTTCATTTTGGTATAACGTCTCCTTACTCAATCCTATCGTCTATATGGTCAACGCCTTCCGTTTCGGTATCCTTGGCTATTCGGATGTCAATGTGTGGTATTCGATGGTAGCGATTTTTGTATTTTGCGTGGTGTTTTATGTCATCTCTTATCGTTTATTAAGTGATGGTTCACGTATTCGTTTGTAGTGCTGATCGCTTCAATTATTATAGTGAGTGAGCGGTCATTTAAAATGTTTTAATGTTTAATATTAGGAAGTGCCAATGAGTATTCACGGTATTTTGGGCGAGCAAACTACCGACTATCCGACTGAATATAGTCCAGAAATGTTATATCCGATTGCCCGTAGTATGGGACGTGATGTCATTGGCTGGCAAGATGATAAGCTAAAAGTGGGCGTCGATTGGTGGCAGGCATTCGAGATGTCTTGGTTAAATACGCAAGGTGTTTCGCAAGTGGCTATTGCGCGCTTTGGTATTCCGGCAAGCTCGCCATTTATCGTCGAATCTAAATCACTTAAGCTCTATTTAAATAGTATCAACTTTACTGAATTTTCCGACTGGTCAGAGGTGCAAACGCTGATTACTAAAGACTTATCAGCCTGCGTACAAGCAGCAGTAGAGGTTGAGTTATTCAGCTTAGAGAATGACAACTTACATTTTGAGGCAACAGGGCTACTCATTGCACGGCCTAATGGTGTCTGTATTGATGAGGCACTTGCAAATAGCAGCGAGAAAGTAGCGCTAACGGAACACCCTGATGCGTCACTATTAGTAAGTGATTCAGTAGGTTCTGAAAAAGAAGCTGGCAAAATTTTTAGCTTTTATTCTAATTTACTGCGTAGTAACTGTCCGGTGACCAATCAGCCAGATTGGGGCACGTTGGCGGTTTCTATTACCAGTAACAAGGCAGTCGATGAAGAGAGCATGCTACGTTATATCTTAAGTTTCCGTCAGCATAATGGCTTTCATGAGCAATGCGTTGAGCAGATATTTGCTGATTTGAGTCGATATTATGAGCCAAGTGAGCTGATGGTTAGAGCTTGGTATACGCGCCGTGGCGGTATCGATATCAATCCTTGCCGTGTCAGTGATATAACCTTGCTACCTAAACCAAGTCGCTTGATTCGGCAGTAAATGAATGTTCATTATTATGTTTAATAATTGAGATTTTTAGCTTTCATAGATGAGCATTCTTTTCTATACTCAATAAACCTTATTTTATTATTATTGAGATGCAGCTATGAAGTTAAAAACTGGCTTTTTAACCGCTCTAGGGACTGCTATTTTGTCTCTTTCTCCCTTGCAGTTATTACAGGCTGCATTTGTTGAAAATCACTATAACTGTGAAAATGCGTATATGGAAAAGGCTTATGATTGTGGTAACAATGCAATTATAGTCGAAAAAAACCGTCTTAATAAAATTTATCAGAGTGTTTATCGTACTTTGAATACGACACATCAACAGCGCTTGGATAAAGAACAGCGCGTATGGTTAAAGACCCGCAATCAGAAGTGTGACTTTGAATATGACGGTCCAATGAATAATTCTGTGGTGTACGCCCAGATTAGCGCTAATGTTTGTACCGCTAATGAGACACAGAAACGCAGTAAAGCCCTTGCTAAGAAATATAATATTAAATAGTTTATTTTAGACATAAAAAAGCGCCTATTTCATTTAATGAGATAGGCGCTTTTTATGGCATAGTTTTTTTTGAAAAACTATTTGCCGCTTACTTTCGCCATGACTTCTTCGCGGCTAAGCATTTGCTTTTCCGTTTCGCGGCGATTGACGTATTCGTATTTACCTTCAGCCAAGTTACGGTCTGAAACCACGATACGATGCGGAATACCAATCAATTCAAGATCGGCAAACTTAACGCCTGGACGCTCGTTACGGTCATCAAGTAGTACATTGATGCCTTGGGCTTTTAGCTCTTCATACAGCGCGGTCGCCGTCTGCATGACGGTTTCTTCTTTTGACTTCATCGGAATGATAGCCACTTCAAACGGCGCAATTGAATCATCAGCGGTTGGCGTTTTTGGCCACATGATGCCGTTTTCATCATTATTTTGCTCTATAGCAGCAGCAATAATGCGGCTAACACCAATACCGTAGCAACCCATCATTAGGGTGACAGGCTTGCCATCTTCACCAGATACAGTCGCATTCATCGCTTGTGAGTACTTATCACCCAACTGGAAGATATGACCCACTTCGATACCGCGTTTGATTTTTAGGCTGCCTTTACCATCAGGAGAGGGGTCGCCTTCCTGTACATTGCGTACATCAACGACGCGAGTAATGCTCGCATCACGCACCCAGTTCATACCGACGGTATGTTTATTGACTTCATTGGCGCCCGTGACAAAATCTGACAAGGTTGCGGCTGAACGATCGACAAATACCGGCATATCCAAATTAACGCCAATATAGCCTTTATGCAGACCAGCGGCTTTAAGCTCTTCATCAGAGGCCATCGTGAGCGGCACATTGGCTTCTTCGATTTTTTCAGCTTTGATAGTATTGAGCTGATGATCACCACGTAAGACGATAGCGATTAACTGCGGTTCACCTTCTTCAGTATGACCATGAACGATTAAGGTTTTAACTGTGGTTTCTAGTGGTACGCCTAAATGCTCAGCAACGATTTTACAGGTGGTCATATCTTCCGTTAAGACGTCTTCGCGCTCCATCTTCGGTGGCTGACGCTCAGCGATGATCACCGATTCAGCAAGTTCTACGTTGGCCGCATAATCAGAAGAATCAGAAAATGCGATATCATCTTCGCCGCTGTCTGCCAACACATGGAACTCGTGCGAAGCAAAGCCGCCGATAGAACCGGTATCTGCTTGCACGGCACGAAAATCTAAACCCAAACGGGTAAAGATGCGCGTATAAGCGTCATACATGTCATGGTAAGTCTTTGCCAATGAGGCTTGATCAACGTGGAACGAGTAGGCGTCTTTCATAGTGAATTCACGCGCACGCATCACGCCAAAACGTGGACGAATTTCATCACGGAATTTATTTTGGATTTGGAAAAAGGTAATCGGTAACTGCTTATAACTGCGCAGCTCACCTTGAGCAAGGTTGGTGATGACTTCTTCGTGCGTCGGACCCAAGACAAAATCGCGGTCATGACGGTCTTTGAAGCGCAATAGCTCAGGACCATAATCATTAAAACGACCGGTCGTCTGCCAAAGCTCGGCAGGCTGAGTCATTGGCATCAGCACTTCTTGAGCGCCGACGTTTTGCATCTCTTCGCGAACGATGCGTTCGACTTTTTGCAACACGCGCAAACCCATTGGCAACCAGATATATAGTCCAGAGGCGATTTTACGAATAAGACCTGCTCGCACCATTAATTGGCTTGAGGCGATATCAGCGTCGCTGGGAGTTTCTTTTAGCGTGGCAAACAAAAATTGACTGGCTTTCATAAATAAAGCATAACCTTATCAACGATAAAATAAATAAGAAATAGGAGGATATTGAGCGTGTGCTTTGATGGCCGACGCCAGCTTACCTTTTATCACTTTGTAATAGTCTAGGACCTGCCTAGCCAAAAAGTACTGCAACAAGCAGTACTTTTGTAGAAAGTGCGTCTATAAAACACCTTGCAAAAAGGTTGGAACTTTTATTTTTGTATCAATACATCAATATCGACAGCATCATATTCTCAGCATAAAAGCCAGAAAAATAGGTGCATGCCAACATTTTGCTTATACAATCTGACTATGTTAGGTAAAGTTCGCCTAAGACGCAATGACTTTTTGTTGTTTCATCCCAAACATTATATAAACCGGCCTGATTTGTTAAAAATAAGCCGCTTATTAGGTCGAAAATTAGTTATTTTTTGGCAAGTCGCTAGTCAAAGTTAGGCTTATTTAACGTGAAAGAATGGCTAGTAACTTTTCTTGTATAGATAGAGAGATATCAACTGTTATTTAAAAGCAGTTTGTAGAGAGTAGATTATAAATATGATTGTGTTGAGGATTGGTAGTAACTGCTTGAAATCGTTCTAAACAAATAGCATTAAAGGTTTAATGTTTAGCAATTCAATGCTGATAAAAATTAATATAAAACCTTGAGGTAGTTTACATGGTCAACCCTGATAACCACTCTCCTGTGGGTAATAATAACGGCAATCGTCCGCAAGTGAAAAAACCTATCGCACTGATGTCGTGGCTAGTATTGCTTATTGGTTTAGCCGCGCTCGCTTTTGCGATTTATAGCCTACAAAACCTCACTAAAGAAGAACCGATAGAAACCATTACCCGTGAAGGGGTGGTGATGCAAATCCAGAAATTAAATCGTTTAGAGACGGTGGCGTTTAGTGTCGATACGGTTATCACTAGCCAAAAACCAGGCAATTGGATGAAGCTGTGGCAAGATGAGCAAAAAGGCTTGTTTATCGCTCGTGGGCGCGTAGAAGCGGGGATTGATTTGAGTCAGTTGACGCCTGAGATGGTACAGGTGGTGCAGCCTGAGATTGATGTTGATAAGGTGCAGGAAGCTGATGCTAATACGCCCGTCTCAATGATGCCGAAAATCACTATTACCTTGCCGCCATCAGAGATATTTTCGGTTTATCTAGACGATATCGAAATCTATGATTGGCAAACGGGCGCTTTTGGTATGATGCAGGTCGATCCAAAGATTTTGCAACAAGCGCAAAGTATGGCAAAAAAAGAAGTGCTTGAGCGTGCTTGCCGCGGTGACGTGATGAATATGGCATTAGAAAATGCACAAACTCAATTGCAGCAGTTATTTTCATTGACTGGCGCCGTCGTAACGGTAACCACGCAGGGCGCAGGGGCGTGCCAATTGCCAACGGCTTAATGCTTAGGTTTTATTAATCTTAGATTCAAATAAGAAGCGCAAGGTTTTAGGGCTAGAATATGTTAGTACGAGTAGTTAACTCAAAATACTTTGACGAACCGCTACGCCGATTAACAGATGTTGCTTGAAATTATGGTTAATAGGGTTACTATATTATATAGCAGGACTTATTTATTATTAACGACAGCCTTATAAATGCTGTCGTTAAAATAAGCTTATATAATGTAAGAGGTGGCATCTATGACAACTCCTAATAATCAGCCGTCTGCTCATGAGAAGCGCAAATTAACCAAACACCGCAAAGAAAAAGAGTCACTGTCGTTTGCGACTTGGGTGCTGCTCATTATAAGCTTTACTTGTCTAGCGTATGCCATTTATACGATTCAGACTCGAATAGTAAAGCCGGCTATCGATACGGGTAATGCTAAGGCGGCACAAAGTAGTTTGGTACAAACTGGCAGTGCGCCGCAAAAGATAGCTAAAGTAGACAGCTAACGCTTTCTCCTGAAACATATCAGCTTTACGGGTTTTTTAAACTCATAACTGTTTTTTAAGTTCATGAATGTTTTTTAAATTCAGCAATCGCTAATTGCCGGGCTAGTTTATGCTCAACCATTGGTGCTGGATAATCTAGTTTGTTAAACATATCGGCGCTGTTGATTGCTTGACGTAACTTTTCTTCTGAATGCAAAATACTGCTTGCAACGTCTTTTAATTCTGGCAGCCATGTCTTAATAAATAACCCATCAGGATCATGGGTCTTAGCTTGGCTAAAAGGGTTCATAATACGGAAGTAGGGCGCTGAGTCCGTGCCTGTCGACGCGCTCCATTGCCAACCGCCGTTATTTGACGCAAAGTCGCCGTCTATTAGCTGCTGCATAAAGTAACGCTCGCCCACGCGCCAATCAATCAGTAAGTCCTTGGTCAAAAACATTGCCGTCACCATGCGCAAGCGATTGTGCATAAAACCTGTCGCATTGAGACAGCGCATCGCCGCATCGACCAATGGCACGCCTGTCTTACCTGTGCACCATGCATTAAAATCATCCTGATTATATGACCAGTTGATCTTGTTATCGGTCTCTTCTTTATACGCTTTATGGCGAATAAGCTCCGGCTTATAATCTAAAACATGACGATAAAAGTCACGCCAAGCCAACTCACTTATCCATCGATTAATATCATTGTTATCGGACTTATCAAAGCTATCAAAATTGTCGCTATCATTACCCTGTAATTTCTCTAGGGCTTTTGTGGCTTGTATATAGCAAAGTCTTGGACTGATTGCCCCAATAGTCAGGTAGGCTGATAGCTGGCCGGTCGCCTGTAAACTTGGCACATCACGGCTTATGTCATAGTTATCAATATCATCAGCGATGAAATCCTCTAAACGTTGGCATGCAGCCACTTCACCCGCAGGATACGCCGTCCTAGCTTGGTCAAGCTGAGTGTCAGTATTAAGGTGCTGATAATCTGCGGCAGTCTCTAACAGTTTTTGATAATCTTTGACGGCTTTATTACTTAGTTGTTCTATGTCTCTGATAGTATGAGCGCTGTCTTTTGCAGTTTTTAGGGTGGTTTTTGACTGGTTATTTACCGCCATGGCTTGGTGTGTTTGTAAGCTGCTAACGTCTAAAGTATGTCGCCATTTGTTATAAAATGGGGTAAAGACTTGATACATGCTATCGTCATTGGTGGTGATGGTTTTTGGTGGCAAGATACATTGGTCGTGCCAGCGGATGAATTCAATATCATTGTTTTCTAGTTGCTTGGTTAGTTCTCTATCGCGGTCAATCTCATTACCTTCATATTCGTGATTGGCCATTACGCAGCTGATATTATTTACCTCACACAACGTGGTTAGCGACCCAATACAGTCAGAAAAGCTTGCACAGAGCTGTAAGGTTAAGTTGATATTCAAGTGTTTTTTCAAAGAGGTTGCTAAGATTGGCAAGGTGCGGGCGATGTGGTCGAACTGAGGAAGTGACATATCATGCGCGTACCATTGCTCAGGCGTCATAAAGAAAATAGCACTTACTAAGGCGTTATCCTCATTTGCACGCTCGCAAAGCGCGGCCAATGCCGTATTATCATGAACTCGCAGGTCACGACGAAACCACATTAAATAATGTGCTGGGTTTACGCTCGTCGTATTATTGCTAGCAGTGTGATGAGGCGTTTCCGCGACCGTTTCAGACATTCTACTATTCCTATATTAATCAATCGCAATCATAAACAAAACTGTGAATAAAAGTATGCTAGGATAAGTTTTTGGATGCAATGGATTTGCCATTCAATTAACAAATCATCATATTTGCTTTTTAGCGTTGGCAATCAGTATTTATTGTCCGCTATTGTAGGCAAGCCAATTTATCAACATCATATTTAGTGTTATATCTACTCAGTGTTATATATAAGGTCACATTATGCAGGTTAAGTTTTGTGGTTTTACCCAGCCTAGTGATATTAAAATTGCTGCTCAGTTGGGTGTCGATGCCGTTGGCTTGGTGTTTTATCCACCGAGTCCGCGCGCAGTTACTATCGAGCAGGCGCAATTGCTAAGTGCTTCTTTGCCAGCTTTTATAAGTGTCGTGGCATTGGTGGTAAATATGCCGCGAGCAGAACTGATTGAACTGGCAAACCGTGTCTCTTTTGATATCATTCAATTCCACGGTGATGAAACGCCCGAGCAGTGTCAGCAGCTGGCAAGTGCGGTCAATAAGCGCTGGATAAAAGCGTTGCGTATCAATACGGAACAGCACACCGCTGCTAGCGTAAGTGCCGAGATTAATGAGTTTGCTGCCGCTGGCGCGAACAGTATCTTGTTAGATGCTTATCATCCTCATAAGTATGGCGGTACAGGTGCACGTTTTGACTGGAGTTTGCTACCGCAAGACAGCTCGCTGCCTATTATCTTAGCGGGTGGGCTTGACGCCGATAATGTCGCTGCTACTTTAGAGCTGCCTATTTATGCCGTTGACGTCAGCGGCGGGATTGAGTCTGAGAAAGGCAAAAAAGACGCTGCTAAAATGCGCGCCTTTATGAAAGCGGTCAAACGCGACCGATGGCAAAACGAGACGCTTAGCGAACCTTCGAATATAAGTAATTAGCTTTGTAGCCGTGAAATTCTAGCCGTGAAATAGCTAATTACGTAAAATATTTCCCCCTTATTTATTCTAAAAATACCACTTATTATAGTAGGAATTATCATGAGTCATGTCGCGAGCAAAGATGTATCTGCCACTGCTAAAGCCATCAATACCTTTACCAATCCAGAAAACGTACAAGACTTTAACCAATATCCTGATGCGCGTGGACATTTCGGCGTTCATGGTGGACGTTTTGTTTCTGAAACGCTGATGGCAGCATTAGAAGAGCTAGAGGCGCTATATACCAAAGTAAAAGCCGATCCGGCGTTTTGGGAAGAATATCATAACGATTTGGTTAATTATGTCGGTCGTCCAACACCGCTTTATCATGCCAAGCGTTTGAGTGATGAGATAGGCGGTGCGCAGATTTACTTTAAACGTGAAGATCTAAACCATACGGGCGCCCATAAGGTGAATAACACCATCGGGCAGGCGCTACTTGCCAAGATGAGTGGTAAAAAACGTATTATTGCTGAAACGGGTGCAGGTCAACATGGCGTAGCGACAGCGACTATCGCCGCGCGTTTAGGACTAGAATGTATCGTTTATATGGGCGCCGATGATGTCGAGCGCCAAAAGATGAACGTTTATCGTATGCGTTTATTGGGTGCGACGGTTGTGCCAGTAACCTCTGGTTCGCGTACGCTTAAAGACGCGATGAATGAAGCCATGCGCGATTGGGTCACCAATGTGGATAGCACTTATTACATTATTGGGACGGTTGCAGGCCCGCATCCTTATCCGCTATTGGTACGTGATTTCCAAGCGATTATTGGTAAAGAAGCGCGTATTCAGCATTTGCAAATGACTGGTAAATTACCTGATGCGTTGGTTGCTTGTGTTGGCGGTGGCTCAAACGCTATTGGTCTGTTCTTTGATTTCTTAAACGATACAGAAGTTAAGATGTATGGCGTTGAAGCGACAGGCGACGGTATTGAAACCGGTCGTCATTCCGCACCATTAGCCGCTGGTCGTATCGGCGTGCTACATGGTAACCGTACGTATTTGATGGCGGATGATGAAGGTCAAATTCAAGAGACGCACTCTATCTCTGCAGGTCTTGATTATCCGGGCGTTGGCCCTGAGCATAGCTTCTTAAAAGATATGAAGCGCGTTGAATATGTTGGCTGTACCGATAAAGAGTCATTAGAAGGTTTTCATGAAGTGACACGTAAAGAAGGGATTATCCCTGCGCTTGAATCTGCTCATGCCGTTGCTTATGCCTTGAAACTGGCTAAGACAATGACACCTGATCAAACCATCATTGTGAATATGTCAGGTCGCGGTGATAAAGATTTGCATTCAGTGATGAAAGCAGAAGGGATTGAGTTGTAGTTGCCATTGTTTTAGTAGTAATTGAATGATTCCTTATCAGAAAAATGACTTAGTAGTCTTTATTTTGTAAGAATTTTCTAATGAAGATTATTTATCAAATAAAGAGTCGAAAGTTCAGCTAATAATAATTAAGAGACCACTATGACCCGAATTGAAAGCACTTTTGAGACGTTAAAAGCCCAAAATAAAAAAGCCCTGATTCCTTATGTCATGGCAGGCGATCCAACACCTAATAGCTTTGTTGGTTTGTTACATGATTTGGTTAAGCATGGCGCAGATATGATTGAAGTTGGCTTGCCGTTTTCTGATCCAATGGCAGATGGTCCAACGGTCGCATTGGCTGGCGAGCGAGCATTAGCAGCAGGTACCAGTACGCGTGACGCTTTAAAAATGGTCGCAGAATTCCGTCAGCAAGACACACAGACGCCGATTATCCTCATGGGTTATCTCAATCCCGTTGAAATCATTGGTTATGATAACTTTGTCGCCTTATGTGAGCAATCAGGCGTTGATGGCATTTTGATGGTTGATTTGCCGCCAGCCGAAGCGGGTAGCTTTACTCAGCATTTAACTGAGCATGCGATGAATGAGATTTTCTTATTATCACCAACAACCTTACCTGAGCGCCGTGAGCAAGTACTGACTCATTGCGGTGGTTATATTTATTATGTGTCTTTAAAAGGTGTCACTGGCTCAGCAACGCTAGATACCGATGATGTTGCTACCCAAGTACAAGCAATTAAAGCCGAGACTGACTTGCCAGTATGCGTGGGTTTCGGTATTCGTGATGCAGCGTCCGCCAAAGCGATTGGTAAGCATGCCGATGGTATTATTGTTGGTAGTGCGCTGGTGCAGAACTTCGCTGATATAGATGCAAGCGACGCCTCTGCGGTGACGGCTGCTCAGCAAAAAATCATGGCGAAAATGGACGAGCTACGCGGCGCACTCGATAGTTTGACGGTCTAATATTATATCGAAGGTATTGGCATCAAAGTGTGAATGGCTTAGCAACGTCATTGTCTTATTATTCGTAAGAGGGTCGATAGCGGTTTTGTAGTAAGGTTTATCACAACTTTTATAACAATGTTTATAAAGACACCGTCAAATGACTTTGCTAAAGTTAGTTTACGTGTGTAAACTAACATCACATATAAATTGTTACAGTTGCGCGTAAGCGTGCTTTATAGCTGCTCATGTTATGAAGGTATGTGACTTTTAAACTGATTCTTATAAAATGACTCTTAGGGACAAGTAAACGAGCCAACTTGTCGATAAGCCTTTGATAATGGCGAATACTATGACTGATACGATAATAAAACCTGATATGACTACTTCTAACAATGTTAATACTGCTGGGCAATCATGGTTTAATCGTCCGATACCGGGCATTAAGCACCAATTGACTGCGCCTTTGACAGCGGTAGAGACCGAACCGTCAACCAAGTGTAGTAGCTGTCACTCCATGATTACCAATACGGCGCTGATTTTTAATTGTTACGTCTGCCCGCATTGTGATCATCATTTACCGATGAGTGCTCGTGAGCGCTTAAACTGGTTGCTCGATCAAGTAGATGGTGAGCTAGGACAAGAGTTTATTGCCAAAGATCCATTGAGCTTTGTCGATAGTAAGCCGTATCCGCAGCGTATGACGGAAGCACAAGAAAAGACAGGTGAGTCTGAGGCGCTGATTGTGATGTACGGCAAACTGCGCAATCTCAATATCGTAACCTGTGCGTTTGACTTCCGCTTTATGGGTGGCTCTATGGGGTCAGTGGTTGGTGACCGTTTTGTCCAAGCGGCCGAAAAAGCCCTTGAAGATAAAGTACCCTTGGTTTGTTTTGCTGCCTCAGGCGGTGCGCGTATGCAAGAGGGTCTGCTATCATTGATGCAAATGGCACGAACTGCCGCAGCGATTGAACGTTTGAGAATTGCTGGTATACCGTATATTGTGGTATTGACCAATCCTGTCTATGGCGGAGTGACGGCATCGCTTGCTATGCTAGGTGATATCCATTTAGCAGAACCAAAAGCCATGATTGGCTTTGCTGGCAAGCGCGTGATTGAACAAACCGTCCGTGAAACACTAGAAGAGCCATTCCAGCGCGCTGAATTCTTGTTAGAGCACGGCGTGGTTGATGAGGTAGTCCATCGTCATCAGTTGATTGATACCATCTATCGCTTGCTAGCAAAGCTATGCCGCGTACCTAATGTTGATGCTTAATATACTGAGCTACTCAACAAATAGGTGATTGAATTTATCACTGCGTACTATTTAGTAGCATGCTAAATTCTGCCAATTATATAAAGCTAACGAATAGCATTTATCGTCAATGACGGTAAATGCTATTTTTGCTTTTTGGTCAGGTAGTTATATACTGTCCTTATTTTTTAAATGAATATTTTCTAATTGACTATTTTAATATAGGTTCTTTCCATGTCTGACTCTTTAGTTTCTAAGCCTAATACTCCCACTACACATTCTAGTTTGAGCGAATGGCTCGATTATATGCAGCAGATTCATGTCTCGGCGATAGATATGGGATTGTCACGAGTATTGCCGGTTGCTGAGGCGTTAGGCGTGGTACAGTCAGCTAAAGACGATGCTTATGTGTTTACTGTGGCGGGCACCAATGGTAAAGGTTCGACAACCGCTGTCATTGCGCAGATGTGTCAAACGGCAGGTTATAAGACCGCCTTGTATCAATCACCGCATCTGAGTGTATTTAACGAGCGGGTGCGCATCAATGGCGAGATGGTCAGCGATGAGACATTAATTGATGCATTTAGCAAGGTAGAGGCGGCGCGTTTACAGTGTGCTTTAACTTTATCTTTTTTTGAGATGACAACGCTTGCCGCATTATTAATCTTTGCTGAAGCAGATTGCGATGTCTGGGTGTTAGAAGTTGGGCTAGGTGGGCGCTTAGATGTGGTGAATATCATTGATCCTGATATGGCGGTGATTACTAATATCGCTATCGATCATGTCGATTGGCTGGGGGATAATGTCGAAGATATTGGCTGTGAAAAAGCGGGTATTTTACGCGATGGCATTACCTTAGTTTATGGTGCTACTGCGATGCCAGCTAGTGTGCAACAAGCGATTGATACGCATCAGGCAAGCTGTTATCAAGCTGGGCAAGCCTTTGATTATCGTGAAGTGGATACCGACGTTTGGCAATATAGTAATGCTGCCGTCACCATGCAACTACCGCGCCCAGCGCTATCGTTGACTAATACCGCTAATGCTTTATCAGCGGTGCTAGCAAGTCCATTAAATATTGATAAAAGTGCTATCGAACAGGCATTGCAGACGGTCAAGCTGGCTGGTCGTTTTGATTATCGTAAGACCCATAATCGTCATTGGCTATTTGATGTAGCACATAACGAGCAAGGTGTTGAGTTTTTGTTGGCGCAATTATTACCGCTTTGGCAACAGCATCTAGCGAAGCAAAATAGTTCCGAACAAGTAACTAGTAAATTTGCCAGCATTAAAATGCTATTTTCTATGTTAGGCGATAAAGATATCAATAAAGTCGTGCAGCGTTTGACCGAAGCGGGATTGCCCATTAGTGATTGGTATATCGCTGAGATTGATTATCCTCGGGCGGCGAGCACTGAGCAGCTGCAAGGTATATTAGCAAGCTACGTTGATAGTGCGCAAATACATGAATTTAAACGTTTATCAGAAGCGACTTATGCCGTTATAGATGGTAGTCATGCGCAAGACTTAATCGTCGTATGTGGTTCGTTCCATACGATTGGCGAAGCGCTAGCGGCACTTGCGGTTGATAATTTAAATTAAAATCGTGCTTATTTAATGTTAGTCTTAGCAGTAGCATGATGGCAGACAGTAGGAAAAATATGCTTTATAATCAAATTGATTTAGCATCCTGCTATACAATGCTATGAAATAGAAGCTCCGCATGATATTTAAAAATGAATGGACGTAACCGGCGGCAATGGCAACTATTTAACTATCAAGACTGTTTATTAAAGCTATTTAAGCATAGTTTTGAGACGACATTTTTGAAATAACAGTTTTTAAACGACAGTTGCGCCGCTCAATCAACCTTATTACCAACTAAGAGACGTAAACGGATGAACTTTTCGAGACAAGCCTTATTGGGCATTGGGATGATTATAGGCGGTAGCGTGATGCTATACGCCATGGTGCAACAAATTGGTGATAGCAACAAACCTCAACCAGCATCAGCGATGATAGATAAACCAAGCCCCGCGCAAGAGTCTCCGCAGCCATTGACGACTGATATCGAGACTGAAAAGCGCATCTTGGCACAAAAACAAAAAGAGCGCGCCGCTCGGGTTGCTGAACAAGAAAAGCGCGCTCAGCAGTTTTTAAGTGAACAAGAAGCGGCTGAAGCCCAAGCATTGGCAAAAGCCCGTGCCGAAAGTCAGCAATATATGGCCAGTAGCGCACCAGCGGCTAAAGATACTGAAACGCTAGAAGCAGAAAAAAATAATGCTATAACGCCAACGGTAAAGCCTAATACTAATAGCAGTACGACGACTGCCTTAACTGAAAATGATGCAAATGCTCGTCAGCAGCAAAAAGCTGTACAAGCGCAACAAGAAGCTCAGCGCCAAGCCGCTCTTAAAGAACAAGCGGCTGCTAAGAAATTATCAGACAGTAAAAAGGAAACTGAGGCAAAAAGACAAGCTGAAGCTAAAAAACAGGCAGACGCCAAAAAACAAGCGGATGCGCAAGCTACCGCTGAGAAAAAGCGTGAGGCAGCGCAAGTAGCTAAAAATGAAGTCCCAAAATCGCCATCTGATTACCAAGTAAAAAGAGGCGATGGGCTGATTAAACTGGCAAGGCAATACAATATGCCGGTAGAGGTATTGGCACAAGCAAATAATCTTTCGCCATCGACATCTCTACAACTGGGTCAAAATATTACCATTCCATCTCGTCAGCAGGTTGATCGCTTAGCACGTGAGGCGGCAGCGGCTGAAAAAGCGCGTGAAGACAAGCATCAAAAAGAAGAAGCATTAGCCAAGAAGTCGACCGATGCCAAACGTGAAGCACAGCAAAAACTTAGTGAAGCGCGTAAAGAAGTAAAAGAAACCGATGCTAAAGGTAGCTTTGGGGTGCAAGTGGCACTGGCAAATGACCAAGCCAAAGCTGATGAGTTGGCAAAGAAATTCCAAGCTGCGGGTTATCAAGTTAGGACCAGTACTACCAGTCGCGGCGTACGCGTTGTCGTTGGTCCTGAGCGTGGTAAAGTGGCCGCATTGGCATTAAAAGATAAGATTAATAGTGACCCAAAAGTTAATACCACCAGTGCTTGGGTTTTATATTGGCGCTAAAATGAATTTAAGTTGCTGCAATATGATGGCCATTATCGCTAAATAAACAGCACAATTTTAATTAGGCTCATTGATATTTTTATCGTTCTTACTAATTTTATTCAAACACGACATCTATTGTCGTGTTTTTTGTTTTATCGTTTGCCGATTTGGGCAAGCTTGGTTACGATGAGCGCCGCTCTTTCCTGTTTCTTTCTGTTCCTCTCTGTACTGTATAACCTGTCAGCCTACAAAGGCTGCCGTGTTACGGTTGGCTATGTGTCGTCACTTTAATGACATCATCATGACACGTACCTGACAGCTTTCATTATCTATAAGGTAAAACCATGTCATTTGGCGTTATATTTTTAATACTGGCGGTTGGGTTTGTAGGGCTAATTACCCTGCCAAAACTGTTTTCTAACAAACAGGCCGCTGAGCCTGAGCCGCCACCTGTGCGCGGTGATGAGCTGGCTATTTGGCCCTTTGCGCCAATGCCTATCATGACGAACACGGAAGTGATATTTTTTAACAAGTTAAAAAATGCCTTGCCCGAATATCATATCTTTGTCCAAGTTCAGCTGTCACGCATCATCGAAGCCAATAGCAGTGAAACCTCCGAACGTAGCTTTTGGTTCAATCGTATTTGTCGTCAAAGCGTCGACTATGTCATTGTTGATATCGATGCTCAGACTACTTTGCTCGCCATCGAGCTTGATGATTGGACGCATAATAGTAAAGCGCGGCAAAAGGCGGACGATAAAAAGGATAAAGCGCTTGCCAGTGCCGGTATTGCTATCGTGCGCTTTCATGCCGAGCGTATGCCGAGTGCTGATATGCTGAGATATGAGCTGATGCAGGTGATTGAGAGTTATTAGGATTATAGTAAAAACTTAACCTTTATCTTTTGCTTAGTCGGGCTTTCTAGGATAAATAACAATTGGTCTATTACCTTCGAAGTATAGTCCTGTTTTTAAGATACCATTTTCAGACGTTACAAGTGGTAACTGGCGACCATCATAGAAGTCGCGCTTGCTAAACCATTCTATATAGTGAGCGGCGCGCAATGCGGCTATATCAATCGTCGCAATCGTTGCGCTATCGGTCTTATCACACCATTTGTGCATGGGGAAGCTGGATGTTAACCAACGAGGAGAGACGAAGCAAGTGATGCTCATTGGTAAGAAAAACCGCCCTTTTATCACGCCATAGCGCTTATCAATTTTCACCTTTCCATGATTTTTAGTATCCACCCAAACGCTACAAAACTGCTTGGTTTGCATGTGGGTCATTTTGCGCTGTAGATTGTCATTGGAATTGATACCAACCCAATTGATCGGCTCAAAAGGTGGGGAGCCCATAAAAAACTTAATCGCCAATTCCCAATGTTCCATTAGGTGTTCTTTATGATTGTACAAAATCAAATCCAACTCACCAATCGTCTGTTTCCCATTGTATAACTGTACGTTACTAGCAAGCGTCTCATACGGATGCAACTTGCGCGCAAAGCCATCTTGTAACCAAAACGATAACAAGCCTTCAAAGTGAAAACCCAAGCGATTGGGGCTCGGACGTTTTAATAAATAGCGGGTCAGCGCCTGATAAGCATTGGTGCTATCCAGTTCTTCTAAACGCCGCTGATAGGCTTCAAACTGCTGTCTCCAAAAGCTTGCGCTATGTACGAAGATAGCATGGGTATTTTGGTGCGGTGCGAAATCTAACCACTCCGTCAAGAGGTTAGGGCATGCAAGTACGTAGGCCAAATCACGTACGTAAGGTCGCCGGTAAGTTTCCCAAGGTGCATGAGTTGCGAGAGTTTCAGTGCGTAGAGTCTTAAGCTCAGACATAGGTCAAACCAAAGTAAACATACAGTATTTACCCTAGCGTTTCACTGGCTGAAAGTCTATAGGCAATCGTAATATGTTAAGATTGTAATCATCTGGCAGTATGTATTTTGCCGACTATTCAATAACAATGAGGGTTAAAAAATGAAATATCTTTTGCAAATAGACTTTCCTTATAGCGGACCTTTTGGCAGTGCATTTTTTGACGCCATGAAAGAGCTGGCCGAAGATATCGCCACCGAAAACGGTCTGGTCTATAAGCTATGGACAGAAAACGAAGAGACGCAAGAAGCGGGCGGAATTTATGTGTTTGATAATCTAGAGGATGCCAACAGATATTTAGAAAAGCATACCCAAAGACTGACTTCATTTGGATTTACAGATATTAAATCGAAGACCTTTATTATAAATGAAGCGCTAAGTGCGATTACTAAGGCGTCTTTGTAATATTTAATTAATAGCCATTGAACATAAAGAAAGCCAATCATTGATATCAATGATTGGCTTTTTCTTGTATGTTTAAATTTAAAATAGGATATTAACGGTATAAAAATTGAGTTGGATATCAGGTGTATTTGATAATAAAGGTATCAGAATAGTCAGTAATTTTAATATAGCAAACGACCATTGGGGTGGTTTGTTAAATAGCTTTTGGGTGGGTGATTTTTTGCTGGTTGAGGCTTCAGTTTTTTCTAAGTGTGTCATGTGTCTAGCTCCATAATTGCCGTAACTTGATTGATGCGGCTTATGATTGCTATTTTATGAGGTAGAGCGGTTCGATAGTTCTATATAGAGAATGGCGGAGTTCTATAGAACTTCATCAGCATTTTTCAACCACTTGGCGATGAAGTCTTTGCCTAAAGTTAAACCCAAACCCTCTGCTTTAGCTATTATTTCTTTGTTGATATTACCGTGAGGGTTCTCTAAGTCTTGTTTATCATAACTTGCAAGTTTAAGTAAAGTAACTACCAATGTTGCCATAGAATTAATAGTTTTATGATGTGTTGGTTCGTCACCATCTGATTTATCTGCCAATTCAACTTTGGCTTGTGCTAGTTGGTTCTGAAGGTCTGCTATCTTTTGTCTTAGCTTCTCGATAACTTCAGTTTTGGCTTCGGTTTGGTTGAAAAGTTTGGTTAGGTCTAATCTTGGATAAAGTAAATCGTGAAAAATAACTGAAAAATTCTCTTTTATTTTACGATAATAAAGAATGTTATTTTCACAAATTTCTTGCTTTCCCTTTACGTGATAAGGCTCAATAGTACAGTTGATAACATCAACATAGTTTGAACAGTTGTTTTCAATCAGCTTGTCAAAATTCTTATCACTAACGAAATAATAACCTCTAGAACTTATATCATAAGTGATACCTGTTAAGACTCTTTCATGGTTAATTAAACTATCTGATTTACTTGTTATTACTTTTTGTTCTAACCAATCTACATTACCTCTATAATAAAATACTGGGTGCAATTTATCATTTAGCACAAGTTGAATGATAGTTTCAATGAGTCTATCTTGGTCTATTGAACATTCTAAATTAAAGTTATAGTTACATTTATCTGTTAAGTATTCGGCAACATCATGCAATGTTAAAAATTCATTAATATCATATAAAGCCACTTTTCACCTCATACCCCAAACCTAAAAAAGGTGCAAGGCGCTGGCATCGTTTGAGGTGGTAAAAATGCCGTTCGGGTAATTAGCCCTAGCCTTACAGGATTTTTTTTTATTATTTGCTTAATGAACCATCATACAATCACCAGCCAAATTTAGCACAAAAAAAAGCCAACCATTTAAAACAATGATTGGCTTTTCTCTTTAACTACTATGTTTGGTCGGAACGGCAGGAAGTAAATTATTGGCTGTGGCCTTTGTTATTAAAGGGTTTTATTTTTATAAAATATAAATATACCGCAAAATATACCGCATTATGCAAAAGTCACTCTGGAATTAGCGGCCATCAGTATATAAAAATAACTAAGATCTGTTAACCGGTATAAATAACTAAGATTGCTTATTGTTACTTTTATTTACAAGTTTTCTTATATTTATCGGTTCCTTTGAAATATTTCTTAGTGCTTAGCAATAGATAAACGGATAAATTCGCATGTATTTTGAGTGTGCCATTCACTATTTAAGACGGTCACTAAAAAAAGTAGTAATTTCCCATTTTCTGCTTCCTAAGAAATCTTTTTATTCCAACGCTAGCTACCTATTTCATTGACTTAGAGGTGGTTTTTTATTTTGAAATAAAGGTCTAAAGTAGCGATTTTTTATTCCTATTATTCCTATTTTCATCCATTATGCTTCCAAAACTACCGCTTATTATTAATAAGAACTCTTTTATTTAAATAAGAATGCTTTTATTAAATAAGACTCTTAATTCCGCTTTCATGCTAGCGTTTATATCCTCTACTATCATACAATGATTTCTATAAACCGTCATAAGTCGATATACGCCATCGCAGTACGTGTGAGCCATTCTTTATGGCTGCCATATCATTCCAAGTATCTATCCCTGCTCAACAAACAATAAGACAATCACATGACCAAAAACTTCTCTCAAACAGCGGCTTTCATCTGGTCTGTTGCTGATCTATTACGTGGTGACTTTAAGCAATCCCAATACGGTCGCATCATTCTGCCATTCACGCTATTGCGCCGCCTAGAGTGTGTATTAGAAGAAACCAAAGCAAACGTCGTCGCTGAGAGTCAGCGTATCGCTGGCATGGGTCTGCCTGAGGAAGCGCAAGAGAAGTTCATCATTCGCGCCAGCAAGCGACCATTCTACAATATCTCGCCCATGGATCTAAGCAAGATGGGTCAAAGCGATATTAAGGATAACCTCAATACTTACGTGCAATCTTTCTCTAAAGACGCGCGTGAGATATTTGAGCATTTCAAATTTGAAGAGTTTGTCGGTCAGCTAGCGGATGCCAATTTACTGTATAAAGTGGTGCAGATGTTCGCCAATACCGATCTGAGCCCTGAGACTATCTCTAACCATGAAATGGGCTTTGTCTTTGAAGAATTAATACGCCGCTTTGCTGAAAGTTCTAACGAAACCGCAGGTGAGCATTTTACCCCGCGCGATATCGTGCGCCTGACTACCTCACTGGTATTTATGGAAGATGATGATGCACTCACTAAAGACGGCATTATTCGCACCATATATGACCCGACAGCGGGTACGGGAGGCTTCCTATCTTCTGGTATGGAATACGTGCTAGAGCTGAATCCTGACGCGGTGATGCGTACCTATGGTCAAGAGCTAAACCCTGAGTCTTATGCTATCTGTAAAGCCGATATGCTGATCAAAGGGCAAGAGGTTAATAACATTAAGCTAGGTAATACCTTATCCAATGATCAGCTGGTCGCTGAGAAGTTTGACTACATGCTATCTAACCCGCCGTTCGGCGTAGATTGGAAAAAGATATCAGGTGAGATCAATGATGAGCATACGCAAAAAGGCTTTGACGGCCGCTTTGGGGCTGGCTTGCCGCGCGTGTCTGACGGCTCACTATTATTCCTTATGCACTTGCTGAGCAAGATGCGTCCGATTACTGGTGATGATAAAGCGACAGATAGCAGCAGCACTCAAAACAACAATCAAGGCAGCCGTATTGGTATCATCTTAAACGGTTCACCATTATTCACGGGCGGCGCTGGTAGCGGTGAGAGTGAGATTCGCCGTTATATCTTAGAAGCGGATTTATTAGAGGCCATCATCGCCTTGCCAAATGATATGTTTTATAACACGGGCATTGCGACCTACATCTGGATATTAAGCAATAAGAAAGCCGCTGAGCGCAAAGGTCACGTGCAATTGATTGACGGTAGTAACCTATACAGCAAAATGCGTAAATCTCTTGGCTCTAAGCGTAACGAGATGAGTGATGACGACATCAAGACCATTACCCGCAGCTTTGGGGACTTTGAAGTGGTTGACGCGCGCGTACTCGATAAACCAGAAGAGGTGAAGTCTAACCGTGGCCGTCAGTCTGCCAATCCTAAAGCTGAGCCTGCTAAGACCTTTGCCAGTAAAATATTTGCCACCCATGAGTTTGGCTATCGCCGTATCACCATTGAGCGGCCGCTGCGTCTATCGGCGCAGTTATCTGATAGTGCTATCGAGAGCCTACGCTATGCGCCTAAGCCGTTCGATATGGTCATGCCAGCGCTCTATGAGAAGTTTGGCAGTGATTGGACAACTGATGATGATAGTAATAATTACGGTGACTTATCAGCAGTCACACTAGAAGCACGCGCAATGATAAAAGCGGACTTTAGCGAGTTGAAAGAAAGCCAAGTTAAAGACGTGCTGGCTGCCAAATTATGGCAGTCGCAGCTTGTATTAATGAATAAAGCTAAGGCATTACAAACGGCTATCGGCGCGCGCCAATTTGATGATTTCAATGAGTTTGAAAAAGTATTCAAGCAAGCGTTAAAAGACGCTGATGTGAGTCTTGATGCGAAAGAGAAAAAACAGCTGATGGATGCCATCACGTGGAAAAATCCTGAAGCAGAACCAGTCATTAAAAAAACGCTCAAGGTTGCCAATCCGCTCTATGGTGCGTTTAGCTATACCGATCCTGCCAGCAAGACCAAAATAGTCGAGTTCCAAACGGACAGTGATTTGCGTGATTATGAAAACGTGCCGCTGAATCCTGAGGTGACGACCACTGAATTGATTGAAAGCTACTTCGCCCGTGAAGTACAGCCGCATGTGCCTGATGCGTGGATCAATGCGGATAAGATAGATGCCATTGATGAAGAGATCGGCATTGTCGGATTTGAGATACCGTTTAACCGTCACTTCTATGTGTATGAGCCACCGCGTGCGCTACAAGAGATTGATGCGGATTTGGATGCGGTAAGTGCTGAGATTATGCAGTTATTGGGTGAGGTGCATTCATAATGGCGAAGTATCAGCAATATGATGAGTATAAGGATTCTGGGGTTGAGTGGTTGGGGGAGATTCCTAAGGATTGGGAAATGTGGAAGATAGCACATGCTTATTTGGAAATAGGTTCTGGTACTACGCCGCCTTCCAGTAACGAAGAGTGGTATGTTGGCGATATTCCGTGGGTAACTACAGGAGAGTTAAGAGAAAAACTGATCTTAGATACTAAAAAGAAAGTCTCTAAAAAAACCATCAAAGCATTTCCAACTTTAAGAGTATATCCAGTTGGCTCAATCGCTATTGCAATGTATGGTGCAACTATTGGTAGGCTAGGGATATTAGGAGTTGAAGCAACAACGAATCAAGCTTGTTGTGTCATGTCGCAATCAAGTGTGATATTTAATAAGTTTTTATACTATTGGATGCAAGCTTTTAAAGATGACATAGTGCGTTTATCTTCTGGTGGTGGGCAACCTAATATTAATCAAGAAACTGTAGCTTCTTTAAAGGTTTCCACGCCTAAATACAAAGAGCAAGTTCATATCGCCAACTTCCTCGACCACGAAACCGCCCAAATCGATACCCTAATCGAAAAGCAGCAAACCCTTATCCAACTGTTAAAAGAGAAGCGCCAAGCCGTTATCAGTCATGCGGTGACTAAAGGTTTAAATCCTGATGCGCCGATGAAAGATTCTGGGGTGGAATGGTTGGGTGATGTGCCTGAGTATTGGGAGCTACCGAAGTTGATTCATCAAACATCGAGAATTGGTGATGGCTTGCATTCAACCCCTCAGTATCAGGATAATACGGGATATTATTTTGTTAATGGAAATAATTTAGTCAATGGGCAGATAGTAGTTGGGAAAACATCTAAAGAAGTACCTGAAGATGAGTATAAAAAACACTATATTTATCTAGATAAATCTAGTGTATTGCTTTCCATTAACGGCACTATTGGCAACGTTGCTCGCTACAATAATGAGATGGTAATTCTAGGCAAAAGTGCCGCATATATGAACTGTTCTGATAATTTACTACCTGAATACTTAATGCTGTATTTACAAAGCAGCCAAGCACTTCGTTATTTTGATTTAGAAGTCACAGGGACTACTATTTTTAATTTGTCGCTAAATTCTATTCGTCAGATGAAGGTATGTGTACCACCTAAGCAAGAACAGTTCGAAATTGATAAGTTCTGTAAATTACAAAAGAAGAAATACAACACATTAATAGAAAAAGCCAGTGCTGCTATCAGATTAATGCAAGAACGCCGCACCGCTTTAATTTCCGCTGCCGTCACGGGTAAGATTGATGTTCGTGGCTGGCAAGCGCCTGAGTAGCTGTAAATAGAGATTAAGCGCATATTGCGTTTGATAAACAAGAAAATCAATAAAAGGAGTTATATCATGAAAGCAGTTACCGTAGCAGCTCTATTGGCATCAATGGCCGTGACCACCATCGCCCAAGCACAGACCTATAAATGGCAAGATGATTTTTGCAGTATGCAGGGTGACTTTGATAGTAAAAAATATACCGCTAAGCAAATCAAGAATTCACATTTAGTATTAGAAAGCTTAACCAGATCAAATCTAGAAAGCTTTTTTCCACCGATGGATATTGATGCACTAGACAAGTTATCGATGAAAGACTTAGACAAGCTTACTGAAGAATATATAAAAGTTAAGAATAATATTGAACGACTTGATGTGGTGCCTGACGCAAAAGGTTATAAGCAAGAGTTGGTCAAGTCTATTGACGGCGAATATAAACAAAATAAATTGACGATTTTGGGATATCTGAATCCCAGTGAGGCACTCAAGCAAAGCCCGCAAATGTGTAAAACTTATATTGAGCCGTTATTAAAGAATGAAAAGGCTGTGCAAAATAGATGGAAGCAGTTTGTTGAAGAGCAAATTCAAGAACAAGCAGATATCACAGACGATGGTGGTAAGTATTACCGCAGTTTGGCTACCAAGCGCTATCAGGAAGAAAAAGCCAGCAACCCTACTAAGTACGCCAAGATAAACTTGGTTACTTTTGGTTTTGGTAATTGCGTCAATGAGCAGGTCTATCATGCCGACTCTGAAGTGGTATTTAAAAATCAGCAAAAACTGAATAAAGCGTTATTTGGTAAAAGCTTTAAAGAGGTGTGCGATGAGCCGTAAAACTTGGATTACGTTTTTTAGTCAAACTAAATAAATTATTGAACTCATGCAAGAACACCGCACCGCTTTAATGTCGGCTGCCGTCAAGGGTAAGATTGATGTGAGCGGTTGGGTTGCGCCTGAACATAAAAAAAGAATAAATCTATGAAACTATTTGTCCCAATACGAAGCTTTACCTCTAAAGCAAAACTCTTAAACTTAATCTCTGCAAGCCTAATATTCATAAGCGCAGTATTTGGACTTTCGCAATTAGCGCAGGCAAGTGAGTCGGCTGCCAGTCAGGCACCAATCGATGACGGCTCTATCGCCGCTCAATATGAGATAGGCGCGATGTATGCCGCAGGTGAAAAAGTGCCTCAAGATTATGCCAAAGCTGCTGAATGGTTTCATAAAGCTGCCGACCAAGGGGATGCAACAGCACAATGGAATCTAGGTATTTTCTATAATTCAGGTCTAGGAGTAGCCCAAGATAGTTTTAAAGCGTTCCGATGGTTTGAGCAGGCTGCTAACCAAGGCGATCTGATGTCACAATATTACTTGGGGACTATGCACGAATATGGTCGAGGTACCAAGCAGGACTATGATAAGGCTCACAAGTGGTATAAAAAAGCTGCAGTCCAATCAAAAGCGACTATTCAAAATAACTTTGACTATTATTATGACAACGAGACTGCAGTCGACCAAGCCAATATTGAAGCGCTCGAATTATTACAAAAGTCAGTCGATCAAAACAATCCAACTAGCCAAAACAATCTAGGTGTGAGGTACTTAAAAGGTAATGGCGTAGCGCAGGACTACAAAAAAGCGTTTGAGCTGATCCAAAAATCAGCGGTTCAAAATAACAGGTATGCCAAGCGTAACATGGGGATGCTTTATATGGGCGGTGATGGTGTTGATCAAGATCGCGAACAAGCCATGAAATGGTTTCACAAAGCATGCGGGAGTGACGATCCTATGAGCTGTGATCTTTATGAAGCTTTGTTTTTGATGGATTATGAAGTTATAGCTTCTTTAGTCATGTCACAAGAGAGTTGAAATATATGATGTGCGCTACTTAAGCTGCTAACGATTTTATAAGGAAGTCGCTATCACTATACAAAACCCATATCCAATTTCAGAATTTATAGCGCTTTCGATCTAATTTTTTTACGCAAAATAATAAAACCAAACGGACTTAACATGACCAACGCTCACGACTTCACCTACGAAACTGTCTTTCAAGCCGATATTGTCACTCAGATGCAAGCGCACGGCTGGCAGCTCGGTCATGCTAGCGGCTATACGGCAGAGACCGCACTATACGAGAAAGACGTGCTGGACTTTGTGCAGACCACCCAGCCGCAGGAGTGGGAGAAGTTTTGTCGCACCTTTCCTATCGACTCTGAGCGTCACTTTATCGCCGCCTTGGTCAAGCAGCTTAATAAGGCAGACGCGCACGCCACCGATAGAGCCTCGCGCACTTATGGCACGCTAGGCGTCTTACGTCACGGTCTAAAGATTCGTAACGCGCGGTTTAGTTTGTGCCAGTTTAAGCCTGAACATAGCCTAAACCCTGAGACCATGGCGCGCTATGAGGCCAATATCTGCCGTGTTGTCCCTGAAGTGGTATATAGCCCGCATGCCAGCGTAAAGGATAGCACTGACGGAAAGGTCGCTAAGCGCAACCGTATCGATATCGTGCTATTCGTCAATGGCTTGCCTGTGACGACGATGGAGCTAAAATCCGAGTTTAAACAAGCGGTACAAAATGCCATCACTCAGTACAAGAAGACCCGCCTGCCTAAAGACCCTGATACTAAAAAGCCTGAGCCGCTACTGACGTTTAAGCGCGGCGCATTGGTGCATTTTGCCGTCAGTCAATATGAAGTCTATATGACCACAAGGCTGGCAGGTGACAGTACTTACTTTTTACCGTTTAATAAAGGCACTAAAGACGGCGGCGCGGGTAATGATATTCCTAGCGATAGCAGCCGCTATGCCACTGATTATCTATGGAATGAAGTACTTACCCCAGACAATCTATTGGCGATTCTTGGTCACTTTATGCATCTGCAAATTGAGGAAGAAGAAGACGCTATTGGGCGCAAATCTAAAAAGGAAACCATGATGTTCCCGCGCTATCATCAGTGGGATGTGGTGACTAAATTGGTCAATGCGGCCATTGATGAGGGCGCGGGTCAAAAGTATTTGATTCAGCATAGTGCAGGTTCAGGTAAATCTAACTCTATCGCATGGACAGCGCATCAGCTATCGACCTTATACAGCAGCGACGGTGATAAACAGTTTCACTCTGTCATTGTCATTACTGATCGCACCGTGCTTGATGACCAGTTGCAGGACACCATCTACCAGTTTGAACATGCCGATGGCGTGGTCGGTAAGATCAATAGAAAAGAGGGTGACGGCTCGAAGTCTGAGCAGCTTGCGGCCGCGTTGGTAAAATCGCAGCCGATTATCATTGTCACCATTCAAACTTTCCCATTTGTACTCAAAGCGATTGAAGATTCAAGCGTCCTAAAGTCGCGCCGTTATGCCATCATTGCCGATGAAGCGCACTCATCACAGACAGGCTCTACCGCACGCCAGCTTAAAGAAGTGCTAATCTCAGGTGATATAGAGAGTAATGCAGATGATGATGCGCCGCTATCTAGTGAAGATAGCCTTGATTTCATAATGGATGCCACGCTTGCCGCACGCCGTAGCAGTCCTAACCTAAGCTATTACGCCTTTACTGCCACGCCTAAGCCAAAAACTATTGAGCTGTTTGGGCGCTTGCCTAACCCTGACTTGCCAGCTGCTAGCGATAACTTGCCCGCCGCTTATCATGTGTATTCCATGCGCCAAGCCATTGAAGAAGGCTTCATCCTAGATGTGCTAAAAAACTACACCAACTATAAGGTTGTCTATCAGCTTAAGCAGAAGCTTGCTGCCGAAGATGATGAGGTCGATGCTCGCCGCGCCAAGATTAAGCTCAATAACTGGGTGCGCCTCCATGAGCACAATATCGCACAGAAAGTTAAGATCATCATTGAGCACTTTAACGACAACATTAAAGGCTTACTCGGCGGGCAAGCCAAAGCCATGGTCGTGACAGGGTCGCGTAAAGAAGCGGTACGTTATAAAATCGCCTTTGATAACTATATTGCAGATAGTGGCTATCGTGGCATCAATGCCATGGTCGCCTTCTCAGGGGAAGTTACCTTCAATGATAACGACCCTGACAGCGGCGCACTCATCGGTGAGAAGTTCACTGAGCACAATATGAATATTGGCCTAAAAGGCCGTGACCTACGTAAAGCTTTTGACAGCGATGACTATCAAGTGATGCTGGTGGCTAACAAGTTCCAGACAGGCTTTGACCAGCCGAAACTCTGCGCTATGTACGTCGATAAGAAGCTGACGGGTGTGGACTGCGTGCAGACCCTTTCACGGCTTAACCGTACCTATAAGGGCAAAGCGGAGAGTGGCACCTTTGTGCTCGATTTCTTTAATGACCCACAAGATATTTTAGAAGCCTTCCAGCCGTATTATGAGACCGCCACCTTAGCAGATGTGTCCGATCCCGATCAGGTGTATGACCTGTATGAGAAACTACGTGCCAGCGGCATCTTCTTATGGAATGAGGTCGAGCAGTTTGTTGAAGCCTTCTATAGCAAGAATAAGTCTAACGCGGCCATTAGTAATATCTGCAAGCCAGCGGTCGAGCGTTGGCAGAAGCGTTATAAGCTGGCGCGCGAACAAGCACAGCACGCCAAAGTGATGCTAGAGCGTACCAAAGCGACTGGTGATGTGGTGCTGATGACCAATGCCGAAAATGATTACAAAGGCTTTAAGGCCGATCAAGATGCGCTGGAGATCTTTAAAAAGGATTTAGGGACATTCACCCGCCAGTATGAGTTTATGTCGCAAATCGTCGATTATGACGATAAAGAGCTGGAAAAGCTGAGCCTATATGCGCGTAACCTACAGCCGCTACTGCGCGAAAGTGTGGACAACGAAGATGACGTTGATCTAAGTAATATTGTCATGAGTCATTACCGCGTCTCAAAGCTGTATCAACAAGATCTAAAGCTACAAGAGGGTAGTGGCGAGCTAGAAGCTGGCGGCGGTGGTGGTACAGGAAAGCCAAAGGATCAGAAAGAAGAGCTGCTGTCGAAAGTCATTAATAGATTGAACGAGGTGTTTGCGGGCGAGGACTTTACTGATAAAGACAAAGTTAATTTTATGAACACTATTTGGGATAAGGTCACGGAAAACGAAATTGTGGTCAAGCAATTCAGTAATAACAGTACCGATCAGATTATGCTTGGTGGTTATCCTGATGCCGCCGAAGACGCTATGTTTGAAGCGAAGGATGCGTTTGAAGATATGACTATGCACTTACTGTCTAATCCCAATCAGTTTAAGAAGTTTATTAGATTGATGCTTGATACGAAGTTGGGTGCTTAAAGGTTAGGTTTTTCACTTATGACATATGTTAATTAAGTTAAATCTGAGGTTTTATGAGGTTTTGACAAGTTTTTATTCTATATAGATGTTGGGTTTTAACCTTAAATTTTCTAAACCAATTACAACAAAAAAAGGCACTACTTCTACATAATGCCCTAATTTGAATAGAATATTTAAAATAGTCTAACTATCAATAACAGTAGCCTTTAGAAAGCTCCCACTGTTTACCGTCTTGGTCATAACCTTCGTTACCAAAGTAGCTAAGGTATCGATTATCAAGTTTAATGACCGTTGTACCATTATTACTCCAAAACATGACCGCATATTTTGAAAAGCTATCATAACAAGAATAGCAACTAGTCTTACTTTTAAGCTCACTGCCATCGATCAAAGTGGCACTTACTTTATAAGACTTTGACCATTCACCAAAAGCTTGCCTATATTTGGCACATACTTCTTCTACCTCAGCGGCATTTGCTAAAGGGATAAAACCTATAATAGCAAGAGTAATTAAAGGAGTTGTTAAGTATTTCATAAATATTCCATAAAATAAAAAATATAAATTATTTTTAATCTTCTGATTTTTAAACAATATCTTATAAATATTTATTTAAACGCTCATCCACCATTATACCATTATAATACAAATAGGAAATAATACAGATAAAAAGGACGCTATTTTTTTCAATAACGCCCAGATATTGCACTGACATAACTGACAGAACCTATTTAAGCTCAGTCAATCTTGTATTGATAGAATAACGCTCAGTCGGTCTACCTCCTTGTCCAGTACTGGACACAACTTTCCAGCTTAACCAGTTATGTTCGACTAATATTTCAAGCGCGTTCAATACGTCATCAGCATCATTTAGACCTTTCCACCCTTTGCGAATTAGCTGCCTTGCTGTAAATCCATGTTCAAACCAGTCGGTTGTGTCAGTTTTGTCAGCTCCCTTTCTGGCCATTTTCATTATTTTTTCTGATAAATAAGACGCTTTTATATTGGCGCTATCGGTGACAGTGCTATATATCCTCATCATGTGACTCTCTAATACTTCGCACCATGCTAGCGCCGCTCTGAGCGCATTGATATTGACTGCACCTAAAGAAGTACCATGTTCGAGACAATCGACTAAGTGAAAGACTAGGGCTAATGACGGCACTGTTTTAGTATATTTAATTAGATGCTCAGCTATGATGCTATGCTCAGCTTCACTAGCTCTAATTTTAATCGCATCATACCAATTCATAAATACTTCATAAGCTTCATCAGTAAAGCGGTAATAAGGTCGTTTGTGATATTCATCAATTGGGTTTGCCCCATAGCGCATGAAGTCACCTAACTGCATACTGTCAATCGTTTCAAACAAATTATAGATCGCATCACGACTTTGTTTGTCAGGTGGCAAGTCGCGCTCTTTACTGTTAGGTAGTGGGTCAGGATAGACCATTAATTGAAAACGCTGAATGAGGCCGTCATTGCCTAAACCTTTCATAGTCTTAGATAGATAATACTCAAGCTTATCAGGCTGAATGCCACCAATGACTGATAGACAGTGAGTACTTATAGGTATATGACCTCTGCCTATTCTATCAACTTTAAAATTACCTAACCCATTAAATCCCTCAAGAAAGAATGATTTGTTTTGACTATTAGCATCACCATCTAACGAAGCAAGCCATGCTGTTAGCTCGTCTCTTATAACTAACATTCCATTTTTATGTTTATTTTCAAGCTCTCCTATACTTTCAATCGTTCCATCATTTGTAGAGTAGCGTTTCATCTCAGGTATTAGCTCATCATTCTGTTTTGCCTCTGCCAACTCTTGCGCTTTGGCTTTGAGATCATCTTGACTGATCTCAGCATTGTCATCAGTTTGGGTCATAAGCTTTTTAGCAAGGTCACTGAGTTGTTTCTCAGTTACCTTTGCCATGTGCTTATTAAGCTCTTTTTGAGTGTCATGCTCAAGCTTTTCGTCAAGGTGGTTCTTTTCAGCAAGCGTTTCTAAGTAGCTAATAGGTTTTAATCCCTCAGTTAAAGATGGTGTTTTTTTACTTGATGGATTGCCTACGATTGCGCCATAAAAGTTAGGGACAACTTCCCAGTTATCATACATCTTTGGATAGATACTCAGCTTAGTCCCTATCACGCTACCAAACGATACTATTAACGGTATAGCTACGTATTCAATAGGTACGCTTAAGCGCTCAGCACTGTTTGAAGCATAATCCCATAGTAGTTTTGGCATCATAGCGCTTGTCAGCGTCTTAACTGGTGGTAGCGTTTGACTGATAGGTTTGGGCTTTGGTTTGCCTAATGCTTGCAAGTTTATGATCTCAGCATCAGCGATTAGATCATCATAATCAGCGTCAAAATCAAGCGCGTCATAAATAAGCGTATGCTCACAAACGATAGCTTCAACATTCACGCCTTTAAGCGGTGTTATTACTTTGGCTTTGTTTTGTGAGGTGGTCACGATGGTCACTTGCTGCACCTCTGCGAAGTGCTTTACCGTCCGATTAAATAGACTAGGTACAAGGCAAGTGAGTACCGTCACATCAATGCCTAGCTTGCAATAAGCGTTATAACACCTTACAGCCTCAGCTAAGTCAGCTATGATTATCCACTTACTATCTTCACTCATTGAGCCAATGACAAAAGCGCTTGGTATATCAGTATCAGATATAAAAATGTGTCCGTTATCCTCAAGCGGTATGCTGGCAAGTGTGACAGTCTCCGCTTGATTATTAACTGTTAGCAGTCCTATAGTACCAGCGGTATGGATCTGCTTTTCACCTGCCAGCCCACCTGTAAATATGGTAATATCTCTATCTAGATAAATGACTGAGTTTAATACACCATTGCTTAGTAAACTTTCTAATGTGTTATGACCTGCGACATCTGCAAATGTGGCGAGTCTAAAGTCTGCAATATATTGAGACAAGCCTGTGCTAATAGCATGGGCTTTTTCATGGTTGTTGTTTTGTCTGAGGCTAATTTTCATAGAACCTCCTGTTGCCACTCTAAGGAATTAGAAGTATTTGATGTATTTTCATCTATTATTTGAACGAGAGCTGGCGGCGGTTGATGCTGACACCTAGGAAGCCACAACACAATAAATAGACTTGCTAGAGCTACGGGTAATACCGTGAATAGTTGAACATTCCCTCGGTATCGTTGTTTACGATTATATGGCTGTAGAGTATTTTGAGTCTCGTTGTAATGGCTCATTGAGTTACCTCACAAAATTTATCTCTGTCAGTCTTATTTATCCAGTAAAGCTTATATTTTTCACCATTACGTTTAATAAACACATCTTGAATAGGTACTCCTGCAGCGCGTAACTCACTTATACGCCGCACAACGCTAGTTGTGTTATATAATTTATAGCCTTGCATATTTGATATGGTTCTACCTGACAACAGGTGATTCATAATTATTTGTATAAGAGTTAGTTTTTTAGGATTCGGTGTCATATTCATTATTACACCTCATTATTAGTAGAGGCAGCGTGAGACTCTAACCACTCGATAACCTCAGCATTGCGCCATGCCGTCATAGTAGGGGATAGTTTTACTGGTGCTGGAAAGCGTCCGTCGCGTGACCATGCCCATAAGGTACTGCTACCAAACGGTAATAATGGTATAAGTTGGCTGGCACGGCTCATACCTTGCGGTGGCAAGTGCTTAATGTTTAGGTTCGCGGATATTTGTTCGATGGTGTTTGAGGTGCTATCAGTGAAGGCGATAACGGGATTATTTATATTGGCGTGATCTGTCATGTCTATGACTCCATACTATGTACCACGACGGTATATCATGGCTTATCTTGTACGAGTCATCTTATGAGATAGAGTGCTTTATGGCATTGCAAATGCAATTCGAAAATTGCATTTGCAATTTACATAATCAATGTCTAGTATTCTTTTTGGCGTCAATTAACATATTGTCGGCCTTAGCGAAAATACTCTTAGTTAGTTCAGTGAAAGTTCTATTTGCATCAGCTAATAAGCCACTTATATTTCTAGTGCTTAAGCTTTTAATATACATATTAGCAATATGATTAACGAGTACAGCCTGTGTTGGTTCTTTTTTACCCTTGTCTTTATCAGTTTGGAACATGAATCCAGTAATTTCGGGGTCTAATAGTAATTCTTTTAGTACCGCTATTAAATAATATGCACTATCTTTAGGGTTTAAACTCCCATCTTTATCGACCGAATTTTCTAATTTATTTTGTAAAGCTAGGATCTCTTCTTGCTGTTTTTTAACCTCTATTCTAAGTTGCTTAACTAGATGGTTATCAGTGCTTGTTTTATCCGAACTAGAATAAGAAAGGAGATGGTCTATCTTTCTATCTTTATCTCTCAACTCATCGAGAAGCTCGTTAATTCTTTCTTCAAGTTCTATAATAATTTTGTTAGTATTCGAGGGCCGGTGGTCATTGGAACCGCCAAGATGTAGTATGCCTTCTAAAGGCTTAAAACTCAGAAGTTCTGATATCTTAAAGTAATAGTCAGCACGTAACTCAATAAAGTGCAGTATTTCGCTTCTAGTATGAGTAGAAAAGTTCTTTAAGCTTTCTTTATCACTATATATTAATATTTCATCTTTCCTGTCACCTAGTCTAATTGATTGTCTAATTACTTCGAGGAAATCACCTATATAATCCTTATCGTCTGAATTGAGCCTTTCAATTTTCTTATTCGAATCAATATAATATAAGTTTAATTTATTCAGGTCAGAATATAGTAAATATTGAACCACCTCGTAAAGCGGCTCGCTATTCATACTCGACAAATTAATAAGTAAGTCATTAGCTTTAATATAATCCTCTGTTTGCTTTCTAATAATTTCATCCATTAAGCCCACTTTTACACCCTCACACCCTTAAATCAAAGTAGGTGCAAGGCAGTGACAGCTTAAGGGTGTGAATAGCCGCCGTTCGGGTAATTAGTCCTAGCCTTGCATAGATGGTGCTAAGCATTAACCTAGCTGTTGAGCTTGCTGTTTGAAGTTTCCGTGTATAACGTTATCAATCTTGCCAGCGTATGCATCATCAATGAAGTTTGCCCACTGGTGCATCATTTTTGTTCTATAGGGTAGATGCTGCGCTCCGTTATATGCCTTGCTTACTTTGTTCTCTTTTTCATGTGCCAGTTGTAGCTCTATTGCTTCGTGCATGAATTCCTGTTCATGTAGGGTAGTGCTGGCAAGTCCACGGAAGCCATGACCAGTCATCTTGTCTTTATAGCCCATACGCTTCAACGCATTGCTGAACGCATTTTCACTATAGGGTTGATGCCTCTCGATATTGAAAAAGACATACTTGTCTGAAAGACCTAGATGTTTAATCTGTTCTAAGATAGCCATTACTTGAGGAGCAAGCGGTACTAGGTGTGGTCTATCCATTTTCATCTTGTCGGCTGGTATGCGCCATATATTGGCTTTGTAGTCTATCTCCGCCCATTCCATCATACGTAGCTCTTGTGTCCGCACAAATGTATAACACATTACCCAAAAGCCTAGCTTCACCAATAGGTGACCGCCGTAAGCATCAATATCTTGTAATAGTTTAGGTAATTGTTGGCTGGTTACACGTGGGTAGTGTTTCACCTTATGCGGTTTTAATGCTTCGGTTAAGTCGTTGGCTGGGTTATGAGTTATTAAGCCCTCACGTATGGCTTGTTTGAATATTTGTCCTGCTTGACGTATCGCTCTACGTGCCATATCGGTAGCGCCTCTTGCTTCAACGGCTTTACCAATGGCTAGAATGTTAGGCGCAGTGATGTCACCCACGTTCATTTCACCAATGAATGGCTTAATATCGCGTTGGTACTGTGAGTAGTCACGGCTATAGGTACTATGGACAATGTGAGATTTTCGGTCGTCATGCCAGCGTTGTGCTATGGCATCAAATGTCTTTGTACCATCAGTATCAGACTGCAAGCGCTTTTTTTCTTGCTTAGGGTTGATACCTTGGTCTATCAAATCTTTTATCTGTTGGTTACGCTGGCGAGCATCAGCAAGGCTCATCGATGGATATTTTCCAATGGTCAAGCTTTGACGTTTATCAGCATACTTGTAGTCACATACCCATACCTTGCTGCCAGTGCTACGCACCCATAAGCGTAGGTTATTACCGTCGCTATATTTGTCAGGTCGGCTAGGTGTACAAGTGTCGGATGGCTTAAAGCGTTTGATTTGGCTATCAGTTAATGGCATGACGGTATATTTCCATGACGGTATAAAATATACCGTAAAATATACCGCAATTTTACATGGATTACTATGTTTTATGATGGAGTGCTATGGAAGGTGTTTAGCCTAAAAGCTGGCAAAATAAAGGGTAGACGGTCAATGACGGTCTACCCTAATATTATGTTTGGTCGGAACGGCAGGATTTGAACCTGCGACCCCTACACCCCCAGTGTAGTGCGCTACCAGACTGCGCTACGCCCCGAATGACTGACTATTTTACGCAAAATTATGCATATTGCAAGGGCTATTTATTTTAGCCAAAATCTACAATCGTATTTTACTTATCATAGTCAGCATAACCAATGAGCAGTTAACCTTAACCCAACAGCTCTTTTAGGATTTGGTTCACTTGCTGCGGGTTAGCACTACCGCGACTGGCTTTCATCACTTGACCAACCAGACCGTTAAATGCTTTTTCTTTCCCGCCGCGATACTCTTCAACCATCGCTTGGTTTTTCGCAATAACGTCTTCAACGATGGCCTTAATTGCGCCCGTATCAGTTTCTTGCTTAAGACCTTTTTCTTCGATGATTTTATCTGCTGCATCATCAGCATCGCCGCCTTCACGCTCATAAAGAGCACTAAAGACTTTCTTAGCCAATTTGCCAGATAGGGTGTCGTCTTTGATACGCGCTAGCATACCAGCCAATTGCTTGGCGCTGATAGGAGAGTCGATGATGTCTTTATCATCTTTATTCAACGCTCCTAGCAGATCGCCCATGACCCAGTTAGCCGCCATTTTGGCATCTTGTTGCCCAACTTCAGCGACAACGGCTTCAAAGTAATCGGCTAGCGGACGGCTACCTGTTAGGATACGAGCGTCATATTCTGATAGACCAAGCGCCTCTTCAAAACGTGCACGACGGGCAACAGGCAACTCAGGCATTGCCGCCCGAATGCTATCAACGGTATGCTGCTCGATACGTACAGGTAGCAAGTCTGGGTCAGGGAAGTAGCGATAATCATTGGCGTCTTCTTTGGTACGCATGGTGCGAGTTTCATCGCGCTCTGGATCATAAAGCATCGTTGCTTGGATGACTTTACCGCCGTCCTCGATGATATCGATTTGACGTTCGATTTCACGATTGATAGCACGCTCGATAAAGCGAAACGAGTTTAGGTTTTTGAGCTCAGTACGCGTGCCCAATTCTGCACCCGGCTTACGAATAGAGACGTTACAGTCACAGCGGAATGAGCCTTCTGCCATGATGGCATCAGAGATACCAAGCCAAGTGACCAGTTGATGAATGGCTTTGATATAAGCAAGGGCTTCATGAGCTGAGCGCATATCAGGCTCAGAGACGATTTCGATTAATGGTGTACCAGCTCGGTTAAGGTCAACGCCCGTCATACCATCGACAGCATCATGCACTGATTTACCGGCATCTTCTTCTAAATGCGCGCGGGTGATGCCCATGCGTTTAGGGTATTCGTTTTTCTCGCCTTCATTGACTACGACATCGATATAGCCTTTGCCAACGATAGGGTTGGCCATTTGGGTGATTTGATAGCCTTTTGGCAAGTCAGGGTAGAAATAGTTTTTACGATCAAAGGTATTAAATAACCCTAGCTCAGCATTGACGCCGATACCGAATTTTAAAGCACGATCGACCACACCAGCATTTAGCACTGGCAAGACACCGGGTAAGCCCAAATCAACGATACTGGCTTGGGTGTTTGGCTCGTGACCAAAGTCGGTTGGCGCGCTTGAGAATATTTTACTTTCTGTATTTAGCTGGCAGTGAATCTCAATCCCGATGACCACTTCATAGCCATCGACGAACAGCTCTTTGCGGACGATATCTTGGTGAGCAGCATGATCAGTAGTAGTGGTTGCTGTATTCATTATACCGTCTCCTTCGCGATGGTAGAGTGTTGTAAATGGTGGTCTGTATGCTGCTGGAATAGGTGCGCGGTAGAGAGCAGTTTGCTCTCTTGCCAGTACTGACCAATCAATTGCAAACCGATTGGTAAGCCGTTTGAGGTCAAACCAACTGGCTGACTAAGGGCAGGTAGACCGGCTAAGTTGACACCGATGGTATAAACGTCACCTAAGTACAGCGTCGCAGAGTCAAGGTCTTCACCAAGCTTATAAGCAGCGGTTGGCGCAGTTGGACTGGCGATGACATCACAGTTAGCAAAAGCGTCTTCGAAGTCTTTGACAATGATACGGCGTACTTTTTGTGCTTTAGTGTAATAAGCATCAAAGTAACCAGCCGATAGTGCATAAGTACCGGTCAAAATACGACGTTGTACTTCAGGACCAAAGCCTTCCGAGCGTGAGCGCGTGTATAAATCGAGAAGGTCGGTTGGGTTTTCACAGCGATAACCGAATCGTACGCCGTCAAAACGTGACAGGTTCGATGATGCTTCAGCTGGTGCGAGCATATAATAAGTGGCAAGGGTAATCTCAGGGTCAGTGATGGTAACCTCTACAATGGTTGCGCCAAGCTCTTCGTATTTATTTAACGCTGCACGAGCCGCTTGTTCGACTTCAGCATCAAGACCTTTACTAAAGTATTCTTTAGCAACACCAATACGTAAGCCGGCAAATGGTTTATCCCCAGCGCTGGCTGCTGCCTCATTTAAGTCTTGTACATAATTAGGTATATCATGCTTGATAGAAGTAGCATCGCGTGGATCATGACCAATCATTGGTTGCAACAGATAAGCACAGTCCATGGCACTACGACCCACGCTACCCGCTTGATCAAGACTGGAGGCATAAGCAATCATACCAAAGCGTGAGATACGGCCATAAGTTGGTTTGATACCGGTTAAGCCGCAAAATGACGCTGGCTGACGAATAGAGCCACCTGTATCACTAGCGGTCGCAACTGGGACAAAGCCTGCGGCAACTGCTGCTGCACTACCACCTGATGAGCCACCGGGGACGTGCGCTAGATTCCAAGGATTGTGTACCGCGCCATAATGCGAGCTCTCATTATCCGAGCCCATCGCAAACTCATCCATATTGAGCTTACCAAGGCTAATCATGCCCGCTTTATCAATATTGGTGACGATAGTTGCGTCATAAGGTGAGATAAAGTTATGCAGCATTTTTGAGCCACAAGTCGTCAATACGCCTTGGGTACAAAAAATGTCTTTATGCGCCATCGGTACGCCAAGTAGCGGACGATTATCGCCTTGGGCACGCATCTCATCGGCCGCTTGTGCTTGCGCGCGCGCCGTTTCAGAGGTGTGAGTGATAAAACTGTTAATCTTACTATCTAAGGCGTCGATACGCTTGATATAGTGTTCAGTCAGCTCAAGGCTGCTAAATTGTTTGTCTTGCAAGCCCGTAATAAGCTGCTGGGTACTTAAGAGGTGAAGTTCAGACATAAGGTGTCGTCCGTCAAAATGTGAATAGCAGTAAATAGGATAAAATAAAGGTAAGAATTATTAGAATAATTATTCAATCACTTGTGGCACAAGGTATAGACCTGCTTCAACAGCAGGCGCCATCGATTGATTGCGCTCGCGATTGATATCGTGTTTGGCGACATCGGCGCGCAAATCTTGGCAAACTTCATGAATATTTGATAAAGGTTTGATGTCAGTGGTGTCTACATTGCCAAGCGTTTGCATCAGCTTTAACACTTTGCTGATATCATCGGCGTAACTGCTGGCGGTATCTTCATCGACACCTAAGCGTGCAAGGCGGGCAACTTCTAGAATTTCTTGACGGCTGACATTGCTTTCAGCTGCTGTGATTGGCTGTGACATAATTTCTCCAGTGAAGGACAGTTTTTATTAGAGTAGAGAATAAATCAAATAGGTCAGTGTTCAGACAAATAATGGCTAAAGCACCAAAACATATTAAAAAAGCGCATTATCTATATGTTTTATAGAGAGTGCCTTTATTATAAAGCATCTTACCCAAGATTACAGAGCATGGGCTTTGATTGCTGCACTAACTTTACTAAAATAAAGAGATTTGCAAAATTGACCAGATAGTTATGGATTGATTATCAATTGCTCACTATTTGGTTATGAAATACGTTACAGTATGCACGCACTGCTAAGCTCAACGTTAAGTAAGCTATTAAACAAACTGCTGAGCAAAATACCAAGTAAGGTACTTGGCAGCAAGGTCACATGGCTGTAGCACCTTGTTAGTTATTGAATTAAATGATGTTTGAGATAAGGGAGTGGTATTATTCGCCATTTCAAACTTTGTAACAATTTTTATAGCTTAAGCCCGAAATTCTAGCGTACTGATGCAAATATCTGTGTTTTTTTTGAGCTAAATCGGTATAATTTAGCTCAGTTTTTTCATTTCATCATTATTGCTTCGGTTTGACTGGTTGCGATGATAAACTCTCGCGACGGGTCATGTCCAACGACGACCTGCTTAATACTGACGAGTAAGCCCTCAGTCAATTTCGTTCGCCTCATTCGCCTCATTTGTAATACGCTGGATATATTAGTCATGAACCTGTTTGGATTCTTATCAAATAATATCGCAATCGACCTCGGTACTGCGAACACTCTTATTTTTATTCCTGGTAAAGGCGTGGTGCTCGACGAGCCTACGGTGGTCGCGCTACGCAGTAATCGTACCCAAAACCCTACCGTTGCTGCTGTTGGTATTGATGCCAAGCAAATGCTGGGTCGTACGCCTGCCAACATTACGGCGATTCGTCCGTTAAAAGACGGCGTAATTGCAGACTTTGAAGTGACGCAAAAAATGCTCAAGCATTTTATCACTAAGGTTAGAGCCAAGCGTTTTATGGCACAGCCTAACGTGGTGGTTTGCGTACCATGTAAGTCGACCCTCGTTGAGCGCAAAGCGATTCGCGAAGCGGTCTCATCGGCCGGCGCAAGCAAAGTATTGTTGCTAGAAGAGCCAATGGCGGCGGCAATCGGCGCTGGTTTGCCAGTTCATGAAGCCAGTGGCTCTATGGTGGTTGATATCGGTGGTGGTACCACTGAGATTGCCGTTATCGCACTGTCAGGTTGCGTTTATGCCGAGTCGATTCGTATCGGTGGCGATATGTTTGATGAAGCGATTATCACGCATGTGCGCCGTACCCATGGTTGCGTGATTGGTGAAACCACCGCTGAGCGTATCAAGCAAGAAGTTGGCTCGGCATTAAATGAAGACAGCCAGCTAGAAGTTGAAGTTCGCGGTCGTAGTATGGCAGAAGGTGTACCAAAGACCTTTACCGTAAATTCTGAAGAAGTGCAAAAAGCCCTCAGCGATCCATTAAGCGGTATCGTCAGCGCGGTAAAAACTGCACTTGAGCAAACACCACCTGAGCTGTCATCAGATATCGCAGAACGCGGTATTGTATTGACGGGCGGCGGCGCGTTATTAAGAGGTTTGGATAAGCTGATTTCAAAAGAAACGGGTTTACCTGTGACCGTTGCTGAAGACCCATTAACTTGCGTCAGCCGCGGCGGTGGTATTGCCCTTGATTTTATCAATAACAAAAGTCTAAATATGATTTTTGTCTAAATTGCTATTGTTCATATAATAGTGGGTATTGTTTATATAGGTGGTAATTGAGCATAGCTACATTTGCTGTGCTTGATAAACGCTAAAATAACATTGCGTGAGCGTTTTATCATAAAATCGTTTTTTCTTATTCGTTTTATTCTATTAAAGGTAGCCAATCAGGTTGCCTTTAATAACATTAACTCATACCAAAACCTATGCCAAAATTAACTAGCAGTACTATTTAGATTAACTGGTAATCGGTTTCTAACATTTATCACTGCTATTTGTAAGATGCTAAGTAAGAATTCGATAAGGTCATATTTTATAGCTTGATATTTGTCACTGTTATGTCAAGTAGCAATTATTGCTCACATTAAAACCTCTAGATTAGACCAACTATGATTCCAAGTATTTTTGCTCGCCAGCCACTCGCACTGCGTAAGACTGCTATTGTATTGATAGTGGCATTGGTACTGATGTGGTTTGATAGCAAAAATCCTGAATGGTTCAATCCGATACGTACCACCACCCATGCCGCTATGCAGCCCATTTATGAGCTGTCGTTATTGCCAAGCTATGCAAAACACTGGTCAAGCGGTAGCTTGCAATCTAAAGAAGCGCTACGCCGCGAAAATATGCAGCTCAAATCGCAACTCATCCATGCTCAAGCCAAGCTGCAACAGCAAGATTATATCTTGGCACAAAATGCCCGCCTACAAGGTATCCTCTCGACGACGCGTCCCGAACAATTTGATTTGAATTTGGCTCAAGTAATTGGTACCGATACCAATCTACTCAGGCAAATTGTCGTCCTTAATAAAGGCGAGCAAGATGGCGTGCAAGTGGGTCAAACGGTCATCGATGAAGACGGTATCTTAGGGCAGATTATTAATGTCTATCCCAATACCAGCCGCTTATTACTGATTACCGATGAGCAGCAATCTGTCGCCGTGACGGTCAAACGCACTGGACAGCGGGCTATTGTCACGGGTGAGGGTATACCGACGTCTTTACGCCTTAATTATGTTTTTAAAACCTCAGATGTGCGCGTCGGCGATGAGTTGGTGTCATCAGGATTGGGCGGACGTATACCAGCAGGCTATCGAGTTGGTCGCATTGCCCATGTTGAAGACACACAAGAGGATAACTTTAGAAGCATTGAAGTCACGCCAGCGGCAAACTTTATCGACAATGCTTACGTGCTGGTACTACAAGACAAGATGGTCAATAAAAATAACACAGACATTAAGGAAGATTGATAGGTTGCCTGCTGCTTTAACTCAATATAAATATAATAGTCACAGCTACCTCTTAACCACCGCTTTTATTTCCACCCATGCTAGATAAATCGTTACATAGCAGCCGCTAAATATTCGCTAAAGGTAAGTATTCATGGCATATCCTGATTCTGAACATGCAACGGGGCTGTTGCTTGCCGTGATTGTCCTGAGCTTTATTGTCGCCTCATCGCTCAGTGTTTATCCGTTAAGCCCAAGCATGGCAACATTGCGCCCGATGGTTATGATGATGGTGCTGATTTTTTGGCTCCTGTTTCAGCCCCGTTATATCGGAATTTTTAGTGCTTTTATCATTGGTATTATCGCCGATTTGTTAATGGACACACATTTAGGTCAGCAAGCTTTCGCCGCCGTGATGGTCGCAATGGTAATAAAAGTCACCAGCATTTATATCAGACAATTAAATACCATCAGCGCTTGGCTCATAGCAAGCTTAGGATTGGTCATATTCCAAGTGACTTTATGGATATTGCAGATGTTTATCCAAAATACCTTTGTCGCCCAATCTGCCTTATCCTTATTAATGAGTATCATAAGCTGGCCGTTGGTGCTATTTATATTACGCAAATTTGCGCGCTAACTTATACTCTCATCGGTCTGCAAAACTAAAAAAATCAAAAACCATAAATTTATAAAACAAGAGAATAGCGATGAAACTCATTTTAGCGTCTGGCTCACCGCGCCGTCATGAGCTGCTAACCAGGGCGCAACTCGACTTTACGGTGATGAGCGTCGATATTGATGAAACGCCGGATGCTAATGAATCTCCTAAAGATTACATTGAACGCATGGTCGCTACCAAGGCAGAGGCGGCACTCCAACAATTAAACAAAGAATTAAATAAAAACTTAAAAAACAATCAAACTGATTTACTTGAATCAATCATTATTTTAACCGCTGATACCATCGGTGTCTTAGCAGATGGCAAGACAGTATTGGTTAAACCAGATAATCGTAAAGATGCTTATCGCATGTGGCAGCAGATGTCCGATAATGTCCATGAAGTCTGGACAGCGGTGCAAGCAACTCAGGTGTCATTATCATTTAAAGCGGCTAACGACCTAAATCACGAACCAGTATTGCAAGTCGTTAATCAGCAACAAATCACTGAGCGCACCGAAGTGACTTTTATAGCGCTCAGCGCAGAGATGATGAGTGATTACTGGGACAGCGGCGAACCTGCTGATAAAGCGGGTGGTTACGGCATTCAAGGTTTGGGTGCAGCATGGGTGAGCCGTATCAATGGCAGCTATACTAATGTGGTTGGTTTGCCGCTTGCACAAACATTAGCGCTTATCAATGAGATACAAGAGGATAAAGCCAAGATTTTCAATTCGCTAAAATTAGATTCCTAATGCTTATGCACATAATGACACGGTAGGGTGATGGGCAAACGCAAGGCGCATTTGCTACACTGTGAGGCTACCAAACTATGAACGCTTCACAAGAAAGCTGAGTGATAAGAGAAAATATTATGTCCGAAGAGCTGCTGATTAATATTAGTCCCATGGAATCGCGCGTCGCCGTGTTAGATAACGGTATCTTAGGCGAGATTTATATTGAGCGTCATCATAAACTGGGTTTGGTCGGCAATATCTATCTGGGCACGGTAGTAAGGGTGCTTCCTGGTATGCAAGCGGCTTTTGTTGATATCGGACAATCGCGCACGGCGTTTTTACATGTCAACGATATGCAGCGTGAGCCGCGCCCAGTCGCTGAAAATAAAAATAAAGCCCATGACACTACCGATAATGAACCTACTGTCATAGAAGCCACTACTGATGACCTAGCTGTTACGCCGCCGGTTGTTATTCCACAAACTGAAGTCGTACCCGTTGCAAAAACCCTTATCCAGCATCGTCTGCACGAAAGCCAACGTATTTTAGTACAAGTGACCAAAGACCAGCTCGGTAGCAAGGGTGCACGCTTAACCACCAATATCTCGCTGCCGTCACGTTACTTGGTCTACCTGCCATCAAGTGAGCATATTGGTATATCGCAACGTATTGATGGCGATGAAGAGCGTACCCGTCTCAAGACTGAACTCACTAGCCTGATGCAAACCGTCAACCTAAAAGGTGGACTGATTGCGCGCACAGCAGCCGAGCGTGTCCCTGTCGATAAACTTGAAGAAGATATTTACTACTTATTGCAGTTATGGCGCACCATTTGTGCCCGCCGCCAAGAAATGAAGCCCAATCAAAGCTCCGAACTTATTTATCAAGAATTATCACTGCCGCTACGCTCTATTCGCGATTTGGTACATGCTGGTACCGAAAAAGTCGTTATCGATAACGAACAGATTTATGAGCAAGTCAGATATTTTGCTAAAGAGTTTGTGCCTTTCGTCTATGACCGCATTGTGCATTATACTGCTGAGCAATCACTGTTTGATGTGCACCGCGTCGAGGACGATCTGCGTGATGCCCTAAAACGGCGGGTTGACTTAAAGTCAGGCGGCTATCTGATTATCGATCAAACCGAAGCGATGACGACGATTGATGTCAATACCGGCTCTTTTGTTGGGGCACGCTCATTAGAAGATACCGTTTATAAAACCAATTTAGAAGCCACTCATGCCATAGCGCGGCAGCTGCGTCTACGTAATCTAGGCGGCATTATCATTCTAGATTTTATCGATATGCTTGAGCAGCAGCATAAAGACGATATCCTTGAGAGTTTGCAGTCACAGTTAGTACAAGACTACGCGAAAACCAAAATTACCCAAGTAAGTGAGCTTGGTTTGGTTGAGATGACCCGCAAGCGCACGCGAGAGTCGTTAGGTCAGCAGCTATGTGAGCCATGCTCGACCTGCCAAGGACGCGGTTTCGTCAAAACCGCTGAAACGGTCTGCTTTGAGATATTCCGTGAAATCATGCGCTGTGCTCGCACGTATAACTCACCAAAGAAATTTACCGTCGTTGCTCATGCCGCAGTCATTGATTTATTACTGACTTCAGAATCGGATACGGTAGCAGATTTAGAGTATCTACTCGGTAGGGTCATTACCTTTGATGTCGAGAATCTTTATACCCAAGAGCAGTATGATATTGTTCTAGATTAAGTATTTATTATTAAATACCCAAAGCAAGTAATGGAGAAACTAGCGACTGTATAAGTTAATCTTTAATGACCAATAATTCTATAAAAAGTAGGGACGTAGTGTACAAATAATGTTTTATATCAACTACTATCTGCCATCATTGCAAATAACCTCCTTGCAATGGGTTAAAAATTATGTATAATACAAACCACTGAATTATATATGCGCAGCCAATCAAACAGCTGGCGCTATGACAGCTAGAGCATCGTTTCTAGCACTATTTCATTATGCCTTTGCTGACATCCTATAATGGAAGGGTCGGCGGGGCTTTAAACTATTTTACTTTTAGTACGCTATAAGTTCCGTTAACGAACTCATTCTGGTTTAGAACAGAAGGCCGCTTTAAGTGAATATTTAACCAAACGGCTTTTGCTCATATCCTTGCAAAGCAAGAATGACAAAGGCACATATTAGGAGCTTGCTGGCATGGCTAACCAGAGAATCCGTATCCGTCTTAAGTCTTTTGATCATCGTCTGATTGATCAATCTGCACAAGAGATTGTTGATACTGCAAAGCGCACCGGTGCGCAAGTTTGTGGTCCTGTACCGTTGCCGACTCGCATTGAGCGCTTCAACGTTCTAACTTCACCACACGTAAACAAAGACGCTCGTGATCAGTACGAAATCCGTACTCATAAGCGTATGGTTGACATCGTTCAACCTACCGACAAAACTGTGGATGCGCTAATGAAGCTTGATTTAGCGGCGGGTGTTGACGTTCAAATTGCTTTGGGTTAATGCACATAAACACCCAACCCATTAATATAAGATATAAAGAGGTCTAAAATGGCGATCGGTTTAGTCGGTAAAAAATGCGGCATGACCCGTGTCTTCACTGAAGCAGGTGCATCTATCCCTGTAACAGTGGTTGAGATCAGTGCTAACCGCATTACTCAAGTAAAAAATACTGATGTAGATGGCTATCAAGCCATCCAAGTTACCACAGGTACCCGTCGTGACAGCCGCGTAACAGCAGCTCAAAAAGGTCACTTCGCTAAAGCTGGCGTTGCCGCTGGTCGTGGTGTTTGGGAATTTCGTGCCAATGACAGCGATCTTGAAGGTCGTGAGATTGGTGGTGAGATCCTAGCTGACTTGTTCGAACAAGGTCAGATGGTTGATGTCACAGGTAACAGTAAAGGTAAAGGCTTTCAAGGCGGCGTGAAGCGTCATAACTTCAGCATGCAAGATGCCACTCATGGTAACTCAGTCTCTCACCGTGCGCTTGGTTCAACTGGTCAAAACCAGTCACCAGGTAAAGTCTTCAAAGGCAAAAAAATGCCAGGTCAGATGGGTAACAAACGCGTTACCGTTCAAGGCCTAGAAGTGATATCGGTTGATGTTGAAAATGGGTTACTTGTCATCAAGGGTGCTATCCCAGGTGCCACCGGTGGCGATGTCATCGTACGTCCGTCAGTCAAAGCCTAAGCAAGGGGATTAACGTGGATTTAAAAACAGTTACAGGGGCGGCAGTTGAGCTTTCTGATACGGCTTTCGGTCGTGAATTCAACGAAGCATTAGTGCATCAAGTCGTCACCGCATATCTTGCTGGTGCTCGCCAAGGTACACGCGCTCAAAAGACCCGTGCCGAAGTTTCTGGTGGTGGCATTAAGCCATGGCGCCAAAAAGGTACTGGTCGCGCTCGTGCGGGTTCTATTCGTAGCCCAATCTGGCGTGGGGGTGGTCGTGCATTCGCGGCTAAACCACAAGATTGGTCACAGAAAGTTAACCGTAAAATGTATCGCGGTGCGATGCAGTGCATCCTAGCCGAATTGATTCGTCAAGATCGTCTAATTTTGGTTGAAGAGCTAAGTGTTTCTGGCCCTAAGACCAAAGAGCTGATTGCAAAGTTAAATGACTTAGGCGCACCTCGTGCACTAATCGTCACCAAAGAAGTTGACGAAAACTTATACTTAGCGGCTCGCAACATTCCACACGTCAATGTACTTGGTACAAACGAAGTGGATCCAGTGAGCTTGATTGCTTTTGATAAAGTAATCATGTCAGTTGAAGCTGCGAAACAATTTGAGGAAGCACTAGCATGAATAACGCAAGACTTTATCAGATCCTAAGAGGACCTGTATTCTCAGAGAAATCTCAAATGCTTGGCGATTCACTTGGTGTGCAGGTATTTAAAATTGACTCTAACGCTACTAAGCTTGAAGTCAAAAAAGCAGTTGAGATGATGTTCGAAGGTGTTGAAGTTTTAAAAGTAAACACATTGAATGTTAAAGGTAAGACAAAGCGTTTTGGTAAGAACATCGGCCGTCGTAATGACTATAAAAAAGCCTACGTTACCTTAAAAGCTGGTCAAGATGTACAAATGGCTGATGCTGGTGAAGACGTCGCAAAAACGACTGCTTCTACTAGTGAAACAGCGAACAACGAATAAGGATTACACTCATGCCTATCGTAAAAGCAAAGCCAACATCACCAGGCCGTCGTTTTGTTGAAAAAGTGGTGCATCCACACCTTTACAAAGGTCGTCCTTTTGCAGCGCTTCTCGAATCAAAAAGTAAAACTGGTGGTCGTAACAATAATGGTCGCATCACGACTCGTCACATCGGTGGTGGTCATAAGCAGCATTATCGTATTATCGATTTTAAACGTACTAAAGACAATATCCCAGCCACGGTAGAGCGTATTGAATACGATCCTAACCGTACTGCGCACATTGCTTTACTTAAGTACGCTGACGGCGAACGTCGCTATATCATTGCTGCTAAAAAGCAAGCAGTGGGCGATACCGTTATGTCAGGCGAAAACTCTCCAATCCGTCCAGGTAACTGTTTACCGCTGAAAAACATCCCATTGGGTACTGTGATTCACAATATCGAACTTAAAATCGGTAAAGGTGCACAGATTGCTCGTTCTGCGGGTGCCAGCGTTCAATTACTAGGTCGTGACGGTATTTATGCTATTCTACGTCTACGTTCTGGCGAAACTCGCCGTGTACACGTGAATTGCCGTGCTGTTATTGGCGAAGTTTCTAACACTGAAAACAACTTGAAATCACTTGGTAAAGCCGGTGCTTCACGTTGGCGTGGTGTTCGTCCTTCTGTTCGTGGTGTTGCTATGAACCCGGTTGATCACCCACATGGTGGTGGTGAAGGTCGTAACAAAGGTCGCCATCCAACCAGCCCTTGGGGTCAGAAGTCTAAAGGACTTAAAACGCGTCATAATAAGCGTACTGACAGTATGATCATCCGCCGCCGCGCCAAGAAGAAATAAAGGAAGAATTTCATGCCTCGTTCATTGAAAAAAGGTCCATTCATAGACGCGCACTTGTTTGCTAAAGTTGAGAATGCATTAGACACCAACTCACGCAAACCAATTAAGACTTGGTCGCGCCGCTCGATGATTTTGCCACAAATGGTTGGCCTAACTTTATCTGTTCACAATGGCCGTACTCATGTACCGGTTATCGTGAGCGAACAGATGGTTGGTCATAAACTAGGTGAATTTGCCCCGACTCGTACGTATCGTGGTCATGGCATTGACAGAAAAGCTAAGAAATAAGGTGCTTACCATGGAAGTAACTGCAAAATTACGCGGTGCCGCCATTTCGGCACAAAAAGTTAGACTCGTTGCTGATGAAGTTCGCGGCAAATCTATCGAGCGTGCTTTGGATATCCTAACGTATAGTAATAAAAAAGGCGCTGTGTTCGTTAAGAAATGTCTTGACTCAGCCATCGCCAATGCCGAACACAATAACGGTTTAGATATTGATACGCTTAAAGTATCAACCATCTACGTTGATGAAGGCATTACGCTAAAACGTATCCTACCACGTGCTAAAGGTCGCGCTGATCGTATCAGTAAGCGTACTTGTCACATCACTATAAAGGTAGGAGAATAAGTTATGGGACAAAAAGTACATCCAATCGGAATTCGTCTTGGTGTTGTCAAAAAGCATAACGCAAACTGGTATGCTAACCCTAAACAATACTCAGAATACCTGATCAATGACATCCAAGTACGCGAGTATCTACGCAAAAAACTAGATAATGCTATGATTAGCAATATCATGATTGAGCGTCCTACTGGTGCTGCTAAGATTACCATCGCCACTGCGCGTCCTGGTATTGTTATCGGTAAGAAAGGCGAAGATATTGAAAGACTTCAAAAAGAATTGACCAAAATTATGGGCGTACCTGCTCAGGTCAATATTGAAGAAATCACCTCGCCTGATCTTGATGCTCATTTAGTAGCACAAGGTATCGCAAGTCAGCTTGAGCGTCGTGTGATGTTCCGCCGTGCAATGAAGCGCGCGGTACAAAACAGCATGCGTTCTGGTGCTAAAGGTATTAAAGTTGAGTTGTCTGGCCGTCTTGGCGGTGCTGAGATTGCTCGTACTGAATGGTACCGTGAAGGTCGTGTGCCACTGCATACACTACGCGCCGATATTGACTATTCGTCAGTACGTGCGGAAACCACTTATGGCACCATCGGTGTAAAAGTTTGGATCTTCCGTGGCGAAATCCTTGACGGTATGAACAGCGTTTATAACCCCGTTAAAGAAGAGCAGACTCGTGCGCCAAAACGCCGTGGTCGTGGAAACGGAAACCGTCGAAACACAGACAGAGGTTAAACTATGTTACAGCCAAAACGTACCAAGTTTCGTAAAATGCATAAAGGTCGTAACACTGGGCTAGCTCATCGTGGAAGCACCGTTGCATTCGGACAAATTGGTCTAAAATCTTTGACTCGTGGTCGTATGACTGCCCGTCAAATTGAAGCAGCACGTCGTACCATCACTCGTAAAATTAAGCGTGGCGGTAAAATCTGGATTCGTGTATTCCCAGACAAACCAATTACCAACAAGCCATTAGAAGTACGTATGGGTAAAGGTAAAGGTCCTGTAGAATATTGGGTATGCGAAGTCAAACCTGGTAAAATACTATATGAACTTGAAGGGGTATCAGAAGAGCTTGCTCGCGAAGCCTTAACGCTTGCAGCAGCAAAACTGCCCTTTAAAACTACCATTGTTAAGCGGACGATAATGTAATGAAGATCAGTGAATTACGTGATAAATCATTAGAAGAACTGACTCAGTTACTTGATGAAAAGCAACTTGATGCTTTCCGTATTCGTATGGCTAAAGCAACCGGTCAGTTGGGGAATACCCATGAAGTACGTGTCAATCGTCGTGCGATTGCTCAGCTTCAGACTTTGATTAACGAGAAACAACGAGGCGACTCATGAGCGATAACAATCAAGCAACGACCAATGCTAGTGTTCTGACAGGACGAGTTGTCAGTGACAAGATGGACAAGTCCATCACGGTTTTGATTGAGCGTCTGGTTCGTCATCCTTTATATGGCAAACAGCTTCGTCGTTCTACCAAAATTAAAGCACATGATGAAGACAACGTTTGCCAACAAGGCGACCTTGTCCGTATCAAAGAAACGCGTCCAATCTCAAAAACCAAGTCTTGGACTTTGGTTGAAGTGGTTGAAAAAGTAGAAAAAATCTAAGTAAATTGCATTAAAAGCCAGAAGCTGTTAAAATGTCCGCCTTTTTAAGGATGCTGATTGCGCCGAGCGTATATCACTCACATTAAGAGTAAGCTGCGGTTATTTACATTAAATGCCGTCTACTCATACTGTGCTAGCGGCAGCAACTGGTTTTTATTGCTCATACGTGCGGAGTTAACGCTATGATTCAGGTTGAGTCAATGCTGGAAGTTGCAGACAATAGCGGTGCAAGACGAGTTCAGTGCATTAAAGTACTGGGTGGCTCTCATCGTCGTTATGCATCGGTCGGCGATATCATTAAAGTAACGGTTAAAGAAGCCATTCCTCGCGGTCGTGTTAAAAAAGGCGACGTGATGAATGCGGTAGTTGTACGTACCAAAAAAGGCGTTCGTCGCCCTGATGGTTCGGTATTACGTTTTGATGACAATGCTGCGGTATTGTTGAACCAAAACAAAGCACCGATTGCAACTCGTATTTTTGGACCGGTAACTCGTGAACTACGTGGTGATCAGTTTATGAAAATTGTATCACTAGCACCAGAAGTATTGTGAGGTAATCCATGTCAAAATTACGTAAAGGCGATACAGTTATCGTGATTGCCGGTAAAGATAAAGGCAAACAAGGTACTGTACAAGCTGTAAAAAACGATCGTATTAAAGTTGAAGGCATTAACATTGTCACTAAACATCAGAAGCCCAATCAGGCAACTGGCGTTGAAGGCGGCATTCTTAAGCAAGAAGCTTTTTTACACATCTCAAATGTCGCAATCTTAAATGCGCAAACCCAAAAAGCAGACCGTATTACTTATCAATTCGGCGAAGACGGCAACAAACAACGCGTCTATCGTTCGAACGGTGAAGTAGTGGCGACTGCGTAAGACACTAAGGGTGTAATGGTAATGGCAAGATTAAAAGCTTTATATAACGAAGAACTCAAGCAGAAGATCAAAGAAGAGCTTGGTTTAGATAACGTGATGCAAGTGCCTAAAATCACTAAAATCACACTTAATATGGGTGTAGGCGGCGCGTCTCAAGACAAGAAATTGCTTGAAGGTGCAGTAGCTGACATGACTGCTATCGCTGGTCAAAAACCTGTAGTCACCAAAGCGCGTAAATCAATTGCTGGCTTTAAGATTCGTGAAGAATGGCCAATTGGTTGCAAAGTAACGCTACGCGGTGAGCAAATGTACGAATTTTTAGATCGTCTCATTGCCGTTGCAATTCCTCGTGTTCGTGACTTCCGTGGTTTTTCATCTAAAGCCTTTGACGGTCGTGGTAACTACTCATTGGGTATCAAAGAACAAATCGTATTCCCAGAAGTAGACTTCGACAAGATTGATCGTATCCGCGGTATGGATGTGACCATCACTACGTCAGCTGCTACTGATGATGAAGGTCGTGCGTTGCTTAAAGCATTCGGCTTCCCATTTAAATAAGGTAAAGACGTTATGGCAAAGAAGAGCATGATTAACCGCGAATTAAAGCGCGAGAAAATGGTAGCTAAATATGCTGACAAGCGTATCAAGCTAAAAGAAACTATCAGTGATATGACTGCAAGTGACGAAACTCGTATGGAAGCGATGTTAGAGCTACAAGCTTTACCACGTAACGCATCACCAGTACGTCTGCGCAATCGTTGTGCTATCACAGGTCGTCCTCACGGTTACTTCCGCAAGTTTGGCTTATCACGCAATATGTTGCGTGAGCGTGTCATGCAAGGCGATGTGCCTGGTGTTCGTAAAGCAAGCTGGTAAGGAGTAACTATATGAGTATGCAAGATACCGTTGGGGATATGCTAACCCGTATTCGTAACGCACAAATGGCTAATAAAGTATCGGTAGCAATGCCGAGCTCTAAACTACGTAAATCTATCGCTGACTTATTGGTTAACGAAGGCTATGTAGCTAATGCTGTTGTTACTGAAGAAGACAACAACAAAGCAACTTTATCTATCGAATTAAAATACTTCGAAGGTAAAGCTGTTATTGAAACGATTCAACGTTTCAGCCGTCCTGGTTTACGCCAGCATCGCGGTAAAGACGCTATCCCTACTGTTAAACAAGGTATGGGTGTTGCTATCGTATCAACCAGCCAAGGTATCATGAGCGATCGTGCTGCACGCGCTGCTGGTATCGGTGGTGAAATCGTTGCATTTGTAGCGTAAGCTAAACGACGATAAAGTCTATTTGATGCTTGTTAGACTGCTATCAATTGAGTAATGATAAATTATTTCAAATTGATAGGTGTCTAACGCCATCAATTATGCTAAACTAACACGCTTTTTAGCCTGTTAGTTTTTTCGCTAATAGAAGTAAGTTAATTTTTTAAGGAATATTCCTATGTCTCGTGTGGCTAAAGCCCCAGTAGCACTGCCTAGCGGCGTAAGTGTTACTTTGAACGATCGGCAGGTCGAAGTTAAAGGCAAGAACGGCAATTTGTCTTTACGCCTGCATGAATTGGTCGAGCTGAAACAGGAAGATGATGCAATCATTTTCTCACCTACAGTCGATTCAAAAGAAGCCATGATGCACACTGGCACCATGCGCGCTTTGCTTAACAACTATGTTACAGGCGTGAATGAAGGCTTTGAAAGACGTCTTCAACTAATTGGTGTTGGTTATCGTGCTCAAGCTACTGGTAATAAAGTAACGCTAAACGTTGGTTACTCACATCCAGTAGAATATACGCTACCTGAAGGTGTGTCGGCTGAAACCCCAACGCAAACTGAAATTGTTTTGAAATCAAACAATAAACAGCAGCTTGGTCAAGCAGCGGCTAATATCCGCGCTTTCCGTCCACCAGAGCCTTATAAAGGTAAAGGTATTCGTTATAGTGACGAGCATGTGATTCGCAAAGAAGCCAAGAAAAAATAAGGTGAGTTGAAATGTTTGATAAAAAAGCAGCTCGTCTACGTCGAGCAAAGAAAACCCGCGCACATATCCGTTTCTTAGGCGTTCATCGTCTAACGGTTAATCGTACGCCAAGACATATTTATGCCCAGATTATCTCTCCGAACGGTGGTGAAGTGATTGCTCAGGCATCTACCTTAGACAGCAGCTTGCGTTCAGGCGCGACTGGTAACGCTGATGCAGCGACGTCTGTAGGCCAATTAATCGCAGAACGCGCAAAAGCAGCTGGTATTACTAAAGTTGCCTTTGACCGTAGTGGTTTTAAATATCATGGTCGAGTAAAAGCTTTAGCTGAAGCGGCTCGCGAAAACGGATTGGAGTTTTAATCATGGCTAGAAATGATAAAAATGATAAAAATGAACAGACTGACGGTCTAGTAGAACGCTTAGTTACCGTTGATCGCGTTGCAAAAGTTGTTAAAGGTGGTCGTATTTTCTCTTTCACTGCTTTAACCGTGGTGGGCGATGGCAATGGCCGTGTTGGTTTTGGTCGTGGTAAAGCACGTGAAGTGCCAGCTGCTATCCAAAAAGCGCTAGAAGCTGCTAAACGCAATATGATTACTGTTGAACTTAATGGTGCAACTTTATTCCATCCGATCAAAGCACGTCATGGTGCTAGTAAAGTCTATATGCAGCCTGCATCTGAAGGTACTGGCGTAATCGCTGGTGGCGCAATGCGTGCAGTATTAGAAGTTGCGGGTGTTAAAGATGTTTTAACAAAATCTCATGGTTCTACCAACACTGCGAACGTTGTACGTGCAACATTCAACGGTTTACGTGATATGTCAACTCCAGAAAAGATGGCAGCGAAACGTGGTAAATCTGTAGACGAAATCTTGGGTTAACTTAGACTAGGTGAGTTACGATGAAAAAAATGAAAGTCACTCAATTTAAATCGGGTGCCCATCGCCTCAAGAGCCACAAAGCGAGCTTGAAAGGATTGGGTTTACGCCGTATTAATCATACTGTTGAAGTAGAAGATACTCCTTCAAACCGCGGTATGGTCAATCGCGTTAACTACATGGTAAAAGTGGAGGAAGCGTAATGGGACTTAGATTAAATGAATTATCACCAGGTGTTGGCGCAAAGAAAACTGCCCAACGTCGTGGTCGCGGTATCGGTTCAGGCCTTGGCAAAACCGGTGGTCGTGGTGTAAAAGGTCAGAAATCTCGTTCAGGTTCTAGCATTCGCTCAGGATTTGAAGGTGGTCAAATGCCTTTATATCGCCGTCTACCGAAATTTGGTTTTACCAGTAAAATGGCCATGACGACTGCTGAAGTTCGTCTTTCTGAACTGAACCAAATCGAAGGCGATGTGGTTAGCATTGAAACATTAAAAGCTGCTAACCTTATCCGTCACGACATGAAGCGCGCTCGTATTATGTTGTCAGGCGAAGTCACTAAAGCTTATACTTTCAAAGGTATCAAAGTGACTAAAGGCGCCAAGCTAGCAATCGAAGCTGCTGGTGGTAGCATCGAGGAGTAGTAACGTGTCAAAGCAATCAATGTCATCGTCTGGTATACCGCTCAATCCATTTGCCTTTATACGTAAGTATGATGAGCTTTGGTCGCGTTTATTATTCTTAATCGGCGCATTGATTGTTTATCGTTTTGGGTCGCATATTCCAGTACCGGGTATCAACCCGGTTAACTTGGCTGATCTGTTTTCGCGCAACGAAAATACCATTTTGAGCATGTTTAACATGTTTTCAGGTGGTGCACTAGAACGTATGTCCATTATGGCGCTTGGCATCATGCCATATATCTCAGCATCGATTATTGTACAGATGATGTCTACGGTATTGCCATCGCTTGAAGCCCTCAAAAAAGAAGGCGAAGCGGGACGACGTAAGCTAAACAAGTATACCCGTCAAGGTACGCTTGCGTTAGCCCTAGTACAGTCATTAGGGATGTGTGCTGGTTTAATCAGCCAAAACCTTACCTTATCTTCTGGTCTGACCTTTTATATTCCAGCGGTTACCTCATTGGTAGCTGGCGCTATGTTCTTAATGTGGCTTGGTGAGCAGATTACAGAGCGCGGCGTAGGTAATGGTATCTCAATGCTCATTTTTGCGAGTATTGTGGCTGGTACACCAGGTATGATTTCGCAGTCTATCGAACAGGTCAATCAAGGGCAGATGAACTTGATTGTACTCTTTATCTTTGTATTGCTAGGCATCGCAGTGACTGCCGGTATCGTTTATATTGAACGTGCTCAGCGCCGTGTGCCAGTGAACTATGCACAAAAGCAACAGCAGGGCCGCAAGATATATGCTCAGCAGCAGTCACATTTGCCGTTGAAGCTGAACATGGCAGGGGTTATCCCAGCCATTTTTGCTAGCTCGTTATTGTTGTTTCCAGCAAGTTTAGGGCAGTGGGTTGGTCAATCGGCTGATCCTACCTTTACGCAAAAGATATTGCAAAATATGGCATTGGTGTTGTCCCCAGGGCAGCCGCTATATTTGGTTCTGTTTGGCGCAATGATTATTTTCTTCTGTTACTTCTATACGGCACTGGTATTTAGTCCGCGCGAAGTTGCAGAAAACCTTAAACGTAGTGGTGCGTATATTCCAGGTATTCGCCCCGGACAACAAACTCAGCGTTACCTCGATCATGTATTAAACCGACTGACCTTTATTGGCGCGATGTATATGACGGTTATTTGTTTAATGCCAATGGTCGTCCAGTCATCGTTTGGTGTACCGTTTCAACTTGGTGGTACGTCGCTACTGATTATGGTGGTTGTGGTAATGGACTTCATCTCGCAAATCCAAGCGCATTTGATGACCCATCAATATCATGATCAGACGTTAATTCAATCGCCCACTCAACCTTAAATGAGCGGTACGATATTTCAAAGGAGTATGCTATGAAAGTTCAAGCATCAGTTAAGAAGATTTGTGGTAGCTGTAAAGTTGTGCGCCGTAAAGGCCGTGTACATATTATTTGTACCGCAGAACCTCGCCACAAGCAACGTCAAGGTTAATATTTTTAATAGAACAATGCGCTAAGCTTGTGCTATTTACTAAATTAATACTTGAAAAATGACGGCGGATGGGATATCATCCGCCACTTGCCGTAGTTTATGCAAAACCTTTTATAAAATGTTCAATGAATAGATTGGTTTACCAACTCGAAGCAGTGATTATAATTATAAAAGCTTTAGTATTGACAGCAACAAATCTGAAAAGTAATGCCTTATCGATAGATAAAGCTTATTTTTCTTTAATGGAGAGAAATCAATGGCTCGTATTGCCGGCGTAAACATTCCGGATAATAAGCATGCTGTTATTTCACTAACTTACATCTTTGGTGTAGGTCGTACCACTGCTCAGAAAATCTTAGAAGCAGTTGGCATTGCCCCTACTACTAAAGTCAGTCAGTTAGATGATACACAGTTAGATGCTATCCGTGCACAAGTTGCAGAATACATGACTGAAGGTGATCTTCGTCGTGAAGTGTCAATGAACATCAAGCGCTTGGTTGATCTTGGTTGTTACCGTGGCATCCGCCATCGTCGTAACTTACCAGTTCGCGGTCAGAACACCAAGAACAACGCTCGTACTCGTAAGGGTCCGACACGCCCTCTCAAAAGATAATTAACTTAGGAAGCTAAAAGATGGCAAAAGACACTCGCAGTCGCAAAAAGGTGACTCGTCGTTCAGTATCGGAGGGCATTGCCCATATCCATGCGTCTTTTAATAACACCATTGTTACGATTACCGATCGTCAGGGTAATGCATTGGCTTGGGCCACTTCAGGTGGACAAGGCTTCCGTGGTTCACGTAAATCTACACCATTTGCAGCTCAGGTTGCAGCTGAAGTCGCTGGTAAAGCGGCTCAAGAATACGGTGTTAAGAATATCGACGTTTTGGTCAAAGGACCAGGACCGGGTCGTGAGTCTGCGGTAAGAGCACTAGGTGCATTGGGTTATAAAGTCAACAGCATCTCTGATGTAACCCCAATCCCACACAATGGTTGCCGTGCGCCGAAAAAGCGCCGCGTCTAATATTAAAGACGAAGCTTTTTATAATAAGAGCTTATAGGAGACATAACAATGGCCCGTTATATTGGACCAAAACTCAAATTATCACGTCGTGAAGGTACAGACTTAGGCCTTAAGTCTGGTGTTAAACCATACGACGTAAAAACGAAAAAATCGGCTCGTCCACCTGGTCAACATGGTGTTAGTCGTAATAAAAGTTCAGAATACTCTCTACAGTTACGTGAAAAACAAAAAGTTAAGCGTATCTATGGTGTATTAGAGCGTCAGTTTGCAAACTACTACAAAGAAGCTGCTCGTAAGCGTGGCGCTACTGGTGAAAACTTGTTAGCAATGCTTGAGAGTCGTCTTGATAACGTAGTATACCGCATGGGCTTCGGCTCAACTCGCGCTGAAGCACGTCAGCTAGTTAGCCATCGCACTGTGATGGTAAAAAAAGCTGGCCGTGATGAGTTTGTTCGTGTGAACATTCCATCAATTCAGTTGCAAGATGGTGATGTCATCGCTATCCAAGAGAAATCTCGCGAGCAATTACGTATTAAAAACGCAATTGAACTGGCTACCCAACGTGGTATTCCAGAATGGCTAGACGTTGACCACAGCAAACTACAAGGCACGTTTAAGAAAGCGCCTGATCGTATTGATCTACCTGCTGAAATCAACGAAAGCTTGATCGTTGAGCTATACTCTAAGTAAGTAACGTGATGCTCGATGTTATGAAAATAGCATTGAGCAATTGACGTTAATTAAACCAGTTTAATAAATCGAGGTGACATCATGATGCTAAGTGCAACTGAGTTTCTAACGCCGAATGCCATTAACGTGGATACGGTTAACGAAACGATTGCGAAAGTCACGCTCGAACCGTTAGAACGCGGCTTTGGGCATACCTTGGGTAATGCCTTACGTCGCATCTTGTTATCTTCATTACCTGGTGCTGCAGTCATTGAAGCTGAGATTGATGGTGTTGACCATGAATACTCAACGCTTGAAGGGCTACAAGAAGATGTGCTTGACTTGCTTTTGAACTTAAAAGGCTTGGCAATCACCCTTCATGACCAAAATGAAGTATTTTTGACCTTGGATAAACAAGGTCCAGGCACTATTACTGCTGCAGACATCACCTTGCCGCATAATGTTGATATTATCAATCCAGAATTGGTATTAGGCACATTAAGCGATCGTGGTCATCTTAAGATGCGTTTGCGCGTAGTAATGGGTCGTGGATATGAGCCAGCAAACCAGCGCCGTGAAGATGGTGACACTAAAGCGATTGGACGCTTAAAGCTTGATGCAAGTTTTAGTCCAGTACTGCGTGTTGCTTATCAGGTTGAGAACGCACGTGTAGAACAACGTACCGATCTTGATCGTCTTATCATTGAGCTTGAAACTAATGGCACTATAGATCCAGAAGAAGCAATTCGTAAAGCAGCCACTATTTTACAACAACAGATTTCTATCTTTGTTGACCTAGAAGCTGAAGAAGCGCCTGAGCCTGTGAAAGAAAAAGAAGAGGTCGATCCGGTGCTATTACGCCCTGTGGACGATCTTGAACTAACGGTTCGCTCAGCCAACTGCTTAAAAGCTGAAAACATTTACTATATCGGTGATTTGGTACAGCGTTCAGAGACTGAACTACTAAAAACCCCAAATCTTGGTAAGAAATCATTGACGGAAATCAAAGACGTATTAGCGTCTAAAGATTTAGAGCTCGGTATGCGCCTAGATAATTGGCCACCAGCTGACCTTCGTGTTGATGATCGCTTTTCTTATCGTAGCCGTTAAACTTTAAGGATTTTTGACTATGCGCCATCGTAAGAGTGGAGTCAAGCTGGGTCGTACCGGCAGTCATCGTAAGGCAATGTTTCAGAACATGACCAACTCATTATTTGAGCATGAACTGATCAAAACAACTTTACCAAAAGCAAAAGAGTTACGCCGTGTTGCTGAGCCATTAATCACTATGGCTAAAGAAGACAGCGTTGCTAACCGCCGTTTGGCGTTCAGCCGTATGCGTAGCAAAGCTATGGTAGGCAAACTATTTGGTACTCTTGGTCCTCGTTACCAAGCTCGTCCAGGTGGCTATTTGCGTATCGTAAAATGTGGTCACCGTGATGGTGACAATGCGCCAATGGCTTATGTAGAACTGGTTGATCGTGACTAATTTTACATGCTAATTGTAAGATAAAAAAAGCTCCAATTTATTGGAGCTTTTTTTTATGCGTTTTTTATCTATGTTTCTTTGTTTATAATAGCGAACTAACGTCAGCCGCACCTTGTCTGATGATTTCAGGCTGACCACTGGTCATATCTACAATGGTCGTCAGCTTGGTGGTTTTGATACCAGCATTAATGAGCCCGTCTATCTGATTGCCTAATAATTCTTCAATCTCGAAAGGGTCATCTAGAATTTCATCGCGATTCGGCATTATTAATGAGCTGGTCAAAATAGGCTCATTCATCGCCTCTAACAGCGCTTGAGCAATAGCGTTGCTTGGTACTCGAATACCAATGGTCTTTTTCTTGGCATGAGCCAGTTTCTTTGGCACATCTTTGGTGGCATTGAGGATAAAAGTAATAGGCGCGGGTGTATGTGCTTTGAGCTGTTTAAACTGGATGTTGTCTACGGCGGCATAATTAGCAATTTCGCTTAAGTCACGGCATAGCAAGGTAAACTGGTGCTTGTCATCAAGCGCGCGTATTTGCTTGAGTTTTTCCAATGCATCTTTTGCACCTAATCGACAACCAAACGCGTAACTGGTATCGGTAGGGTAGATAATCAGTTGATCTTTACGTAATAGGTCAGCTGCTTGTTCAATAAGTCGTGGCTGTGGATTCTCTGGATGAATGTAAAATACTTGCATAATCATTCCTTATTTTATAATTATAAATTATTTGATATGGTGTTTTTAATATAAAAGATTTAATGAATCATGATTGAATCGAACAATTTTAATATCAGATTTTTTTCTGGTTAGCTATGCTAATAAATTATTAAGTATAGAAAAGATTAAAACTACCTACCCAGTATAACGCAAAGCAAATATAAGTTTATTGGCAAGGCGTTACTATGAGTAGGGAAACGTTAACGTTATAAAATGGATTAATCGTGATAAGTAGCAAGTATGATGTGAGCAATATTATGCCGCTAAACAGCAGTACAGATAGTCAACAATGCCTGCAATAACGTTTTGGCATCACGCGGTAGTGTATGAGGCTCAGTAATGTACGCTTTGGCTTGTTGATACACATCATGCGCAAACGTACTAGTACTGGTATCGAAGTCTGCAAAGAGGTTATCCTGTGATACTTGAAAATCACGACCGCAAGCCAAGCTAAACAAACACTCAAGTGCCTGTGGTTTAATCTCTACACGCTCAAATGCTTGCTGCTGAGCTGCTGTGCGTCCATCAGGTGCATACCAGTAACCAAAGTCAGAGAGCTGTCTACGCTGTTCACCTGCAATAAAAAAATGGCTAAGCTCATGCAATGCACTTTGAAAAAAACCATGGGCGAATTCAATACGTGCTGGCTGATTGTCTTTAGCAGGGAAATATTCTGGCTCCCCATTACCGCGAACTAAAATAACCTGTTGTTCAGAAAATAGGGTATTGAATAAGCTTATAAGCCAGTCGGTCGCTGTTTTTTCATTCTCATCAAAAGCGTTTGTATCTTCAGCATGGATAATTTTATGCCATTGTTCTGACAGTGTTTGTAACTGCGGTTTTATTTTATTATCGAAATTAGCATTGGTTTTTTTACTGTTCAATTCATTGAGACGTTTTAGTAAGCGTTTAGCATCAGGCGTAGAAAGTAAGTGGGAAAAATTGGGGTTAACAGCAAGCGATATCATATTGAATAGCAACCAAGTAAAAGCAACCAAGTAAAAAAGTCAGAGCGCGTTATTTACAGACGCGAGCAATCTAAAGTAGATGCAAATCTACTGTGAAAACTAGTACCAAAAATCTTAACATACTAGCCCTAGCGCTAATCAGCGCTTTCCGTTAGTATGGCAGGCAATATTATACACCGTTTTTGATCAATGAGGCCGCGCATGTCAAGTACCCCAACAAACAAGCCGTCAGCGCTTCAGGCTGATAAATTATCAGCTCCTACGTCTGCCAATCTGCCAGAACATATCTCCTTAAGTAAATGGGAAGACAGTGGTTTTGAATGGGTAGGGCAAGTCGCACCGGGCTCTTTTGAGCGTCTTAATCCTTTACTGACGACCGAGCATTTGCAGTCAGACCTTCAGATTAATGCCAATCTCTATCGCCGTAATAATGTCTTGCATCTCTCTTTTACCTTGAGCGGTGAGATATGGTTAACCTGCCAGCGTTGTTTGCAACCAATTGTGATCGATTTGACCGATGATTATGATATTGCATTGCTCGATAACGAAAGCCAAGTGCGCTTGGTTGGTGAAGAGCAGGACTATTTATTGCTTGATGAAATTATCACTGAGCCGGCTCCTGAGCGCTTATTACCGCTTAAAAAACTGGTCGAAGATGAGATTTTACTCAAAACACCGATGGCACCAAAGCATGATGATTGTGAGATGAGTGTTGAGCAGTTTGGTGAAATACCTGAAGAAGAAGAAACGGAGAATCCTTTTGCCGCTTTAGCGTCTTTAAAAGGCAAGTTATAACCTTATAAACTGTATTAGTGATAAATAGGATGGAAGTTTTAGAGCATCTTTTTATCAGCTTTATGCAGAAGATTGAAAAGCAGGGCTTTATTAATCCGCTAAACATGCGTATAATGTCCCGTTTATTGCATTCTAGCAATCTGCTACTGGCAGATAGGCGCTGACCTTGCAAACTAACTATAGATTTTAGACGTTATCAGCACTTTAATACGTGGCAATCTATTTAACTAATGATGCGTAAGACTTAGGTTGTTGTGATTATATAGCCTCTGTCAGTGTCGATTAAAGCTGAATTTCAAGCTTATCCCCTTTTAAGTATAGGAGCTATATCATGGCCGTTCAAAAAAGTCGTAAAAGTCGTTCACGTCGTGACATGCGCCGTTCACATCACCGTATGGAAATTGCTGAAATAAGCATCGATGCTACTACTGGTGAAAAACATCGTCGTCATCACATGACTAAAGATGGTTTTTATCGTGGTCGTCAGTTGTTTAAAGTAAGTCAAGATGCTTAATTTATTGTTATTTGATGGCTGCTAAAGATTATGATGGTTCTCATGACTATCGATGTTCTTTATAACGCTATTATCCAGCAATTGGTTTGAGCTAAAGAAAGCCAAGTTATTTCGCTATCATATATTATGTGGCTAGATAACTTGGCTTTTTGCTATTCTTTTTTTAAGCAGTAATTATTATAAATAAACCATTTCACGCCAGTGCTTGTTGGCAGCTATGCTAATGGCCTGCGTCAGTGTATAGTTTAACCACCGTTAGCTGTCTTAAAGGAATAATGATAGCCATCACTTTATATCATAAATCTTCTAATTACTTTCTAACTCTATAATGCACCCCATTAATTTAGGGGTATTGCCAATTAAATAAGGAATATTGGTTATGGCCTCTGTACCCGATATGATAAAGAAACAACCTACTCGCATCGCAGTCATCTTCCCAGGACAAGGCTCGCAAGTCGTCGGTATGCTGAGTGAGCTTGCTGAAGCATATCCTGAGATTCGTGATACCTTTACTGAGGCGAGTACGGCGCTTGGTGAAGATTTATGGGCAATTTGTCAGGATGAAGACAAGCTTAATCAAACCCATTACACTCAGCCGGCCTTATTGACCGCTAGCATCGCCGTTTGGCGCATTTTACAACAAAAAATAGAAGACAAGCCTTGTTACCTAGCGGGCCATTCTCTAGGAGAATATAGCGCCCTCTGTGCCGCTGGTGTGATAACGCTTGCGGATGCCGTCAAGCTGGTGCATAAGCGTGGCCAATTGATGCAAGCGGCGGTAGTTGGTATTGATACCGCGATGGCTGCTGTGCTAGGTCTAGAAGACCACCGGGTTGAAAACTTGTGTGAGCAGGCCACCGAGCACGTCGATGATGCCATTGTCGGGGCAGCAAACTTTAACAGTCCAGGACAAGTGGTGGTTTCAGGTAATGCGGCAGGCGTCAACGCCGTCATTGATAAAGTTCAAAATACTGGCAAAAAAGCCATTCCATTAAAGGTCAGTGTGCCGTCACATTGTGCTCTTATGGAACCTGCAACCAGTGCCTTGGCCGAAGAGCTGGCGGCGATTCAATTTGATCAAGCGACTATTCCAGTCATTCAAAACCGTCATGCACGGGTTGAAACCAGTGCAACAGGTATCAAGCAAGCATTGACCGAACAGTTAAGTGAACCTGTCTTATGGTCAAAAACCATGCAAGAGCTGGCCGATAAACAAATTAATATTTTAATCGAGTGTGGCAGTGGTAATGTCTTGAGTAATTTAGCGAAGCGTCAAGCGCATCCTATTGCCAGTTATCCTACAGACAAGCTTGCCCGTCTAGATAAGTTAATGGAGGTATTATCATGAGTCGTACAATTACATTAGTGACGGGTGCTAGCCGCGGTATTGGCAAAGCCGTTGCCAAACGTTTTGCCAAAGAAGGTCATTTTGTCATTGGTACCGCGACCACGGAAAAAGGCGCGGCGCTTATTGACGAATATCTACACGATAGCGGCGGTATTGGTCGAATATTAGATGTGCGTGATACGGCGCAGATTGATAAACTGTTTGAAGAGATTGAAAGCGTCTATGGCGCGGTACAAGTATTGGTCAATAATGCCGGCATTACCCAAGATGGCTTATTGATGCGTATGAAAGATGAAGATTGGGACAATGTGATTGATACCAATTTGACCTCAGTTTATCGTATGAGTAAACGTGCGATACGCGGTATGATGAAAGCACGCCGTGGTCGTATCATCAATATCACCTCTGTTGTCGCCCAAATGGGTAATGCAGGCCAATCTAACTATGCGGCGACCAAAGCCGGTGTCGAAGGTTTTAGCCGTACCCTAGCGCGTGAAATAGGCTCACGGCAAGTGACGATTAACTGTGTCGCGCCAGGTTTGATTGAAACGGATATGACTGATGAGCTCGACGAGCGCTTATTGAACTCCATGCTCGATGCGGTGCCGATTAGCCGTCTTGGTCAGCCAGAAGATATCGCTGCGGCCGTCTCGTTTTTAGCAAGTGATGAAGCCAGCTATATTACCGGTGCGGTTATTCCAGTTAATGGTGGCATGTATATGTAGCGTTAGAGTTTATTATTCTAATGGAGCGTTACATAGTTATAATAAAAAACTCTGTGAACGAGTGTAAACTATAATAAAGAGTGCTATAATGACGGATACTTTTTCGTCAAAGCCCTGTATGATAGCAAGGCTTTACCAGACATTAGTCAAAACGTATAATTGGTTATAGTACACTCAGACAGCCATGCTAATCTGACTAGCCCATTTTATATACAATGCTATAGCCTCCAATCACGGCACTATAGTAATTTGTCAAAATAATAGATCAAAAAGGAGAAATCTACATGAGTAATGATACCGAGCTAAGAGTTAAAGCTGCAGTAGCGGAACAATTGGGTATGAATGTTGAAGACATCAACAACGATGCATCATTTATGGAAGATCTAGGCGCTGATTCGTTAGACCTAGTTGAATTGGTTATGTCATTTGAAAGCGATTTTGGCATCACTATTCCTGATGAAGCTTCAGCAGAACTAACGACTGTTCAAAAAGCCATTGATTACGTGCAAGCGCAGCTATAATTAGCGATTAGCTTAACGTGTTTGATATGACCGCTTATCTGTATAGATAGGCGGTTTTTTTTGCTGATTTTTTATGGATATCGGCTAGCTATTAATTATTGTCTTTCTTAATTTAGCTTAATAGCTTTTATAGATTACTCGTTACCACCAACGATTACGTTAACATAAGCTACGCCAAATCAACATTACTCAACATACTATTACTATTCATCGCTCATATCTTTGCTTATACTCATAATGGTAAGCAAAAAGAATGATGACCGATATGAGTTATCATTGTAATAATAACCATGAATAATAATTAATAATATCTCAAGGAGCAGTTATATGGGTATGTTCAGTTTTGCAAAAGATATCGGTGATAAAATCTTTAACCGTGACGATGCCAAGCATGACGCTAAAGCAGAAACCAAAGCGGATGCCAACACCCCAGTACAAAGCAATGAGCCTTCAGCTCAGTCAGTAGCCAATATTTTACTGCGTCGTATTCAGCAACAAAATCTGAATATCAGCGACTTAAAAATCAAATACAATGGTTCAACCGATACTGCTGAAATCAGTGGTAAAGCGAAAACGCAAGCAGACCGTGAAAAAGCCATTATTGCTATTGGTAACGTGCAAAACGTTGCTAAAGTCATCGACAACATCGATATTGAAGAAGATGCACCTGAATCTACTATGTATACGGTAAAATCTGGTGATAGCTTGTCTAAAATTGCAAAAGAAGTTTATGGTTCAGCGAATGATTATATGAAAATCTTTGAAGCCAATAAGCCAATGCTTTCTGAGCCAGACAAAATTTATCCTGGTCAAGTACTACGTATCCCTAAGCCATAAGATGATTTTGAATATAAAAGATAGATTTTTAAACATAAATATTTAAAGTTACATGCTAATAAAAATGCCTCTTACTAAATAAGAGGCATTTTTTTGTTTGATATATTTGATATAGAAGTTATGGCTCAAAGCTTTCTAACTTTTCCTGCTGCTCTTTGATAGACCAAGTAATATGTTCATCTAGCATAGCATTATGTATGGCTAATCTTGTACGAAGGTGAGTTATTATCTCTTTACTTCCATCTGCATTGCCGAGAGCAATGGCAATATTACGTAAAAAATTCACGTAACCTGTGCGTCTAAGTGGGCTACCTTCGGTCTTCTTCATAAACTCCGCTTCTTGCCATTGCCATAGTTCAAGCAAACTGCTGCTATCAAGATTGTGCCTTGGCGCAAAGTCTTCTACCGATGTCAGATTGGCATAGCGGTTCCATGGGCAAATAAGCTGACAGTCATCACAGCCAAAGATACGATTACCAATGGCGCGGCGATACTTGCTATCAATAATACCATCGTGCTCAATGGTGAGGTAGGAGATACAAGCAGAAGCATTCAGCTCGTAGGGCGCGACAATGGCTTTGGTAGGGCAGATGTCGATACAGGCGCTGCAGCTACCACAATGCTCTTTAACCGGTTCATCATCAGGCAGCTCGAGGCTCATAAATAGCTCGCCCAGTACAAAAAATGAGCCGGCTTGCTTATTGATGAGCAGGGTATGTTTGCCCGTCCAGCCGAGACCTGCTGCGTCGGCAATAGGGCGCTCAAAGATAGGCGCAGAATCACTAAAGGGTCTAAAAATAAAGTCTTGCTCTGAGCCGATATTAAGATGCTGCCATTCAGGAAGCATGGCTTCAATTTTTAATGCCAATTGCTTGAGACGACTACGCATTGTTTTATGATAGTCGCGTCCTCGAGCATAACGGGCAATGATACCTTGATTAGGATACGCATTATCAGTGACTGCTCGTGGCGTAGGAGTTTGGGTTAAGTAATCCATGCGCACGCTGATGATAGTTTTCGCGCCTTCTACCAGTTGTTCGGGATGGGCGCGTAGCTGGTGGTTATTATGCATAAACTGCAATTGCCCCTCATAACCCTTAGCTAACCATTGCTGCAGTCGCTCCGTTTGCTGGATAAATAAAGGGTGATGCACCGATAAAAACCCACAGTCAGCAAAGCCTAATGCTTGTGCTTGGGCTTTAATCCATTGCTTAACCTCGGCTGGCGTTGTAAATCTCAGTGTATTATTAACATCAATTTTGGTTTTTCGTGCATGATTGGACGCAGGCGTCTGCGCTGCTAACGTCTGTGTGTCTGGCTGTGTGAACTGAGACTGAGTAGATTGGGATTTGCTATTCATAATGAGCTATAAATGATAATGTGAATAGCAGTATGATAAGCCAGTGAGCTAAGAGCGCAAGTGGAAAAGTAAGTAAATCTGTATTTACACTGATACCTAATTGAACAAAACCTTTGATTAAGCTTATATGAATTACACGTCATCCTATTATTAGAATAATAAAACCACCAAATAAAAATAAGCGAGAATCAGCCATGCCAATACCAGCCAATTTATTAGCAAATACCACCATGCCTATCGCGCTTTATAACAGTAAACAACTTTATGCCATGGAGCAGGCATGGTTTGCTGAAGGTCATGACAGTTTTGGATTAATGAAACAAGCAGCATGGCAAATGGCACAGTATATTGCGGCGCTTTATGAGCAAAAAATGCTCAATACTCATGCATTAGCTAACGTTAAATTTTACCGTCGTCCTACTTATAAGCCTCGAGCTAGTATTTGGGTCGGGCGGGGGAATAATGGCGGCGACGGTTGGATGATTGCTTACTATTTGCAGCAAATGGGCTGGCCAGTAGAGGTAGTAACCGTTGGTTTTGATAGTCATCATTTTGCGATAAATGATACAACGCAACATCCTAACGAGAAAAAAGTGCTATCTGATGCGCAAAAAGCGCTACAAATAGCTTTGTCTACTAACTGTTCTTATCGGCGCTTTGAAGACGGTAATGATAATGATAAAGTAGGTAAGCAGCGGCAAGCGGATGTTTATATCGATGCATTATTCGGTATCGGTCTAGATCGTGCGCCTACAGGCATCTATAAACAGGCAATTTGTGCCTTTAATGCTGCTGCTCAGGATAATAGTGCTTTAACGATTGCGCTTGATATTCCTAGCGGATTGGTGGCCTCTACGGGTCAAGTATTTGACCAAATAGCGGTGCAGGCTGATGCGACGTTATGTTTAATTGCGCGCAAATTTGGTTTGCATACTAAGGATGGTATGGATTATAGCGGCGAGATTATTGATATACCGCTGATACCTTATCAAATGGGCAATAAAGCATTTAAGCCAGCTGCCAAATTAATCACGACTGCGCATGTTTTAAATCCTCGCCGGCAAAACAGCTATAAAGGCAGTTATGGACACGTATTAGTCATTGGTGGTAACCGTATTGATGGCTCACAAGGGATGGGCGGCGCTGCTATCCTTTCGGCCTCAAGTGCGATGGCAACAGGGGCAGGTAAAATAACCGTCGCCTGTCATGAGGCATTTCATGGGGCGCTCTTAACCTCACTGCCAGATGCGATGACGATAAATTTGCATGATGCAGATGGAATAAAGAACCTTATCATGGAAGCCAGTGTAATAGTTATCGGTATGGGGCTGGGCCGTGATGAAAAAGCAAAAGCAGTTTTTATGACTTATATTGAAACGGCGATAGTAGAAGGTAAGCCGATAGTTATTGATGCTGATGGTCTTTATCATTTGGCAGCATTGCATATAGATGAGCATCAACTGGTGTCGCAGTTAAAAGCGCATAGCGTTAAAAATCAGGTTTGTTTCACCCCGCATAGTGGTGAAGCGGCTAAGTTATTAAATAAAAAGGTTAATGAAGTAGAGGCTGATAGATTGGCAGCTATAAAACAGTGTACCGAAAACTATGGTGGTAACTGGGTGTTAAAAGGGGCAGGGTCTTTAGTTTTGGAGCAAAATAAAGAAGAACATCGCGTTTATGTTTGTGGCGTCGGTAACGCTGGCATGGCAAGCGCTGGGATGGGCGATGTGTTATCAGGTGTGATTGCAGGTCTGCTAGCTCAAGAAGATTTAAGCGAAGAAGCGGGTAGTTTGCACCAAGCGGTTCTCCTTCATGGATTGGCGGGAGACTGTTTAGTCAATAAGAAGGAAAAACTTGGCAGTATGACCAATAATGATAGGTCATTATTGGTCGGGCAACGAGGCTTACAAGCGCAAGATATGCCCGCTGCTATTCGTCATATTATGCAATTAATCACTGAGTAATTAATAACTGCTAAGAGTTTAAATAGAGCGGCACTAATATTATTGAAAGAAATAATTAAAACTAGGTTTAGGTACCATTACAATATTGATTGATGGCTTGCTGTACGCGCTCACGCTTGAGCTCAATCTCACGGCCATCTAAGTATTGACGTTTACCATTGGCATCCATCTCATAGATACGTCCGCCAACATTTAGATTGGTCAAATTATTACGTAATGATTGGCAACGCTGGGCATTTGCCTGCGTCTCTTGCTCTTTGATACGCGCCTCTAACTGTGCAACCCGTTGTTCTTCTGCGCTTTGCGGTGCCGCTTGATTGGCTTCAGTTTTACCTGCCAACTGTCCGGCGTTACTTTGTCTGCCGTCACTGCGGAATTCAATCACTTCGATATTTTTACCGTTTTGCGGTGCATGTTGGCTGTATTTCACCTCACCATGCGCACCGATAGATTTATAAACCTGAACGGCATAACTGGCATTGATTGGCAGCATGAGCATACACGCCGTACTGATACTCATAAGCAGTTTGGCAGCGGTATTTATGGTAGACGCATATTCCATAGTAACAATCCTCTTAATAGGTAAAAAACGTATGTATTTATCAGTTAAGGATAATATTTAAACGTCTTGATAACAATATAAATACATTAGCGTTTGATTTTAGCAAATATTACTTATAAATGTACATTATTTAATAACTAATAGTTAGGGATGGGGTTTAGAAGTTTTTCTTGACAATGGTGGCTAAACCATCGAATATAATAGCAGTTGATTGGTCAGTGAGCGGCTTTTATGATATTGCCGTGGCACTTGAAAATAAGGACTACGGATTACTTATCAGTAGCTCGCTTAGCTTTATTTTCTTTGTGACAAAAATATAAAATATATGGTCATTATCGTAATGGTTATCAGATTCTATATTTATTGTCTCCGGACTTATCCGTCTACAATGACTAAGATAAACTTATTATTACTGTGTTTGCTAAGATTTGGCTGTAACAAAAATAGGGCGTAACGTGTGGTTATAACATTTACTCATCAAACAGGTTATAAGATTTAAAAATCTTATAATGCGGTAACTATTTTGAGATTTGTTTTTTCATGCGGTATCGATTTATTTATTACTGGCGTAAGCACGTATCTATTACAAATAATAAGCCTCTTTTATAGATGCACTCGCATCTTGTCACTGTCTATCGATAAAATCCTGTCACAACGCTGACCTGACATATATTGCTGTGTTTGAGTGGCTTGCTGTCTTATAAAGCAGCGTTGCTTAAATATAGTGGGCACACATTCTTGATATGGATAAGGATTCGTATTTATTTTAAGAGCCAGACAACTCTGTGCAAATACCGTTGTTTTCTCTTATGAATGAACGCCAATTCCTACCACAAAAAAAGGTGATGACAGTGACGCAAACCACGCAAAGTCCAAATATGACTGGACATACCCAAACGGGCAATGCCGCCAAAAATTTTGAAGAGAAGCAACAACGCCTTGCTGAAGGTAGCGCCGAGCCTGTAATGCTATCTGGCGCTGAGATGCTGGTGCAATCACTCACAGATGAAGGGGTCAAATATATTTTTGGCTACCCAGGCGGCGCTGTTCTGCATATTTATGACGCCTTGTTTCAACAAGAAAATATCGAGCATATCTTAGTACGTCATGAGCAAGCAGCCGGTCATATGGCCGATGCTTATTCGCGAGTCACGGGTCAGACTGGTGTGGTCTTAGCGACGTCAGGCCCTGGTGCCACCAATACGGTGACAGCTATTGCCACAGCATTTATGGATTCTGTGCCGATGGTCGTCATCGCAGGCCAGGTACCTAGCAGCCTAATCGGTGAAGATGCTTTCCAAGAAACCGATATGATTGGTGTGTCGCGTCCTATCGTCAAGCATAGTTTTCAAGTACGCCATGCTAGCGAAATTCCAATGATTGTTAAAAAAGCATTTTATATTGCGCAGGCTGGACGTCCAGGTCCTGTTGTAATCGATGTGCCAAAAGATATGACGGCGCCTAGCGAAAAATTTGCTTATGAATACCCAAAAGAGGTGTTTATACGCTCGTATCAGCCGTCATTAAAAGGTCATAGTGGTCAAATCAAAAAAGCGGTTGAAACACTACTTGCTGCTAAGCGCCCGATTATTTACTCTGGCGGCGGTGTTGTTTTAGGCAATGCACATAAGGAGCTGACTGATCTTGCGCATCGCTTAAACTTACCCGTAACCAACACCTTAATGGGCTTGGGTGCGTTTCCTGGTTCTGATAGCCAGTTCTTGGGTATGCTTGGTATGCATGGCACCTATGAAGCCAATATGACCATGCATCACGCCGACGTAATCTTGGCAATTGGGGCACGGTTTGATGACCGCGTGACCAACAATGTGAAAAAATTCTGTCCGAATGCGACGATTATTCATATTGATATTGATCCTACCTCCATTTCAAAAACGATTAATGCGCATATTCCGATTGTAGGCGATGTTAAATCTGTGCTTACCGATATCATAGAAATTGTCGGTGAAGATAAAGAGCTAGAGCAACATGCATTGTTAGATTGGTGGTCACAGATTAATGAGTGGCGTAAGCGTCATGGCCTACGTTATGACACTAGTACCGATAATGGCATTAAGCCACAAGCGGTCGTACAAGCCTTAGATAAAGTGACTAATAGCAACGCGATTATCACCAGTGATGTCGGTCAGCATCAGATGTTTGCCGCGCTTTACTATACTTATAATGAGCCGCGCCAATGGCTAAACTCAGGTGGTCTTGGTACCATGGGCGTCGGCCTGCCATACGCAATGGCAGCAAAACTTGCTAATCCTGAGCGCGATGTGGTTTGTATTACTGGTGAAGGCTCTATTCAGATGAATATCCAAGAACTCTCAACCTGCTTGCAATATGATTTGCCAGTTAAAATCCTAAACCTAAATAACGCTCAGTTAGGTATGGTGAAGCAGTGGCAAGATATGTTGTATGAAGGCCGTCACGCCCATTCTTATATGAATTCATTACCAGATTTTGTCAAATTGGCTGAAAGCTATGGTCACGTCGGTATGAAGATTACTGATCCTGCAACTATGGAAGCACAGTTGGCGGAAGCTATGGCAATGAAGGATAAGTTGGTATTTATCGACGTTTATGTCGATCGTAACGAGCATGTGTATCCGATGCAGATCGCTGGGCAAGCGATGCGTGATATGTGGTTAACCAAAGGGGAGCGTACCTAATGCAACAACAACATCTGATTTCGGTATTGATGGAAAACGAAGCGGGTTCGTTGTCGCGAGTGGTCGGTTTGTTCTCTCAACGTGGCTACAACATTGAAACGCTAAACGTTGCACCAACAGATGATCCGAGTATTTCTCGCTTAACGTTAACAACGATTACCTCACCTGAAAAGATAGAGCAAATCACCAAGCAATTGCATAAATTGATTGAAGTGGTTAAAGTGCTTAATCTATCAGATACCGTACACGTCGAACGCGAACTGATGCTAATCAAAGTGCGAGCGACAGGCGGAGTACGTGAAGAGATTAAACGCAGTGCCGATATTTTCCGTGCACAAATCGTTGATGTGAATTCAAACCTTTATACCATTCAAATCGTCGGTGACGAAGCCAAGCTTGACGGCTTTATCGATGTGATTGGCCGTGAACGTATCATGGAAGTCGTGCGTTCGGGTGTGATTGGTATTGCACGCGGCGAAAAAACGCTGAGCTTATAGGCAGCGTTTATCGCAAAATATATGGTTTAAAGCGTGGTATTTTAAATTTAATTATTCAACACTTAGCATAACGCTTATATAGCAAATCACTTTACGATAGTGACTGTAATCTAAGCGTTTATTTATCCATGGCCAGCCATGATTTAGGAAAAGGACTCTATTTATGAACGTTTATTATGATAAAGACTGTGATTTATCAATTATCCAAGGCAAAAAAGTTGCGATTATTGGTTACGGTTCACAAGGCCATGCACACGCGCTTAACCTGCAAGATTCAGACGTCGATGTGACCGTTGGTCTACGTGCCAACTCTGGTTCATGGAAAAAAGCGGAAAACGCTGGTCTAAAAGTTGCTGAAGTAGAAGAAGCGGTAAAAGCTGCTGACGTCATCATGATTTTGACGCCTGACGAATTCCAAAAAGAGCTATATCAAAACGAGATTGAGCCAAATATCAAACAAGGTGCAACGCTAGCTTTTGCTCATGGTTTTGCGATTCATTACAACCAAGTCGTTCCACGTAGCGATCTTGACGTTATTATGGTTGCGCCTAAAGCACCAGGTCATACTGTACGCTCAGAATTTACTAAAGGCGGCGGTATTCCAGATTTGATCGCTATCTACCAAGATGCATCAGGTCAAGCTAAGCAGTTAGCCTTATCTTATGCTGCGGGTGTTGGTGGTGGTCGTTCAGGTATCATCGAAACCACGTTTAAAGATGAAACTGAAACTGACCTTTTTGGTGAGCAAGCAGTTCTTTGTGGTGGCGCTGTCGAGCTAGTAAAAATGGGCTTTGAGACCCTAACAGAAGCAGGCTATGCCCCAGAAATGGCTTACTTTGAGTGTTTACATGAGCTAAAGCTTATCGTAGATCTGATGTATGAAGGCGGTATCGCTGACATGAACTACTCAATCAGTAACAACGCTGAATACGGCGAATATGTGACTGGTCCTGAAGTTATCAATGAGCAATCACGTGAAGCCATGCGTAATGCACTAAAACGCATCCAATCTGGTGAATATGCAAAAATGTTTATCTCTGAAGGCGCAACCAACTATCCATCAATGACCGCACGTCGTCGTAACAACGCAGAGCATCAAATCGAAGTGACTGGCGCTAAATTGCGCGGCATGATGCCTTGGATTGGTGGCAACAAAATCATCGATAAAGACAAAAACTAATTTGCTAGAAGGCGATTAAGCGATTAATCAACTGTCTATCATTTTAATCATCTAGAATCCAAAACCCGTGCTGTCACTTGATAGCACGGGTTTTTTAATGGCTATCATTTCAATAAGCTAAGTAAGGTTTTCATGTCAATTGCTTTGAGATTGGTTGAAAACGTATAATCGCTACCTCATATAGACAGCCTTCATCATTTTTACTTAAAGCGTTATTTCGTTTATTGCTCCATTTAAGCAACTGTTAGTAGAACCAATCGGCTACTAAATCTTAAAGTGATTGTTTTTCTTATTCTTATTTTTTATTGATTACAGGTTGTCTGTTGTGCAAATACCAAATCCAAACTGGCTAACGCCGCAATTCGCATATATTACTCTGAGTGCTGTCGTGGCTGTACTAATATGGATAGAAGGGGAGATGCTCAAAAGCAATCAGGGTAAACTGCCAAAGTCCAAATTTTTTCAAATTAGCTCCCTAATTGATACCGCTTGGTTTTTTGTATCAACAGTGGCGTTATACCTCATTGATCTAGCGCCATTAGCGCTCGCAGTTCCAGTCGCTTATAGCATTTATACCATCTATGGTTGGATATACGGCACACGGCTACTCAAACGTAAAGGCATACCCAACTCACCCAAAGACTTGGTCGTTCCCGCTAAGTACATCGCTTATAGCCAATCGTTTTCCTTGATATTTTTTGCTCTATGCCTACTGGTATTATCGTCACCATGGCTACCGTTACCGCAATAGATATCTAGCTAAACCGTCAATTCATTGAATTTATCGCTTAGAAAAATATCATTAGTGTTCGTTATATCTTGCTAAGTAAATAAAAATAGTCATATAAATCAATATTTTAGATAAAATAGCGATATGCTAATCATTACCTTTACATAAGAAGTGAATTATTTACAAAAAAAAGTAATTTAATCTGTTGCCGTTGAGAAAAGCTGTTATAATCAGCCTGTACTCAAAGGATTTGAGGCAAGAACAGATAGTATATCTTATAGATATATCAAGGGTTTAAGTCGACGCATTCAGCAGAAAATACTTGAGTATATATCAATTAATCGGTGATGACACACGTCTCGCCAACAGTTAAAGAGTTAGGAAAATTTATGTCAGATAAAGTTGAAGGCACTGTAAAGTGGTTTAATGAAGCTAAAGGTTTTGGTTTTATCGCGCAAGATAACGGCGGACAAGACGTATTCGCTCACTACAGCGCTATCCAAGGCGGTGGTTTCAAAACTCTAGCCGAAGGCCAAAAAGTGTCTTTCATCTTAGGTGATGGCAAGAAAGGCCCACAAGCTGAGCAAATCGAAGCTATCTAATCTAATTTGTTATTAAGTAAGCTGATTTCAGCAAGCCTAATAATAGTAAGATTAATCAATATGCATTGATACCTTTGTTTGTTAAAACAATAAAAATACTGTTTAGACTTTAAAAAGAAGCAACCTCTCATCAGGTTGCTTTTTTTATACAATTTTTCTAATAAAACAGACCAAATATTTAAGGCTATGAAGCTTATCGTCATTAAGGTTGCAAATAGAATGGTAGGTTTTCAATATAATGACAGCTTTAAGTAAGGGATAGCCGACTAGCAGTTAGTCTACAAAAGGCGGAAAGCGTGATAAATATTGTACTGGTTAAAGCCTTTAATAAGATAAATGGTTAATTAATGCGCTTATAGACGCTTTTTGCAATAATGGTGACAAATTTATGACGCATTATTCACGGCGTTGTCTTGACCTTATGAGCCTGCTCACGCAAGATAGATAGGTCTGATAATAACGGTTGGCTTAGCTTTAACAGCAAATTTTAATGCTTTACTCTTAAATTTCTATTTTTAGTAAATGCAAAGTAATGAGTAACAAATATCATGGTGATATACTTTTAGTGATTGGCTTATGAGTGTTTATTTAAAATTTCTGTTAATGTAATAAAAAGCTTTAGTAATATTTTGAACGACAATTTGAACAACAGTTTAAAAAAATGAACCCTTGGTTCTTAACTGGCAATTTTAATTCATAACATTAATAAACGAGGAACGTATGAAAGCATTAGTAGCGGTCAAGCGTGTCATTGATTACAACGTAAAAGTTCGTGTAAAAGCTGATAACTCTGGCGTAGATTTATCTAACACTAAAATGTCAATCAACCCTTTTGATGAAATTGCTGTTGAAGAAGCGGTTCGTCTCAAAGAAGCGGGCGTGATTGATGAAATCATTGTGGCATCGATTGGTCCAAAAGAATCACAAGAGCAAATTCGTGCCGCTTTAGCATTGGGCGCTGATCGTGGTATTTTGGTCGTGTCTGATCAAAAACCTTATCCATTACAAATTGCTAAAATACTCAAGAGCATTGCTGAATCTGAGTCCACTGATATCATCCTTTTGGGCAAGCAAGCGATTGATGATGACAATAACCAAACTGGTCAGATGCTAGCCGCATTGATGGGCATTGGTCAGGGTACGTTCGCGTCAGAAGTAAAAGTTGACGGTAGTAAAGTAAACGTCACACGTGAAATTGACGGTGGTTTGCAGACCCTAGCGCTTGAGCTACCAGCGGTTATCACCACTGACTTACGTTTAAATGAGCCACGTTACGCTAAATTGCCTAATATCATGAAAGCTAAAAAGAAACAGCTTGATGAGAAAACGCCTGCTGATTTCGGTGTTGATATGACATCTAAGCAAGAAATTATCAAAGTCGTACCACCTGCTGAGCGTAAAGCTGGCATCAAAGTGGGTTCAGTTGACGAGTTGATCGATAAGCTAAGAAATGAAGCAAAAGTTATTTAATGATTGAATAATTTGCTACGGCATATCATGTACAACGTTGTGAAGTTTGAGTAGTTTAGTATTTAAGCTAAATCGATAAATAACGCTGTACACAAACAACCGCATGAATAGATGATACGAATAAATAAAGGACAAAAACAATGGCAATTTTGGTATATGCAGAACATGACAATGCCAGTCTAAAAAAGGCAACTTTGAACACAATCGCTGCTGCTCAGCAAATCGGCGGTGATGTGCATGTATTGGTCGCTGGTAGTGGCGCACAAGCGGTCGCTGATGAAGCGGCTAAAGCGGCAGGCGTGACTAAAGTATTATTAGCAGATAACGCCGCTTATGAGCATCAATTGGCTGGTAACGTTGCGTTATTGGTTGCTGATATTGCTGGTGATTATAGCCATATCATTGCACCTGCTACCACCACTGGTAAGAACTTTATGCCACGTGCAGCGGCTTTACTTGACGTAAGCATGTTGTCAGAAATCTCTGCTGTGATAGATGCACAAACGTTTGAGCGTCCTATCTATGCAGGTAACGCCACGGCAACCGTCAAGACTACAGAAGATAAAGTCGTCATGACAGTACGTACGACAGCGTTTGATCCAGTAGCAAGTGAAGGCGGTTCAGCGACTGTTGAAGCTATCGACAACGTGCAAGAGACTGGTAAAGCAAGCTTCGTTAATGAAGAGATGGCCAAATCTGACCGTCCTGAATTGACATCAGCAAGCATCGTTGTTTCTGGTGGTCGTGCATTGGCAAATGGTGAAAACTTCACTAAATACATTGAGCCACTAGCTGACAAGCTAGGCGCTGCTGTTGGTGCATCACGTGCCGCTGTGGATGCAGGCTATGTACCAAACGATATGCAGGTTGGTCAAACGGGTAAAATCGTTGCTCCAGACCTATATATCGCAGCTGGTATCTCTGGTGCCATTCAGCATTTAGCTGGTATGAAAGATTCTAAAGTCATCGTTGCTATCAACAATGACCCAGAATCACCAATCGCTAGCGTTGCTGATTACTTCTTAGAAGCTGATCTGTTTGAAGCATTACCTGAGCTGACTAGCAAGATTTAATTGTTACCTCTTGCATAAGTAATGAAGCAAAAAAGACCCGCTATAAAAATAGCGGGTTTTTTTATGTCTATTCTGAAGTCTTATTGAAACATTTATTTATATTGTCTGAGGTTGCTATTTTATAGGATAATCTTCTATAGTAGACTAAAGTAATATCTAGCTATTAAGTGATACGTTTTTTATAAATGATATTATCATTATGGCGCTATATGATTATCTATTTTGAATAAACGGAATCAAGAATCTAGGTCAAATACAGTTTTTTAATGATAAAAATTTATTTTATAAGCTTATCAATATGCTAATTAATTTTTTAAATAGTTAGGAGGAAAGGATGAATGTAGCAATGGATTTTACAGAACAGTTACCTAAAGAATGGGATGATTGGATTACGACAAATATTATGCGGGGTATTTCAAAAGAGGTAATTATACAGACATTAAAAGACAATAATTTTTCAGATACTCAAATTCAAATAGCTTTGAAGAAAGGTTTAAATAGAGATACAAATGAAAGTATACAAAATATTAGGAAACTGCCAAACAATTTGAAAGAATGGGTGGGTTTAAATTTACTACAAGGAGTGAGTAAAGATAATATCGCCCAAGTATTATTGCAACAAGGTTATACTCATGCAGAGGTTTTACTAGAACTAGAAACCGCATCTAAAAGCCCTTATTTGAAAGCCGGACTTAAACCTACTAAAATTTTAAATAAACGAGAATGGCTTCTTCAGACCTGCGACGATCTAGCTAGATTGGATCCCGGATACAATCAAAAAATTGATGTCATCGATACGCCAGCGTTTGAAACCTTTATTAGAGATTATTATAGCAAGCACAAACCTGTGGTACTAAAAAATGGTATTAATCATTGGCCTGCCCTCAAAAAGTGGAGTCCACAGTATTTTGCTGATACTTTAGGGGAGGTAGAAGTTCAGATTCAATTTAATCGTGAAAGTGATATTTTATTTGAACGCAATTCTAATAAACATCGCAAGTCCATGCGTATGGCTGAGTTTGTCGATATGATTGAAAATCATGGTGATAGTAATGACTATTATATGACAGCTAATAATACCCAACAAAATGTCGATGCCATTAAACCGGCGTTTGAAGATATTGGTGACTTCGGTGACGGTTATCGGAAGCTAACCGACGACCCCTCTTTTAGTACATATTTTTGGATGGGCCCCAAAGGTGTTTTTACACCTTTACATCATGATTTAACCAATAACATGCTAGTTCAAGTTTATGGAACTAAGAAAGTTACTTTGATTCCAGCTTGGCAAGTGCCTTGGCTCTATAATGACTTGCACGTGTATAGTGAAGTAGATTTTCCTAATTTCGATCTAAAAAAGCACCCATTAATGCAGCATGTAACGCCAGTTGAAGTCAATATTGAAGCTGGTGATGCATTATTTATTCCTATTGGATGGTGGCATTGTGTTAATGGACTAGAAAAATCTATTAGCATCAGTTTTACTAATTTCAATGCACCGAATAACTATTCTGCGAGCTTCATGGAAGCACAAGGTTAATGCGTTTATAGAGTTAAACAAATAAGCCTTAAATAAAAATGACTGAATAAATACAATTATTTATTTAGTCATTTTTTTTAATAGATTCTACATATATGACAGTAAGTTTTAAGAGTAGCTTCTTTGGCGCAACGTCTCATACAAGCACAATGAGCCTGCAATCGCTACATTCAAGCTTTCTTGCCCATTAGGCTGCGGTAGAGCGATAGGGGTGGCACACTGTATCAACTCATCACAAACGCCTTGCCCTTCATGTCCCATAATCCAAGCAATAGGTTGCTTTAAATCATGCTGATAAATGACTGTATCGGTATGCGAGCTGGTCGCAAATAGCGGCGTTTGTACATAATCCAAAATATCTTGCACACTTAGATCTTCATAAATGGTTAGGGCAAACTGTGCGCCCATACCTGCTCTAAGCGTCTTTGGTGACCATGCTTGCGCGGTACCACTGGTACAGAGGATATTGCGTATGCCAACTGCGGCGGCAGTGCGCAACAGCGTGCCAACATTCCCATTGTCTTGTACATCATTAAGAATCAGACAGTCATCACTGATTGCCGCTAAGCTCGGCACTGGTATAGTAATCAGCGCCATAATGTCGATACCGGTACCCAAGCTACGAATACTCTCATACAGTACATCGGACAAAGTCAAAATAGGCGTGTAGGTTGGCAGTCGAGTCAAAATCTGCTGAACCTCAGGATGCTGATGCGCTGAGTCTGCAAGCAGTATTTGCACGAACGGATAATCGCTACGCAAAGCCGCATCGATTAAGTGCACACCTTCGATTACAGTTTGACCTTGCTTTTTGCGTTGGCGCGCTTGCGTCAATAAGCCTTTGACAAGCTTAACGGTCGTGTTTTTATCTGAAGTAATAAGCTCGGTGGGATTTGCTACCATAATGGTTCGCTTAGAAAAATATAGAAAGTTTGAACCGTCATTATAAGGACTATCAATATAGGGTATATCGATTATATTGCTTTGTAATGACGGTTAGCAGATTGGCTCGACCGAATTATTTATCAGTGTAATTTACATGTAAATTCTTAGCATACTCGACTTCATTTTTGCTACCAAGTACCACAGGCACACGTTGGTGAATATCAGTTGGTGCTATATCCAAGATACGATTGACTGCGTCAGTAGCTGCGCCGCCAGCACGCTCAATCAACAAGCTCATGGGATTGGCCTCATACATGAGGCGTAACTTGCCCGCTTTATTAGCATATTTTGTATCAAATGGATAAGTGAAAAGCCCGCCACGGCAAAGAATACGATGTACATCGCCGACCATCGCCGCCACCCAGCGGGTATTGAAATCACGACCACGCACACCAGTTTTGCCAGCGATGAGTTCGTCGATATACTGCTGCATCGGCGCGCGCCAGTAGCGATAGTTTGACGCATTGATAGCGTATTCGCTGGTATCAGCATCGATGGTTACATTTTCTTCTATCAGCACATACTCATTGGTATCAGGGTCTAAGCTAAACATCACGACATTATCGGCGATGGTCAGCGCCAATACCGTAGAGGTACCATATAATAAATAACCGGCGGCTAACTGTTGATTACCAGCTTGTAAGAAGTCGCTATTTTTACTGATTTGACCTTGGCGTTGGTACGGTAAAATAGAGAAGATAGTACCGACGGCCATATTAATATCGATATTTGATGAGCCATCAAGTGGGTCAAACAATACCAATAAACTGCCATCGGCATTAGCAGGGGTGGCATCATCGAGCTCTTCTGAAGCGACGCCCGCACAATGGCTGTTTTTTGCCAACGCATCTAATAATAAATCATTAGCCAATACGTCGAGTTTTTTCTGTTCTTCACCTTGAACATTTTGATTGCCAGCTTCACCTAAGATATCTGCCAAAGCGCCTTTTCTCAATAACTGCGAGATGGTCTTACCGACATTAGTCACGGTAGTAATCACGTCATTAAGTGCAGGGTTGCTGGCATGAGCGTCTAGATAGTTTGCTAAGGTTGTCATAAGGGTTCCTGATAAAAGCTATTAAAATGAATGTTTTTAAAATTAAGGCAAGTGAGGGTAAAGAGTATATAAAGGCTTGAGAAATCTTTTAGGTCACACTTAATGGCATGAAATCTGGTAAATTTTTAAATACCCCGCAAGGCATCTTTGTCCTGACCACAAAATCAGCTACACTAGCGCTATTATTATTTATTTATCGTTTGGCTAAGCGGATTTCTAATGGTGATTTTGACAAGTCTACGGTTATTGCCCAAGATGACAAAGACGTCTGTTTTTGCGGCGCTATGTCTGTCATTGCCATAGGTGCAAATTGTAGCAAATAAGTGCTGAAATGTCCTTGTCTCCGTGCTTATCGACCATAAATCGCCAGAAAACGCATCAATGATGCTTAGCAAATCATATAAACCAACAATAAAGACCTGCCATTATGCCAAATTCTACCGATAACCGCTCAACCCAGACAGTCTCGCCAACGGATTATGCTAAATTCGACCCTGATACCATTCATGAGAAACTTGATGCGTCGTTGAGTCGTCCGCAGCTGAATGCTGATGGTAGCATTCGCCATTTTTTGGGTGTGGAAGGTCTTAATAAAGCGCAGTTACAAGCAATTATTGCCAAAGCAGAGACATTCTTTGATGAAAACGGGCAGCTGATTAACCGTCCTGAGCTTGAAGGCTATACGGTGATGAATTTGTTTTTTGAACCATCGACGCGTACCCGTACCACTTTTGAAGTCGCCGAAAAGCGTCTCGGTGCCAATGTGCTCAATATCGATATCGAGCGCTCTAGTACCAAAAAAGGTGAAAGCTTGCGCGATACCTTGTGGAATCTACAAGCGATGACGGCAGATATCTTTGTGGTACGGCATTCAGCGTCGGGCGCAGCACATTTCATGGCCACAGAAGTAACACCAGATATTGCCATTATTAATGGCGGTGATGGCTGGCATGCGCATCCAACGCAAGGGATGCTTGATATGCTGACCATTCACCGTGAAGCGCCGCGCCCATTTGAAGAGTTGTCAGTGGCTATCGTCGGTGATATTAAGCATTCACGTGTTGCACGCTCAGATATCAGTGCGCTACAAACCTTGGGTGTAAAAGACATCCGCGTCTGCGCGCCGCGTACTTTGTTACCGAAAGGTATTGAGCGTTTCGGCGTACAAGTCTATGAAGATATGAATGACTGTGTCACGGACTGTGATGTCATTATGGGATTAAGAATACAAAACGAGCGTATTGGCTCGCCGCTGCTGGCATCATCGAGTGAATATTATAAACACTATGGTATTACACTAGAGCGCATGGCATTGGCTAAGCCTGATGCCTTGGTGATGCATCCAGGGCCGATGAACCGCGGTGTTGAGATTGCCTCAAGCGTCGCCGATGGTGTGCAATCTGTGATTTTAAAGCAGGTAAATAACGGTATCGCTATTCGTATGGCTGTGTTGTCACTGGCAATGGAAGGTCAGCGCGCTCATCAAGCAGCAAGTAAGTAAATCTCTGCCACGCTGCTTTATATTTATTTATCCCATTTTATTGATACGGTAATAACGCTCATGACCACTATGTTAAATACGGATGCACCAATAATTAACCATCTTCCTCAAGCATTTAAAGACTCATTACCAAATGCTGCAACAGATAAATTAGCTGCAGTTGCAGCGGGCCGTGAAATGTGGCTGCTACCGCCATTAGTTGATTTATGCGCGCGCCTACGTGAGCCGGGGCAACAACAACACGGCACTTTAGAGTCAGAAGGGCGCGCTGCCCGTGGCAATGGTTTTTTGCATGTGGTGATTCCGCCTGATACCAATCCTATTTTAGAAAACGGCTCGCTGTTAAAAGGTTTACGCGAGCGTGCGCTTGATGATGGCGGTATTTATTTGCATATTTTAGGTGCGTTGACAGAAGGACTTCGAGGAGAGAATCCATCCAATATTGCTGGTCTTAAAAAAGGCGGCTGTATTGCGGTCTCTAATGCACGTCGCCCTTTTCGCAATGACTTAGTGTTACTGCGTACCTTGGAATACGCTGCTACTTTTAATATGAAAGTATTCTTTTATCCTGACGAGCCAAGTCTATCTGGTGATGGGGTGGCACATGAAGGCTATATCGCGTCATATCACGGTCTGCAAGGGATTCCTTGGATTGCTGAGACAGTTGCATTATCAACGCAGCTATTAATGGTAGAAGAAACGGGTATCGCGGCGCATTTTAGCCAGTTATCTTGTAAGTCTTCGATTGAGCTGATGCGCTGGGCGAAAGACAAAGGTTTGCCGGTGACTTGTGATGTGGCGATGCATCAGCTTTATTTAACCGATGATAATCTAAAGGGCTTTAATGCCCAAGCTTATGTACTACCACCGCTGCGTAGTAATACCGATCAGCAAGCTATCCGCCGTGGTTTAAAAGACGGCACTATTGATGCCATTTGCAGTCACCATGAGCCGCTAAATAGTACCGCTAAAAAGGCACCGTTTGCTGAAAGTACGCCCGGTATCTCGAACTTTGATACGTTTATGGCGCTGGCGTGTCAGCTAGTACGTGATGAGGTATTAACGCTTGAGCAACTGGTCGATAAAATCTGCCTTAATCCGGCAAAAATCGCAGGTATTAGCGAGCAGTATGAAAGTATCGGCGGCGCCGTGTTGGTCGACCCTAATATTGAGTGGCAAGTGACCACAGAATCCATGCTGTCAAATGGTAAAAATACGCCATTCTTCAATGAGCAGTTGCAAGGGCGTGTGGTGGAGACTTTCTTTGGCTAATTTGCCTAGGCAGGATGATAATCTGCAACCATCCTCCAAGGATAACGACCAAGATTTAACCAGCCAGCAGCATAGACCGCTCAGTGGCGCTAGTACCTCTAGCGAATCTATTAAAGCGGTCGCAATATATGAAGTGGTCAAAGGCGTCGGTGCGTTATTAGGGGCGGCAGCTCTATGGTCATGGCATACTGACCTTGAGCATTGGCTAACGACAGCGACCGCTTCTTGGCAACAGACCTTTGGGCAGCTACTGGCACCGCAAGTTGATAGTGCAGTACGCATAGCCCAGCAGGCAAGTAAAAATTGGCCAGTATTCTTGTTAATCATTTTTGCTTATGCCAGTTTGCGCTTTCTTGAAGCCTATGGTTTGTGGCAAGACAAAACCTGGGCCTATTGGTTTGGCGTATTAGGTTACGGGATATTTATTCCTATTGAGATTTACTATCTGTTTGCTAGCCCATTTGACTGGTTTAAACTTGCCATCTTAGTATCAAATATTATTATAGTCATCGTGGTTTATCGCAATATGAAGCGCAAGGGTTTGATATAACTAGGCTGTTATACAAACGAATCAACGAGTTCAATAGACCTAAAAAAGCCAGTATAAGATATTATCTTATACTGGCTTTTCTTTTACTAAAACGACTAAATCAAAACTATTTAAAGGCTATATCTCTGCGACTTTCTCATCCGTACGGATGGTTCTAGCCACTTTACCGACGCTCAAACCTTGTACTAAGATAGAGAATATCACCACCGCATAAGTCAGCGCCAATAAAATATCGCGCTCGCTGCCTGCCGGTAGCTGCAATACCAAAGCAACCGAAATACCACCACGTAATCCGCCCCATGTCAGAACTTTCCATGCGCCTGTCGGCAAATCAAGCTGACGATGAAAGGTTTTGGTCGTCATGCCAACCACAATAAATCGTGCCAGTAGGGCAATAATAATTGTCAAACCAGCGGCTATAAATAAATTACCCGAATAAGCAATCATTACTACTTCAAGACCAATCAACACAAATAAAATAGCGTTGAGGATCTCATCAATTAATTCCCAAAATAAATCAATATAATGACGCGTCTTATCGCTCATTGCCAATGCCCGTCCGCGATTACCCACCATTAATCCCATCATCACCATCGCAAGTGGCCCTGATAAATGCCAATGGCTGGCGAGTGCATAGCCGCCTATCACGCCTGCCAACGTTAATAAAACTTCTTCTTGGTAGCTGTCGATGCTTTTAAGCATGTAATACAAAATTGCCCCGAGTACCAGACCAAAGATAATACCGCCACCAGCTTCAACGGCTAATGTATGGGCGACATAATTTGCCGTTGGAATATCGCCGCTCGATAAAATACCAAGCAGCAGTACGAAAATAACCACGCCAATACCATCATTAAATAATGACTCACCGGCGATGACGGTTTCAATACTTTTTGGCGCGCCAGCCGATGCCAAAATACCCATCACGGCAATCGGATCAGTTGGCGATATCAAAGCGCCAAATAATAAGCACCACAAAAACGGCAGCCCAAAACCAAAGAGCGGCAGCATAAAGTATAGGGCAGCGGCAATTAATAGCGCCGATACGATTGTGCCAATACAGGCAAGGATACCAATAGGTAATTTATAACGTTTTAAATCGCCAATATTGACATGTAACGCGCCAGCAAAGAGCAACATAGACAGCATGCCGTCTAATAAGACTTCGGTAAAATCAAGCTGCTCCAATAAACTTACTTCGTAATCAATCAGCTGATCAAAACCTAAAAAGCCCAAAAATATCGCACCGATAGATAATAAAATGGAGATAACCATCACGCCAATAGTCGTTGGTAGGCCGATAAAGCGATGATTCACATAAGTTAATAAGGCAGTAATCGATAAAAAAATAGCGCTGATTTCTAATACGGTCAAGCTGCTGGTAGGGGCCATAAAAAGGTCTCAAATAATGATAGAAAATCGTCCCAATTTTAGGACTTAGAAAGGTTAACGGGTTTTTATTTTAGTTATTTTTGCGTTGGCTTGCCAGTTATGAATAGCACACTTGTTTTTAGTAATAAAGCCTGTTTTAGATATTACCTTGATTGTGTTTGTAGTGCTTGATGAATGTGAGCATCAAACTTAGGGACATAAGCAAAGTATTGATGTTGGGCGTCTTTTTCAAGGATAAATTGTTTGGCTTGTCGGCACATGGCGATTAAGTCATCGACCAATTCTTGATAGCTGAGATTGTCTTGTCCCGCACGTTCAATCAATGTCAGCTCATGCAATAGCGTTTGCTGCTGAGCATTATTAACTTTAGCGTAATTAAGATCTACCAATGCCTGACAAAGCGCCTTTAATACCATTAAGTCTGCGGTTGCGTAACGCCGTATCTCGCCAAGCGATGTATCAATGAAGTCGGATATTTTGGGGGTATGAGTCACGACGGCTAATATGGCGACGCGTGGTTTATTGCCTACGCTTTCAACAATGCTGCTGTCTGAGTTTGCTTTATATGGGGTCGGTTGATGTGACCTTGATTGATTTAATAACTTCGACTTATCTGGGCTTGATAGATAGAAGTGATAGGGACTGGGTGGCTGACGACGCATCATAATACTTAAACAAGTGGTCAAAGACTGAACACAATTGACCGCTGTTTTTGGATCATTGATACCCGGTGATAGGGCGCGTACCGCAATCTCAGTCATTTGTCCTAAGCTATAAGCGATATCGTTGGAGTGGCTTAAGCGTTGCTCAATACGTATACAGCTAGCAAAGCGCTGCCAGAACAACCCATTAGGCGCACGTGGGACGATAGCAAGCTTTGGTGTGTTGGTTTGATGGCGATTGTCTGAATGGGCGGCTGGACGCTTATAAAAATAGCCAATAATATTTCTATCAGTGACAAAATCACCAAGATTTGCATTAATATGCACCATGCCGCCATAATCTTGGGTCAGGGTGATAAGAGACTCAAGGTAGATTTGCTGAATATAACCTGAGCTTGGTGGATAAATCGGCGTGGCAGGCCAAGTATGGAATTGTTCGACATCATGATGCTCAACGTCACGTTGATGCTCTATATCGCAGCGGTCTTTATACCAATAGTGAATGTTTTTAATCGCCTCATTACTTGCGCCTTGAATCACATGCGATGCCTGAATCGCATGCACCATATGCTGCACAAAATAAACCAATAATAAAGCGCAAATAATCGCCATGATAATGGCAAAGGTCACCGCCAATTGCGGCACCCCAAAACCAACATCATATTTATGAATCGCTTTTAACACCAATAAACTATAGCTAAAGGTGCCAATAAACGCACCTAAGACAAACTGATTGGGCGTATCTGTCAAAAAATTATGTAGCAATCGGGGGCCAAATTGTGAAGATGCCATCGACAACACGGCAATCGTAATCGAAAAGGTGGTACCGGCAACACCTAGTACGGCGCCAGCAATGGTGGTCATAATAGCGCGAGCGGCATCATCATCACCCGTAAAAGCAAAGGTAAGTTCTCTAACCGTTTTGCGGTCGAAATGTTCATCAATGGTGACCAATAAAGGTGCCAGTAAAATACCTACTACTACGCAAGCGGTTGGAATAAACCAATAAGAGCCAATAAGCTGTTGCCATAGATTTCTTAGGCGATCAGGTAAATCGGTCAGCGTCTGTAGCGACCAGAGCTGGGTCAATTGCTTTAGCCTGTGCATGATTATGAGCAATGCCGATTTAAGCCAGCCATTTTTAGGGTGTTTGTCCAATATTATATGCTCCAAAAACGACCTAAAAACCTACCTTGTTAATAATCCCACTATTATTAACAAGGTAGGGATTCTATTTGGCTAATAAAATCTCTTAAAAGTAAATTACCTTACCATATAAGCCATAAAAATTTAGTAAAAAAATAAGCCCCTATGATAGGAGCTTATTTTTAACGTTATGAATCTTATGTGCTTTCTATTAACTGACTAGATCATTAATCCAAGTACTTATCGCGGCGCTTACTTTCTCTAATACTGACGGATCTTCTATGCTATCGACGCTTAATGACTGCACTTGTCTACTAGCCATAGCTATTGGTTGCTTTTGCATACTCTCCACAATCAAGGGTAGATTTTTACCAGCTGACGATAATATTAAACTTGGGTTCTGAGTTAACATCGTCCATCTCTGATTACCACCATTGTTACAACCATAACGAATTAAGCGCGCCCGATTATTATTTAAATAACCATTTTCTAAGTCAAAGCACTGATTACCTTGTTTGATGGCGTTGGTTGTTACATCCATTTGCCAAACTTGCGCGCTTGCTTGGTCGTTACAAGGGGCTAGATTAATGACATTACCGCCTTGAGGTATTAGGCATTGATCTATCGCCATTTTACTATGGATTCTACCTTTTGTATCTTGAATCCATTGCTCAGAATCGTCTCCTGTGCAAGCACTTGACCCGCTGATAAAGGCATTTGGCTTACCATCTTCCAATGTTTCAACTTTAAGACAGTTTTTACCATTCATGAGTGGGCTGACGTTTGCTAAAGGCTTGTCATCCTGTAAATCTAGCTCTTTGACAAATTTCTGAAAGGCAGTGATTACTTCAGGCCCGCTCTCGACTAAATCATTACGATAAACATTGACCCAACGATTTAAGCGCTGCATCGTTTGTTGTTGCTGCTCATAACGCTCTAACGCTTGGAATGCTTGCTGGCTGAACTCTTGACGTAGCTCATTACGATCATCTTTATAAGAGTTGTATATTAATTCACCATTAGCGTCCAAACTAATAGTCGGGTTTGCAGCTTGGGCGATAAGTTGTTGCTCTAATACTGGTAATTCGATTTTTCTTAATGCGCTAAAACCATTTCCTTTACCAAAGGTAACGGCTGGTTTGATAGTATCGCTATATTGGCTAATAGTCGTTGAAGATAATAATACCTGCGCTTCGTTGGCCTTTTTACAGTAAAGATCGATCTTGCTAGGGTTTTCAGAAATCGCTAGGTTGACATGAAATTTATTAGCATTGCTATTGCCATTCATTCGATTAGGTGCCAAAGCAATATTATTAACCATGTTGTTACTATAAGTAACCGTTAACCAGCAGCTAGCGACGTCAGTTGCCGTATTCGCCGCAGGCAAATCAAAAACGTTACCCCAGTTACCGCGTGCTTCTGGATAAATAATACCCTTTTGCTCGACAGGATCATAACCACCTAAAATAGTATAGACAGGCACGCCCTGCAACCGCGGTCTTAAATAGTTTCCATCTGCACTGTTGTACCAAACGTTAGTGGATTTTGGCACTTTTGGTTGCGCAGCTTGCATCTTTCTAAGGCTAGCATCCCACTTTTTGTAACCAGTCGCTGAATCACTGGCAAACATATAACGATCGAATGCTGGTTGGATCTTGGTTTTCGTACTATAACCGGTGTAATGGGTATAACGTGAAATATCACTGTTATTAGAGCCACCAGACATGGCGTCACGACCATAGCCATATTGGGCTAAGAAAGTAGGTGAGTCCTCAGTACCGGCACCGACATCTTTTCGCCACCATTCAAAGTTACCTCGCATTCTATTTCTAAGTGGCATAAAACCCCAACCACTATCTGCATGGTGTTCTGACCAGAACTTTTTATCGTCAACTTTACCCGGATAATGCCCTAATCCATAATGATGGCCAATTTCATGACTAAACTCATTACCGACCGAATCAATCAAAGTCAGCATGCCATTACCACCGCTTAAGCCATGGTTGAATATACCGTTGGCGTATTTGCCACGGGCATGGTGTGCATTGACATTTTGGGTAAGTTGCGGCTGCTCTTGGCTTAGCATCGATGCGCTGGTGACGCCCCAGTTCGCCAGATTAATACCAACACCAAAGGTTGATTTACCCGTGTTTTCGCGCATATCACCGCTATAAACGTCACCAGTTGAAGCACTACCTGAAGCCACATCATAGATAGTACCATTCGCGACCATCACTCGATCAAGCACGACGTCATCATATTTAGCGACAGTCATTTGTGCTGCTGGGATGGTCTGGAAATAATCTGCACCAGCCTTTTCTGGCTGTAGCAGCATATAATGACCATTGTTATTTACAGTCACTGGACTCAAAAGACCAAGACGAATATTGGTTAATACCAGCTCGCCTGGAGCCGCAAAGTCTATTTTATTTTCTGATAGTTCACCGCTACGATTTTTTTCATCGACAATGCGAATTTTGAGACCAGCTTGTACTTCATCCCAGTTCAATCTTGTTGACCAAGCACGCTTACTATAGGCAACACGTGGTCTATCATCGCTATTTGTTTGGTCAGAAAGTGGAAGATGAGTCGGGTCATCCAAATTAACCTTGCGTAATATAAATCCGTCTTTGTAAATTTCAGCAACCAATTGATCGACTGCCCCCATCTCAAGCGTAGGGGTTACCAATAAAAGAGCTTCTTTCTCTGCTGTTAGGCGCGGCATGTTTTTTGCTTCGTTGCCTTGAGGATCTACCGTATGATTTTGCCCAAATTGAATCATGGCTTGGAAAGAGCCCAGTAAATCAGAACGGATTTCTCGCGTCTCACCCACACCGTTATAGTCAAAGAAACCCAATAGATAATAATCAGCAATGTCTTTTTTTGGTTCTGGATATTTTATAGGCGTACTTGGCTCAAGCGGTGTTAGCGGCACGCTTGGTTTTATAGGTGTGGCTGGCACAAGTGGCGTAGCAGGAATACTGGTTACTGGTGGATTGATAGGCGTACTTGGCTCAAGCGGTGTTAGCGGCACGCTTGGTTTTATAGGTGTGGCTGGCACAAGTGGCGTAGCAGGAATACTGGTTACTGGTGGCTTGATAGGCGTACTTGGCTCAAGCGGTGTGGCAGGAATACTCGTTCCAGGTGTAGTAACAGGTGGGTTTACTATTGGAGGAGGAGTGTCACTGCCTTCACCACAAGCAGAAAGCATGATGGAAATAATGCCAATGCTTAATGCTTTAGTTTGAAATGCCCTTATATTTTTCAAGTAAACCCCCTTATTAGTATAATTTGGGGAGTAATATAACAACTATGTTATTAATTTGTACGACATTTGTTCTATACATTAGTATAATTTTGCATTCCTAATGCTATTGCAAAAATATAGTTATTAATAGCTCTATTTGCTATATCAGAAATTATCTATCATTTCGCTGTTGGATTATCCGCTTCAGTAATGATATCGCCTCTATTGGTAGCAAGTTTACTCTCAGCATTGACTTTATCATCGCCTATGTCTTTAGGAATGATAATTTCATTATTGCGCTCATCGCATTCTATATCGCTGTCTTTGTCATAAGCGACCGGATCAAAGCGCGGCGTGTCGTTATCACTGCCTTTATTTTCTTTAGATAAATGGCTAGGCGTAGCGGCGCTCGATTTTCTAAAGATTTTAGAGCGATCTTTTTTAGCTAAATCGGCTTCATTTTCCGCTGATTTTTTACGTGGTTCACTGTGAGCAAAGATAGCATTTAGCGGCACATTTAATTGCTGTTTGGCATAGGCTTCGGTGTTCTCAAAGCGATTGACCAATAAGCTTAGCCAAGGCTTTTGATCCTTTGGATTCATCTCATCAAGCTCATCTTTGATAGGCAATGGATAAGGCAAAGTGCGATAAAAGTCCCACAAGGTCATTTTGCTCAAATCCTTTTTCAGCACATAATCTTCTTCTTCCGTCATGGTGATTAAATTGCTGTCTTGCAGATATTTAAGATAGGTATACCATTTTGGCAGCTCTTTGCGCCCCAATACATTGCGTAGCGCCTGTTCACTGACTGCCTCGCCTTTTAAATGATGGGTATAAACGAGATTTAACATATCGAGTAAACTTAAGAGCGGATGGCGTGGATAGACTTCTTCGGTCTCGAAAATAGTCAAGGTATAACTAATCTCAACGCCCAACAAAATCAAATTCCAAGACAGGTATATCCATAATAAGAAAATTGGCAGCGCCGCAAACGCACCATAAATGACTTCATAGCTGGTAAAGTTTGCCATCACGGTACCAAAAAGATTTTTCATTAGCTCAAAGATAATCGCGACAAATACACCGGCAATAGCGGCGTTTTTTGCAGGGACACGGGCTTTTGGAATGAACCAATACATACTGATAAAACCAGCGACCGTAATACCAAAGGAGACGACTTGTACCCAAAATGACCAGTCGATGCCATAACCTGCAATTTGTCGGTTTAAAAAACTTAGGCTTTGTACGGCACTTGAGGCAAGAAATGCGGTACCCAACACTAACGGCCCCAACGTGACGATGGTCCAATAGCGCAACATACTTTTCATACCGCCAGAGCGATTTTCTACCCGCCAGATTTGGTTAAAAGCACGCTCAATGGTGGTCAAAGTCATGATGGTGGTAAAGACTAAAACCATCGCGCCAATAATAGTCAGGTTTGATGATTGCTCAGCAAAGGTATTGATATATTTACTGACCTGTAAGCTCGACTGGGGCAGCAAGTTGCTATATACCACCTCATAAATCTGCGCTCTGACGGAAGCCAAGGCTGGAACTGAGGATAGAATCATCAAAAGCACGGTTAATATAGGCACAATGGATAATAAAGTCGTGTAGGTGAGTGACGCAGCTTTTTGTTGGCAGTCGTCTTCAAAAAAATGCCGAGTGAGAAAACGCAGAAACTGAAACCAACGTTGGTGTAAAAAAGGGAGTTTTTTTAATAGATTTTCCATGACAACCATTTAGCAGGAATAAGAGTGCAAATAGTGTAGCAAAAATGGCCGTCCACAATCTGCCACTTAATTGTGTCAAAATGCATTAAGTAATCGTAAGTTTAAGGTTGTCTATACCATCTGTACAATTATAATGCTAAGTGCGCTTTGTTTGCATGTCAGTGAATGACTCGGGCATAATGTGTACATCAATTTATAATGCTTGTTGTCTGCTATATATAGCTGAAATAACACATATATCAAATAACAACATCAATATTTTTAGAAGGAAGTTTTGCTAATGAGTCAGACCGCCCCTTATGTTTTGGTGCTTTATTATTCAAATTATGGTACGACTAAGACATTAGCATATGCCATCGCCCAAGGTGTTGAAGACGCTGGTATGACGGCGCGTATTCGCACCGTGCCGACAGTTGCGCCTGAAACTACTGCAAGTAAGCCTGCCATTCCTGATGAAGGCGACCTTTATTGCACCATGGATGATTTAAAAGACTGTAGTGGCCTTGCGCTTGGTAGTCCGACGCACTTTGGTAATATGGCAGCGCCCATGAAGTATTTTTGGGACAATACTGTGACGCTATGGCTAGCCGGCAATCTACAAAACAAACCGGCAGCCGTATTTACCGCCACCGGTTCGATGCACGGCGGACAAGAAACGACATTGCTGACCATGATGATGCCGCTGTTGCATCATGGCATGATGATTGTGGGCGTCCCTTATGCTGAGCCTGCTCTAAATCGCACTCGTGGTGGTGGCTCGCCCTATGGTGCCAGTCATGTGAGCGGCGCTTTACATGATCAGCCTGTATCAGGGGATGAGCGCGAGCTGGCGATTGCCCAAGGGCGTCGCTTGGCGATTACGGCGTCTGCATTAGCCCAAGCCAATTGGAAGTGTTAATTGCCCTCATCCGTTGCTGCTTGTTGCTATCAATTAGGAAATAAACATCTCTCATGGCTACTAACCGCTCCAATCAGGACAGTAAAATAAAAACGCCAGCAGAAAACATACCTCAGGCTATTAATGCTGTGAAGGCGCAAAAACCGATAACACCTATCCGGCAGCGTTTGATGGTGACATGGTTGGTTTGGCTGGTTTTTAGATTATTGGCGCTGCCGATTTTAATCAGTATTTTTAATCCCAGTAATCCAGATATTATCGGCGGTATTGCTTGGCAAGGGCTATGGTTGGTACCAGCATTTGTCTTAACGCCATCGATACTACGCGGGCGTTCGCCTTATGCGCTATTGATAGATAGCATGTTTACTCTGGTTTATCTCGGGGCAAGTGGTGTAGTGCTATTCACTCGCATTTATGGCAGTAGTTGGGCTGAAATAGTCGTATATCTGCTTGATTTTGTTTTATTACTGGCAATTAACGTCTGGTTATTTATTCTACTAAAACGCCTACCGTCAATGAATAATGTCGTTAAGCAGCCACGTTCTCGCTAGATGAGTTTTGATATCCTGTATTGTTGTATCCGATATTTAACATAAAAAAGCGGCGCTCTAATATAGAGCGCCGCTTTTTTATGTTAAATATTTATGCAGAAATAATGGCTTAATTAACTTTGGTTAATTCTAAATCCATCTTTTTACCATCATTAATTTGACTGACTTTTACCGGTAAGTAATCTAAGCTTGGCGCCAACCAAAAACTGGTCGAGCGACTGTTATCATCATGTACACGGTCGACACGTACGGTATCAAAGGTACCCGCTGGCACGGTAATTTTAGTATTACCCGATTTTTTAAAGGGCGTTTTCTCAATCTTATCTTTTTTCGCCATGTAATAGTTGCCAGAGAATTTACCGTTTAATAAATCTTGGCGAATTTGTATCTCAAGGCTCAAATCATCAAAAGCTTGTTGCGTCATGTTCAGGGTTGTTGATTTGCCTTTATAGTTACTCACTACTTTTTTAGTGCTTGGGTTAAAGTCCAATTTGTGTGTGCGACCAACGCCTAATAGTTTATAAGTGGTACTGGCTTGGGTTGGGATAACACTATTACCATTAATGGTAAAGGTGCTATTTTGCGCAGCGGTCGCGACACCAGCCACCCGAGCATCGACATTGTATTTCCACGTATTGCCAGACTTATTCAAAGTACGAGTAGCAGTACCTTTATATTTATCTTCAATGGTAAAGCTGTAGTTGGCGCTTGACGGTTCAATGTTCTTGGCGCTGGCAAGGGTAGGTGTGGTCATACTTAAAGCTCCAATCGCAGCAATACTCACCCCTGTGGTTAGGGCGCTTAAAAGTTTAGATGGGCTGCGTTTTGGGTTATTAGAATCATTTGCTAGAGATTGCTTATTTTGTGATAAAAAACTCATGGATATTCCTTAATTTGTTTTCAGGCTGTGATATCAGCTGTCATCAGTAACTGTTGTATTTTTATAAATCTTATTATGTGCTCAGCCTTATATATTGTCATACTCTGTTACATTTTCAAGGGCAGCGTTGGAGGCAAGCGTTTGGCTATTGTAGTCAATGTTGCTGGTTTCGCTAAACAGTGCATGAGCAGTAACGTGCTGTAAGCTTATTAAGCACTGGTCAGTTATCGACGAGGTGTAAACGATATAGTGTAATTTATAAGTATTGCAATACCAATGTACCATTCAAATCTATACTTTTAAAATCATGCTAAAGCCTTTAAAGCAGGGTTTTCTAAACAAATCACTTTTAATCCATGATATTCACCACTGAATAAGCGACGATGTGCAAAATTCTTGTAAATTTTTGGCCTTTACACTTGAACCGAACTCACCTTGCCCCCACTTTTTGATACAAGCTCAAAGCTTATCTTAAAGATGCTGCTTTTAAGTAGTCATTCTGATAGATCTTGGTATTGAGATCATTAATTCAAATAAACCCTTACTTTAAATAACCAACTTATTGGAGACATATTGATGAATATTCGTCCTTTACATGATCGTATTGTTGTCCGCCGCATAGAAGAAGAAACAAAAACGGCTGGTGGTATCTTGCTTCCTGGTTCTGCTCAAGAAAAACCTTCACAAGGTGAAGTGCTAGCAACTGGTAACGGTCAGATTCGTGACAACGGCGAAACTCGCGCGTTAGATGTAAAAACTGGCGACAAAGTCTTGTTCGGTCAATATGCTGGTCAAACGGTGAAAGTTGACGGCGAAGAACTATTGATTATGAAAGAATCTGATGTATTGGGTGTGTTAGAAGGCTAGTCCTTTTTGAGTATTTTTATACTCAGCGCATTTTGACAACATTATTGAAAAATTATTGAAACATTTAATTGCATTCTCATACTTATAATAGTGGAGTAATTTAACATGGCAAAAGACGTAAAATTCGGCATTGATGCCCGTAAACAAATGATGGATGGCGTAAATATCCTAGCAAACGCAGTGCGTGTGACTTTAGGTCCTAAAGGTCGTAACGTAGTTATCGATAAGTCTTTTGGCGCGCCTACCATCACTAAAGATGGTGTTTCAGTTGCCAAAGAAATCGAGCTTGAAAACAAATTCGAAAACATGGGCGCTCAATTAGTCCGTGAAGTGGCTAGCCGTACTAATGATGTTGCTGGTGATGGTACAACGACTGCAACTGTATTGGCTCAGTCAATCTTGCAAGAAGGCATGAAGTCAGTTGCTGCTGGCATGAACCCAATGGATCTGAAACGCGGTATCGATAAAGCGGTACGTGCAGCGGTTGAGCAAATTCATTTGCTATCAACCCCAGCTGATGATTCAAAAGCGATTGCTCAAGTTGGTTCTATCTCTGCTAACTCAGACACCAAAATTGGTGAGTTGATTGCTGAAGCGATGGAAAAAGTCGGTAAGCAAGGCGTTATAACGGTTGAAGAAGGTTCAAGCTTTGAAGATACCTTGGAAGTTGTCGAAGGTATGCAGTTTGACCGTGGTTATATCAGCCCGTACTTTGCTAATAAGCAAGACAGCCTAACCGCTGAGTTTGAAAACCCATACATCTTGCTGGTTGATAAAAAAATTAGCAATATCCGCGAAATCGTACCATTACTTGAGCAAGTGATGCAGCAGAGCAAACCTTTGCTAATCATCGCTGAAGACGTCGAAAACGAAGCCCTAGCAACGTTAGTAGTCAACAACATGCGTGGCGGCTTAAAAACTTGTGCCGTTAAAGCACCAGGTTTTGGCGATCGTCGTAAAGCTATGCTAGAAGATATCGCAACGTTAACTGGCGGTACCGTTATCTCTGAAGAGATTGGTCTGAGCCTTGAGACTGCTACTCTTGAGCAATTAGGTACGGCTAAAAAAGTCACTATCGGTAAAGAAAACACGGTAATCGTTGATGGCGCTGGTAACAAAGCTGATATCGAAAACCGCGTTGAATCTATCAAACGTCAAGTAGAAGAATCAACGTCTGACTACGATAAAGAAAAGCTTCAAGAGCGTATGGCGAAACTGGCTGGCGGCGTTGCCGTTATCAAAGTTGGCGCTGCGACTGAAACTGAAATGAAAGAGAAAAAAGATCGCGTTGATGATGCACTACATGCGACTCGCGCTGCGGTTGAAGAAGGCGTTGTACCTGGCGGCGGTGTTGCCCTAGTTCGTGCAATGAATGCATTGTCTGAGCTACGTGGAGATAACGATGACCAAAACGCGGGTATCAATATCTTACGTCGCGCAATGGAAGCACCATTACGTCAAATCGTGACCAACTCAGGCGAAGAAGCTTCAGTTGTGGTTAACGAAGTGAAGAGCGGTACTGGTAACTACGGTTACAACGCAGCTTCTGGCGAATACGGCGATATGCTAGAAATGGGTATCCTTGATCCAGCCAAAGTTGCACGTTCAGCACTAGAAAACGCTGCGTCTGTTGCTGGTCTTATGCTTACGACCGAAGTCATGATTACTGATTTGCCGCAGGGTGATGATGGTATGTCTGGCATGGGCGGCGGTGGAATGGGCGGTATGGGTGGAATGGGCGGCATGATGTAAGCTGCGCTAACACTTATTAAACCTAGTTCAAATAAAGCCCCGATAGGCTAAGCTTATCGGGGTTTTTTTATGCAAATTAGATATTGTTTTAAAAATTACTGACTTGCTTCCTCTCGTCTAAAGGTCCAATTTTTATCATCAGATGCATCTTCACAATAATAATATCCTGCCAAATTAAACTGCTTTAATTGCTCAGCATTGGTGAGTTTATTATCGGCAGCATATTTCACCATCAGTCCACGAGCTTTTTTTGCATAAAAGCTAATCACTTTATATTGACCATTCTTTTCATCTTCAAATCTCGGCGTGATAATTTCCGCATTCAGTGCTTTCTTTTTTATTACCTTAAAATATTCATTAGAAGCTAGGTTAATTAAAACTTTGTCATCACTATCTGCCATGCGTGCATTGACAATATTAGTCACTGCTTCGCCCCAAAACTCATATAAGTTATCACCGCGCTCATTTTTCAGCTTGGTGCCCATCTCTAGGCGATAAGGTTGAATTAAATCTAACGGTTTAAGCACACCATAAAGTCCTGACAAAATACCCAAATGTTCATTGACATAAATAGCCGTATCTTCGTCCATGTGATACATATCAAGTCCTGTATAAACATCACCATCGAATAAATAACCCGCAGCTTTGGCGGTATTACCAGATGCATCATCTGTAAAATGTTCATTTTCACTCCAAGCCCAGTCTTGATTACGCTTAGCATTAAGCTGCGCCAAATCGTCAGAGATGCTCATCAGCTCTTGCAAATCAATCGGCTCTTTTGCTTTTAAGTTTTTCATGAGGGTTTGCGAGTGTTCAATCAGCTCGGGCTGACTATAGTAGTTACCAAGATTAACTGGCACAACATCTTTCTCATTAAGAGATTTGGCAGGGGAAAGTAAAAAATACATGGTTATTCCTTATTTATAATGAGTTAAAGGGCGTTCTAATTAAGTGTCAAGTTTTCTTATTATACGGTAGACAGTATTTTATCTTGACTTAGTCGTAGCTGTTTTGTATTTTTAAGCGTCATCGTAGACATATGTCAAATATTAGAACAATTTATGCGCTAGCTCAGAGCTAATAGATTACAGGCTTTGCGCGCTTTTGGAAAAAATAAAAGTTTTTAATATAACAATAAAAGTTATGATGATGGTGTAAATACCTAACTTTTTATTTTACTTGTGGGTCATCATTAGACAATGAAAGTTAGCAGACGATATCTCTATAATAAAAAGCCATGATGGCAAAGCAGTCATCATTTATTAAATTGATAATCTTTGGTCTTAAGTGTTAAACCAACCATGACCAAAGATTTTTTTGTCCCCTGTGCTTTTTAAATGTGCGTTGAGGGTGTTAAAAGGTAGTCATTAGACGTGAGTATAGTCATTAGACGTAAGTAAGGAGACGGTATGAGAATCGGTGTTATTAGTGCAGATAGCGCAAGTGAAAGTCGGGTAGCGCTAACCCCAGACGCGGTAAAAAAATTACGTAAACTAGGGTTTGAAGTCGTCATTCAGTCAGGTGCAGGTCAAGCAGCATATTATGCTGATGAGCTGTATCAAGCGGCGGGTGCTGACATTGCTAGCAATAGTACCGAGGTCGTCAGCCAGTCGCAGATTATTACTACCGTCAATGACTTGCCAGCGACAGTAACTGAACATTTAACGGCCGGTCAAGTGGTTATCGGGATGCTTGACCCGTATCGCAATAGCCAGCTAGATACTTATGCGGCAAAAGGCGCCACCGTCTTTGCAATGGAGTTATTGCCACGTACTTTGTCGCGCGCACAAAATATGGACGTCTTGTCATCACAAGCCAACCTTGCCGGTTACAAAGCAGTATTGCTAGCTGCCAACGAATATTCGCGTCCGTTCCCCATGTTTATGACTTCAGCCGGTACGGTTAAACCTGCCAAAGTCGTTATCTTAGGCGTTGGCGTTGCAGGCTTGCAAGCGATTGCCACAGCGAAGCGTTTAGGCGCTGTCGTTGAAGCAAGTGATTTACGTCCGACGGCTCGCGAGCAAGTAGAATCCTTAGGTGGTAAATGGCTTGATGTACCGATGAGTGCAGAGGAAGCTGAGACAGCTAAGTCTACAGGAGGCTATGCTTGGACACCATCAGAGCAATATGTCAAAGACCAAGCAGCAGTGGTTGACAAGGCATTGAGCAATGCTGATATCGTCATTACCACAGCGCAAATTCCTGGTCGTAATGCACCGCGTTTGGTGCATGGGGCGACGCTTGCCAAAATGAAAGCGGGCTCAGTGCTGATTGATATGGCGGCTGGTACCGGTGGCAACGTCGAAGGCAGTGTACCAGATGAAACGATTACCACAGCAAATGGCGTGCGTATTGTTGGGGCGGCTAATATTCCATCGCAACTGGCAGCGCAGTCTTCAGATTTATATGCCAACAACCTTGTTAATTTTATCACCACTTTAATTGCTCCTGCAGCTACAGACGACGCTTCAGCGAAGACACTGGCACTAAATTTAGATATGAATGATGAGATTCAGGGGGCGTTAGCGGTGACGCATGACCACCAAGTACGCCTTGCTAAACGCTAAGCCTTAAACCTTAAGCCTCGACTACCTCATTACCCTACATTTGCCAGACACGAACAAATTTTTAGGAGGATTAGATGATTGCCACTATTTTAGCTGCAGCGCCAGCCGGTGCGGCCATGAGTAGCACACCGTTTGTAGCGATTTTTACCGTATTTGTACTCGCTATTTTTGTCGGCTACTACGTCGTTTGGGGCGTTACCCCTGCACTACATACACCATTGATGGCGGTCACCAACGCTTTATCAAGTATTGTCATCGTCGGTGCGATGCTACAGACCGTCACTATTGACGGTTCAATGTTTACCCCGACCAGTTTACTAGGTGCCTTTGCGGTATTTTTAGCCAGTATCAATATCTTCGGTGGTTTTGCCGTGACTGAGCGTATGCTTGCGATGTTTAAACCTAAAGCGAAAAAAGCACCTGCTCTTGAAACTGGGACGACTGAAAGCGGAGGCGATGCATGAGCGATTTAACAAATATGATTGCAGCAAATGCAGATTGGTTTTACTTAGTGGGTGCCATTCTTTTTGTCTTAACCTTACGGGGTTTATCTAGTCCAAAAACTGCTATTCGCGGTAACCGCTTTGGTATGGTGGCGATGGCGATTGCCGTAGCAACGACATTCTTCTTAGCGAAAGGTCCCGTGCTTTGGTTGATTATCGGTGCGATGGTATTGGGTGCACTCGTCGGCATGTGGAAAGCAAAAACGGTCGCCATGACCCAAATGCCAGAAACCGTGGCCTTGATGCATTCATTTGTTGGTTTGGCAGCGGTGGCGATTGCATTAGCAACGGTACTGCATACTGAACAACAGCATGGCGCGGTTGCCCGTGTTGAATTGTTTATCGGTTGTTTCATTGGTGCGATTACTTTCTCAGCGTCGGTCTTTGCCTTTGGTAAATTGGCAGCGAAGAGTTGGGCGAAAACTTTGGTTGGTAGTTGGGTAAAACCCGTACAGGCACTGTTATTTATTGCTATGATTGGTTTTGGTATCGTCTACTTTATGACCGATTCATTGCCAGCATTTTATGCGATGGCAGTGATTGCAGTCATCTTTGGTTGGATGTGGATTGCGCCAATCGGTGGCGGTGATATGCCAGTGGTTGTGTCACTATTGAACTCGTTCTCAGGTTGGGCAGCAGCAGGTATTGGTTTCACCCTTGGCAACTCGATGCTCATTATCGCAGGTTCGCTTGTTGGTTCATCAGGTGCGATTTTATCTTATATCATGTGTAAAGCCATGAACCGCTCATTGCTTAATGTCTTGTTTGGCGGTATGGGTACGACAGCTGCCGCAGCGGGTGGCGATGATGGCGCACCAAAGAATTATAAAGCAGGCTCAGCAGAAGATGCTGGTTTCTTAATGGCCAATGCCAGTAGTGTGGTCATTGTACCGGGTTACGGTATGGCGCAAGGCCGTGCACAAAACGCGGTCAAAGAATTGTATGAGCTATTAAAAGAAGAAGGCGTCAATGTACGTTTTGCGATTCATCCGGTCGCTGGTCGTATGCCAGGACACATGAACGTACTATTGGCTGAAGCCGATGTCCCTTATGATGATATTCTTGAGATGGATGAGATTAACTCTGACTTCGCCAGTACTGATGTGGTATTAGTCATAGGTGCCAATGACGTTGTTAATCCTTCAGCAAAAGATGATCCATCGTCGCCAATCTTTGGTATGCCGATTTTAGATGTCACCAAAGCGCAAACAGTGATGGTCATCAAACGTTCGATGAACACGGGTTATGCAGGTCTTGATAACAGCTTATTCTATATGGACAAAACTATGATGATCTTTGGTGATGCCAAGAAAATGGTCGAAGAGATGGTCCGTAGTATCAATGGCGCGCATTAATCCATAAAGTAAGTGATTAAAGATAAGTTATTAAATCTAAGCTTTGCCATAAAAAAGTCACTGAGGTGGCTTTTTTTGCGTTAAGGTAGGCAGCATTTACATTCAACTATATCCAATCATGATTAATAAATAATAATAGTTAAGAGATATCCCTATGAACATGTTGATACGTTTTTTTATTATGGTCAGCTTATTAAAGCAGCAGCTTAAACAGCAAGCAGTTAGCGAACACTTAAGTGTCGAAACCTTGACGGCACCAATTGTACGTCACTATCGAGTGTTGCCACATGACATGGGCTTTCGTGATCATCTACCCAATTATCGCTACTTATCTTTTATTGAGTTAAACATCACCAACTGGCTGATGGCGTGCTGTCATCAAAAGGGCATTAAAAATCTCGGCTGGATTATCGCCATGCAAGAAATGGTCTATCTCAAAGAAATTAAGTTTCTGAGAAAAATGACCGTAAATAGTGCGCTTGTCGGGTGGGATAAAAAATACGTTTATTTTGAAACGCGCTTCTTTGTGAAAGACCAGTTGATGGGCGTCGGTATGACTAAGTTTGTATTGACCAATAAAAAAGGTAAATGTGTGCCAGAGATATTGGATATGACAGGCGCGCATACAAATGAGATCATTGATTCTTGGAATCAGCATCAAGTAGCGATTAAGTCTTATGAATCTGCTAAATAGAGAAAATAAGCTAAATCAATAAAGGCTGCATGACGAACTTGTCTATAATCAGCGGGCGAATTTTGCTACGATAGAGGGTATTAAATGGTCAAGAAAATGGTTAAGCAAATAACCAGTCAAGCTGACCATCAATTCGATGACATTTATAAAATGATGACAAGTTAAGGATCTACCATGACCCCGCAAAAATTAAAATGGACAGACAGCTTAGATATTGCTATTGAGCTTTACGAAAAATTTCCAGAGACCGATCCGCAGTATATTCGCTTTACCGATTTGCATCGCTGGGTGACTGAACTTGAACGCTTTGATGATGACCCGCAGCGCTCAAACGAAGGTATCTTGGAAGCCATTCAAATGAACTGGATTGATGAGGCAGATTAGAGTAATGCTGCAATATCAATTGTATAAACACTCATTTCAAATATTTTTTTAAATAGCATTTTAAATAAAAATCAGCATTAATATATAGGACATGCCCAATTATGACATCAGAAATCAAAGAGCTACTCGAAGCGATAGCGTGCAAAGGCATCAGCGTTCGCACCACCAATAATGCTGAAATTAGCCATGAAACGGCAAAATTGGGCCGGTTATGGCAAAAGTTTTATCAAAACTACATGGGTGATTTGCCTGAAGGTCAGGATATTTATGGTATCTACCACAATTATGAAAGTGCTGATTTAGTAGGAGCGTTTGATGTTGTCGCTGGTTGGGAAGTGGACAATGAGCAGGCGCCGCCGGATAATGCGGCGGTCGCCAATACAAGTAACCTTGTAACAATAGCCATTCCTGCAGGGAAATACTTGGTCTTTTCCGAAACAGGCAATATGCCTAATACAGTCATGAATGCGTGGGAGAAGGCGTGGGAGTACTTTAACGACCCAAGCTGTGAGCATACTCGCACTTATAATGTCGATTTTGAGCACTATATTGATGGTAATTTAGAGTATGGACAAGTTGATGTTTATATTGGGATTGAGTAGATTATTTAAGTATAAAGGTGGGTTAGCTCAAGCTTAACTCACCAATTGAATGATTGTATATAAAGGTAGGTTAAAGCGGCTTAATACTTATACTCTTTCTAAACACGATGACATTAACACCCGTTAGCTGCTTTAACTCTCTTTCTAAATTTTCAAAATCAGACTTGGTAAGATTTTTGGGGTAGTAGCTGATTGAGAGGTTGAGTTCTGAATCGCCTGAGTAACCAAGAGATTGTAATTTAGCGCCGTAGCTTTCTACAATACTCGCTACTTCGTTAACATGTTCGTCATTATAAATCGAAAAATTTTCTATCTGATCTTGGTTAATTGCTGATAGCTCTGAATTTTTCAGGCTTCCTATCTCATCAATTACTTTACTTTCTAAAATGTTTATTACGATAGATGTCCCTACCAAATCTGATAATGTTTTAGTTAACTGTAACCGTTTAGCGTCTGATATATCAGCATTTAGGACATAAACATCAGCTACCGTTATGATCCCTGTATCTGAATAAGCCAGCCCTTGCAACTCACCGCCATAATTTTCGATAATACGTTTTATCTCATTAACTTGTTCATCGTCATTGAGTGCAGACCATTCTAGTTGAGTAATAGAGTGGTTAATAGAAGCGGATTGATTAGAATAGTCGTAGCTAGTAGTACTGCTTCCAGATTCTGTTTTATTAGTATAGATGTTAGGATATATTTTTTGTGCATTGTCGCAGGCACTTATTGTTAAACTAAAGCCAGTGGCTACATAAATTAAAAGAGGTTTATTGATTTTAAATATTTTCATAGCCGCTTTCCTATAGATTACTTATCACCTAATAACAAATTCTCTAAAATCCCTTCATATATCTGCGCCAATTTCCCCAAGTCATCTATTTCCACCTTTTCATCGACCTGATGAATGGTGGCATTACGTACGCCAAGCTCAACCACTTGCGCACCGGTTGGCGCGATAAAGCGTCCGTCTGAAGTACCCCCTGATGTAGATAATGTGGTATCAACATCGGTCACAGATTTAATCGCTTGCTGGCAGGCTGAGACCAATTTGTTTTCAGGGGTTAAAAATGGCTGACCGGATAATTTCCAATGAATATCATAACTGGCTTTGCTATTCTCAAAATGCTTATCAAAAATAGCATGAGTTCTTACTTTTAATTCTTCTTCCGTCGTTTCTGTGGAAAAGCGGAAGTTAAAGATAACGGTTAGCGTTTCAGGAATAACGTTGGTTGCGCCCGTACCGCCATTGATATTAGAGATTTGCAGGGAAGTCGCAGGGAAATACTCGTTGCCGTTATCCCAAGTGGCATTGGTTAATTCTGCTAATGCCGCCATTGCCGCATGAATCGGATTGCAAGCCAGATGCGGGTAGGCAACATGACCTTGTTTGCCAGTGACGGTCAGCTCGGCGCCTAATGAGCCGCGGCGACCGTTTTTAATGATATCGCCAAGCGTGTCGGTACTTGATGGTTCGCCAACGAGGCAATAGGTAATTTTCTCATTGCGCGCTTCTAAGGTTTCAATGACTTTGACCGTGCCATTGATGGACGGGCCTTCTTCATCTGCGGTGATAAGCATCGCAATAGAGCCATTGTGCTTAGGATGATTAGCGACAAAACGCTCGGCGGCAACGGTAAAGGCTGCAATGCCAGTTTTCATATCAGCAGCACCGCGCGCCCATAAATAACCGTTTGCAATGGTTGGGGTAAATGGCGGATAAGTCCAATTTTTTTCATCACCCGTAGGCACAACGTCGGTATGACCAGCAAAACAAATAACTGGATCAGTAGTGCCACGGCGCGCCCATAAGTTTTTGACTTCAGCCTGCTCGCCTTTTGCCTGTCTATCACCGTAATACATAAACTCACAGTCAAACCCTGCTTGTTGCAAGCGCTCTGACAATATATCTTGGCAGCCGTCATCATCTGGGGTGACGGAAGGACGTTCAAGTAGGGCGATACTTAATGCTAAGGTTTGCTGTTGATGGGTTTTACTATTATTTTCTGAACTCATGACATTCCTAGATAAGTTGATTTAATATTTCTTGTGATATAATCTGGCTTATTTTTATAAGATTTATCTAATACTGATGTTTATCAACTCTGATGGTCAAAATAACTTTAGTTTTTATCCAAGTAAATTTTCTCATAATCGCCGTAATATATTGCTAGATACTCTGTAATGCACTTTTCGGCTGGGGTATTATTATAGTTTTTAACTTTGTCACTGTTGTAAGCACTCACATAGCCACCTGCAGAAATGACATCACCCATTTTATAACTTGTTCCTAATAATTTTAAAGTCTTATAATGACTATCAAAAGTTGCTTGTCCTTCGGGAAATACGGGTGTCATCCATCTGCTTCCGTCAAATGCAAGTAGACACTCGTCCTCATATTTGAATTCAGTAGTAATAGCGGTCGGATTAATTATTAGAGGTTTTTCAGGAGTGGATTTTGGTAAATAGTAGGTAAAAAAGAACTCATTGTGTTGTTGAGTAGGGGTTTGATGATTAAGCGTCTCGCAGCTAACAATTAGAGGAAACATAACAATTAAGAGTAAGCTTCTAAATAAGGTTTTATGCATTGTCATTATCCTTAATTAACAAGGCTTATTTAAAGTAAAAGTAATAGCTGATGAATTTTAAATATTGTCTTCAACAAAAGGCACTAGACCATCACGGCGCATCCAAGTCGCGATAGAATAACGCTGACGATGAGCAATTTGTACTTGATGTTGTAGGTCACTATCAAATATGACCAGTCTATTGGCAACAGGCATGACATTATGATGAATGCCATGTTTATCGACGATTTCTAAAGCGCCGCCGTCACTATCGCTCCAATCATCATTGAGATAAAACACCGCCGAGATAACGCGCTCATCACGCCCAGCCGGATTATCGCTATGCCATTGATAGCCAAAACCCACTGGATAACAAGCATAATGCGCCTCACTATGGCGAATACCAGCAAACAAACTGCGATTAAACAACGCGGCAAGCGCATTGATACTTTGCAGATAGTAAAACCCTGCAAAGAAGTTTTCGGTAATCCAGCGGATGCGGTCGCCGCGAATATCACTGATACGCACACCCGCAGTTAGCTCTGCGTCACGATACTCAATAAAACCGCTCTCGGACTGCAAGGCTAACAGTGCTTTATTCTCAAACACCCCGTCAATAATCATCCAACCATCATCTACAAACTTATCTAGCTGTTTATCCGTTAGCTTATTTTGCCAATCGACATCAAAGTCGGATAACGCTAATACGTTCTGAGTTGGTGGCTTTTGGTTATCGTCGCCATCATGAGGAAACAGTAATGGAGGATTGTCTTGTCCAATCGGATTCTCAACGACTAGCTGTGTCACCTCAAGATTGCTAATAATCTGCGTCATTTTGTCTCGCCGTTATCAATAAACATGCCATTCGCTGTCAATACACAGCCAATCCATGCCTTTTTACCAAAACCATCGTTATCTTTTACCCTGTCTATGCTACCATAGATGCAATTTTTCTTATTTAAACTTTTGATCTTATGAATTATAAACACGCCTATCACGCTGGTAACTTTGCCGATGTCGTTAAACACATTTTATTGGTACAACTACTGAATCAAATGGGGCAAAAAAACAAACCTTTTTATGTGCTGGATGCTTATGGCGGTCGTGGACTGTATTCGCTCGGCAGTGAAGAGGCGCGCAAAACAGGTGAATCCAAAGGCGGTATCCAAGCCTTGGTAAAAGCTGACGTCGAAAAAGCACCGACGGCAGTCAAAGACTATATGGAAGGCATTAAGCAAGCGCGTTTCACTTATGACAAAAAAGTCTATCCCGGATCGCCGTGGTGGATTGCGCATCATGTGGAGAAAAATCCAGATGCTGGTGTACGCGCTGAAGCGTTTGAGGCCAAAGCCAGTGAATATGATGCACTGAATTATCAGCTGCATAAATTGCCAATTGGTATTCATCATCGTAATGCCTTTGAAGGTATCGCTGCTGTGATTCCGCCAAAAGAGAAGCGTGGTCTGATTTTCCTTGATCCTCCTTACGAGCAAGAGCACAAAGACTTTACACGCCTGATTAATCTATTGGTCGCCTCTTATGAGAAATGGCCACAAGGTACTTATGCGTTATGGTATCCCATTAAAAACATCGAAGCGGTTGAGCTGTTCCATAAAAAGCTTAAACGTACCGAGATGAGACGTCAATTGGTCTGTGAGCTTAATATATATCCTAACGATATCGCCGTCGGTCTGAATGGTACAGGTTTACTGATTATCAATCCGCCTTGGCAGTTTGACAATCATGCACGTGAGATATTACGCTTTTTACAACCGGTGTTAAAAGTTGAAGATGCGCCAGACTTGTCTGCAGACAGTGCTACTAATGTCCGCTGGCTAGTTGGCGAATAAGGATATCTTTATGACGACTGATCACTCATCAAATAGCTTAGTAACCGACAAGGTTATGAATGACGGTTTGGTAAAAGAGCCACTATTACAAGATAGCGCTGCCACTCAGCCGCCTTTTGTCGATGAGCATGAGTTCAATATTCGCCTAGCGGATAATGACAATTATGATGGCTTAACCTTTGAGGTGATTGAAGCAGAAGTTGCTGAAGGCAAGCGCGTGGTCAGTCGCGGTGTGTATTTAGCACCCAATCTCATCACGACTTTATCGTTACTATCAGGTTTCTATTCTATTTTAGCCAGTACCCAAGGCGAGTTTTATAAAGCATCACTGGCGATTTTCTTATCCGCCATTCTTGATGGTGCCGATGGGCGAGTTGCACGTATGCTGAATGCGCAAAGCCCTTTTGGCGAGCAGTACGACTCACTCGCTGATATGCTAGCTTTTGGCGTTGCACCTGCGATTTTAATATATAGCTTTGCTTTAGAGCCTTTAGGTCGGATTGGTCTTGGTTGCGCTTTCGTCTTTACCGCTTGCGCCGCTTTCCGCCTCGCGCGTTTTAACGTTCAAGTTGGTATTGTCGATAAAAAGTACTTTGTCGGCTTGGCAAGTCCGCTCGCTGCTATATTAGTGACAGCAGCGGTGATGGTTGCGGTCGATCATAATGAATGGATCGGACAATACGATACTGGCGTTATGTTTTTATTTGCCGCTTGGGTCGTTATCTGCGGCTTATTGATGGTCAGCAACGTCAAATACTATAGCTTTAAAGAGTTCGATAAAAAGAAAGTGCCTTTTGTTGTCCTCATTATCGGCGTATTGGTGATGAGTATCATCTTATATGATATCCCTGTAGGCATCTTAGCAATTGGTATTATTTATGCCTTGTCAGGTATTGTTACCACCTTACAAACCAAAGTTAGCAGTTAACGCTATGACTGCTTTATAGTAGATTTTAGCTTAAGACATGCACATACGAACCGCCTATTTTTTAATAGGCGGTTCGTATGTGGGAAATGTTTATAGGATAAATAATAAGATTGAAAGTTCAGAATATAAGTAGAGGGGTTTAATACAAAAGACTAAGAATGAATTTTAATAGGATGCCTTATAAAGTGCTATGGTATAGATTCTTCATTCAATATTGAAGTATCGTTTTAAAAAGTATCATTCTAACATTGGTATTTCTATGACTTCATATAATCAAAGTCGAGGTTATTATGCTGAACTTACCTAGTTTTAATCGTCCATTGTCTATCTCAAATGTATCAGCGCACCTATTAAAAGGGTTAATGGCAAGTACTTTACTTTCATTGTCATTCGTTTCAATATCTTCACATGCTGCTACTAGCAACTCAGTAAGTGCAATATCTCGCGCTGAAGCGGCCAATCCTGCTAACTTTTATCATTTAAATATCAATGCTGGCGCCGTTACTTCTGCATCAGCGCCGTGTTCTACGAAAAAAGGACTGATTACTTGTGGACTTGAAAAGCTTAAACTCATCAATAGCAGTATTAATGAAGTAGATGCTGACTATGATTTGGCACAAGCTTTTTACTATCCGTCAAAATCACAGCCTAAGACAGCTGTCGTTGTTATTACTCGCTCTGGTCTAATGGATGATAGTGTTAGCGCAGAACGTTATCGTATTAGCTTTGCGTTAAGAGGTAAGTCGTCTGATTTAAATTGGCAGTGGGTGCAGTATGGGGTTCAATATCAATGTCTGCGCGGTAACAAAATAGGAAAATGGACGAAGAATCTTTGCCCTTAATATCGTCTCAAATTTAAATCGTAAGCAATCAAGGGGTTAGGCTATATATTAATTTAAACCTCCAGACCCCCTTGACCCCCTACTAAAACCGCGTATAATGCCACCCAGTCGGAAGGGAAGGCAGATTGGAGAATGATTTATTATTCTAATCAACCTAACCAAGACTGAGTAAATCATTATTAGTTTAAACCCAGTTTCAAACTAAATAAAAATAACCTCTTGACTTACTGATTAAAGCGTCTATAATACGCACCTCATTAAGACAAACGGAATGACTTATATGTGAATTTACATATAACAAACCTGACTAA
>NZ_CAJHAD010000006.1 GCF_904846285.1 Psychrobacter immobilis | reverse complement strand
TAGAGAGCCATGTTTGAAATAGTCTCTATATTTTAAGGCTTTTGAACTTACTTTTCCAGATTAGGGACACGCCCTAGCACAAGATAGGGCTTTTCTTATTTGTTGGCATTTTTACGAATGAAAAGAGTTCTTAGCTGTAATTGACCGGACGTGTTTTAAAGGTAAATTTTCTCGTTTCTAGGTTTTTATTGTTGATTAAAATATCAAAGCTTACCTGATAGTCGCTATTACCATACAAACCACAGTTTTGGCCTTTGCGATTACCGACTTCACAGCTCTTTAAGTTATCGGTAATAGGCAGTATGAAAGCCTCGTTTGCTGGTAACTGATAGGAAGTGCCTTTATGCGGATCATTATCTGTATCAATCATATTAATAGGAATATTGATATTTCTTTTGACATCTATAATCTTCACATTACTGACTTTGATAGTGTTTGCATCGGCCAATCTAATATGTACGGGGTGACCGATAGGGTCAGTAGCTAAGTTACGATTTGTGCCCTGCACAGGATTGGGAGATTCATTAAATAGCCCTGTTTTTACTCCTGTACTTGCGGCGCAAGGGTAGGTGATGATTTTATTGGCAATATCTTTAGGGGTTGTAATACTTCCTGCAATGCTTGTAACGAACAAATAACCTTTTGAAGTGTTGGCATCTTTTTCAAAAGGTGTATAAGTGACTAAGCCTGCGCCTGTGCTATTCATATTGGGATTTACCAGTGTCCGCATATGATAAGGGGCTGATAGCAGGCCGCGCGCCATATCTATTGCATGAGTATCAGGCGATAAGCTCAGACCATTCGAAGAATAGGCGGTTCTGTGAGAAATGTTTTCACCAGCGATATAGCTGCTATTTGGATAATTGGCAGCGATAAGGCGATCTTTAAAATTAACTCCAGAATAATAAGGATTGTTTATGCCCGTTGTTTTTTCTAAGCCCACCAGAGGTTGCTGGCTATGAGCATTAAAACTGCTCACATTGGCATTTGAGAACATATGCTGAATGTACTGGGCATGCTGAACTGACAAATGTTCTAAATCATTATCATACGACAGTCCGCCAAGCCTGCCGTTCTAAACTAATCAAGTTCATTCCGGCAATGGAGGCAGTAGGATGGTTTTTATTACTTACTGTACTGATAGGTATCGTTTCAGTTTTTTCGGCAGGCGTGCCTCCTACTGAAGGAGTATTTGTATCCTCTGGTGTTTCTTGTAGCTTTTCAGTAAGTGGTTTACCTTGTGACGTTTCGGTATCTGTTGGGAGTTTGCCGTCATTTTTTGATGGCTTATCGCTATTTGAATCACCGCTGCCACCGCCACCACAGGCAACCAGAAACGTACTTAATAATAAAATGCTAACCCTAATATTTTCACCCACTAGCTGCCCCTAAAGTTATACCCGCGTATCGGTCTAATAATTATTGTTGCTGATGATTTTAGCTATGTTAGCTTGTGCTTTTTAGCCTAACCTTATTATAAAGTAATCCTGCAATGAAAAATTCGTTTTAAATCGATATGACCTTAAGAGTACACCACTTAAGAATTTGTAGTTGACTCACTAAACAAGCATTAAAAAAGTCTTTTATAGAGTTATCTATAAAAGACTTTTTGAGTAAATAGGATAATCAGAATCTCATTCTTCAATATTTAAGAATAAATTACCACATTAAATCATCTGGAATGACATAAGCAGCATAAGGGTCATCTTCTGCCAGCTCAACCTCTGATTTGTCATTCGACACCACCATAAAGCCTTCGAGCTTGGAGTTGATACGGTCAGCCAATGGGCGAGGAAGCAGCGCGTAATCGTCTTCTAAGCGCGCAATCACCACATGACCCGCCACTATTTGATCATAGAGCTTTTGGGTAATATAAATCTTTTTAATTTTCGCATCGTCAATAAATTGATAGGTGACGTCACCCTGTATTTCTGTGATTTGGTGTTGCTTAATCATCTGAATAACATTGGCTCTTAGCATTTTTTCTTCCAAAATCTGCTGTTTTTCCTGATTAAGCTTTTGATCTTTTTCTATTTTTTTGGCTTGAGCGTCTGCCAAGGCTTTTTTGGCTTCAAGGTTTGAGGCGTCGCCAGTACGCTTGGCATGCTGCGACTGTTTACTGATTTTTTTGGCTTTTTTGCTATCCACCAATCCAGCTTTTAAGAGTTGTTCTTGTAGGGCGTTTTTGGCCATGTCTTTATTACCTAAGTGAAATTACCTAAATCGTAGCATTTAAAAAGTCATGGTAACAAATTTTGCGCAGTCATGTCATCACATTGAGCGGGCTAACCACTTATTAAAAGGATAGCTTTAATGATGGCCGCTAGAATTTTAACTAGGGTATGTCATCAATTAAGCTAAACGACATTGCTTGCTACCATTCAGCCTAATTATCTTAAGCAGAATACGCATATTAAACAATTTATCTTTATATCATTTTCATTGAAGACTTTCTATGTCAGGCTTAGATATCGCTCGCCACAAAATCACAAACAACGCATCAAAATCTTTGTTTATCGGCGTATGGCTCTGACGCATGATATGCATTAATCCTAGACGGCTAATAAATCCCATAAACACATCAAACAAAATATATAGCGGCACGCTGTCGTTCAATACACCGCGTTTTTGCCCATCTTCTAATACATCCAAAAATGCACCAATCAGATCTTTATTCTCATAAATAGCAATACTGCGAATACGTGATACCGATACCGAGGACAGTACCATCACTGCATCGGGATGAGTATCTACAAAATCAAAACACACCCAAAGCGTCTTACGCAATCGATCTTTCACGCTATCAATCCCTTGCAGATGATCCATGATTCGTTCAGCCAATCTGCCAAGCACGATATCCATAATGGTATTAAATAGGGTTTGCTTATCGCCAAAGTATTTGTAGAGGGTTTGCAATGACACGTTGGCAGATTTGGCAATTTGCGCCATCGTGACTTCACTAGGATCGAAGCCTGCGAACACTTTACGAACTGCTTTTTCAATCTTATCCAAGGTGGCAGGTCGCATATCTGCCAACGGTGCCAATTGATGAGGTGTCGTAAGGCTGTCCTTTGGGCTGACCCTTGTCATAAATATTTACTCCTATATATTTTGCTTGATTGAGAGTGAGTTTCTTTATTGAGCTTACAAAACATAATTATGGTAACTTATATTACCATTTAAATTAAACAGATTGAATAAAGTATTTTGATAACCTAGTATATTTGTCACGAGTTAATGTTTGTATCGATTTAAGGTTTTGTGCAAAGGGTAATTTAAATTACCATTAATTGCCACTCTTAATAAAACTTTAATTCCAGCACAATCAATTTAATTATATTTTTAATTTAAACCAAGGATGGATAGCATGAGTATTGAAGCCTTTGCCTCAAACTGGATGACCGAAGAACATAGTATGGTATATGACAGTGCTTTGAAGATGTTCCAAAGTTGGGAGTCTAAAGACGAGCAGTGGCGTGAAAATGGTATGATCGACCGTGAAGCGTGGAACGAAGCAGGCGAGATGGGCTTTTTATGTGCCTCTATACCAGAAGAGTACGGCGGCGGCGGCGGTAACTTTGGTCATGAAGCTGCTATTTTGTTAGCTCAAGCACAAGCGAACCAAGCGGGCTATGGCGGTATGGTACATTCAGGTATCGTTGCCCCTTATATCTATAAGCTTGGTACTGAAGATCAGAAGAAATCATTATTGCCTAAGATGGCTACTGGCGAATACGTCGCTGCTATTGCGATGACTGAACCTACCACTGGTTCTGACTTACAAGCTATCAAGACTTACGCGATAAAAGAAGGTGATGACTATATCATCAATGGCTCAAAAACATTTATCACGAACGGTCAGCATGCAAACCTTGTTCTACTAGCCTGTAAAACAGACCGCGAGCAGGGTGCTCAGGGCGTCTCACTTATCTTGGTCGAGACGGACGGTTTAGAAGGTTTCTCACGTGGACGTAACCTTAAAAAGACTGGTTTGGCTGGTCAAGATACCTCGGAGCTATTCTTTAGTAATGTGCGTGTGCCACAAAAAAACGTATTAGGCGGTATGGAAGGTCTAGGTTTCATACAAATGATGCAAGAGCTGCCACAAGAGCGTCTGATTATTGCCTTAAGTGGTTGCGGCGCTATGAAACTTGCTTTAGAGCTGACGCTTGATTATGTCAAGCAGCGCGAAGCCTTTGGTAAGCCGATTTGGAAGTTTCAAAACACGCGCTTCAAGTTAGCTGAAGTACAAGCTGATTATTTAGCGGTAAAAGCTTTGTGTGATTCTGCTGTTGAGGCGCAGATAGCGGGTAAGCTTACCGCAGCCCAAGCCTCATTAATTAAGTACTGGGTCACTGAAAAACAGTGCAAAACGATGGATGAGTGCTTACAGCTATTTGGTGGTTATGGTTATATGTCCGAGTATCCTATCGCTCGTATGTATGCTGACTCTCGCGTACAAAAAATCTACGGCGGCACTAATGAGATTATGAAGGAGTTGGCCTCACGCTTTATGTAATAGCGTTAGGTGAAACCAAGCCGCTGTATGTAAACCGCTTGATGCAAACCGCTGTATGCAGATAAATACATACCAGCCAATATACGAATGTTATTAAGCCAAATGTTATTAAGCATTGAATTGAGGAGAATATATTCTCCTCAAAACTTCATTATTTAACACATATCCAATGAAATATTAAAGGGATTTATTATGACCGAGACCGCTTATATCTATGATGCCATCCGCACCCCACGTGGCAAAGGCAAAAAAGACGGCGCTTTACATCAAGCCTCTCCCATTTGGCTGACTCGCACGCTACTCAAAGAGATGCAGCAGCGCCACAATTTAGACACCAGCTTGGTTGACGATGTGGTGCTCGGCTGTGTGACACCGGTTGGCGAGCAAGGCTCTGATATTGCCCGTATTGCTGTTCTTGATGCGGGCTGGGATCAAAGTGTCGCAGGGGTAACCTTGTCACGCTACTGCGCATCCGGTCTTGAGTCTATCAATCTTGCTGCTGCCAAAGTGATGTCTGGTATGGAAGACATGGTCGTTGCCGGTGGTGTTGAATCTATGAGCCGTGTGCCGATGGGTTCTGATGGCGGCGCTTGGTATATGGATCCCCGTGTCAATAATGCCACAAGTTTTGTCCCTCAAGGCGTAGGCGCTGATACCATCGCAACGCTAAAAGGCTTTAGCCGTAAAGACGTTGACGAGTTTGCATCAGAGTCACACAGAAGAGCCGCCGCCGCTTGGGAAAAAGGCTACTACGGTAAATCAGTGGTTCCAGTCAAAGATTTAAACGGTTTATTGCTATTAGACAAAGACGAAACTATTCGTCCAAACACTTCAGTAGAGACTTTAGCTGGCCTAAACCCATCCTTTATGATGCCAGGAAAAATGGGCTTCGATGGCGTTATTCTTGATAAATATACGACGATTGAAAACGTCAACCACGTACATCACGCTGGTAACTCATCGGGTATCGTTGATGGTGCGGCAATTTGCCTCGTCGGTAGTGCGGCTGCCGGTCAAAAAGCTGGTCTTAAGCCACGTGCCAAAATCACTATGGCATCAGTCATTGGCTCAGAGCCAGCTATTATGCTGACTGGTCCTACACCCGCTTGTAAAAAAGCCTTGGCTAAAGCCGGTATGACTGCTGCTGATATCGACCTTTGGGAGATTAACGAAGCCTTTGCTGCTGTACCGCTTAATACTGCGGATGATTTTGGCCTCTCGCTTGATATCGTCAACGTCAACGGTGGCGCTATCGCTATGGGTTACCCACTTGGCGCAACAGGCGCGATGCTGCTGACAACAGTGCTTGATGAGCTTGAGCGCCGCGACCTAAAAACAGCTATGATTACCCTATGTGTGGGTAGTGGTATGGGTATTGCGACTATTATTGAACGTGTATAGAACGTTAATAAAGCATTTATAAATAGCGGTTTTCAATGACCAATTGTACCGCATAATAAATTAAGAAGGACTGAATATGAGCACTAATAGCGTAGATGCCATCAATGCATTGAATAATTTTTCTGCCCAAGCCGATAACGGTATTATTACGGTCACTATCGATCAAGCAGATCGTAAGATGAATGTCATTGGTGATGGCTTTAATGACGCCTTTGCCGCATTGACTGATGCATTTGTCAACGACCAAGACGCAAAAGGTTTGATCCTAACATCTGGCAAGTCAACCTTTGTAGTCGGCGCAGATATTGATCAACTGGCCACTATTGAAACTGCGGAGCAAGCATTTGATTTGGTTGAGGATTTGAAAGCTAGTCTGCGTAAACTCGAAACTTCAGGTAAGCCTGTGGTTGCAGCGATTACGGGTACAGCGCTTGGTGGTGGCTTGGAGTTGGCTCTAGCTTGCCATTATCGTATCGCCATTGATTCGCCAAAAACCAAACTGGGTTTACCTGAAGTTAAGCTAGGTTTATTACCAGGCGGTGGTGGTACTCAGCGTCTGCCACGCTTGGTTGGTATTCAAAAAGCCCTTGAGCTGATGACGCAAGGCAAAGAGCTTCGCCCACAGCAAGCGCTAGAAATTGGCCTTATCGATGACGTGGCTCATGACAATGACGAGCTTATCAGTAAGGCAAAAGCGTGGATTAATGAAAATCCAAAAGTGCAGCAGCCATGGGATAAAAAAGGCTTCAAGATACCGGGCGGCGATAGCAAGCATCCTAACGTGGTGCAAGTGTTTTCAATTGCGCCCGCGATGGCCAATCAAAAGTCGCACGGCAATTATCCGGCTATTACCCACATCTTATCTAGTGTATTTGAAGGCTGTCTTACCGATATCGATAACGGTCTTAAAATTGAGTCACGCTTTTTTGTCGCCTGTGCGCTATCAGACGTGTCTAAAAATATGATTAATACCCTTTGGACGCAGCTAAATAGCATCAAAAAAGGTCAGTCACGCCCAGAAGGATATGAGCGCTCTAAAGTGAGCAAAGTCGGTATTCTTGGTGCTGGTATGATGGGTGCTGGTATCGCTTACGTCTCAGCTAAAGCGGGCATGGAAGTGGTACTGTTAGATACGGCTATCGAAGGTGCCGAAAAAGGCAAAAACTATTCTAGTAAGCTGCTCGATAAAGCTATCAGCCGTGGTCGTTCAACGGAAGAAAAGAAACAAACATTATTAGATCTTATCAAGACCACAACGTCTTATGATGATTTAGAGGGCTGTGATTTAGTCATCGAAGCCGTTTTTGAAGATGTAGAAATTAAAGCAGAATGTACGCGTAAATCTGAAGCCGTTATTCCAGACACTGCCGTTTATGCTTCTAACACGTCAACCTTGCCTATTACTGAACTTGCCAAAGCCAGCACGCGTCCAAGCCAGTTCATCGGTTTACATTTCTTCTCTCCAGTCGATAAGATGCCTTTAGTTGAGATTATTGTTGGCGAAGAAACCGATGATGTCACTTTGGCTAAAGGTTTTGATTATGTCGGTCAAATCGGTAAGACACCAATCGTTGTTAATGACAGCCGCGGCTTCTACACTTCTCGCGTTTTTGGTACTTACGTATCAGAAGGCATCGCGATGTTGAGTGAAGGCATTCACCCACGCAGCATCGAAGTTGCCGGCATGAAGTCTGGTATGCCCATGCCGCCACTGGCATTACAAGATGAGGTGTCACTAAGCCTGTCATTACATGTCATGCAGCAAACCAAGCGTGCCTTAGAAGCAGAAGTCAAAACCTTTACCCCACATCCTGCTATGCCAGTGGTAGAAAAAATGGTCAAAGAACTTGGCCGTGAAGGTAAAAAGGTTGCTAAAGGCTTCTATGACTATCCGCAAAATGGTGAAAAGCATCTATGGCCTGAGCTTACTGAACTGTACCCAACGACAGATGAGCAGCCGTCGCAGCAAGACTTGGTAGACCGCTTACTTTACGTGCAAGCCAATGAGACTGCAAAGTGCTTCGAGGAAAACGTGGTACGTACTGTGGCTGATGCCAACATCGGTTCAATCTTCGGTTGGGGCTTTGCACCAAACCAAGGTGGTACGCTGCAGTTCATTAATTCAGTAGGCGTCGATAAATTTGTAGCGCGTAGCCGCGAGCTTGCGAGCAAATACGGTGAGCGTTTTGCACCTGCTCAAATTCTTGTAGAGATGGCTTCAAGTGGCGAGGAGTTTGTAGATGGTTAATCAAGCTGATGCTATGAAAGACTGCCTACGGGGGCTGCGCGTCGTTGATTTGACGCGTAATCTCCCAGGGCCTTTTGCGACTAGGCTGCTTGCAGATTTGGGCGCGGATATTATTAAGATTGAACCGCTTAATGGCGATCCAGCCCGCGCTTTTGGCGAGCTGTTTACCGCATTAAACCATGGTAAAGAGACTCAGAAAGTTGATTTCCGTGATCCAACAGGTATTGAAGCTATCAAAGAGCATCTTAAAGATGCTGACGTGATGCTGGATAGTTTCCGTCCAGAAGTGCTTGAAGGTATGGGACTGGACGCTAAGACCCTGCATGCGATTAATCCAAAGCTGGTCATGGTATCTATTACTGGTTATGGCACTGCTGACCGCGATAACATCACTCATGACTGGGCGGCTAAAGCGGGTCATGATATCAACTTTATGGCGATGAGTGGCGTACTTGACCAGCTCAAGACGGCAAATGGCGATCAAGCAATGCCTAACATCCAGTTTGCAGATTTGGCAGGCGGCAGTGATACGGCAGTAATTGCCCTTTTAGCTGCTGTATTTTCAGCACAGCGTACGGGAAAAGGTCGTCACGTTGCGGTCAGTATGACTCACAGCTTGTATCAGCATCTGATCATGCCAAAAGCGACTGGTGAGTTGGTTGCGAGCTTTTCTGGCAAAAATCCAAAGCCGCAACATGATTTCTTAGGTGGCTTATTGCCTTGTTATCGGTTATACAAAACCGCAGACGGTCGTCATATGGCAGTCGGCTCCTTGGAGTTGAAATTTTGGCAAGGATTATGTGAGGTGTTAGAGTTGCCCGAACTCAAATCTAAACACTGGCAAATGGGCGTTATGCCTAATACCAAAGATAGCCAAGAGGCAGCACAAGTAGTTGCAGATACCTTTGCCAGTCAAGATCTTGCTCACTGGCAGAAGGTTTTTGAGACAGCCGATGTTTGTGTCACTCCAGTATTAACTTTAGAGGAGGCAAAAGCACATCCTTTATTTGCACACCAAGATGAGCATAGTGCGACATCAGGTTGGCAGTAAAATAGTGCACTAATGCTACTTTTAAAAAATTAATTGCCAAAAACCAAGGAAGGTTGATGATGAATAAGTTTTGGACCGAGAAGTATCCTGAGGGTGTCGCCAAAGACTTGCCTTATGTTGACCAATCCTTAAATGATTTCTTTGATGAAGTATTGGTTAAATTTGCGCCGCGCAAGTTCATGACCAACATGGGCGTCTCTTATACCTATCAGCAAGTCGATCAAATCGCAACAAGCATCGCCGCTTGGATTCAAAGTTTGGATCTACCAGCGGGTAGTAGCGTTGGGGTGATGATGCCTAATGTTAATCAATACTTGCCTATCGTCATCGGCACCTTGCGAGCGGGCATGGTGTTGACTCTGATTAATCCACTATATACTTCACGTGAGCTCAAGCATCAACTCAACGACGCTGATGCAAAGCTACTGTTTATACTAGAGCCTTTTTGTCATAGCTTAGCCGCTATCATAGATAAAACATCTGTCGAGACAGTCGTGGTCAGTGCTATTGGCGATATGTTGGGTATAGCCAAGGGTATTGTGGTTAATTTGGCAGCAAAATATATCAAAAAGGCCGTGCCTAAGTATGACTTGTCTGGCTGTACTAACTGTACAGAGGTGAGCTTTAAAACGGTGCTACAAAAAGGCGCGGATTTAAGATATACAAGGCCCGAAGTCAAGCCTGATGATCTTGCTATGATTCAATATACGGGTGGTACGACGGGTATGGCTAAGGGTATCTTAATTAGCCATCACAATGTCGTCTACGGTACTAAGCAATATAGCGAATGGTTTAAACCACTTAAGTATACGGATAACGATGGACAGCTGACATCAGTAATTGCCTTGCCGATGTATCATATTTTTGCTTTTATCATCTCTTTACTTGGGCTGCGTACGGGTCAGCACTTGCTGCTGGTTACCAACCCACGTGATATCGACACTTTTGTTAAGCTCCTTGCAAAAGAAGACTTTCATCTGCTACCAGCAGTAAACACATTGTTCCAGGCGCTACTCAATCATCCCAAATTCAAGGATTTGGACTTTTCTAACCTTAAGCTGTCACTAGCTGGCGGTATGGCGGCCACGCCTGAGATGGCACGTAAGTGGCTAGATACCACGGGCGTAACGATCATCGAAGGTTGGGGGATGTCTGAGACGCTCGGGGTAGGTACTGCTAATCCTCTGACCAATACAAACTTTACAGGTACCATCGGTATGCCAGTACCAGGCATTGACATGGTCATCTTAGGCGATGATGAAAATCAGCTGAATATCGGTGAAGTAGGCGAGATTGGTATTAAGGGCATGAACGTTATCAAAGGCTATCATAATCTCGATAACAGCAAATTTTTTACCAAAGATGGCTATCTGAAGACAGGTGATGTGGGCTCTATCGATGCAGAAGGCTACGTCAAGCTGTTAGATAGAAAAAAAGACATGATTATCGTTAGCGGCTTTAATGTATATCCTAATGAAGTCGAAGGCGTGGTCGAGATGCACCCTAAAGTTAGAGAGTGCTCAGTAGTGGGTATCGATGATGAGCAACAAGGTCAGGCGGTCAAGTTGTATGTCGTCACCGATGACAAAAGCTTAAAAAAAGAAGAGCTGATCGAGTTTTGTAAAAAGAACTTATCGGGATATAAATGCCCACGACATGTGGAGTTTATCGATGAGCTGCCCAAATCCACAGTGGGCAAGATATTGCGTCACAAGCTTAGAAAACAAGCTGCTGAAGCTTGATTGTCCTAAAACAAATGCTCAAAGTGTGTCTTAGTTTCATTAATGGCTGGCTTTTTATTTACAAGTCAGCTTTTATCAATGAGACTTTTTATAAGAATATTGAGAGTCGCAAACAGTTGATTAGCAATGGATGCTAATCGTTCAATTCTTCATGGAGGAAGTACAATGTCAAAACACAACTTGTCTAAAACCCCAATATTAACAACATCACCTGAATAAAACACTAAATAAAAAAGGTTGCTAATACTATGTAAAATATAGTGTTATCAACCTTTTTTTACTTCTATAAGAATTAGTCATACCTTACATGAATTTATAGTATTCCTATGACCATAATAGTGAGATAGTTTGCATCTAATAAATATTAAGCCAGTCTACAAAATAAAATTTCTTCATTGTTACACTCTCTTAAAGTAGCTCTACTTCCAAGTAAGCTTCTCAATCATTGATAATAAGGGATATAGCTTTCTCTCAAAGTATCAAAAAATTGAGCAGACCCCTAGACTTCTTTTTTACATATTTAGAGTAAAGCTATTTTAGAGCCCGCAAGATTTCTGCAAATTCTGCTGAGACAAATTATCTACTCAAAACGTCAGTTAGAAGTGAAAGTATCCTGTTAGTAAGGAAATAACGCCAATATATCTGTTACTATCCTAGGTTTGAATCTATTCAGATTATCTTACTGGGAAACCAAAGTGAAGGGATAACCATGGCAGCTTATTACAATTGTATCCAACGTGAACAGCAAGCAGATAATGTTAGTATTGCGCATTATAAACCAACTCAACATGCCCAAGGCGCATGGAATCCACATGAACAGCATATGGCATCGGCGACGGGCTTGTTGACTCATGAGCTGATTCAATTTGCGCCGCAAGCGAATATGCGCATAGCACGCATTAGCCTTGATATCTTAGGGCTAATACCGCTTGATGATTTTGTTATTACTACTCGCTGTATTCGTCCGGGAAAAACCATCGAGTTAATAGAATCGGTCATGAGTAGTGGTGGTCGCGCTTGTATTACTGCGCGTGCTTGGCGACTCTTGACACAAGATACCAGCGCCATTGCAGGCTTGGAAGATCAAAACGCAATTCAGCATCCTGATGAGCTGCCCGTGTGGGAAGAGATGAAAAGCTGGCCCGGTGGGTTTGTCAAAAGCGTAAATCTGGTTGCTAATTCAGCGCGCCGTGCGGGCAAAGGTATGGTATGGATTACCAATGATACGGCGATGGTAGAAGACGAACCTACTACTGATGTGGTGCATCTGCTCGGGATGGTGGATCTTGCTAATGGCATCGTACCAAGACTGGGGTTAGAGCTGGATGATTTACAATGGATGTTCCCCAATACGGATTTGCAAATTCACATGCATCGTATGCCTAAAGGTCGCTGGCTAGGTCTAGAGGCGGTACAACAATACGGTGCTGACGGTATTGGTATCACCAGTGCGGTACTGCATGACGTCTATGGGCCTTTTGGACGTAGTGAGCAGATTCTTACCATTCGTCAGATTCCGCGTTAAACTTTATTAGTACATATTTTATTGGTACATAAAGGTTATAAGAGGCGATGGTGAAATCGATAGAGGATACCATCGCTAGCCGTATCATTCGTGCAAGCAACTTCACAGCACTATTCAAAAATCATCACAATAAAGTTTCAAATATCTGCTCAATAGAAGCCTGTTCTTTGTGTACGTTGACGACAGATATTCCCTGCATCGTGTAATAGAATCGTGCCGCTCTTATCTCCGCTTGCTCTTTGTCATATCCTAAATTTTCAAAAATCATCGCAATAAAAGTCAGACGGTGAGTATCGACTTCATTTAGAATTTCCTGCACCGCTTTATCGTTTTGTGACCAGTTACGAATGGCAAGCTCTAAAGCGGCGCCATTGGTCTTGGTGTTGCGCTTATAAGGAATCAAGAAAAGCTTTCTCAAGCGTTCTTCAGGTGTCAACTCTATATCACTCAAACGCTCGATAATGGAAACGGTTGAGCGAGTGCGCCAGTTTGACAACAGCTTTTCGAATAACTCTTTTCTACTACTGAAATGCCAGTAAAAACTTCCCTTTGTCACTTTCAGCTTTTTGGCAAGTGGCTCTACTCTGACGGCCGTGATACCAGATTTAGCCAGCTCAGATTCAGCGATATCCAACCAATCTTGAGCAGTCAGTTTGTTGGATTGACTTGGATTTTTTTCTATTAAATCCATGCTTTTAAGACCTCTACTTATTAAAAAAGAGTCAATCATCGTTGATTCACTCTTAAATAGTTCATTCATTGTATTTAGTAGGTTTCAAGTATTCTAAATGCTCAATACCAGATACCTAAAGCCCGATGGTACGATAGCACTCGTATTAATTGATAATCGTACACCAACTGAGCCATGCGCTCAATTAATCAGATAAGATTTTCCATATTTTATCATTTTAATCAAATTAAGTCTTAGTCTAATAAGCCATCAGCTTCATTCTCAACGACTCTTCAAAGATATCTTCTTCATTCTGCTCAATATCAATAAGCAGCGCTTTTACCATTTTTGTCCTTACTTCTTACCTAGATATACGGCTAGTTATTGCCTATAACATACGCTTTGGTATTCTATAAATTAATTAAAATTCATATATTTTTACTAAATTAAAATAAAATTTAACTAATAATTTTGATTAATAAATCTTCTTTTTTATCCTATAGGCTATTATTTATAAGGATTTAATAATTAAAGGCCTGTTAATCCTATTGTGCTTCGCAATCATACTAAGGATCATTTTTATTATTTACCATACGGTAGCGTATTGACATTAGTGATAATCTACATTATTGTAATTGTCAGTGATAAATAATCATCTCGTGAAAACTGTTATCAAGGAAGATTGAATATGCAAGTAATTGATTCTGGCAAAGGCAAAACGATTGAGGCTTTTGGACTGCAAACCAACTATTTGGAAATGGGCGAGGGTGAGCCATTATTGCTATTGCATGGTTCTGGACCAGGCGTCTCTGCCTATACCAACTGGCGTAAGATTATTCCTGAGCTGGCCAAACACTTTCGTGTCATCGCACCTGACTTAGCTGGCTTTGGACACACCGAAAGAGATCCTAACTTCAGTTACGATATTAAGCATTGGGGCAAGCACTTACTGGCTTTTTTAGATGCGTTAGGTATCGAAAAAACCCACGTCATTGGTAACTCATTTGGTGGCTCATTGACACTTGCAACGGCTGCCCGTTTCCCTGAAAGATTCTCCAAGCTCTGTTTAATGGGCACCCCTTGTGACAAATTCTTTATGACACCCGGCTTGCGCTCTGGATGGGATTACACACCATCACGCGAAAATATGCGTCAAGCCATGTCACATTTTCCTCATAATCCCGACACCATCACTGATGAATTGGTGGAAGAGCGTTATCAAACCAGCCTTATCCCTGGCGCTCAAGAAGGTCTGCGCAAGTTATTGGTGCAGCCAAATGAGGAAGAGGAGACAGAGCTTTCGGGCATGCCTGAGCATGTGGTCGCCAAAATTAATCATCCTGCTATCGTTATTCACGGCCGTGAAGACAAAGTGGTGCCAACAGAAATGGGCTTTAAGTTAGGTCGTTCGATGCCCAATGCAGATTTGCATGTCCTAGCCAATTGTGGGCATTGGGTCATGGCTGAAAGACCTAAAGAGTTCCTGCAATTGGTTATCAATCATTTCACGGCAGAATAGAGCGAGGTTGTTATGTTTCATGTTGGCAAATTAGAAGACTTAGACATTGGCGAAGCAATCAAGCTGGACCAATTTAACCCGCCAATCGCCATCATTCGTGGTGAAAGTGGTGAGGTTTATGCTATTGATGACACTTGTACCCATGCCCAAGCCTCATTTTGTGATGGTTTTGTAGAGGGTGACACTGTTGAGTGTCCGCTACATATGTCAGTCTTTTGCTTAAAGACGGGCGTTCCTGATAACCCGCCAGCGATAAAAGCCGTCAATGTTTATGATGTCGAAATCAGAGATGGTGAGATATACGTTGAGGTCGACAGATGAGCCAAATTGAGTCAGTCATCGTCGTCGGTGCGAGTGCCGCTGGAGTGAGTTGCGTCAGAACATTACGCCAACAGGGCTTTTTGGGCAGCATCATACTGGTCGATAAAGACCAACATGGCGCGTATGAGAGGCCACCATTATCCAAGCAGATTTTGATGCAAGCAGACAGCACCCACCACGATATTGCTTTAATCAGCGATGACGAGCTCACGGCGCTCAATATAGAAGCTCACTATGGTGATGGTGTGCGTCAATTAGATCCTACGACACGTCGCATCACTTTGGAATCTGGTAAAGCGTTAACTGCCGATGTCATCGTGTTGGCAACGGGTGGCGAGGCAAGACGACTGCCTATAGAAGGGGCAGATTTGCCACAAGTCTTGGTACTACGTCACTATGAAGATGCTCTAAACCTACGCCAAAGATTGACCGCTGATACACGCGTGGCGGTGATAGGTGGCGGCTTTATTGGTGCTGAAACTACAGCTTCGTTATCTAAATCTGGCGCCGCAGTACAGTGGTTAGATGCCGCAGCGTTGCCAATGGCTCATCTACTACCGACAGAATTATGCGAAAAAATTGTTGCTAATCACTGCGCCCAAGGTGTGGTGCTAACACCTCATTGCCGCCTCGATAAATTTATAGAGCAGGCGGACGGTAGTGTGTCCATATTGTTTGAAGATACCACGTCCATTGAGGTTGATGTCATCGTGATGGGCGTTGGTATGGCGCCAAGCACGCCTTATCTTTCGAAAGCAGTCAGCGCTGAGCTACTAAACCCAGTGACGGGCGGCATTCAAGTAAATGACAATCAGGCCACTAAATTTTCAGGCGTTTATGCGGCGGGAGACGTTGCGGCAGTGACCCAAGCTGATGGCTCAACGGTACGTCATGAACACTGGCAGTCAGCACAACATCAAGGGGAGCGAGCCGCCGCTGCTATTTTAAATAAAGAGCCGCCTGCTGCACCCGTCGATTGGTTTTGGTCAGATCAAGGCGATTTGCATATAGAAATGGCTGGCAAGATTTTACCCACCAAGGAGCATTTGGTTGTGAGACTTGAAGGTGATTGGTCGGTGTATTTTAGCGTGGTTGATAATCGCGTCATTGGTGCAGTCAGTGTCAATAATCCAAATGCCGTTCGCGCTGCCATGCGCATGATAAAAAATAATGTGAACGTTGAGCCATCACAATTGGCCAATCCAGAGCTACCACTGCGAGAACTGATGCGCGGCTAAATGCGCGGCTATATATGTGTTGTGTAGTGAAAGGATAAAACTCATAAAAGGGATTTTTAACATGTCAGAGATAAAAGCGTTGGGCTATCTTGGCTTCTCCATTGCTGATAAAGAAGCGTGGCGAGATTATGCCGAAAACATACTGGGTGTCAGTGTCGATGACCATGATAACGGTGATATGTCACTGCGCGTCGATTCATATGCTTGGCGTATTAAGCTTAAAAATTCAGATCATAACAATCTAGATTATGTCGGTTGGGAAGTCAGTGACAAGCAAGATTTGGAAAGTCTGAAAAGCCGCTTGCACGAGCATAAAATCGCTTTTGAAGTGGGTTTAGATGAGTTGGCAAAATCTCGTCAAGTGAAAGAGCTTATCGTCTTTTATGATCCTGACGGCACCCGCTGTGAAGCTTTTTATGGTCCTTTGCAATTGACCAATCAGCCTTTCGTTAGTCCTAAAGGTTTTCGCTTTATTACTGGCGAGCAGGGACTCGGTCATATCGTTCTTATTAGTAAAGACCATGCGGCGCAAGAAGCATTCTATACTCAGCTTTTAGGCTTCAAAGTATCAGATTACATCAATACCGAAATCGTACCTGGTAAACCTTTAAGTATCTCCTTCTTACGTTGTAACGGACGTCACCATTCTTTGGCGTTAGCGCCTGTGCCTATCCCAGCGAAAGTTGCTCATATCATGTTGCAAGTCGATAACGTCGATGACGTTGGTCGGGCGATGGATGCGGCAGAGAAAGCGGGCGCCCACTTCTCGTTCACGCTAGGTCGACACTCTAATGATGAGATGTTGTCTTTTTACACCATGAGCCCTTCTGGTTTTGATGTTGAATTTGGCTGGGGTGCCATAGAAGTTAATGATGATAGCTGGCATGTCAAAGTTCATCATACCAATTCAGCTTGGGGACATAAGTTTCAGCGTCCGCCACGTAAATAACCCACCTATATACGACGCAAAAATACACGACGCACATGAGAGCTTTACGTTATGAATGACAAGAATACTGCCGCCAATCTAGCCACTTCATTGTTTGATGCCTATACCAAAGGCGCAATCGCACCACTGCGTGACCAAGTTGATGCTAGCGATATCTCTTTGGCTTATAAGATTCAGCAAGAGAATCACCGCCGTTGGAGCGAGCAAGGTAGGGTAACCATTGGTCGCAAGATTGGTCTGACGTCAACCGCTGTACAAGCGCAATTAGGCGTAGATTCTCCTGACTATGGCATGGTCTATGCCGATACTTGCTATTGCTCAGGGGCGCAAATATCTGTCGGTCAGTTTTTGCAGCCCAAAATTGAAGCCGAAATTGCCTTCGTACTAAAGTCTGATTTAGATGCTGACCATTTAACGATTATCGATGTCATTAATGCCGTTGATTATGCCGTTGCCGCTTTAGAGATTGTCGATAGCCGTGTGGCGAATTGGGATATTAGCCTGTTTGACACCATTGCTGACAACGCTTCTTATGGCGGAATTATCGTGGGAACCACTCCTGTACTGCTCAGCCAACTGGATTTAGAAAACTGCAAAATGCAATTAGCAAATGGTGATGCAGTCGTTTCTGAAGGCGAAGGTCGGGCGTGTTTAGGCAACCCCTTATTGGCGACACTTTGGCTTGCCAATATGATGATTAAAAATGGTCAGCCACTCAAAGCAGGTGATGTGGTGCTATCTGGTGCTCTAGGTCCAATGATAGCTGTTAAATCAGGGGATCGCTTTACTGCCAGTATAGATGGTCTAAATAGTGTGTCAGTAAGTTTTATCGATTAATCAACCAAATAGCAAACCGAATAAGAAGTCCACCTATCGAAAAGGATGTCAATAATATGTCAACGAAAGCGAAAGTCGCCATCATCGGTTCAGGAAATATTGGAACCGATTTGATGATTAAAATTCTAAAAACCTCTCAAGAGCTAGAAATCGTCGCCATGGTTGGTGTCGATCCTGAATCTGATGGCTTAGCACGCGCCAAACGTATGGGCGTCGCAACCACTCACGAAGGTATCAATGGTTTAGTGGCTATGCCTGAGTGGAAGGACATCGCGATTGTCTTCGATGCCACTTCAGCCTCTGCACATGCCACCCATTCTAAAATTTGTAATGAAGCAGGCAAAGTTATTGTTGATTTGACCCCAGCTGCGATTGGTCCGTTTATTGTCCCAGCGGTCAATGGTGAGTCTAATATCGATCAGCCTAATGTCAATATGGTGACGTGTGGTGGTCAAGCGACCATCCCAATGGTATATGCCGTATCACGCGTTGCACCGGTGCATTATGCAGAAATCATCGCCTCTATCTCATCAAAATCTGCAGGACCCGGTACACGTGCAAATATTGATGAGTTTACCGAAACCACCTCGCAAGCAATTGAGCAGGTAGGCGGTGCCAAAAAAGGCAAAGCGATTATTGTCCTAAATCCTGCCGAACCCCCGATGATTATGCGTGACACTGTACTCACCTTTTCTGAAGATGCCAATGAAGACGATATTAGAGCCAGTGTTGATGAAATGGTAAAAGAGGTACAAAGCTACGTACCAGGTTATCGTTTAAAACAGACAGTACAGTTTGAGCGCTATACCGAAAAAAACCCATTGCATATACCAGATATCGGCACGCTGACAGGACTCAAAACTTCAGTATTCCTTGAAGTAGAAGGGGCGGCGCATTATTTGCCCTCGTATGCGGGCAATCTAGACATTATGACCTCAGCGGCACTGAAAACTGCTGAAAAAATTGCGGTAGCCAGACAAGCACAAGTAGGAGCATAAATCATGACTAATAAAAAACTATATATCCAAGACGTCACCCTTCGCGACGGTATGCATGCCATACGTCATCAGTATGGTATTGACCATGTACGTGATATCGCTAAAGCCCTCGAAGAAGCTGGTGTTGATGCCATTGAAGTTGCGCATGGCGATGGCTTAAGCGGCAGTAGTTTCAACTATGGCTTTGGTGCGCATACCGATTGGGAGTGGTTAGAGGCGGTTGCTGATGTATTAGACAAAACCGTATTGACCACACTATTGCTACCCGGTATCGGCTCTGTCAAAGATTTAAAGCGCGCTTATGATTTGGGCGTACGTTCAGTGCGTGTTGCAACCCATTGCACAGAAGCGGACGTCTCAAAACAGCATATCGAAACAGCGAAAGCGATGGGCATGGACACGATAGGCTTCTTGATGATGTCGCATATGGTATCGCCCACCAAACTGGCCGAGCAGGCAAAAATCATGGAGTCGTATGGCGCAGGTTGTGTCTATGTCGTAGACAGCGGCGGCGCGATGAATATGAATGATATTGCAGATCGGGTAAAGGCGCTAAAAGATACGTTAAATGCCAGCACTGAGCTTGGTATTCACGCGCATCACAACCTAAGTCTAGGTGTCGCCAATAGCATTGTCGCGGTCGAAAATGGCGTGACTCGTGTCGATGCTTCCTTGACAGGTATGGGCGCTGGCGCTGGCAATGCACCACTAGAAGTATTTATTGCCGCTATCAACCGTTTAGGATGGGAGCATAACTGCGACCTTTATAAATTGATGGATGCGGCTGAAGACTTGGTGCGACCACTACAAGACCGGCCTGTTCGGGTTGACCGTGAGACGCTAACACTTGGCTATGCTGGTGTTTACTCTAGCTTCTTACGTCACGCTGAAAAAGCGTCGAAGCAATACAATATTGATGTGCGCGAGATATTGGTTGAAGTAGGCAAGCGTAAGCTTATCGGTGGTCAAGAAGACATGATCGTTGATGTGGCTTTGGACTTAATTAATAAAGTGAAGGGGTAGAGGATATGGCCAATAGAGATATCGTATCTGCATTATATGATCAGATGCGGTTACCAGTTATCGTAGCGCCGATGTTCCTGATATCGGGCCCTGACTTGGTTATCGCATCGGCAAAAGCGGGAATAATAGGCTGTTTCCCAGCTCCTAATGCTCGCACGATTGAGGTATTAGAAGAGTGGTTAGACAAAATCGAGTCCGAGCTTAAAGATACCGCCTATGAGGGTATGTGGGCGATGAACATGATTGTTCATAAAAGCTATGACCGTTTTGAGGCCGAGTTGGCATTGGTTGAGCGCTACAAACCTAAGTTTGTGGTGACCGCGCTTGGTAGTCCTAAACGCGTATTAGATAGAGTTCATGCGTTTGGCGGCAAGGTTTTCGCCGATGTTATCAATGCAGAACAAGCAAAAAAAGCCGTCGAAGCAGGCGTTGATGGTCTGATTTTGGTTTGTTCTGGAGCGGGTGGTCATACCGGCAAATATACGGCTTTTGCTTTTGTAGAAGAGGTTCGCCGTTTTTATGATGGGCCTATCATCGTTGGCGGCGCGATACAAAGCGCCAAATCAATTGCCGCCTTGCTCGCTCTTGGGGCTGACTTTGCTTATATGGGCACTCGCTTTATCAGCTGTCCTGAGAGCTTAGTGAACGATGATTATCGCAGTATGTTGGTTGAATCAACCATGTCGGATATTGTGACGTCAGATGTCGTCTCTGGAGTGATGGCCAATTGGCTAAAAGCCAGTTTAGAAAAATCCGGCTTTGATCTTAAGTCGTCTAAAGGCAGTACGGAAATTGATTTTTCTGATATCCACGGGGAAGGTAAAGCTTGGAAGGACACTTGGGGCGCAGGTCACGGGGTGAGCGCGACCGAGTGCGTTGAGAGCGTCGCTGATGTGGTTGACTCGTTAGCTACCGAGCTTAAAACCTTGAAATCTACGCTTAACGATAAGCTTGCCGAATGGCCCAAAGCATAAGCAGTAAGTAACAAGCAGTTTCTATCTTTATATCCAATACCAATTGATGAGCATTGAATATAAAGATTCAAGTTAGTCTAACCATGGAAGGATGGGCAAAATGATTGAGTTTGTATCCAAAACTGACCCACAAATAAAACTTGGTCGCCACGATGTGGTCACTGATGACAGTGCTCAAAGCTATATTGTGCTACGTAATAAAGAGCCGCTTAATCTTGATGAGCATACGATGCTGGACTGCATTGATCACTGGGCTAAACGCTCTCCAAATACCGTTTGTATGCGTGAAAGAGCAGCGGATGGTTGGTCGGAGATATCTTACAAAGAGTTTGCCTCCAGAGTAAAGAGTATTGCGACGCATTTAGGTACTTTAGATATTTCAGCAGACAAGCCGCTTATGATAATAGCGCCAAACTCTATCAATCATGCGTTGGTAGCATTTGCAGCGATGACACTTGGCGTTCCTGTCACGCCTGTTTCAATTGCTTATGCAGTATACGGCAATTCCTTTGAGCGCCTGTCTAGTATCATCGATACGGTCAAGCCTGGTGTGATTCATTTTAGTAACACCAATTTATTTAAAAAAGCCGCAAACTTCATCCTTGAGCATCACGACATACCTTGTATTGCTTTCAATTCAGATATGGATGAAATCCCTGCGATTCGAAGCTTGCCGCAGGTGACAGAAACAGAAGTTGAGGAAAGAAGAGCAGCGGTTACTCAAGACACTATCTGTAAAGTGATGATGACCTCTGGCTCTACTGGCACGCCAAAAGGGGTTATTAACACTCATCGAATGATGTATAGCAATCAAGTTGCGCTCTATAAAATGTGGCCGTTTTTAAAGGATATGATCCCCAGTTTGGTTAGTTGGTTGCCGTGGAGTCATACCTTTGGTGGTAACGTCTGCGTCAATATCGCGTTGTTTAATGGTGGCACCTTAACCATCGATGATGGCAAACCTGTACCCGGACATATTGGCAGAACCATTGAAAATATCTGCATGATTGAGCCCAACATTCACTTCAACGTACCCGCTGGTATTGAAGCTTTATTGGCAGAATTTGAAGAAAACCATCGCCAAGCGCGCAAGTTCTTTTCAGTCGTAAAAGTCATCTTTATTGCTGCTGCAGCCTTACCTGAAAAAACCAGAAATAGATTGGCTGAGCTTTCCATTGAGCTGGTTGGCACCAGTCCTAAGCTTTTGGCTGGCTGGGGTTCTACAGAAACCGCACCTTTTGCAACCTGTCTAAACTTTGAGTCTGATGTCGCCGTTAATATCGGTGTGCCTATGCCCGGAACCGAGATTAAATTAACACCGGTGCAGGATAAGATGGCACTTGCGGTACGTGGTCCCAATGTGACGCCAGGGTATTGGCGCAATGAGAAGGCAACGGCTGAAGCTTTTGATGCAGACGGTTTTTATTCGATGGGTGATGCAGGTCGATTAATCAATCCAGACAACCCATCTGAAGGCTTGATATTTGATGGCAGAACGTCCGAGAACTTCAAACTGCGCTCTGGTACTTGGGTCAATGTCAATGCAATTAGAGTGGGAGTCGTGACGGCATTAAAACCTTACTTTTTAGACGCAGTTATTACAGGACACAACCAGTCGGAGATTGGTTTACTTATCGTGCCAAACATTGAGCGTCTGGCTAAAGAGTATCAATTGACGGAAGAGCAACAAAATGCCGCCCATTTGCAACAGCTGGATGCGGTTGTTCATCAGGTCGTTGAGCTATTGCAACAATATAACGACGTGTATTTCAGTAATAGTACCAGAATAGGTAGGGTGGCAATCATACCTGAGCAACCATCAATTGAAAAAAATGAAATAACTGATAAGGGCTATTTAAATCAACGAGCCTTATTAGAAAGTTGGTCAGAACTCATCGATAAGATGTATGACAAAGAAAGACAATCGAGTATTTACTTCCATTATTTTTAAATAATAACCGCTTACTAAACTAAAATCGCTTAATTTTAATTACGGAGAAACACTAATGTCAATGAATATACGGTCAATGGTTGATCACGAAAATGGATTAATAGATAGACGTATTTTTTGGGATGAGGCTATCTATCAACAAGAGCTAAAGCAGATTTTTGCACGCTGCTGGCATTTTGTCGCCCACGAATCACAAGTCGAATCCTTTGGCGACTTTATCACCACTTACATCGGAGAAGATGCAGTTATTGTCGCGAGAGCAAAAGATAAAAGCATCAACGTCATGCTTAATGCTTGTCCGCATCGCGGCAATAAAGTGTGCTTTGCCGGTGAAGGTAAAATTCGCTCATTTGTCTGTAATTATCATGGCTGGGCGTTTGGTCTAGACGGTAAGCTCAATGGTATGCCTGCAAATGAGCTGTATGACAAAACCGAAGGCTTTAACAAAGAAGACTGGGGCTTGCATAGAGCTCGCGTCGAAACTTATAAAGGCTTGGTCTTTGCAACTTTTGATGAAGAAGCGCCGTCGTTAGGAGAGTATTTGGGTGATTTCCGCTGGTATTTGGATGCAATCTTGGACGTAGACGATAAAGGCACTGAGTTTTTGCCTGGGACGACACGCTCATTACTTAAATGTAATTGGAAATATCCTGCTGATAACTTTGTCGGTGATATTTATCATGCTTTATGGACGCACCTTGGTGCGGCAGAGGCAACACTTAAAGAGGCTGGCGGCATTATGGTCAGTAATGAAAATTCTTATCAAGCCAGTGTCAATGGTCATGGTTGGGAATTTTCATTAGCCAATAACTTTGGTAATGCGGCGACCATGGGCGACAAAGATATCATCAAATATCTACGCTCTCGTGAGCAAGAGATTAGCAAGCGCTTAGGGGTAGCACGTGGAAAAATGCTAGGTTCGGTGGCATCGGGACTTATCTTCCCTAACTTTGCTTTCTTACCTGGTTACCTAACCTTTAGAACTTTTTTACCCAAAGGACCAACAGAGACAGAACTGCATAGCTGGACGTTAGTTCCAAGCGAAGCATCGGACGAGATAAAAGATAAGTGGCGACTGGGCGCGATGCGTACTTTTTCGCCAAGTGGGATTTTGGAGATGGACGACGGTGAAAACTGGGAACATGCCACGCTTGGCAACTCAGGATACGTCACTCGTAATCAAAAATTGTGCTATGCCATGAATCCAACGAAGGGCGAAGCGGTTCCTATTGACTTGCCAGGTACGGTTACCAAAGGTCAGTTGAATGACGCCAACCAACGTCTGTTTTTCAAACGCTATACCGAATTTATGGAAGCTGGCAGTTGGGCTGATATTCCACTAGCAGAGTCAAAATTCTAAAAGGAGCTAACCATGACCAGAGATCAGTTATTAGCACTTGAAGCTAAAGGTAAACATGTAGATATTCAGACTTTTTTTGATATTCAAAGGTTTGTCAATCATGAAATATATCTGCTAAATCACGAGATTCTTGATAAATGGGCAGACAACTTGGAAGACGATTTAATTTACTGGGCACCTATTCGCGAGAACATTCTGCGTAGGAACCGTACGCCAGAAATTACCACAGCTAGAGTATCCTTGTTTGAAGAAGATAAAGATTCAATCATGATGCGCCTAAAACGCAATGATAGTGGCATGTGCTGGACAGAAGATCCGCCAACCCGTCAGGTAACGGCGATATCAAACTTAGAGGTCTTTCATACCGATAAAGCGGACGAGTTTGAAGTCCATAGTGTATTTACTTTATACCGCAGTCGCTTTGAGCGTGATGACTCTACCTTGATGGGACGCCGTAAAGACATCTGGCGCAAAGTAGGCGATGAGTATCGTTTGGCTGGACGGCTGATTCTGCTGCAACAATCTACGTTACTGACCAAAAACCTAAACGTATTTATGTAGCGCTTTATAAAATTTAATAGGTGATTTTAAGGCAATAATATGCAAATGCTATTGAATAGACGAGTGATTATCACTGGCGCCGGCAGCGGTATCGGTAAAGCTATTGTAGACAGATTTCTGCAAGAAGGCGCTAAAGTGCTTGCTGTCGTACGCAAACCTGAACAAATAGAGAAGTTTTTAACCAATGAAAACTTCTGTTATGTGGTCGGTGACGTCAATGATTATGCGACCAACCAATCCGCTGTCGATACGGCAATTGAGAAGTGGGGCGGGCTTGATGCCATGGTAGCCAATGCTGGCGTGTGGGATTTCTTTAAAAAGCTGCAAAAAATGTCGGCGCAAGAGTTAGAAGACGGTTTTGAGCAAATCATGTCAACCAATGTCAGAGCCGTATTGATGGCGGCTCATGCCAGCTATGCAGCTTTAGAAGACTCGCGAGGCTGCTTTGTAACCACAGGCTCTAACGCTTGCTTCCGTCCGGGCGGTGGTGGGCCTTTATATACCGCTTCTAAATACGCGCTACGCGGCGTTGTTGCTCAGTTAGCATTAGATTTTGCCCCAAATGTGCGCGTCTGCGGCATCGCACCTGGCGCCACAGATACACCAATCGGCGGTACGGATGCATTAAATCAAACGGGCAAATCCATGAATAAAGATCGCGCGCGCCTAGAATCTATGGGCAAACATATCCCTCTAGGTCGTGTCTCCTCTCCTGAGGAACATACTGATCTTTATGTCATGTTAGCAAGCGCGAAGGGTGCACGCTATGTAACTGGCACTATCTTAGTCAGTGATGGAGGATTATCTGCCGGCCAATAGTATTTATCAAACGTGCTTTTAATTCTGACAATAAGCAATAGCTGTAAAAATAACCAAACCTAACTTTCATATTTATTTTGTACTCAAGGAAGAGTCTATGACAATCTCTGTGCCTAATGCTGTGCCAAAGAAACCTGCAGTAATGTATATGACATTATTCATGTGTTTTTGTATTGCCATTCTAGAAGGCTTCGATATTCAATCCATCGGTGTGGTGGCATCATCTATTCAAGCGGAATTTAATTTAAGTAAAGGGCAGCTGGGCTGGATTTTTAGCGCTGCCACTTTGGGCATGTTTCCAGGAGCAATCGTTGCTGGACGTCTCTCAGATAAAATTGGTCGTAAAAAGATACTCATCTTTAGCGTCGCGTTATTTGGCATTATGTCACTTATGACGGCATTTACCACTGATTTTAACTCATTAGTCATCGTACGTTTTCTCACCGGCATCGGTATGGGCGGGGCGCTACCTTTGATGATTGCCATGTCGTCAGAATCTGTCCCCGAGCGTTGGAGTGCCACTGCCGTCAGCGTGATGTATGCAGGCGTACCCTTTGGTGCGGGTATCACGGCGCTGATTGCTGGAGGATTCACTGGTGTAGGAGAGTGGAAAAGCATCTTTTACTTAGGTGGACTAACACCGATTGCACTTGTGCCACTGCTCTTTATTTTCTTAAAAGAAACGTATACCAAAAAAGAAGTTAGCCAAGATGCTGTGACGGAAAACACGGATTTTAAATTTATCTTATTCGGTGAAGGGCGTACCGCAACCACTATTCAAATCTGGCTAAGTTTCTTAGGCACCTTAATTGTTTTGTATTTTATTTTAAATTGGCTACCCGTGCTGATGCAGAACAATGGCTTGAGTCTAAAAAGCGCAAGCAACATCCAAGTCGCTTATCAAGTTGGCGGCGTTTGCGGCGTGCTGATTTTGGGTTGGTTGTTATCTAGTATCAAGCTTAGGTCTGTCGTCATCATGATTTATATCGGTATTTTGATCGGACTGTCTGCTTTAACTTTCTCCAAATCCCTAACCGGACTTATATTAGCCTCAGGTCTTTCAGGGTTTTTCATCACGGGCGGTCAGTCTGCTTTATATGCGCTTGCGGCGAGAGCTTATAGCAAGAACATGCGCGGTACAGGCGTTGGGGTGGCTGTTGCTATGGGGCGGGTTGGTTCATTCGTAGGGCCTTTATTAGCGGGTGTTATTTTCTCTTATAACTCAAACTCTTCATTTGTGATTGGCAGTAGTATTCCGGTCATTGTTATTGCTGGTATGGCTGCAATATTACTGGCAAATAACATCGCTCGACGTGAAAAAGTAGATCATGCTTTACTTTTAAAGGCTTAAATTAATCTTATAAAACGGACTTTATTGATAGAACCATAGGGAATAAAACAATCATGCATAAACTCACAAATATATCTTTGGCAGTGATTGCTGGTGTGCTGTGTACACAGGCGCAAGCGATAGAACTGGTCAAAAATGGCGATACCACCTTCAGTGTTGGTGGCTATGTTAAAGCAGAAGGCGTATTTGCCTCGCCAGATAAAGGAGAGTCTGATTTTGAAGGCAATGCTCGTGAGTCTCGCATTAACTTCACCACTACGACGCTAGTAGATAATAGAAAATTGAAAGGTTTCATTGAAGGGGACTTTTACGGAGACTATGCATCAGGTGGCTCCAATTTGCGATTGCGTCATGCTTATTTGCAGGTAGATAATGTGACGGTTGGTAAGACTTGGAATGGTCAGTTTTTTGCGGTCGCTCCACGTTTGACTGAACAACTTGATTTCTGGGGCACTGGTCTTGGAACCATCGCTGGTAGTGGGATTTATGCTCGTCCAGATTTGACGTTGCATTATGCTAACAAGGGACTGCGTTTGACGGCTCAAGACCCTGTTTATGAAGAGGCGGATTTGCCAGATATGGTGGCAAGCTATAGTGATGATATCTCCAATATTGGCTATACTTTAGCGGTTACTGCTCGTGAAGCTGGAACGGGTGTTGGCAATGATTTGGATTCGGATGTGGGTTTGGGTGTTTCATTGGCAGGTAAGCTAAGCTTGAGCGACGGCTCGCTACATGTTAGTGTTTATACAGGTAAGGGCATGGGGGTTTATTCTGGCGTGTGTACGACGGGCGCACTAACGCCAGTCAGCCTAAATTGTGATGCTGAAAACGGTGACCTTGTTTCGCAAACTGGCTTTAGTATAGGCTATCGTCATGTCTTTTCACCAAAACTGCGTGGCAATATGCGTTACGGAGAGGTCAATGTAGATCATGAGGCAGATACTTCGATCGATATAAAGAGCGCTAACCTTATCTACACCTATTTACCAAATCTTGATATTGGTGTTGAATGGCGAGACCGTAGTGACACGACGCTTCCTTGGAGACAAGCGGGTCAGGAAGTAGAGGTTATGGCGAAATATACCTTTTAAACACTCCACACTATGCTTTGCTAAAATTTGAGCAATAAAAAACCCTTACAAGTCGATGACTGTAAGGGTTTAAATTTGGTGGGCCCAGTAGGACTTGAACCTACGACCAAAGGATTATGAGTCCTCTGCTCTAACCAACTGAGCTATGGGCCCTAACGTTAGACGCACAATGATACCTGATTTTTCTAGATTTTCAAGTAAAAGATAGGAACTAATCAAGATATTTTCATGCAGCACTACTTTCTATCAAATATGACCACCAGCCAATGTCAGGCTGCGACCGCCATCTACCGTAATTATCTCACCAGTGACGTAACTGGCGTGCGCCAGATAAAGGACACTATACGCAATTTCCTCAGGTCTGCCTATCCGCTGCATAGGGATAGAGTTGATGATGCTTTTTTGCTGCTGCGGGTCAAGCGCTTGGTCGCTATCCGCTTCTGGCAAGATGTTCACGCCAGGAGCGACGCCATTGACGCGTACCTCGGGCGCCATATCAAGTGCCAGAGACTGGACCATCATCCGATGTGCCGCCTTTGCCATATTGTAGACGACGTAATTTTTAAAAGGTTTATCATGAGCATGGATATCAAGTAGGCTAATGATGCAGCCCTGCTGTGTGCGTAGATAAGGATATAACGCTTGGCTTAATAATAAAGGTGCTTTGGCATTGGTCAAAAACAATTCATCCCATTGATCAAGATTGATATGACCAAGCGGAGTTGGATAAAAGCGTGATGCGTTATGTATTAAGACATCGAGTTGCTCAAATGCTTGCATGATATTGCGAATAAATTGCTGTAGCGTCTCGCTATTATTAATAACCGCCAAATCTGCAAGGACAACGACCGCACTATCAGGACGAATTTGATTAAGCGCATCAGCTAACGTATTGGCTTCTTGCTTACTATGATGACAATGAATAATGACACGATAGCCTTGCTCATGGGCGGCACGGACAATAGCCGCACCGATACGCTTAGCGCCACCGGTTACGAGCATAACAGGTGCTATGTTATTACTAATCGCTGTTTGAGTGGAAATAAATTCTTGATTCATAAAAGATATGTTTTTATTATTTAAAGTGCTGGTTTAGAGAGCTTGTTTACGAGAAATGTTGTGCTTGTAAATGCTCAATTCTACGTTGTCGTAATGCTTCGCCAATCGCTGGACCTTTGAGATTTTCATCAATATCATCAATGCCGATTGCATGAAAGCTGCCTAGTGCCAACATCATTTGTCGATGCTGTATGGCGAGTTTTAATACATGGCTCGTGACCAAGAGCTGTGAGAGTTTTTCCGGCGTTTTATGGGCGCTACAAGCTTGGATAAGATCAATTTTCTCGGCGGCGCTAAGTTTGTCTATGATGCTAATATTCTTTGCCTGCTGCACAAATAAAGTGGCAAATTGGGTCTGCGCTTTTGGCACTTTTGCGCTGTTTCCTATCTCATTAATATCTTTAACAGCAGTTACTATGCTAGCTGATTCTATATTATTTGATGTTGTATTATCTGAATTCGAGTCTGTAGGTTTCAGAGCAAATAAATCTGTGTTCATACTAGCCATTAATAACGCCCAGCGCTGCGATAAATTCAATTGCATTTGACCGGCGAAATACAATGCGGTTTGTACAATCTCTTTTATTTGACCGTATTGAGCATGACTCCAAACTTGATGTAGCGGGGCAAAATACTCTGTTAGCGCCCCAATCTCAAACAGCTGCTGCCAATATACCTGCGGCGACACTTGCATCATGGCACGGCTCGATTCTTGCCAAATACGTTCACTACTTAAATGCGCAAGCTCGCCTGAGCCTACCAATTGGCGCATCAATAGCAAGGTTTCATCGGCGATGCGAAAGCCCAAATCGTAATAACGTCCATAAAAGCGTGCGGTTCGCAGTACCCTCAATGGGTCTTCACTAAAAGCACTTGAGACATGACGTAGGGTTTTACTTTTAATGTCATCCAATCCGCCATAGTAGTCAACCACTTCACCATTGATGGGCGTGTCATCGGTAAGGCTCTTGACTTCAATCGCCATAGCATTGACAGTTAAATCACGACGCTGCAAGTCTTCACGCAAGGTGACATCAGGGCTGGCATGCACGCTAAAGCCTTGATAGCCTAGGCCTTGTTTGCGCTCCGTACGTGCTAGAGCATATTCTTCACGGCTAACGGGATGCAAAAACACCGGAAAGTCTGCGCCCACTTGTTGAAAGCCTGCCGCCAGCATATCTGCGACAGTGGCGCCGACGACGACAAAGTCTTTGTCTTTGATAGGACGACCTAACAGTTGGTCACGGACAGCACCGCCGACGAGATACACTTGCATAATAGTCTCTTTTTTATCCAGTATTTACTAAATCGTTTTGCCAAAAAAAACCAGTCAACGCTCGCTTAGGAGTATTGACTGGTTTTAGTATAGCAGACGGCTTCTATAAATAACTAACAGAAGACCGGCTTAGCCATGTGTTTATACGCTATATAAACAACTACTTCTGCTCATTGATTAAGTCTTGAGCTTCAGTAACTGCAAGCGCTGTCATATTAACCACACGACGCGCTGTCGCTGATGGGGTTAGGATATGCACAGGTTTATTAGCCCCTAGCAAGATAGGACCAATAGACGCACTGCGGGTTGCTGTTTTGAGTAGGTTAAAAGCAATGTTCGCTGCATCAAGCGTTGGCAAAATTAGCAGATTTGCTGAGCCTTTTAGGTTACTTGATGGTAAATCATTAGCACGAATATGCTCATCAAGTGCCGCATCACCTTGCATTTCACCATCGAATTCAAAGTCGACATTCATTTCTGTCAGTAGTTGATGTACTTTACGCATTTTTACTGCGCTGGCACGGTCTGATGTACCAAAGTTTGAATGCGAAACCAGTGCCACGCGTGGCGTGATACTAAAGCGGCGTAATTGATCGGCTGCCAGTACCGTCATTTCAGCCAATTGTTCAGCCGTTGGGTCTTCATGGATATAAGTATCAGCAATAAAGATATTGCGATCTTGCATTAGCACAGCGTTCATCGCATAAAAATCACTGACGCCGTCTTTTTTACCAATGACTCTGCTGACATATTTTAAATGTAGATGATAGTAGCTGAATGTGCCACAAATCATGCCATCAGCATCACCATTTTCAACCAGTAAGGCACCGATTAAAGAAGTCTTGCGACGGACATCACGGCGGGCAAGCTCGATACTGACGCCATTACGTTTGTTTTTCTCGTAATAGCCTTGCCAGTAGTCTTTATAGCGTGGATCGTCATCTTGATTCACAATGGTGATATTCTCACCATCTTTTAGGCGTAGCGCTAATTTTTCAATATTCTTTTCGATGATGGCAGGACGACCTACCAAGATTGGATGTGCCAACTGCTCATCGACGACCACTTGTACCGCGAGCAAGACGTTGCTGTCTTCGCCTTCACAGTACACGATACGCTTAGGGTCAGCTTTCGCGCGGGCAAAGATAGGCTTCATGACAAACGCTGAGTTATAAACAAACTCAGACAAGCGTTGACGGTAGGCTTTCATATCCGTGATAGGTAGCGTCGCAACCCCAGAATCCATCGCCGCTTTAGCAACAGCAGAAGCAATTTCGATGATTAAGTTCGGCTCCAAAGGTCCTGGAATCAAATATTCGCGTCCAAAGCTTGGCGTGCTTTCAACGTTTTTCACGTTGCTCATTGGCGTGGCTTCAACATGCGCCATGGCGGCGATTGCTTTTACGCAAGCAATTTTCATCTCTTCATTAACGGTCGTTGCGCCAACGTCTAACGCACCGCGGAAGATATAAGGGAAGCATAACGCGTTGTTTACTTGGTTGGGATAATCTGAGCGACCTGTTGCCATGATGACGTCTGGACGTACCGCATGGGCCAATTCTGGCATAATCTCAGGCGTTGGATTGGCAAGGGCAAAGACGATAGGGTCTTTTGCCATACGGCGAACCATGTCTTCGGTCAATGTACCAGGCATAGACAAGCCTAAGAACATATCGACATCATCCATCACTTCTTCGATGGTAGATGCAGTGGTATCACGGGCATAACGCTGCTTAGTCTCATCAAGGTTTTCACGGCTGGTAGTAATGATACCGCGTGAGTCTGATACCAAGATGTTATTTTTATCAACACCAAGCGCACAAATGATATCCAAACAAGAGATAGCGGCTGCACCAGCGCCTGAACAAACGACTTTAATTTCTTCAATTTTTTTGCCAGTGATGAGCAAAGCGTTTAGCATCGCTGCGGCAACAATGATTGACGTACCATGTTGGTCATCGTGGAATACTGGAATGTTCATACGTTTACGCAATTCGAGCTCGATTTTGAAACATTCTGGTGCTTTGATGTCTTCTAAGTTAATACCACCAAAAGTAGGCTCTAGAGACGCAACCGCTTCGATGAACTTATCTGGATCGTTTTGAGCAATTTCAATATCAAAAACGTCAATACCAGCGAATTTTTTGAATAGAACCCCTTTACCTTCCATCACAGGCTTTGATGCCAATGGACCAATATTCCCTAAACCAAGTACCGCAGTACCGTTGGTAATCACACCGACCAAGTTGCTACGAGCAGTATATTTAGCTGCTAAAGCTGGATCTCTTTGAATCTCAAGACAAGGTATCGCAACCCCTGGTGAATAGGCGAGCGCCAGATCACGTTGGTTGGCCAGTTGCTTGATAGGTGTTACTGAGATTTTACCCGGGCGTGGGAACTCATGGTAATGTAGGGCAGCTTGTTCAAACTGCTCTTTTTCCGTGGTAGGAGCATCCGTATTCAAAGTGATATCGTCATTCATAATAATTGCCATGGTTGGGATAATTGGAATAAAGTAAATGGGATAAAAAACTAACGTCTAAACCTCAAAACCATGAAAGATGACAATGAGGGTGCTTTTATACTAAAAAGGTCATGATTGGCGACTAGACATCAGGGTAAAAACAACAATCGTACAAAAACAGCTATTCTAGCATTATTGGCATTTAACTGCCTAGTCAGCTCGACTGAATAGTGCAAGCAATATAATAAAATGATATTCATTATTTCGCTGGTTGATGATGACAAATAATAGGGCGAAATATCAACCATAATTGCATCATGTTTCAAAATATTACAGAATAGTCGCTTACTCGTATTTTATTAAGAAGAGCAACTAATCGGTATCTGCGGCGCATGCGGAGCAGGTGGTAAGGTATCAAGTTCGGTGGCGATGTCTTGTACGCTATAAGGAGTAGCAAGCAATTCAAAGACTCGACTTAACTCATCAAACTGTCCCTGTTCCGCCGCCGTGATAACGCGCTGCGCCATACTATTACGTAACACATAAACCGGATTATTGCTGCGCATCTCCTCAATAGATGCCTCGCTAGATAACGGCTGCAGCGCTGCCAAATACCGTGTTGACCAATCTTGCCAGACTTGCTGCGCCTCATTATTAAACTCAGCAGTCATTATTGTGAGCAGCTGCTGTTCATGAGGATGCTCGTTTGGTGCGACCAAACCCAATAGCGCGCGGAAACTATTGCTATAGTCGAGTAAGTTATCTTCTAGCAATGTCAGCCATTCAAAGGCAAGGGTCAAGCTCTCTTTGGCGTGTGGTAATCCCAGCTTACGGCACAGCCCTTGCTGATAATGCTGCATAAAAGTCGCTTCATACGGCGCTAGGCAATCAGCCAAGGTATCGCGTGTGACACCCTCTAGACGCATAAAGTGCGGTAGCCAAATATTTAAGTTCCAATGCCCAATGGCAGGTTGATTTTGATAAGCATAGCGTCCGGTATGGTCGGAGTGATTGTTAATCCAAGCAGGATTAAAACGCTCCATAAAACCAAATGGACCAAAGTCTAAGGTGCTGCCAGTAATCGATAAGTTATCGGTATTCATCACCCCATGGGCAAAGCCAATCAGCTGCCAGTCCGCAATCATACGCGCCGTACGCTCAACTACGGCTTGTAAAAATGCCAAGACCGGCGTTTCACTATCACGGCATTCTGGATAGTAAGTATCAATCATATAGTCGGTAAACTCGCCAAGCAGGTCAGGTGCAAAGCTGGCAATCCACTCAACATGACCGAAGCGAATGTGACTGTCAGCAACGCGCATCAAGGCTGCTCCAGCTTCCATACGCTCGCGGCGCACTTTGGTATCTGATACCACAAAGCCCAAGGCATTAGACGAGGGGATGCCAAGTTGGGTCAGCGCATGGCCACATAAATATTCGCGGATGGTACTACGCAGTACCGCGCGACCATCGCCCATCCGTGAATAAGGGGTTAGACCAGCGCCCTTTAGATGTAAGTCCTGCAATTGGCCGTTATTATCGAGTACTTGTGCCATGAGTAAACCACGGCCATCGCCCAATTGTCCCGCCCATTGTCCAAACTGATGACCAGCATAGGCCATCGATAGCGGCTGAAACTGAGCTGGCACGTATTGACCACCCAATATCTCGACCCAACGCGCCATCAGCTCATCGTCATCAAGCCAGCCCAATTGCTCGGCAACTTGGGTATTAAAATGACCGGCGCGAGGATTGTCGAGCGGTGTCGGTGGCTGCTCATGATAAAGGCGAGTGTCTAATTTGACGTAAGTATTTTGATAACGCATAGGTGCCGTTCCGATTTAAGGGTGAAGTAGTTGTAGAAGGAAAGTTCAAAAATAAAGATATAAAATCAAATGCTAAATACAATAACTCACTATCAAAACCGCGAAAGAGGACTCCACCCGACATTAGGGTAGAGGTGAATTTCGCCTAGTATTTATTATATTTTTATACAAACTATCCGTTGAAGTAAATTATTATAAACTTTAGAGTTGATATTATATCAAGAAAAACATAAAGCAAAATGAATGGGTGTTATGAAAATCAACAAAGCGTATCAATTTAGGCTTGAGCCTACTGTAGAGCAAGCCGTTGTTTTGAACAATCTTGTCGGCTCTGCACGCTTTGTTTGGAATCAAATTTTGGCCGCCTCGTTTGAGATGTTTGCTAAAAATGAGTATATTAATGCCACCAGTTTGGTCAATAAAATCATTGATCTAAAGAACAATCCTGATTTTTCTTTTTTGAAATCTCAATCAAATGCGGTGTCCTTGCAGCAAAAGATTCGTGACTTGGCATCGGCTTGGTCAAGATTTTTCGACCCTAAAGTCCATGCCCGATATAAAGAAAATAAGAAGAAACCTAAAAAGCCCAAATCCTTTAAGTTGCTTGATGGCACAGAGATTCAATTACGACCCCTGATGCCGCAGTGGAAACGTAAAATTGACCGCCGCGACTCCATGCGCTTGGTTCAGTTTGATAAATATTGCCGTGTTGAGGGTAATCGCGTCAAACTACCTAATGGCGTGGGATTTGTGAAATTTAGAAAATCACAAGACATCATCGGCACCATCAAAAACGTCACCATTAGCAAGAAATCAGGGCACTGGTACGTGTCTTTTGGGTGTGAGCGAGAACTGGATCAAAACCCAATTCACCCCTCTACAAGCGCCATAGGGATTGATTTGGGTGTCACTAAACTGATTACCACCTCAGAAGGTCAGTACATCCAACCCAAAAACAGCTTTAAAGCCAATCAAATTAAACTGGCCGCATTACAGCGCCAATTAAGTAGAAAAGTCTTATTCAGTCAAAACTGGAAACAGCAGAACCGTAAGATTCAAAAATTACACCATCACATCGCCAATATTCGCCATGATTACTTGCACAAAATCACCACCGCGATCAGCAAAAACCACGCCATGATTGCTTGTGAGGACTTAAAAGTAGCCAATATGTCGAAATCTGCAAGCGGTACGCTAGAAAACAAAGGGCGTAATGTCAAAGCCAAATCAGGATTAAACAAATCCATCTTAGATCAAGGCTGGGGCATGATGGTTGATATGCTTGAGTATAAGCAGCACTGGACAGGCGGATTACTTGTCAAAGTCAATCCGCAATACACCAGTCAGACCTGCTCCCAATGTCAGCATATTACCAAAGAGAATAGACAAACTCAGGCTAAATTTGAGTGCGTCAAATGCGGGCATAAAGCAAATGCTGATGTGAATGCAGCTAAAAATATTCTTGCGGCAGGACATGCCGTGTTGTCTGTGGAGGGAGGATGCGGTAAAGGTCGCCCTTTGAAACAGAAAACTTGTGACCTTCGTGAGAAAGTCGCCTAAGAGCGTTTGCTCTTAGAATCCCCTACTTGAGCTTGTCGAAAGTGGTGGGAGTATGTCAAAACATAGCCTTAATAATGCCGCGTTTCACTCTGTCCATCTCTTGTAATTAGTCCATAAGTAATTAGCACGCAAATCATTACCATAAAAAAACCCCCTATCTTTACAGATAGAGGGCAGGAGAGACTGACAATAAAGGCTGATAATAAAGGAGTTAAATCAGTAATCTTTATAAATACTTAAGCGGCTTTTGGGCTTTGACCGATAGAGCGAAACGCATTTTTTAGATTGCTGTTATGCGCCAGTATTTTTTGTTCAACCTTGGCATAATCCTGTTTTAGCGTTTCTTCAACTTCATGCAAGCGATCAGCAAATTCAGTCTTTTTCAGCTCAATGGTTTTGGCTTTTAGCGCTTGCCATTCTTCGACCGTCTGCGTAAAGGCATCGTATTCAAACTTAATACGATCTTGGAAACTCTTCATCGCATGAGGAATATCAAGTCCGTTTGCGGTGGCATTATCAATCTGCTGTTGGGCTTTTTTGAACTGCATTTGCACTTCAGCATGCTTGATAGTGGTGTCGTCAACCGTACGCAATTCACTAGTTAAACCAAGTTTAGATAGGCCAACAATCAACCATTTAGTTGGGTCATATTGCCACCATTTCACACCATTACGATAGTCGTATTGGAAGAAGTGATGATAGTTATGATAACCCTCACCCCACGTAAAGATAGCAAGGAAGAAGTTATCACGCGCACTATTGGTGTCGGTATAAGGACGCGTACCAAACATATGGCATAGCGAGTTAATAAAGAAGGTAAAGTGATGGGTCAGCACCAAGCGCAGTAAACCTGCCAAGATTAACGTACCCCAAACATCACCGATTAACCAACCAACCGCAGCGACCATCGCAACGTTGGTTGCCAATACCCATAAACCATAATATTTGTGCTGAATCTGCAGCACTTTATCTTTGGTTAAGTCAGGAATGTTTTTATAGTCAAAGCGCCCGCTAGGGTAATTACGTAGCATCCAGCCAATGTGGCTAAAGAAAAACCCACGCTGTGCCGAATAAGGGTCATCCATGCGATCATCAACATGACGGTGATGGGTACGGTGACCTGACACCCAGTCAAAGGCTGAGCCTTGAACCGCAAGGGTTGAGCCTAGCAATAGGAAGTTTTTTACCAAAGGATGGGCTTTATACGCACGGTGCGACAGTAGGCGGTGATAGCCTGCGGTAATACTAATACCTGTCCAGACCATAAAGGCACCAAACACACCCCAAACAGGCGCACTAACCTGATGGGTCAGTAAGTACCATGGCGTAATGACTGCCGCAGCAATAGGCGTTGTAATAAGGAAAATCGCTGGTACCAAGTTTATCGGCGATTTTTGGAATTCAAGCTCCAGAGGATTGATGCCTTCATCGTTGCTCGCTGCATTGGCATTTTTATAGCCGCTGGTGGTCGCAAACTGCGTATCGGCAGCGTCGTCAGTTTTGCTTTTGCTAGTATCAAGCCACGTCTTTACGCGTAGTGCTTGAGTGCCAGCGTGCTGTATAAGCGTATCACCCGACTTCATGGCCAAACGTAAGCCCTTAAGTGGTAAGCCTATTACTTTTTTAGCAATCATGTAATATTCCTAACGGTATTAATTTTAGACCCCATGTTACCTGAAAAGAAAGACAAAGTGAACAGTTATACACTAGAAAAATATTGCTAAATAACAATAACTTGTATGATTTATGGAATGTATTATCGTAAATAACCCAAGACTTATCAGCAATTTAGTAAAAGTGTAAGTACGACGGTAGATATGTAGGGTAGTAAACTATGGTAGTCATTAAAAGAGGCGTGGGTTATATATAGGTAGCAAAAGGTTGCATGAGCATAAATAACCCCTTCTATCTATGAATAGATAGGTGATGTGAGCAAATAGGTTATGTAAGTAAATAGGTTGGATAGTCAGTGATAATGACATCGACTTGCCACGCGATCAATTGTTCAATCGTGTTGCTATCATTGACCGTCCACGCACTGATAGGCAAGTTATAACGATGACAGCGGGCAATGACTGCTTGATTCAGCAGCGGATAGTGAATACCGAGTTGCACACAGCCAAGTTGCAGCGCAGTATTAGATGCCGTGATCAAGGTTTCAGGCGTCCGAATCAATAAACCACGCGGTATATGCTGCAACAGCTTATTGCGTTGCAGTCCGGCGTGCAGCTCGACATCAAAGCTGGTCAACACGATAGGCAAGCTGGCAAGCGGACTATCGATTAAATCCGTCATCAAAGCCTTAATTAGCTTGCGATAATCCGTGCGCTCATGAGTCTTAATCTCAAGCTCAATATAACTAAAGCCTTCTAATGCAGCTGCTATATGCGCTAATGGCGTAATCTTATGGCCAGATTGCTTATCATCCAATTGCGAGTAGCGCTCAATTTCAGCCAGGCTTAACTGATCGATACGTGATTGCTGCGCGCACATACGTTGTAAGTTGTCATCGTGAAAGACCATTAAGTGACCATCCGCAGTCAACTGCACATCGAATTCCACACCGGCCAAGCCCGATGTTTGCAGATTTTGCGCAAGCTTAAAACCTGCTACAGTATTTTCTACTGCTTCACCGCGCGCGCCGCGATGGCCTAATAAAAGCGTGTTTTTAAAATTTATCATTATCAATAACTATAAAGTATTTTACCGCCATCATATCGCCTCTAGAAAACTGGGTCTAATAAAATATTTGCCGGATAGCAGATTCATCGCTTATATTGAACGGGCCAATAACTTACGCCATTATTTCCCTAGGTATTTGTTGCGTTTTTGCAACCAAACCTCGATTTTAGCCCTAATGTTAGGCGTTATTTGTATATCGATAGGCTACACTGATGACCATTTAATTCAAACACCGTATAATAATGTGGTTTTCGAAACTTGCACGATGACTGTTAATTGTTACGATTGCTAATTGTTAGTTACGATTTTAGCGTGATGGTTGCAGTGTGAGTCTTTGAATGTTAAACAATGTCCATCATTGGCGGTACGAATCAGTAAATTGGAGCAAAGTAAAGATGAGCGTAGCAAATAAGAGTTTGAGCAAATGGTATAAGGTTGCTGGTATTGGCATCGCATGCAGTTTGGCGCTGGCTGGCTGTGACCGCTCAGAAAAAGAAGAAACGACGGAGACAGCAGAGCTAACCGAAGACACCACTGCTAGCGAAAACGCTGCTGCTACTGCGGTTAGCTGTGATGACCCGATGGTACAAGATCGCCTTAAATCCGCTTTAAAAAATACGCTCAATCAACAAGGACAAACGCTGGCTGCAAGCTACGCCAACGATGCTGAGATTGGTCTAAATGGTGGCGCTGTCACTGAGAAAACCAATGGTATCGTCATCGACGTCCAAAATGCCGCAGTTTTACAAGCAGCCAATGCCAATGGCATGACCACGTGTCAAGCGAGCGTCAGCATGACCTTGCCAAGTGAAGATTTATATCAAGCGAGCCAACTGCAAGCTGCCAACAATCAGCCAAGCTTGCAGTCTCGTTTAGCCAATGACAATATCCGTATCAATAACAATATGCTAGTTGATGATGCCTTTACTTATGTCGTTGGTACGCAAGGTGGTCAAGTACGTACGCGTATCGCAGGGCAGCCGGCGTTGATTACAGTCGTATCAGAAGTGGTGGCAGGCTCAGTCTTTCAGTCGGCGCTAGAAGAGCAGCGTGCCCAGCAAGCTGAACGTCGCCGTCAAACTGCGCAAAATAACAACGACAGCCAACCGCGTCAGCCAAGACAAGTCACGCCAGTAACTCCTGTGCGCCCAACTCAACCTGCTACGCCACCGACTGTGAAGCAAAGTAATCAAGATAGCAGCAGTCAAAGCTCTAGTAGTCAGAGTAGCAATAGTCAGAACAGTCAAAGCAGTAACCAAGCTGCCGCAACGCCTAGTACGTCAGCGCCTGTGACTCCAGACACACCTAAGTCAGTACCTAAAGATGAAAGTATCGACATGGTGATTATTGAAGATAAAAACGCCACTTATTAATAAAATGTCAGTAGTTACTGTTTAAGCCTAGAGTTTGAAATAAAAACGCCCGCAACCATCGTAAGTTGCGGGCGTTTTGCTTGCTAGATTAAGCCTTTGGCTAATAATGTAATGGTTAAACTTACGCTATTTATTATCAGCGAATTTTTGTAGTACTTGACTGTCCCATAATACTTCAGAAACTTGCTCAGGGTCCGTACAGAAGCGGGCGGCAACAAACAGCCAATCAGATAAGCGATTGATAAAGCTGACCGCTGTTGGACGAATCGCTTGTGGGCGCTGCTGTTGCAATAATACTGCTTGACGCTCAGCGCGGCGACAGACGGTACGTGCCACATGCAGTTGACTGACAAGCACTGAGCCTGTGGGTAAGATAAAATCTTTCAACGCTGGCAAGGTGCTATTCATCGCATCAATTTGCTGCTCTAACCAGTCGATATGGACGGCGCTCACGCCTTCATATTCTGGCATGGCAAGCTCGCCACCGATATTAAATAGCAAATGCTGAATAATCACTAATGCCTGCGCAAAATCGGCTTGTTTATTTACGTCAGTTGAAGTTTGCGTCAATTGCGCGCGGATTAAACCTATGTGTGAATTGAGCTCATCAACATCACCCATGACGCTAAATAGATTGTCTGCTTTACTCACGCGGCTGCCATCTGCCATGCCGGTGGTGCCGTCATCTCCGGTACGTGTATATATTTTGCTTAAACGATTGCCCATGTTTGCATCCTTAGCGGTCGGTGTTTTTTATCATTGCGAGTCTTAGTTGTGCGCTCATTGTAGTATTTTACGAGCATTTTCGCTAAGATAATGGGTTAAGTTTTATATTGCTGTGCTCCTTAGGGTAATAATCACGTTAAAATCTTTTATAGATAGACATTTTATGACCACGGAATGCAGTATGGATATGCTCGTTTATTTCTTATACTTTTAATCAAAAGGCTTTTCTACTATGACCACACCTCTTGCAGACGCTATGTCTCAGCTTGCCATCTACGACTCACTCACTGGGCGCAAGCAGTCATTCAAACCGCTTGTTGCGGGCAAAGTCGGCATGTATGTGTGCGGGATGACGGTCTATGATTATTGTCATATCGGTCATGCGCGGATGATGGTTGCCTTTGATATGGCGGTACGCTGGCTCAAACAATTGGGTTATGACGTTAATTATGTGCGTAATATCACCGATATTGATGACAAAATCATCACCCGTGCTGCCGAAAACGGCGAAGAGATTGGCGCATTAACCCAGCGTTTTATTGCAGCGATGCACGAAGACTTTGCGGCGCTTGGTTGCTTATCGCCTGATGCCGAGCCGCGCGCGACCGACCATATCGATGAGATGCAGCAGATGATTGGCAATTTGGTCAGTAATGATTACGCTTACGCTGGCGATAATGGCGATGTTTATTATGCGGTCGATAGCTTTCCTGATTATGGCAAATTATCCAAGCGCAATTTGGACGATATGCAAGCGGGCTCGCGTGTTGATGTCGAAAATGACAAGCGCAATCCGTTTGACTTTGTCCTATGGAAAGCGGCAAAACCTGGTGAGCCACAATGGGCATCGCCATGGGGTCAAGGACGTCCTGGCTGGCATATTGAGTGTTCAGCGATGTCGACCAAATGCCTTGGCAATACCTTTGATATTCATGGTGGCGGTCATGATTTACAGTTTCCACATCATGAAAATGAGATAGCACAATCGGAAGCGGCGACGGGCTGCGAGTACGCGCGTAATTGGATGCACGTTGGCTTTATCAATGTCGATGGCGAAAAAATGTCCAAATCTTTGGGTAACTTTGCGACCATTCGTGACGTCATCAAGCATTTCCATCCTGAAACGCTGCGTTTTTTCTTATTATCGAGCCATTACCGCAGCCAAGTAAACTTCTCCGATAGCGCTTTAAATGAAGCACATAATAGCCTAAGCAGGCTATATCAAGCGTTAAAAGCTGCTGAACAACAAAAAGGGCAAGCGCTTATTATCAATGATGCGCTGATAACAGCTGCTTATGACAGTGCGGCGGGCCAAGACTTTATTAAAGCCATGAACGATGATTTTAATAGCTCAACGGCTATTAGTGTATTGTTTGGGTTGGCACGTGATATCAATAAAGCACTTAAGGCGGAAGACGTAGAGGGTGCATGGCAATTGGCGCAGCAGCTTAAAGCCTTGGCGCAGACGCTAAATATATTGCAGCTGCCAGTACAGCAGTTTCTACAAGCGGTCATCGGTGAGGCGCAAGCTGACGGTTTAAGCGATGCGGCTATTGATGGATTAATCATCGAGCGCGCAGATGCCAAAACCAATAAAAACTTCGCCCGTGCTGACGAGATACGCGAGCAGTTAAAGAATGCTGGTATTGAGCTTGAAGACAGCCGCGCGGGTACGACTTGGCGCCGTGCTTAAATCATATTATCTATTAACCAATTGTATTGATTAACAGTTTGCCCATAAATTAAGTCAGCTTAGCGCTGGCTTTTTTTTGCCCAGTGCATTAGCTTAATCCTATACTTAATGCAGCAGAGCCTTATCGTATGAAACACTCTCATTGGTCTTTGATTGTTAAAAACCTCCAAATTCTAAATACTGGCAATATTCGTGATGCTGATATTGTTGGTTTTGATAATTGGGAAAAATTTGAGACTTTCAAAAAACTTGAGAGTGTGAATATTATTATGGCTAATGGAAAAAGATTTAATAAGCATTTAAGTATCCGTCACTTTATTCTCAGCATGGCCGTTATTATCCTAAGCATTGTTTATATGCCCGCTAATGCTGCCGATACTGATAATACTGCGCCAGAAAACATCGTTGATTATGCCGAGCAACAGCTTGATAAGCTAAAAAGAGAAGGCGTGAGCGCCTCTGCTATTGCCGAAGAGATGATTAGTCCGCTTGAGAAAAAAACCGTGCAGCAAGCGGGCGTGCTACAAGGCGATTCTGGTCTGACGGGCGATTATAACGAAGGCTATTATGCATTAAGTACTCTCAATGCAGGCTTGCCGCCCTTATCTGAGCCACCGAATTTATCGACACCACTGGCAACGTTAGAGTTTTTTCAATCAGCGGTTATAAAGCAGCAGTATGACTTGGCCGCTTATGCGCTCAATATGAACTTGATTGATGAAAAGCAACAAAGCAGCCAAGCAATGGATCTAGTCAAACAACTTGATTTTTTATTGGTAGAAAAAAAGCTTTATGTATTTGACAAGCTGCCAGATCGCCCAGATGGTTTGATAGAGCCGCCACTTGGTAGCACGAATAGTATTCAAGGCATTCCTAGGCGTTCGATTCAATTAGGCTATATCGACTATCGCGAGCGCCGCATACCGATACATCTCGAACGCGTTCGCCTCGATGATAGCGCGCCTTTTTGGGTATTTTCTGCGCAGACGGTGGCCAATATCGATAAGCTATACGAGCAATATCAGCCCGCAAAGTTTGAGCGTTATTTGCCCGACTGGACCAAGTTAAAAGTCTTTGGTATTGCCATTTGGGAATTTATAGCACTATTCATGTTCTTTTCTTTTACCATGGGCGCCGGTTGGCTGTTAAGTAAAGCGGCCGGTAAACTGCTGAATTGGTATGTTTTAGACAAAGAAGGCAACCGACTTGGTACTGTTCATCACAACGGGGTGGAAGATTTAGTCAATAAACTGACCGTGCCTTTGACTTTTACCATCAGTTTTTCGTCTGTTTATACCTTGGTATCAGGCGGCTTTCCTTATTTGGATGCCTTAGCCTCATCGACACGACCCATTATTTGGATTGGCTTGGTATTTAGTGCCATGTGGCTTGGCATTCGGGCCATTAATTTCTTTGCCAATCGTTATAAAGATTTGCAAATCGAAAATTTAAGCGAAGAGCAGTTTGATAAAGGCCGCAGCCGTCGCACTTATGTGTCTATCTTTCGCCGCGTCTTTATCTTTGTGATGATTTTAGGCGGCATTTGGATAGGGCTGAGTGAATTTACCAATATCGATGGTTTGGGTAAGACCTTACTCACTTCAGCGGGGATTGCCGGCGCGGTGATAGGTATTGCCGCCCAGCCCATTTTAGGCAATATCATCGCAGGGATGCAGGTCGCCATTACCCAGCCTGTGCGTATCGGCGATACGGTGATGATGGAGGGTGAATGGTGCACGATTGAGGATTTAGGCTACACCTATGCGGTACTAAAAACGTGGGATGAGCGCCGCTTGATAGTACCTATGCGGCATTTTATCACTGAGATTGTCGAAAACTGGTCGCATACCGAATCGCATCAAACCTCAGTGATTTATTTGTATGTCGATTATGGCGCTGATATTGACGCCATTCGACAAAAATACATCGAGCTGGTAAAAGACAATGCGCTATGGGACGGTGAAACTGAGCCTGAGCTGTTTACCGTCTCGGTATCAGAAACCACTATTAAGCTACGCTGTAGCCAAGCGGCTAATAGCCCTATTGATGCATGGACACTCGAGTGTGAAGTACGTGAGCAAATGCTAGGCTATTTATATAACGAACAAAAAGAGTATTTACCGGCTGAGCGTTTGATTGTCAAAACAGGTGATGAATGAGTTTTTTGTTAAAGATTTAAATCTAATATTTTGGTCTATAACAATGCTATTCGATTGTATTTTAAGCTTCTTAAAGAGTGGTTCTATAAATAAGCAGGGAGGATTAATTAGGATTGCGGTTATAGCAAAATAAGCTGACAAATATGTTATGCGAAGGCTTGCCTTATTTGTTATAATATGGCGTTATTTTTAAGGGATAATTCAGTTATTAAGCATCGTTAATCAGACTTTAGGATGTTTAGAGGCGCTGTATTGGCAAATCTACTTACCCAATCGTTTTATTAGCGCTGATAAATAGATAACGTGCCGAGCGAATGTTGGTATTTAGTGTTTGTTCCTCATGGTTTTATCACAATCCGATGGCTTTATCTTCATTTGCATTTTAGCCGGCTGGTTTTGACAAAACATTCGTTTATCGACTTGATACTGCATTGCCCACCCATCAAAATAACCACCACTAGGGGTCTGTATGTTGCGAATTGTCGATGAAGCCTTAACCTTTGATGACGTTTTATTATTGCCAGCTTATTCTGAAATCCTACCAAAAGCTGCTGATTTAACGACCCGCCTAACCAAAAATATTACGCTAAACTTACCAATGATTTCTGCTGCGATGGATACCGTTACTGAGTCTGATATGGCCATTACCATGGCACAGCTTGGTGGACTGGGTATCTTGCATAAGAGCATGGATATCGATAAGCAGGCCATGCAAGTACGCCGTGTCAAAAAATTCGAAGCAGGTACGGTGGTTGACCCTATCACGGTTCATCCAGAGATGACGATTGGTGAGCTACTAAGATTGACCCAAGATAACAATATCTCAGGTGTGCCTGTGGTTGAGAAAGGCACTGATAAAGTAATCGGTATCGTCACCCACCGCGACTGGCGTTTTGAGACCAATTTGTCATTGCCAGTCAGTCATATCATGACGCCAAAAGATCAGCTGGTCACCGTCAAAGAAGGTGAAAGCAATGAGAATATCAAAAAACTCCTTCATGAGCACCGTATCGAAAAAGTCATTGTGATTAACGATGATTTTCGTTTGCGTGGTCTGATTACGGTCAATGATTTTACCAAAGCAGAAAACAATCCCAATGCTTGTAAAGATGAGCACGGTCGTCTGCGCGTTGGTGCGGCTGTTGGTACGGGTGCTGATACCCAAGCACGTGTTGAAGCCTTGATTGCAGCTGACGTCGATATCATCGTTGTTGATACGGCGCATGGTCATTCAAAAGGCGTGATTGATAAAGTTTCTTGGATTAAAAAGAACTTTCCAAACGTTCAAGTTATCGGCGGTAATATTGCCACTGGTGATGCCGCTTTGGCGTTACGTGATGCTGGTGCGGATGCGGTAAAAGTAGGTATCGGTCCAGGATCCATCTGTACCACGCGTATCATCGCTGGTGTTGGTATGCCACAAATCTCTGCGATTGATAGCGTAGCAAACGCGCTACAAGACAGTATTCCACTGATTGCTGATGGTGGTATTCGCTATTCAGGCGATATGGCAAAAGCCATTGCTGCTGGCGCGTCATGCATCATGGTTGGTTCATTGATGGCGGGCACCGAAGAAGCGCCGGGTGAAGTTGAGCTGTTCCAAGGTCGCTATTATAAAGCCTATCGCGGTATGGGTAGCTTGGGTGCGATGTCAGGTCAAAACGGCTCGTCAGATCGCTATTTCCAAGATGCCAAAGATGGTGTGGAAAAATTGGTACCAGAAGGTATTGAAGGCCGTGTCCCTTATAAAGGTCCAGTTTCTGGCATTGTCAATCAGATGATGGGTGGTCTGCGTTCATCAATGGGTTATACCGGTTGTGCAACCATCGAAGAGATGCGTACTAAGCCACAGTTTGTCAAAGTCACTTCAGCGGGTATGAAAGAATCACACGTCCATGATGTGCAGATTACCAAAGAAGCACCTAACTACCGTGTCAACTAATAGCATTTTTAACGCTGCCTAAGTGCAAATTTCTGGCTTAGTAGCGTTGTCGTGACGTCGAGATACAAACAGCCAACAATGCCTTGTTATTGTTGGCTGTTTTTTTTGTAAAATACAAGATTGGATTAAGCGTATCTGTATCTGTATCTGTATCTGTATCTGTATCTGTATCTACGGCTATGGGCTATGCCTGTGCGCACGTCTGATTTTTAATTTTTAACATTGAGGAATAATAATAATGAGCTACTTTGGCACTGATGGTATTCGCGGAAAATTTGGTGAGTTACCCATTACCCCTGATTTTATTTTAAAGTTAGGCTATGTCACGGGGTTGGTGCTGATAGAAAATAATAATAATCCTGCTCGTAAACCCAGTGTGGTTATTGGTAAAGACACGCGTCTATCAGGTTATGTGATTGAAGGGGCGCTGCAAGCGGGTTTTAATGCCGCCGGTGTCGACGTCCATATGCTAGGGCCGCTACCAACGCCTGCTATTGCGCATCTGACGCGCAGCTTTAATGCTGATGCTGGTGTAGTGATTTCAGCCTCGCACAATCCTTATTTTGATAACGGTATTAAATTCTTTTCAGGTGATGGCAAAAAACTCACCGATGAGCTGCAAAATGCCATCAACGATAAATTGACCGCTATCATGGCTGCCTCGGGCAATAACGATGCTCTGATGCCTATTTTAGATCCAGCAAAATTGGGTAAAAATAATCGCATTAATGATGCTAAAGGGCGCTATATTGAGTTTTGCAAAGGCAGCTTTCCTTATCAATACGACTTGGACCATTTAACCGTTGTCGTCGACTGTGCTAATGGCGCAGGTTACAGTGTCGCCCCGCGTGTCATGCGTGAGCTTGGCGCCAATGTCATTGCGATTAACAACAAACCCGATGGCATTAATATCAATGCAAAGTGCGGCTCAACGCATCCTGAAAGTTTGCAAAAAGCCGTACTCGAGCATGAAGCCGATGTCGGTATTGCCTTAGATGGCGATGGTGATCGTATCGTGATGGTCGATGAAGCCGGCGAGTTGGTCGATGGCGATGGCATTTTGTATGTGCTTGCTACCCAAGGTCAAACCAAAGCCAAAGGCGTCGTTGGGACATTGATGAGTAACATGGGCTTAGAATTGGCATTAAAAGACGCTGATATTGAGTTTACCCGTGCAAAAGTGGGTGACCGTTACGTAATGCAAGACCTTGAAGCCAATGGTTGGATATTGGGCGGTGAGCCATCTGGTCATATCTTATGCTTGGATAAAAGCCGTACCGGCGATGCCATTATTGCAGGATTACAAATACTCGCAGTCATGCAAGCACGTGGTAAAGCGCTTAGTGATTTGACCGAAGGTTTTGAAGTATTACCGCAAAAACTGGTCAATGTGCGCTTATCGCAAATGCAAGATCCGTTTGAACATGAAGAATTGGTCAACGCTTTTGATAGAGCCCGCGCTACTTTAGAAGGTCGTGGTCGCCTACTTATCCGTCAGTCAGGTACAGAGCCGATGATTCGGGTCATGGTTGAGTCAGACGATGAGATAGAATGCGATGTGATGGCCAATGATTTGGCCGATAAAATCAAAACGGTTTTAGGCTAAACGTCTTAGTTAAATAGACTTATATTAATAATATTTGAAAGTTAGCGAGAAACAATCATGAGTATGGATTTTACCGATCAGCGCCTATCGTATGAGAAAGGGCAACTCGACCAACAGTCAGTACCAGATTCACCATTTGAGCTGCTACACGCGTGGATGAATGAAGCGATAGCAGCAGAAGTGCAAGAACCTTATGCGATGAGTTTAGCGACGTGCGGCGCAGACAATAAGCCCAGCGTGCGTATCGTTTTGCTGCGCGAAATTACTGAAAAAGGCATCGTGTTTTATACCAATTACGAAAGCGCCAAGGGCCAAGATATCGCCGAAAATCCCAATGCCGAAGCGCTGTTTTTTTGGCATAAGCTTGAGCGTCAAATCCGTATCAGCGGCAGTATTGCTAAAATAGACGCTACTAAATCAGCGGCTTATTTCCAAAAACGTCCGCATGATAATCAAGTGGGCGCGTGGGTTAGCCAGCCGCAAAGTGGTGAGGTTGCCAATCGCGAGGTCATGGAGCAAACGTTTGAGCAGTTGCAAAATGATTATCCAGCAGACAGTCAAGTACCAACCCCTGAGTTTTGGGGTGGCTATGAGATTACGATTGAGAGCATCGAGTTTTGGCAAGGCCGTGCCAATCGTATGCATGACCGCATTGTTTATACGCAAGATAAGAGTGGCACGGGCGACGCGGCAAAATGGACAACCAAACGCTTGTTACCATAAAATTAGCTCATTTAAGCTAAAATCTACTGAAAATAAGATATTGCAAAAATCAAAAAGCCTCTTTAAACCTAACACGTTAGGCATTTAAAGAGGCTTTTCTTGCGCTGATTTTTAGCCTAATTTCTTGCATTAACTTCTTGCTTTGGTATCGACATTCACTGATACTGACATACCTGGACGTAACCGCGCAAGGTTAGGCTGGTTTTGGTTTAAATCAATTCTAACAGGAACGCGCTGGGCAATTTTGATATAGTTACCCGTCGCAGGGTTGGCCGCGCCCGCGCTAAATTCGCTGCCCGTTGCAGGCGAGATATTACTGACATGACCGCGAAATTTGGCACCGCTAAGGGCATCAACATGAATGGTGGCGGGCTCACCGATACGCATATTGGCTACTTGCGTTTCTTTAAAGTTGGCAATAATCCATACGCCTTTTGGTACGATATACATCAGCTGCGTACCTGCGCTCACGTATTGTCCTTCTTTGACACTGATTTGACTCAGCTGCCCAGATTCCGGTGCCTTAATAACGGTATTATCTAAATTAATCTGAGCTTGCTTGGCACCGGCATCTGCACTCTTAATATTGGCATCTAAAGATGAGCGGCTACCGCTGGTCTTCTCGCTTGCCTCACGAGCCACTTGTAAATTCGCTTCTGCTTGTTGCACGTTGGCCTGCGCTTTTGCAAGTTGCGCTTTGATATGCGCCACTTCTGCCTTTGATACCGCGCCGATAGCGTCTAAACCTTGATAGCGTTTGACATCTTCACGCGCACTGTCGACGCTGACTTTAGCACTATATAAGTCCGCCTCGCGTGCTTCGATTTGCGCTTGGCTGGTTCCTGTATCCTGCGCATTACTAGCGCGATTGGTCACAGCGATTTCAATGTTTGCCTGCGCTTGCTCAAGCTGCTGTCTAAAAGTACGATCGTCTATTTTGATTAATAAATCACCTTCTTTAACATTGGCAAAATCCTCAACCGCCACCTCAGTCACGTAGCCAGATACTTGCGGACTAATAATAGTGGTTTGTCCTTTAATAAAGGCATTATTGGTCTGCTGGACCGTCGGAGTAAAGGGCGGCAGCTTCCAAGCATACAAAATTAATGCCACGCCAATCACAATCAAGGCGATTAGTATGCCTAAATTTAAATAAGATTTCTTCTTTGGCGACCAGCCGTCGCTGCTAGGAATAGGCTCCTTTGGCGGCATAGGCGGCATGGACGACTCATCACTGTCAGTAAGACTCTCATTAACAGTACTCTCGTCATTAACAATACTCTCATCATTTACGAGCCTGTCGTTAGCTGATTTATCTATATTGACCGCAGCACTTGGATGATTTGTTGCATCAGGAGCATGAGTGTCGTTGGTTAGCGCGTCAGAGGCAGGCTTAGGGTTTTGGTTAAGCTCATCAGATTTTTCTTGACTCATGCTGCGCTCCTAAAGTTTGAATAGTTATCATAAGTTTTTTGCATTAATTAATATGTTAAGTGGCATTTTTAAATGAAGAAAATGCTTTAATTATTCGGGCTATTTTGCTTCGCGCATTTTTGCAATCGCTGCCAATTCTTTAGCCAATGGATTACGTTTATGGTAGCGATTATACAAGTAATTTAGTAATAAAATCAGCGTTGTGATGGAGGCGATAGTTGCCATAAGAAAAAATAAATCAGCATAGGCGGCGACAGTCGCTTGGCGCTGAATACCTTGCAATACTTGTCCCATCGCTGCGACATTTGCTTGATTGGCATCCGTGATTTGGGTAGATAATATACGTCCTGCGCCTGCAACTTGTGCCATTAAGGCCGGGTCGCCCAAATTAAGCGAGCTGACCATATCAGCGTAGTGTATCTGTGTACGTATGGTGGTAAACGCTTGAATCGCTGCCGCGCCTGCAAGTCCGCCAATGGTCTGCGAGATGCTAAAAATAACCGAAAAACTAATAATGTAAGCGGGGCCGTTAGCGATAGCGCGAAACATCCCTTCAAAAACCATGGGACCCATAAAGTAAACGGCAGCAAAGGCAATCATAAATTGACTGACATAAAACATATAAGGGGCAGAATTTAGCGAAATATCTGTATCTAGCCATGCGCCAACCGCAATCAGGGCGACAGCGAAAATGACTGGACGGCGTAAATCCATCGCATTGGTCCTAAAAATACTGATGACCAAGGCCAGAACGCTGGCGGCAAGTATCACCGCATAAAAGGTAATCAACTGATCATTTCCGTAGCCCAAATTGGCCAGTAAGCCTGCTGCACCGACATTTTGCTCGGATAATAAAATACGCATCACCGCGCCGGTTATCGTAAAAGCGATGATATTGCGGCTACGCATCCAGCGCACTTGTAACATTGGGTTTTTACGGTGCGTTTCAATCCATAAAGCGATGCTAATCGTCACCACCGCAATGATGAGCGGATAGCTCAGCCAAGGCGTCGTCCACCACTGGATACGCCCTTGAACCAAAAAGACTGCTAACGCTGCAAGTCCGCTGGCAAAAAACGCGAAGCTTAAAAAATCCAGTTTTTCGAATACTTTTTCGGTATTGCCGGGTGGTAGCTCTAAGATATTAATCAGGGCAAAGCAAATCAGGGTTAAGCCCAATTCAAACAAAAATAGCGTTTCAAGCTGGCCATCGACCGCAAGATATGGCGAGATAATCCTTGAGAGAGGAATGCCAAATTGTACTAAGCCAAACCCCAAAATCAGACCGCTAATGCGTTTGGCGGTTGGCATACCTTGCAGGCAATAAAAAATAGCCAATACCGTCATGGCACTAGCAACCATACCGCTTAAGCCGCGGGCGATGATTTCTAGATAATAAGGCTCAATGATAATAGCGCTGGTGTCTAAGAGATGGCTACTGACCAACCATTGTAAACTGGTGGCCGCCAACAGTGAGAACAGGGTGATTTTGCTAAAGAGCGCCATACCAAATTGCTGACGGATTTTGTATAGCAGCACGGTGATACAAGCATTGGTCATATTATAGGCGACCGATATCCAGCCACCTTCGACTGGCGTCAAGCCCATTTCACCTTGGATTTGGGTCAGATTTGCCACCAATAAACCATTTTGAAAGCTGGCGGTGATGCCAATAAAAATACCAATCAATAGATAAAATACTTTGCGGCGCGTAGGATGGTCGGGTGTGGCGGGAGAACCCACCATAAAGGGTTGTTCGTGCGGTTTGAATTGGTATTCATTGCTCATTGTCTATCGCCACCTGCTAAAAGTAGAAAGATAAAGTGACATCGTAGGATTCCTAGACGAGCTATTATCAAATTGAGCCATAAGTGCTTCATTTAGTAGCTATAAATAGTAGCTATAAAAAATAAAAAACAGTCAAAGGACTGTTTGCATCATTTTATCATGATTTCAATTTGAGACTATTTAGTGATTGTACTTTTTTAGTTTAAAAAGGTGAGAGCGTCATAGTTATTTTTATGTTTAAAGATATAAATAATTCCACTTTTATTTAGAGTTTTTGCTCGAAGATCTTCTTAGCTAAACTTAATTTTACAAGTAACAAATGTCGATTTTTTATAAATATGGCGCTTGACTGAGCTAAGCTCTGGGTACAAACTATGATGCTGATATATCCTCTTTTTTAGAGGCATAATAACAGTATTATAAGAAATACAAGGTCGTATTTAATGGTCGTTACAAGGAAAGTAAAATGGATTTTGCCCACATTATTCCGCCGAAAGCTCCGAGTGCGTGGCTTGATATGGACGCGCTCGATCATAATATAACACTGGTCAACCAAAAAACTAAGTCTGTTCAACTACGCTTGGCGACCAAATCTATTCGCTCTATCGACGTTCTGCATTACATCAAAGACAAATCTCCTAACTTTATCGGCCTAATGTCTTATGCGGCCGACGAATCAGTATATCTGTTAGAAAATGGCTTTGATAATATTCTCTGCGCTTATCCAACTCTTGATATGGCGAGCGTCGCGGCAACGTTTGACTATACCAAACAGGGCGCGACCATGATTTGGATGGTTGATCGCCCTGAGCATGTTGATGTACTTAATGAAGTCGGCAAAATTCATGATGTTGTTATTGATGTTTGTCTCGATATCAATATGTCGATGCCGCTGCCAAAGCTCTATTTCGGTACCAAGCGCTCGGCATTGATGAGCATAAAAGACGTTAAAAAACTCCTAAAGCATATCAAAAAATGCCGCCATATTAATGTCAGTGCGGCAATGGGTTATGAGGCACAAATCGCTGGTTTGCCTGAGCATTTACCGGGTAAAGCCTTGTTGTCGCCAGCCATCCGCTTATTAAAAAGCCGCTCACAAAGACAAGTTAGTAAACGTCGCCGCTCCATCGTTGAATATCTCAATAAACAAGGTTATACCTTGAAGCTCGTCAACGGTGGCGGTAGCGGCAGTATGGATTTTACTTCAAGCCAGCCTGAAGTGAGCGAGATAACCGTGGGTTCTGCGTATTATAAACCGGCTTATTTCGATTATATGGATAGCATGCATGAGTTTCAGCCAGCTGCTGGATTTGTGCTGTCCGTGACGCGTCAGCCTGAAAAAGGTGTGATTACTTGTCATAGCGGTGGATTTATCGCCTCAGGTGCGACAGGCGCGGACAAAGCGCCAGTGATACATTATCCCGAATATCTATCCTTATTAAACGATGAAGGCTTTGGCGAAGTACAAACGCCGATGTCCATCTCTAAAGCTAAAAAAGATGGCAACACACCTCGTCTTAGTATCGGTGATGTGGTTTGGTGCCGCCATGCAAAGGCAGGCGAGCTGTGTGAGCATTTTAATGAGCTTATTTGTTATCGACAGTCTGCTCAATCTATAACAGATGGTTTTGCAAGAAGCGAAGGAACGCGTCCAATAATAAATACAAAAACTAAAAATCAGGTAATGACAACCTACCGAGGAGAGGGCAAATGTTTTCATTAAGACTGTGGCAAGGAAGCAATGAATGGCAAAATTGGGTCGGTTATGAACGTGCTACACCTGAGCAAAAACTTACTCCCTCATCGGTTGCAGAGCTACAAGATATCGTTAAAAATGCCCGGGCAAATAAAAAGCGCGTTAGAGTCACGGGCGCCGCGCATTCGTTTAGTGGTTGTGCGAAACCTGAAGAAATTGCCGTCAGTCTGCATAATATGCGCGGTCTTATCTCGGTGGATAAAGAAGCGAAGCTTGCTACTTTACATGCTGGCACCTATTTATATGAAATTGGCGGAGCCCTTAAAGAACATGGTTTGGCGTTAGAAAATATGGGCGATGTGCAAGCGCAAACTATCGCTGGTGCTGCCAGTACGGCGACCCATGGCACAGGGATTACTCTAGGCTCCATTGCCAATCAAGTGGTAACCTGGGAATGGGTCGATGGTAAAGGAGAAGTACATACCCATCATCGCGGCGATCCAAAAACCGATGAGTTGGGTAATGCCTTGCATGCAAGCCTTGGTATGCTTGGTATTTTTACCAAATTAACCCTTAAAGTAGTCGACCTATACGGGCTTAAAGAAGCCAATGAGGTATTAGGTTTCGAAGAAGGATTGGCGCGCTTTCATGAAACGGCGCATAGCCATCGTCATTTAGAATGGTTTTTATTTCCTGGTACCAATAAAATTCAGCAAAAGACGCTGTCGGTGATAGCGCCCAAAGCCATGACGGGCACACAAAAGCTTAAAGACCATTTTGATAGCATTGTTACCCTTAACGGCGCTTTTTATGTGCTGTGCGAGCTGGCTCGTATGAAGCCGTCGCTGACCCAAAAGGTGAGTGAAATCTCCGCAAACTCTATCCCTAATACCAAGCGTGAAGGCTATAGCTATGAGGTGTTTCCGACACCGCGCGGCGTCAAGTTTAATGAGTCTGAGTACTTTATTAAGCTATCTGATTTTGATGAATGTATCTCGGAGGTCAATCATATTTTATTAAAAGACAATAAAGGCTCGCACTTTCCCATCGAAGTGCGCACGCATAAAGGCGAGACTGGGATGCTCAGTCCCACACAGGGAGAGGATTGCGCGGTATTGTCATTCCATGTCTATAAAGGCATGGACTGTGAGCCGTTATTTAAATGGCTGTACGAGTATATGAAAAAATGGCAGGGTCGACCGCATTGGGGTAAAGTAAATAAATTGAACCATGTGGAGCTACAAAATCTGTATCCAAAGCTCAATCGCTTCTTAGAGATTCGCCGAGAGTTTGACCCTGATAATGTCTTTATGAATAGCTGGCTTGAGCAAAAATTTTGTATTTAAAGTATTCATAAATGGCTTAAGTTTCAATCAGGCATAAAAAGGCAGCTCTTAAAGAGCTGCTTTTTTATATTAAACAATAAAAATTATTTGGCTTAACGCTTAATAGAATCATCGTAATTGGCTTCCAAACGCATCGCACGCTGATAGCTATCTATACTCGCCAGTTGTAGCGCATATTGCTTGATATACATATAGTCTTGTAACGCCCCACGATGCGCGAGCATGATTAAGTCAAATGCCAGCATAAAGTCAGCACCGCTTAATTTATTGCCGATGATAAATGCTTTGTCTTTGACTTCATCATTTAAGTAGCTCAGTACTTTATGCTTTTCTGCGCTGATATAACCCGCCAAGAATTCATTATCGCCAACGCCTGCTTTAGTGGTAAACAGCTCAAGCAGTAGCGGCAACATAAGCGAGCTTTCAGCAAAGTGAATCCACTGCAAGTAATGACCATACTCTGCACTATCGGTAGCAGGGCGCAGGCGCTCGGGGGCAAAACGCTCAATCAACATCTCGATAATCGCCCCTGATTCGGCATAAAGCTCGCCATCCATCTCAATAACCGGAGACTTACCGAGGGGATGAATTGCTTTTAGACTGTCTGGTGCTAGATGCGTTTTGGTATCACGCTGATGACTAATCAGCTCATAAGGTTGCCCAAATTCTTCTAATAGCCATAGCGTACGCAGTGAGCGCGATTGATTAAGATGATGTAAGCGAATCATGATATTAGCCTTTTTACGATGTTTTTATATTATGCTTGCAGCTTAGCAAGTAAACGTTTAGCGGCTTCTTCTGATGACGCTGGGTTTTGACCGGTAATCAATAGGCCGTCTTCAACGACATACGATTCCCAATCCGCGCCTTTCTCGTAGTGACCGCCATTGGCTTTTAATACGTCTTCCAATAAGAAAGGTACGACGTCAGTTAGGCCAACACCTTCTTCTTCAGTATTGGTAAAGCCAGTGACCTTTTTACCTTTGACCAAATACTCGCCATCGATTTTGACGTTTTTAAGCGCGGCAGGAGAGTGGCAAACAAAGGCAACAGGCTTGTCTTGCTTAACAAAGGTTTCAATTAACTCGATAGAGTTTTTATCAACTGCCAAATCCCACAATGGACCATGACCACCTGGATAAAAGACGGAGTCAAAGTCTTCAGCTTTTACTTCAGCAAGCTTTTTGGTATTGGCAAGACGCTCTTGAGCTTCACTGTCTTCTTTAAAGCGTTTGGTATCTTTGGTTTGTGCATCTGGTGTATCACTACTAGGGTCAAGAGGTGGTTGACCGCCAGCAGGAGAGGCTAGAGTAACATTGACGCCAGCATCCAAAAAGGCATAGTAAGGGGCGGCAAATTCTTCTAGCCAAAAGCCAGTTTTTTTGCCTGTATCACCCAATTTATCGTGTGAGGTTAGTACCATTAAAATATTCATAATTGTCCTTATTTATTATTTGTATTGTTTGCTAGGTTTTAATGCTAATTTAATACCAAGTTCAGATATGTCGCAGCCAGCTTTGCTAAAGCTATGCAAAGACCATGATAAAGCTATCTTTGCTAAAAACTGGCTGCTAACAGTATTAATGTTTTAAGCATTATTTTCAGTAGCTGTCTTAACGTATTATGTTGTTAAGTGGTTATCTGAAAGTTATTTAAAGCTGGCTACTTTATACCTTTATATAAGTCGCTTGATATGAACTACTGAACGTCAGCAACTTTAACCACGGTTTTACCGAAGTTTTTACCCTCTAGCATATCAAAGAAAGCTTGTGGTGCTTGTGCTAAGCCATCCACGATATGCTCTTTGGTTTTGACTTTACCTGATTCAACCCATTCGCCCATAGTTTTTAAGAATTCTGGGAAATGGTCGCCGTATTCTTCAAAGATGATAAAGCCTTTGATGGTCAGGCGCTGACTGAGAATATGACCCATCAACATACCTAGGCGGTCTTTGCCATCAGGAAGCTCGGTAGCGTTATATTGAGACACCAAGCCGCATACTGGAATACGTGCATGGGCATTTAATAGCGGTAATACGCCATCGAATACCTTGCCACCGACGTTTTCATAATAGATATCGATACCATCTGGGCAAGCGTTTTTAAGCTGTTCGGCAAAGTCGTCCGCTTTATGGTCGATACAAACATCAAAGCCCAACTCTTCGACCGCATAGGAGCATTTTTCCGCACCGCCTGCGACACCGACCGTACGTAAGCCTAAATGATTACCGACTTGTCCAACCGTTGCGCCTACAGGACCAGTTGCGGCTGCGACGACTAAGGTTTCACCTTTTTTTGGTTTACCGATATCGGTTAGACCCATATAACCGGTGAAACCAGGCATACCGAGGACACCAAGACCATAAGAAGGATTGGACATATTTTTATCAAGTTTTAGCACGCCTTCGCCATCACTGACACTATAATCCTGCCAACCTGAGTTTGATACGACCAAATCACCGACGGTGAATTTATCGATATTAGATTCGACAACTTGTGCAACCGTGCCGCCTAGCATGACATCGCCGACTTCTAATGGGTCAGCATAGCTTTTAGAAGCACTCATACGCCCGCGCATATACGGGTCAAGTGACATATATACCGTACGCAGTAGCATTTGCTTGTCGTTAGGAGTAGGGATGTCGCTAGTAATTAGCTCGAAATTATCGCTGGTTGGCGCGCCATTGGGACGGCTGGCAAGTTTGATTTGACGGTTTTGTTTTTGGTTTTGTTGGGCATTAAAATTATTATCAAAGCTCATGTTAAAGCTCCTTATTCTAGTTATTGGTTGTAGTTATTCATTTTCGTTTTAAAGTCAGTAGCCACGCCAAAGTGCATGGCTACCGATTGTTGTGACAATAAAAAGTTATAAGTTTTTTGACGATTAAGCTTTACTGGTAACGGCGCGTTCTAAGATGCGGCGTGATACGTCTAAATCATTTTTACCGTGTTCGCCCAATTTCACCATTTTGTGTGCTTCAAGTTGCTTGATAATAGGGTCAATGGCTGACTCGGTTAATTCTGCATCTTCTAAGCTAACTGGTAGTCCAAGCTCGCGGAAGAAGTTCTCAGTATGAACAATAGCAGTTTCGATGATGGTGTCATCGTCTAGTTGTGTACCGGTATCGTTATTATTGATACCCCAAACGTTACGCGCATACTGAAGCAGTTTGTCTTTTTTGCTGTCTTTAAGCTCACGCAATACTGATGGCAATACAATCGTTAGCGTACGGGCATGGTCAATCGCATGCAGTGAGGTCAGTTCATGACCAATCATATGCGTCGTCCAATCTTGCGGCACACCAGTACCAATCAGACCATTCAACGCCATGGTTGCTGTCCACATGATGTTTTTACGCGTTTCTAAATTCTCTGGATCTGCTTTGACTGCTGCGCCTTCTTCAATCAGAATTTTAAGCAAGCTCTCAGAAAAGGCATCTTGAACTTTCGCATTAACTGGATAGGTGAGGTACTGCTCCATCACATGGACAAAAGCATCCGCAACACCGTTCATTACTTGGCGCTCAGGTAAGGTTAAGGTTTTCGCAGGGTCTAAAATTGAGAATTTAGGGAAGGCAAGTGGGTTACCAAATGGTAGTTTTGCTTGGCGTTCGCTATAGTTAATCACGCCGCCTGAGTTCATCTCAGAACCGGTCGCTGGAATGGTCAGTACCGCGCCCAAATCAATCGCTGAATCGATATTTTTGCAATAACTGGTCAGCGCCTCCCATGCTTTTTCACGAGAAACCGTGCCATCGGTGTTGCCATCTTCAGTTAATGAAGAGATAAGCGCGACAAATTTACTGCCATCAATGACTGAACCGCCACCAACTGCTAGTAAGAAATCAATATTATGCTCATTCACCATATCAGCGGCTTTTAGCAAGGTGGTGAATTCTGGGTTGGCTTCAATACCACCAAACTCAAATACTTCACGTTTGCCATTTGCAGCTAGCGCATTCTTTACTTCATCTAACGTACCAGTACGCTGCGCTGAACCGCCACCATAAGTGATTAGCACGCGTGCCTCTGTTGGCACGAGCTCTGATAGTTGTTTGATTTGACCTTCGCCAAAGACGATACGGACGGGATTGTAATATTGAAAGTTATTCATAATATTCCTAGTTTCTAATGATAAAGAGATAAGTTGTGATGTAAGTGCTAATGAATGACGTCTTTTATATCGGATATGCGTCATAGCAATTATTGCCATCTGTGCGCATTGTACATGAATTAGACCGGTCGTCTAGTTATTTTTTTATTAATTTTACAAAACTATCGTATAACTGAAAGTTCTTAGTATTTTATTAATAATTGCTTATTGGCGATTGAAAACCCTCAATCAGCGTTATACGTTAGTGCTAACGGTTGGGTATTAACGAGAAGGTATTAACGGCTAGGTTGCTATGGTTAAGGGAGTAGCTAATAAACTAAGGCGGTAGCTACTAGCTGAGCATTAACAACCTAGATAGATAGTCGCGATATCAAGTTTATTGACATCGGTTTTAGGGTACTGATTTTATTAGCATTAATTTTATTTACACAGCGTTTAGCGACCAAGCTGCGAGGTGGTCATCAGCCAAACTTCTGCTAATGGCGTATCGGTTTGACTGATTTTAGCGACTAAGCTGGCACCCAACCAAGCAAAGTACCAACGCTTGGCCATACTTTCGGCGGCGATATTGTCAGGGTGAGGTATAGAACCATCTGCCCAGCCTGCTTTTATTTGCACAGCAATCCAGTTGATGGTTTGTTGATAACCGGCATACAGAGCCTTACGCATGGTTTCTGAGATATCAGCCACTTCTGCACTGAGTTTTACTACCAAGCATTTCTCATGGTCACAGCCCTTTTGCTGGGTGTCATACCAGTTTTGAAAATAGTTATAAATCTTTTGTTGTGCGCTGATTTTTTCAGCAGTAATCGCCTCGAGGCGATTTTTATAGTTGTCAAAATAGTGTTCGATGATGGCTTCACCAAAGGCTTCTTTTGATGCAAAGTAATGATAAAAGGAGCCTTTTGGCACACCAGCGGTATCAAGTATTTGTTTGATACCGACTGCGGTAAAACCTTTTTGCGCAATGAGTTGATAGCCGATGGCTAACAGATGCGCTCTGGTATCTGATGGAGCAGTGGTTATAATAGCGGACATGAAGAGGATGTTCTCCTTAGATCTTTATTTGGTGATGTCATTAAATGGTGATGTCGTTAAATTAAGTGACATAAAGCAGGGCTTTAAAGGTACTTTTTTAATCGAAAGAAAAATAATAATTTTGAGTGTTACGTTTTTTCAACAATACTTAGTAATAAATGATTCTTATTTTTATGCTGACTATGTTAGCATTAGACCAGTCGTCTAGCAAGTTACGTTTGTTATCGATGGTTAACGGCAAATGGTTATTTTACACGATCGTTTCATAAAACCATCATTTCCCAACGTAACCATTACACATAACTGTTTTGCAGTCTCCCTATTCCAAATGTAGCAGCTCGATGCTTTAATTGATTAAGCGTTTTAATGAACCAAACGTTTTAAACAACAAACATAAAATAAATAAGGATTATTATGTCAACCGATACTAAGAATACTCAGCAGAGCGTATATAGCGACTTTCATTTGCAGTATATTGCAGGTGAGTGGCAGAGCGGAAAAGATGACAGTATCAATACTAATGTTAATCCATATAATGGCGACACGCTGGTCGAGATTAAACAGGCTACCAGTAAGCAGCTTGATGAAGCCTATCAAGCGGCAAATGCGGCACAAAAAGAATGGGCGCAAAATACGCCAGCCGAACGCGCCGGTTTAATGTATAACGTCGTCAATGTCTTAGATCAGCGTCAAGACGAGATTGTCGATTGGCTCATTAAGGAGTCGGGCAGTACGCGTATCAAAGCAATGGTAGAGTTCGGTAGTGCGCGTGCAATTACCCTTGAAGCGGCCAGTTTCCCTAATCGTGTCCATGGTGAAATTCGCGCCTCAAACACCCCCGGTAAAGAAAACTTCGTCTACCGTGAGCCAATCGGTGTCGTAGCCGTTATTAGCCCATGGAACTTTCCGCTACATCTTACCCAGCGTTCTATCGCGCCTGCGTTAGCCCTTGGTAACGCGGTCGTGCTTAAGCCTGCAAGTGACACACCTATTACGGGTGGTTTACTGTTAGCAAAAGTATTCGAAGAAGCAGGTTTACCAAAAGGACTGCTTAACGTCGTTGTTGGGGCGGGTAGTGAGATAGGGGACGCCATCGTCACTCATGATATTCCAAGCTTTGTCTCATTTACCGGTTCAACTTCAGTCGGCAAACATATTGGCGAGCTGGCCAATGGTGGCGACTACATCAAGCAAGTTGCGCTTGAGCTCGGCGGTAATAGCCCATTTGTGGTATTAAAGGACGCGGATATTGAGCAAGCGGTAAAAGCCGCCGCCTTTGGTAAATTCCTGCATCAAGGTCAAATCTGTCTCGCTATCAACCGTATTATCGTTGAAGACGAGATTTATGATGATTTTGTTGAGCGCTTCTTAGCTCACGTTAAAACCTTAAACGTCGGTGATCCAAACAAGCAAGATACGGCAGTCGGTCCAATTATTAATGAAAAACAAGTCAAGTCACTGCAAGAAAAAATTGCTAAAGCACAGCAAGAAGGTGCCAAAATGATTTTGAGTGGTGAGATTAAAGGTCAGGTAGTACCGCCGCATATCTTTACTGAAGTCACGCGTGAGATGGATTTGTCACGTAATGAGGTGTTTGGGCCATTGGTCGGGATTATTCGTGCCAAAGATGAAGATGATGCGTTATCGATAGCCAATGACTCCATGTATGGTTTATCGAGTGCGGTATTTACAGCAGATATGCAAAAAGGTTTGCGCTTTGCGCGCGGTATCAGAGCAGGCATGACCCATATTAATGATATCTCAGTCAATGATGAGAGCAACATGCCATTTGGCGGTGAGAAAAACTCAGGTATTGGTCGCTTTAATGGTGAGTGGATACTGGAAGAATTTACCAGAACGCATTGGATATCAATGCAAAACGAACCGCGTCAATATCCGTTTTAATCAGTGCATTCTAATCAACGCATTATGGATAAACGTACTTAGATGTAGTTAGATAAATATTTCGATATAAAAAAAGACCGCCTGAATGGTGGTCTTTTTTTCTTATTTACACGCAATGATTCTAAAGTTTTATAGTTCTAATGTTATTTAGAATGAAAGCCTAGTAATGCTTCAATCTCTTCGATAGTCATATGTCGAACCAATGCTTGCTCTTCTACTGTCAGACGGTTGGTATGTTCTTTTATCATTGTATGGATGCTACGAGAGATCTCAGATGTCGTTGCATAATACATTTGCGGCTGTTCTTTGGTCAGTAGGGTCAAAAACCTATTAACGATTTTACGTTTTTCAATCGGTGCATGCGCTTCTGTCATGACAATCTCCTAAAAGTAAACCATTGACGCAGTCAAATTAACTGTGCTCATTACCTATGATGGTAATGGTGAGGGCAAATATCAAGCTATGTGTGACTTTAGAGTTTTATGCCGCTGTAAATTATAGAAGGTAAGTTATCTAATATCACTTATCGAACATCTGTTATCGAGTATAAGCTATCTAATATCAGTTATTAAATACAGATTGGGCTAAAATAACACTATCCAGTCTAGCGCTTTATATCAATTATAGCTGTATATGATAACTGCTTTAATGAGTCACTACTTGAATGAATCACTACTTGAATAAACCATAGCAGTCCTATAGTTTAGGTGGCATTATAATTAACATTCATATAAAATGAATCTTTAAGACATACCTTCTAACTTTCATTATAAGAAGTCTGCTATGCAATCAATTAATCTACCTAGCAAGCCACCAAGCTCGCCGCATCCCATACTCAACTTGAGCTTTCGGATATTTTTTAGCGCAGGCGCACTATTTGCCATTATAACCATGGCGTTGTGGGCATTTGTGTTTACTGGACATACAGATATCGATGCGCAAACGTTGAATCCGCTGTATTGGCATGGTCATGAAATGATTTACGGCTATGCGCTGGCCATCGTGGCGGGATTTTTATTGACTGCAGTTAAGACTTGGACGGGCGTTATGATGCCGCATGGCTACAAGCTGCTCGGTATTTTTGTCTGTTGGTTGCTGGCGCGTTTGGGCTGGGTAGGATTTGGCTTAGGTATCACGGTTGCTGGTAGCAGCGTGGCGTTACTATATGCGGCGGCGGTATTCGATTTATTGTTCATCGGCACGATGGCTTTTGTGATTTTCCGTGCAGTATTGCAAGTTAAGCAATATAAGCAAATGGGGATTTTAGCCAAGCTTGCATTATTAACAGTGGGCAATGCTTTGTGCTATTGGGGCATTATCAGCGCCAATATGAATCTGACCAAAGTTGGTGTTTATTTAGGTTTTTATTTGATTATCGGCTTGGTATTGACCATCGGTCGCCGCGTGGTGCCGTTCTTTATTGAGCGTGGTCTAAGTGTGCCAAATGCTCAAGGTGAAACCGAAGCAGTGACGGTACGTAATAATAAAGCGCAGGATATCGCAAGCTTATTGTTCTTCTTTGCTTTTTTTATCACTGATATGTTTTATCCCAATAAATACTTGCTGACCATCAGTGCACTTGGGGTGGCGGTGGTCAACATCGTACGCTTAGTTGGCTGGTATCATCGTGGTATTTGGCAAAAACCGTTACTATGGTCGTTATATATCGCCTTTTTAGGGATGTGTGTGAGCTTTGTATTGTACGCACTGCAGCCATGGTTAGGCTATAATCACAGCATTGCGGTACATGGATTATCGATTTCCGGTATTGGCATGATGACGGTGGCGATGATGGCGCGGGTGTCGCTCGGTCATACGGGGCGCAGTATTCATCAGCCACCCAAAATCGTCAATGCGATGTTCGCGCTTATGGCAGTGGCGTTTGTCAGTCGGGTATTTTTGCCATTAATCGATATGAGTCATTACTTATTATGGATCATGCTGGCACAAAGCGCTTGGATAGCTTGTTTTGCCTTGTTTTGTATCAGTTATTTGCCGATACTGGCACGCCCGCGACCAGATGGTTTATTTGGCTAATAAGGTATTGAAACGGTTAAAGTGCAACTGATTTAAGTAGTTAAATAGTTTAAAAGCTAAAGCTAAAGCGACTTAAAACATAGCATTTTAAAACATAGCATTATTTCAAATTATAAAGTTAATAGTTATAACAAACATTGGAGTGCAAAAAATGCGACTGACCAACTATAGTGATTATGCGCTGCGCTCATTAATATATTTGGCGACCAAGCCTGAGCCGCACCTATTGGCAAATATCAGTGATATTGCCAACAGTTATCACATTTCTAGAAGTCATTTGACCAAGATTATTCATCAGCTCGGGCAACTTGGCTATATAGATAGCGTGCGCGGTAAAAACGGTGGGATTCGCTTGGCGTGTGCGCCAAAAGACATCAATTTGGGGGTGTTAATCAAACAGATTGAGCCTGATTTTAATCTGGTTGAATGTTTTTCGACCGATTTATTGATTAATCCTAAGCCTGACAATGCTAATTCTGACAGCTCTTTTAATGGTACTGATGATAATGCGGTTGCCAAAGATTTATCTTTGACGCTGATTGATGAGGAAGCAAGTGCGGGGGTCAAGTCAGGTTGTATTATTAGTCCTGTCTGTCAGCTAAAACAGGTATTCTTTGAAGCATTGACGGCTTTTATCAACGTCCTTGAGCGTTATACATTGGCAGATATTATCAGTAATGAGGCAGAGCTTGCGGAGTTATTGTTTTATAGAAATGGCCTAAATAGTTTTGTAGAATAGAGGTTTTATATAGTCAGTTCAAAATAAAAGCGCTACGTTATAGCTATGTGCGACTGGTATAAATTTTCCTTGCTTGCTGTGCGCCTTGCACTCCAGAGGCTACGAAAAATTTGTCCCAGTCCCACTGTATCAATTTTAAAGTAATTCTACGATATATAAAATCGCCACAAAAAAAGGCTGCCCCGCTAGTAATAGTATGGGCAGCCTTTTTTATTATCAATTTTTAAAGCAGCTAAGCATCTAAGCGTTTAAGCGTTTTCAAGCTTAGGACGGGCTTTATCAATGGCTTTTAATAAGGCTTTTTCAAACTCACCCTCTTTAAACTTCACTAAATAAGAATGCGCGGCACAGAAGTTACGTACCTCGCGCCATTCATGCGCCAGATTAGTCGCCCAGTCGCAATACTGCTTGCCAGCATTGGGCTCATCTTTTAGTGCTTTTTTGGTGGTTGGGTGCAATAACAGTTCCGGTAACACCGCTTCTAGTAATTTGGTTGGTGGACTCATAAAAGTATCATCGACGTGCAAGCTTTTACTGGCAGGATGGAATACCAACAGCGAGCCTGCATGAATCATCTCATTGGGCGAGATATAATGAATACCTTTTGACATAGAAAACTTCAGCTCAGGGTAGCGCTTGGCGACCGCATTGCTTTCGACCAAATCGTCTGCCCATTGAATTTCGGGGATTTTTTTATGATGACGGCTACTGCCATAAAAAGTTGCTTGCGGGAAGTCCTTTGCCATTTGTGCGCAGTGGACAGTATGAAAGGGGTGGACATTGAGGACCGCTTCGACATCTTGCCCATTGTTGGTTAACGCCATTACCTCAGCGCGTACGTCGCCGGTGAGCTCGTAGCTGTCTAAAAATATAAAGCGCCCTGAGGCTAATTTTACAAGCGAGCACTGAGTGCCTATATTTAGCACCCCGCCTAAGCGAAACGTGCCACGAATATTCCAAAATCCTGCACCCACATCATGTATTTTATCGGTCATTGATACTTTTCCTTAATGGTTATTTTATGAGTTTTTTAACATCTTAGCGCAGAATTCTCCCACCTCCAAGGTGGTGAGATGAATGCGTTGTTGGTGATAATAACCTCTACCTGTAGTATAATTAATAATAAATATAACACCAACTAACAATAAGTATTTCATGCCAAAGCAAATCCTAAAAGCCCATAAAGTCAGGCTGTACCCTAATGAAGAACAGCAAATATTTTTTGCTAAGTCGTTCGGTTGTGCTCGTTTTATTTGGAATAGGATGCTTGGCGATAAAATAGACCACTATGAGACCACAAAGACCACCTTAAACAACACCCCTGCTCAGTATAAAAAAGAGTTTGAATGGCTAAAAGAAGTCGATAGCTTAGCATTGGCGAATGTGCAGCAAAACCTAAGAGCGGCTTATAATGCCTTCTTTAAGAACGGCACAGGCTTCCCTACGTTCAAGAAAAAGGGCATTAAAGACAGTTACACCACCAACAATCAAAAGGGTACAGTGACGATCACAGATAGCACCGTCAAGCTGCCTAAGGTTGGTCATATCAACGCCAAGTTCCCCGATAAAATAAACGGCTTAATAAAGAGCGCCACCATCAGCCGCATCCCATCAGGTAAGTATTACGTCAGCTTACTGGTTGAAACCATCGTTGATGAATTACCAAAAACCCACTCTAACATCGGCATTGATTTAGGATTGACAGACTTTATCGTCTTATCGGACAGCACGAAAGTTGCCAATCCTAAGTTTCTATCGAAGCTGCAAGCCAAGCTTGCGCGTGAACAGAACATACTAGCCAAACGCAGAGCCGTTGCCAAAGCGGATCAACGCAAGTTGTCAGAGAGCCGCAACTATCAAAAGCAAAAAACAAAAGTCGCCAAGGTCTATGAGAAAATAACCAATACTCGCAAAGATTTCTTGCATAAACTCTCATTCAATCTCATCAAAAACCACGATGTTATTGCGATAGAGGACTTGAACGTCAAGGGTATGGTTAAGAATCACAAACTTGCAAAAGCAATCAGTGATAGCTCATGGTCAGCATTCACCACCATGCTTGCCTATAAAGCAGACTGGTACGGCAAAACGCTTGTCAAAATAGACCGATGGTTTCCATCGTCTAAGACTTGCTCAAACTGCAACCATCTACTGACTAAAGCTGAATTACCGCTGTCGGTTAGAATGTGGAATTGTCCAAGTTGCTTGCAGCAAAATGACCGCGATATCAATGCCAGTATCAATATCTTACATCAAGGATTAATACTGGCTAAACAATCAAAAACTGTCGGTGCGACAGGGTTAGCTTAGTTGATTCGCTTAACCGCTGATACAGAATATCGTGTCAAGTAAGAGCGTTACCTAAGAAATCTCTACCTCTAAGGTAGGGGGTAGTTCATGTGCGTAAAGTCTGTAAGGAAATAGATATCAGCCATATAGATGTGTAAATATTAAAAATTGGTTAGAGGACTGCCTTGACTGTAATGTAATTCAAAATAGCGTTCTGCTGAGATAACTTCTTCTTTCTTCCTTCTGTCTTTGCTTGCTGTGTGCTTTACACTCCAGAGGCTGGGAAAAATTTATCCCAGCCGCCCTGTATTGTTTTTAGCTTAAATTGACTATACACAATTCTTATAATCGTAAGTCGATATACGGGGGCTGTTGCCATAATTTTCATTGTTGCATAAGAATTTATCGAAGCGAGTATCACCATTTATGTAGCGATGCATCCAAGCAATACCTGGTTTGCTGAGTAATATCTCGTTAAAGCGATAGCTTGGACAAAAGTGGCTGCCATTTTTTATCTCAATCTTCATTTTTGCGCCAGCAGCATTATTATAAAACGGACTGCTGTACTTTTTATTAGAGGCAATGCGGTCATTTTGACAGGTAATAAATAAAGCAGGCGTGTCCATGTTGCCGTAGTCTTTATCATGATAGGGCGTTTGCGGAATAATGGCCCGAACGTCACTGCGCTTGGTCGCTAACTGCAGCGCGCCACCACCGCCCATTGACCAGCCGATAGCCCCTAAACGTGTGCTATCTATTTGCGCACCCACCGTACTATCGCTAAGAATATGATCGAGCGCGGCGCTCAACTGCGTCGCACGGCTATCGGGGTCATCATAAATAGAGTTGGTATCGATAGTAATAACCACAAATCCCCAAGATGCCAGACGCGGCCCCCACCATTTGATAGAGGCTTCGTAAGACACATAACCGGGAATCACTGCGATACCGCCTAACAGACCGCAGTCTCCAGCATTGGTAGGATAATGAATGGTGCCGCCGCCGAAGCCATTGGCTAGTTGCCGAGGAACAGATTTACTTGCCACCGTAAAAGGACCATTATCGCGCGTAGCTGACAGCTCAGCCGCGGTAATGACACTGTCAGGAATACAGTTTGAGGTAGGCGATGCTGATGTTGTCGTGGTTAAAGGTATTTTAGTTGCGGGCACTTTGGTTGCTAAGGTGGCGGTTGACAGCTCATTAATTGAAAGCTTTTCAATTGCTGGCTGTTTAATTGGGGTTACTTGTTCTGATGTGACCGCTGCCACATGCATAGAAACAATCAGTGCGCCTGTCGCGGCAATTAATCTTGGATAAATAGCGTTGTTTAACATGATAAAGGGTCTATTATTTGAGGTCTTTTTGTATGTAAGGTTTATTCTGTGCGTTACTTTATTCTATGCATTACTTTGTCAGGCTAGTGCTAAAGTGGCGATATCTACCATAAATAGCAGGGCAAAATAATAGTAGACAGTAATCTATTAGCTGTCAAAAATATTAATCACCTCTACAGTGTTAAAATCAGCCTAGCGTTTTAGGGTTGGAAAATTTGTCATTAAAAGCACTTGAATAAAAATCCTTTATTATAAATAACATTCATAAATAGCATCGCGAATAACACACCGAAACCTGAGTCTGGTATTTGCTGTGATAAACTCACAAACCATGCATCGTTTTATAGTCAGTCATGAGTTTTATTATTATCACGATTTCATGCTATCGCTTTATTTCTCTCACTTATGCCGTCTAGCTTCCAGCTAAAAAAGGCGTCCAATATAGTCAGTCATACTTTGAATAATAATATAAATAACAGTATAAATAGCGACATCAATGTCAATGCTGATGGTAGTGGCAAAGATAGCAGCGCTATCCGCCGCCATATTCAAATGCCCACTCAGCCACCCAATCAACCGCTGCCATTTGATGCACCTTCATGGCTATTGAAGCTGACGATTGGCTTGATTGGGATGTTTGCTTTTTTGCAGGTCTATTCTATTCAGGCTATTTTGCCAGTATTGATGGTAGATATGTCCGCAACTGAGGTGCAGGCAGGCATGATTGTCGGCGCTACCATATTGGCGATTGCTATCATGTCGCCATTTTTGGGCATGCTTTCTGATGCCGTTGGTCGTAAGTCATTTATCGTTGGGGCGCTCTTGTTTTTAGCGATACCTACTGCGTTAATTGCCCAAAGTCCCAATATCGGTTGGATGGGCATGTGGCGGTTTATGCAGGGATTGTCTGTACCCGGTATTACGGTGGTGACGATTGCTTATATCGGTGAAGAGTTTGAGGGGCGCGCGGTCACTGAGCTGATGTCGTTTTATGTCTCAGGCTCGGTGCTTGGCGGCTTTATGGGGCGTTTTTTACTTGGGCACTTGCATGAGCTCATTGGTTGGCGCGCCGGCTACTATGTGATGGCAGGTATGACGCTTGTCGGTGCACTATGGGTGGGTAAAATGCTGCCATCGTCACGGCACTTTGTTGCCAATCCCAATTTTCGCTCAGCCATGCAAACCCTTGGTGAGCATTTAGTAAATCGCTATGTCGTCACGTCCTGCTTGCTTGGTGCTTGCGTGTTGTTTTCTTTGGTAGGCTGTTTTACCTTTATTAATTTGCATTTGGCCGATACACCTTATGAATTAAGCACAGGTGCGCTTGCCAATATTTTTGCCGTGTATTTAATAGGCGTTATCATCACCCCATTATCAACGACGTTGCTACGCCGATTTGGCTCAGCGCGTACGGTTCGAGTAGCGATGGTTATCTCGATGCTTGGCGTGCTGCTAACATTACTAACACCGCTTTGGGGAGTCGTGATAGGGCTTGCTGTTATGTCCACTGGCGTCTTTATTACGCAAGCTGCTACCATCAGTTATATCGCGGTCAATGTTAAAAAAGGACGTTCATTGGCGTCGGGCTTATATTATATGGGTTATTACGCAGGCGGCACGATGGGCGCATGGCTCTGCGGCATCGCTTATGCGCGTGGCCAATGGTCGCTGACAGTTTGGTTGTTATTGTTTGTACAAGTGCTGGCGTTATTGGTTGCTAGCATTGGGATGGTCAAAACAAATCCTCGCGCGAATTAAGAGGATTTTTCGATAGCTTTTTTTGAGCGCCTATTATTAAGAAAATGATTCTTTTAATAAACTGGCTTTTAGTACACTGCATATTAATTCAACACTTTTTAGCACTATATCTTTTCACTTAATATGGCCTTGTCATAACATAATAACCCAAGTGTTTAAATGCCAATCAACGTACTGGCCATCGTATGCTACTTACGCAAGCACGCTTTACATAGCCTAGGTTTTTTCTTACTATCAATAGAGCTTATCAAGAATGACGATAAGCATCACAATCATCTATAACCGCGTTTATACCACTCATAATGGTAAAAAAGACAATAAAAATGCTAAGTTTTTATATGTTTCCTGACCTATTAAAATAGCTATCAAAAGTGCTTTAAAATAATTAAAACCACCCACAAGGAAGTCAGATTTATGTCAAATATTTATCATAGTGCGCCGTCAGCCTACGATTATCCGCTAATCGTCAAGCAACTGTTAAATCGTGCCAAAACGGTGTCGCTAGAGCAAGAAATCGTTTATGCCGATAAAAAGCGCTTCACTTATAAAGAGTTGTTTGGGCGTATCAATCGCTTAGCCAATGTCTTGGCAAGTTTGAATCTTGATGCCGGTGATGTGATTGCGGTCATGGATTGGGACAGTCATCGCTACTTAGAATCGTATTTTGCCATACCGATGTCAGAATATATCCTGCAAACCGTTAATATCCGTCTGTCGCCCGAAAAAATCCTCTATACCATCAATCATGCTAAGCCTAAAGTGCTACTACTCAATTCTGAATTTGCGCCATTGGTGAAAGATTATCAGTTTGAAAACTCCAGCATTGAGCATATTATTTGGCTCGATGACAATGGGGTATCTTACGAAGGCGTCTTCGGTGGTAACCAAAACCGCGTTACAGGTGAGTATGAGGCATTGTTAGAGGCGGCCAATAGCGAATTTGATTTCCCGGATTTTGATGAAAACACCATTGCCACAACTTTTTATACTTCAGGCACGACCGGCGATCCAAAAGGTGTGTTCTTTAGCCATCGCCAACTGGTATTACATACCCTCACAGAGGCGGCGACATTGGGTATGCTGCCCAACAAGCAAGGCGTCAGTTACGGCGATGTTTATATGCCAATGACGCCGATGTTCCACGTCCATGCGTGGGGTTTCCCGTTTACCGCGACGATGGTTGGTCTAAAACAAGTCTATCCAGGTCGCTATGCACCTGATGTATTGATGGATTTAATTATCAATGAAAAGGTCAGTATCACCCATTGCGTACCAACGATTTTGCAAATGGTACTCAAAGAAGCGCAAGATCGCGAGGCCAGTTTTAAGGGTCTAAAAATGATTATCGGTGGCTCTAAACTGACTGAAGGGCTAGCAAAATCAGCGTTGGCGCAAGGTATTGAAGTTTATACTGGCTATGGTATGTCAGAGACGGCACCCCTTATTAGCTTGACAGAATTTAGCCTCAATGAGCCTGAGATGTCTGAGGACGAAGATATCGCTCGCCGCTGTATGACGGGCAAGCCGGTACTCATGGTGGACGCCCAAGTATGGAATACTGACAATCAGCCTGTTGGTACGGGTAAAGACAATACGGGCGAGTTGGTACTGCGTGCCCCTTGGCTAACGCAGAGCTATCTGAAAAATGACGATGCCGGTAAAGAGCTGTGGGAAAATGGCTATATGCACACCCAAGATATCGCCTACATCCAACCTGATGGTTATATTAAAATCACCGATCGTTTAAAGGATGTGATCAAATCAGGCGGTGAGTGGATATCGTCATTAGAGATTGAGACGATTTTATCGCTACATCCAGCGGTGGCTGATGTGTCAGTGATTGGTGTACGTGATAAGCAATGGGGCGAGCGTCCTTTAGCCTTGATTGTACTCAAACCTGCCTGCCAAGATACCAGTGCCGATGATATCAAAGCCATTGCTGAGCAAGCCGTTGAGCGCGGAATTATTCCCAAATATGGCGTGCCAAGTCAGTTTAAGTTTGTCGATGAGTTACCAAAAACCTCGGTCGGTAAACATGATAAAAAGGTCATGCGCGAGATGTATGGTAATCAGACTGAGGTGTAATGTTTTAGGGAGTGGTCGGCTTTTAAACATACTTACGCCTAGCAAAATATCGAATGGCTTACGTGCTTAATAGTTGACCTTTATCGTTCGCTCTGCTACATTTTAAACCGATACATAACGTATCGGTTTTTTAGTTCTGGCCGGGATAGCCAGTCTTATATTATGATATTATCGGATACATATATCGCATCACCCATCATTTATGCTAAGGACAGCTATTATGAGCGAGCAAACCGCCACTGCAGTGACCAACCAAACTTCAACCCAAACCTCTCAAGCGCCAACTAACAATCAAACCTTTGCTGATATTTATCGATCCTCTATTGAAAATAAAGCGCAGTTTTGGGCAGAGCAAGCTAAGCGTATTTATTGGCATAAAGAACCTGAGCAAATCCTTGATGACAGCAATTTGCCGTTTGCCAAATGGTACGTCGGCGGTGAAACCAATCTCTGCTATAACTGTGTCGATCGTCACCTTGAAGAACGCGCAGAGCAGGATGCTTTTATCTGGCTCTCATCTGAGATTAACCAAGAGTTAATAGAAACCTTCCCCGCTGTGGTTGATGCGTTTAAAGATTTGGGCAATAACGTTGAGTTTTATACTGACTATACCAAGCGTCGCCTGACTTACAACGATCTTTATAAAGAAGTCAATTATTTCGCAGATGTGCTACAGCGTCACGGTATTAAGCAAGGCGATCGTGTCATTATCTATATGCCGATGATACTAGAAGCCGCTTACGCGATGTTAGCCTGTGCTCGTATTGGTGCGGTACATTCAGTAGTGTTTGGTGGATTTGCCGCGCACAATCTGGCTATTCGTATGGATGATGCCGAAGCAAAAATGGTGATTACCGTTGATGCCGGCCTACGTGGCGGTAAGGTCGTTAACTATAAGAGCCTTGTGAATCAGGGTATCGAGCAAGCAACGGTCAAGCCAGAGCATGTATTAGTCGTTAATCGCGGTGTACTACCATTTGAGCCGCAAGCTATTGATGTGGATTATGCAACCCAGCGCCGCATCAGCTGTGAAGCCAATGCCATTGTTGAGCCAGTTTGGCTAGAATCTAACACGCCCTCTTATTTGCTTTATACCTCAGGTACCACTGGTACGCCAAAAGGCGTGCAACGCGATACGGGCGGTCATGCAGTGGCACTGACGACGTCGATGGATTATATCTACGATGGCAAGGCGGGCGAGACGTTTTGGGCAATATCAGATATCGGCTGGGCAGTTGGGCATTCTTATACCATTTATGCGCCATTACTTGCTGGCATGACCAGTGTGATGTATGAGGGCTTGCCGCATCGTCCAAACCCAGGTATTTGGTGGCGGATTGTTGAAGCAAATAAAGTGAATATTCTATTTACCGCACCGACGGGTGTGCGTATGCTGAAAAAACAAGATGAAACGTGGATGACGCGATATGATGTCTCTAGCCTTAAGTCCTTCTTTTTGGCAGGTGAACCGCTGGATGAGTCAACGGCCAATTGGCTTACGAAGCATTTAGGGGTGCCAATTTTAGATCATTATTGGCAGACAGAATCTGGCTGGCCGATTCTAAGTAATACGCCTAAGTTTAATCATAAACCGCACAAGCAGGGCTCACCGGGATATCCCATGTATGGCTATGATGCGCACGTCATCAATGAAGAAACTGGCGAGCCTTGTGCTGCAGGTGAAAAAGGTCTGCTAGCGATTCGCGCACCTTTACCGCCGGGCTGTTTAACCACAGTATGGCGTAATGACGAGCGCTTTATTAGCAGTTATTTTGGTTTATTTGACGGCAAGCAATACTCGACCTCAGACTATGCCGTGACTGACAAAGACGGTTATTTTTATATATTAGGACGTACCGATGATGTGATTAACGTTGCCGGTCATCGTATTGGGACGCAAGAGATTGAAGAAGCGATCAGCACCCATCCAGAAATGGCGGAGTGTGCGGTCGTCGGTATTCAGGACGAATTAAAAGGCGAATTGCCCATCGCCTTCTGTGTGCTCAAAGATCATGAGCAAGTGGCAACGACAGAAAACCGCTTCCGCATTGAGCAGCAGGTCATTGGCGCGGTGGTCAAATCGCTTGGTGGTATTGCAAGGCCAGCGGCGATTTATTTCCCGCAAGCATTACCAAAGACACGCTCTGGTAAAATCTTACGCCGTGCTATTCGCGCTTTAGCAGAGGGTAATGAGACAGGTGATATGTCTACACTGGATAATCCAACAGCGATTGAGGCCATTAAACAATCTATGAAAGATTACTAAGCACATTTTTAGGTATATTTTAAAATAGCCTTTATCTAAAAAAGCTCATGAATGGTCATGGGCTTTTTTATTGTCGCCAATAACTTATCGGTAATGATAAAGAAATCGGACATTAACATTAACTTTGCTAAAAGCAACATAAAGAGCTTGACCCTAAAATTGTTTTATTGTTATAGTCAATAACGATACGAAACAAATCATTTTAAAATTATATTTGATTGCTAAAAACTTATTATTTTTAACACCTTTTACGCACACGAAGACACCGTCACACGGCAGTCCGGTAAACAAGATAAGGAAATCTTATGCACCACGTTCAGCAGCTCATCAATGGTCAATTTGTTGATTCTAATACTAGCGAATGGATTGATATTACCGATCCTGCCACGCAGGAAGTCATCGCTAAAGTTCCGCAAACCACCGATGATGAGATTAACCAAGCAGTCGCGGCCGCTCAAACGGCTTTTCAAACTTGGCGAAAAACGCCAATCACCACCCGCGCCCGTATCTTCTTAAGGTATCAAGCATTGATACGTGAACATATGGACGAGCTGGCAGAAATCTTAACGGCCGAGCAAGGCAAAACGATTGCTGATGCGCGCGGTGATGTATTTCGTGGCTTAGAAGTGGTTGAGCATGCCGCTGGTATTGCTAACTTGCAGATTGGTGATTTCGTTGAAAACGTCGCCTCAGGCGTTGATACTTACAGCATTTGGCAGCCACTTGGCGTCTGCGCAGGCATTACACCGTTTAACTTTCCAGCGATGATTCCGTTATGGATGTTCCCAATGGCGATTGCCACGGGCAACACCTTTATCCTTAAGCCTTCTGAACAAGATCCTATGGTCACTATGCGTTTGGTTGAGCTAGCCGTTGAAGCGGGTGTGCCTGAAGGCGTACTAAACGTGGTTCATGGTGGCAAGGCGACGGTTGATGCTATTTGTGATCACCCAGACATCAAAGCGGTTTCATTTGTTGGCTCTACCAATGTCGGTAAACACGTTTATGAGCGTGCTAGTAAATCGGGCAAACGCGCTCAGTGTATGATGGGCGCAAAAAATCACGGTGTTATCCTGCCAGATGCCAATAAAGAGCAAACGCTTAATCAGCTAGCGGGTGCGGCATTTGGTGCTGCTGGCCAACGTTGTATGGCGCTGTCAGTCGTGGTACTAGTCGGTGCAGCAGGTGAGTGGATTGATGATATCAAAGCCAAAGCTGAAGGCTTGGTTGTATCAGCGGGTAAGCATGATAAAGACTTAGGTCCGCTGATTTCTCCTGCTGCAAAAGCCCGTGTTGAGCATTTGATTGGTACTGGTGTAGAAGAAGGGGCGAGCTTGATTCTTGATGGTCGCGGTATTACGGTTGAAGGGTATGAGAAAGGCAACTTTGTAGGACCTACTATCTTTGATAACGTCACTGCAGATATGCAAATCTACAAAGAAGAAATCTTTGGACCTGTACTGTGTATCATGCGTGCTAACAGCTTAGATGAAGCGATAGAGATGCTGAATGCTAATCCGCATGGCAATGGTACTGCTATATTCACTCAGTCAGGCGCAGCGGCGCATAAGTTCCAACAAGATATTCAGGTGGGTCAAATCGGTATCAACTTGCCGATTCCTGTGCCACTACCAATGTTCTCATTCTCAGGCTCGCGTGCCAGTAAACTTGGTGATCTCGGTCCTTATGGTAAGCAGGCTGTGCAATTCTATACTCAAACCAAGACCGTCACGGCGCGCTGGTTTGATGATGAGGCGAGCCGCGGGGTTAATACCACTATTTCAATTTAATCATTAATTCACTATATTAGCGGTGTAACGTCCATCTTGCTTACTATGTTTTTTAGACACTGATGCATGATTTTGTGATTGTCGTTATGCCGCTGCTATTATAAGTGGCATTATAGAAGTGACGTTAAATTGACAATTTAATAAATTCTCTCCACCATATTTGCTTTTTAAGCACAAGGATGACCCTATGGATTTTTCACTGACCGAAGATCAAATGGCCTTTCGCCAAACTGCCAGACAGTTTTCCCAAAAAGAGCTAAGGCCCAATGCGGCTGAATGGGATCGCACCTCGCATTTCCCAGTCGATGTGATTAAAAAATCAGGCGAACTTGGCTTTTTAGGGCTATATACCAATCCAGAATATGATGGTTTGGGATTGCCACGCTTAGACTCTGCCATGGTTTTTGAGGAACTGGCATGGGGTGATACGGCGGTTGCTGCCTATATGAGTATTCATAATATGGCTAGCTGGATGATCGGTGAGTATGGCAGCGATACTTTGTGTAAGAAGTATTTGCCAAATATGGTCAGCGGTGAGTGGCTTGGCAGTTACTGCTTAACTGAGCCGAACGCCGGTTCTGATGCTGCATCGTTACGTACCAAAGCTGATAAGCAAGGCAACCATTACGTACTCAATGGGGAAAAAACCTTTATCTCAGGTGCAGGCTCGACCAATGTGTTAGTGGTTATGGCACGTACAGGCGGTGTAGGGCCAAAAGGCATTTCAGCTTTTGTAGTAGACGCTGATAGCGCCGGTATCGAGTATGGGAAAAATGAGCATAAAATGGGCTGGAAAGCGCAGCCAACACGCACCATCAGCTTTAAAGATGTCAAAGTGCCATTAAAAAATCTGATAGGTGAGGAAGGCCAAGGTTTTCGTATCGCTATGAAAGGTTTAGATGGCGGTCGTATTAATATCGGTATCTGTGCAGTGGGTACCGCGCAGTCTGCACTAGAAACAGCAACCAATTACGTGCAAGAACGCAGCCAATTTGGTAGCGCGATTGCCAGCTTACAATCAGTACAGTTTAAACTGGCCGATATGCTCACTCAAACCATTACTGCAAGGCAAATGCTGTATTTAGCAGCTAATAAAGTCGATAACAATGATGGGCAAGCATCCACCTACTGTGCTATGGCCAAGCGTCTTTCTACAGATCTTTGTTTTGATGTCGCTAATGAAGCTCTGCAACTACATGGTGGCTATGGCTATCTAAATGAGTATCCACTTGAGCGCCATGTGCGAGATTTGCGTGTTCATCAAATTTTAGAAGGCACCAATGAAATCATGCGCGTGATTGTCTCGCGTCAGCTGCTACAAGATGAGGCATTGAGTCAATTGCGTTGATTTTATAATGCTACTGTTTATATTTCGCTATGGTTTTCTATGGCTGTTTAATAACTTTGCTTTTTAAGAAGCCGTATCAAACTCAAATAAAATAAAGGATTATTTATGACGGATTATACCAATCTTCAATTATCGATTGACGGTCATACTGCTACCGTGATATTGAACAACCCACCAGCTCATACATGGACGATGGAAAGTCTACCAGCGCTCAAGCAGCTGGTTTCTGACCTCAATGCGAATGATGATGTTTATGCCTTAATTATTCATGGCGATGGCGAGAAGTTCTTTTCAGCTGGTGCAGATTTAAATAATTTTGCAGATGGTGATAAAGGTCGTGCCATCAGTATGGCTATCGCTTTTGGTGAAGCGTTTGAAGCGCTATCAGCTTATCGCGGTGTGAGTATCGCTGTCATCAACGGCTATGCGATGGGTGGTGGACTTGAGTGTGCGCTTGCCTGTGATATCCGTATTGCAGAAGCGCATGCGCAGATGGCCTTACCAGAGACTGGCGTAGGCTTGTTGCCATGTGCAGGCGGTACGCAGAATCTGCCTTTACTGGTTGGTGAAGGCTGGGCAAAGCGCATGATATTATGCGGTGAGCGTGTCGATGCTGATACCGCATTACGCATTGGTTTAGTCGAAGAAGTCACGGCAAAAGGTGGTGGTTTATTAGCGGCGCAAGCATTGGCGCAAAAAGTCGCTAAGCAGTCTCCTGTTGCCGTCACTTATTCTAAACAGCTTATCCAAGCGGCGAGAAACACCCCACCTGCCCAAAACCTTATCCATGAGCGCGAAGCTTTTGTTAAGTTATTCGACACCAAAGATCAGCGCGAAGGCGTGCAAGCATTCTTAGAAAAGCGCAAACCCACTTGGCAAAATAAATAGCCCGTAGGCATGTCTTAATATTTACTTTACTCATTTTAATTTTGGTAGGTCTCTTTTATGACAGCAGTAACAGAAAACAAAGAACAAGAAGCACCGGTATTGTTTAATACTGAGCCGACAGATTGTGGTCATTTAATTGGGATAATGACGTTAAACACGCCCAAATCTCTAAATGCACTCAGCGTTGAGATGTGTCAGTTATTAGCCGAGCAGCTAGAGCAGTGGCAACGTGACGATCAGATAGTGGCATTGGTATTAAAAGGGGCGGGCGATAAGGCGTTTTGTGCTGGCGGTGATATCCGTAAGCTCTATGACAGTATGTCAGAGACAGCACCACTGCCAAACCCTTATGCGACAGAGTTCTTTGGTAGTGAGTACAACCTTTATCGACAGATGCACTTTTACCCTAAGCCGCTTATCCTGTGGGGTGATGGCATTATTATGGGTGGCGGTATGGGCTTGATGGCAGGTTGTAGTCATCGTTTGGTTACTGAGCGTACCCGCTTTGCGATGCCAGAAGTAACTATTGGACTATTCCCTGATGCCTCTGGCAGTTGGTTCCTACAGCGTATGCCGGCTAAAACAGGTTTGTTCTTGGGACTAACAGGTGCCATGTGTAATGGCAATGACGCTTTATTGGCCAATCTTGCAGAGTATGCAGTCGCCAGTAGTGATTATGATATCGTCATACAACTTTTAAAACAGAGTAATTGGCAAGCCACAGCTGGTAGCACAGATCAATGTCATAACAATAGCGCCCATAGTATCGTGAGCCGCGCACTGGCAGCGCCACCAGTTGCTAAATTGCCTGTTAGTAAGCTTGCACAGCATTGGAGTGCTATCCAGCATCTGATGAACGGCGGTGGCTTGGGTGATATTGATGCGCTATTACAAAGCGACGAAGCGCTTACACAACTTGATGCAGATTTTGCTGCCGACAGTTGGACGCAGCGAGCCGTAGCAACCTATCGACATGGCTGCCCAGTGACTGCAGCGCTGACCTATGCGCTTTATCATAAAGTCACTGACTTATCGCTAGAGCAAGTTCTGTATTTAGAAACCAACGTGGCGGTACATTGTGCAGCCAATCCGGATTTCAAAGAAGGCGTACGTGCGCTACTGATTGATAAAGACCGTAATCCACAATGGTCACGTTCATTAACAGACTGCCTCAGTACTGAAGGGCAAGCATACATTCATCAGCATTTTGTGAATCCTTATGCTAAAGGTGAGCATCCCTTAGATAATTGGTTGGGTGACGAAGCCTTAGGCAGTCAGTTGGTGCGTTAAGCGTCTTTAAGTATCTATAAAACAATACAAAATATAGAGCAATACAAACAATTTCAATTAAATAAATCATGCAAGAACTTATGTAGCAATACCTACATAAGCGATCATCAAGGAGCGATGAGATGGGTACAAAAGATTCAGGTTCAAACAATACTGCCAAGCCAAATATAGCCTTTATTGGGCTTGGCAATATGGGCGCACCGATGGCAGAGAACTTGTTAAAGGCAGGTTATGCGCTATCGGTTTATGACTTGTCTGCGGATGCGACCCAGCGCTTGCAGCAAGCAGGTGCCAGTGTGGCTGATAGTCCTAAAGATGCTGCGAGCAATGCACAGGTCATTATCAGCATGTTGCCTGCGGGCAAGCACGTCCATTCTGTTTATTTAGGCGATGATAGAGATAACGGTTTATTAGCAGAACTGCCAAAAGGTACATTAGTCATCGATAGCAGTACCATCGCAGCAGCTGATGCTAGATTGGTTGCAGAGTCGGCAAGTAAGCTTGGTATCGACTTCTTAGATGCACCAGTCTCTGGCGGTACAGGCGGTGCTATCGCTGGTACGTTAACCTTTATCGTTGGTGGAGAGGATAAAGCCTTTTCTAAAGCCGAGCCGATACTGGCTGTCATGGGGAAAAATATTTTTCATGCAGGCGACCATGGTGCCGGACAAGTGGCGAAAATCTGCAACAACATGCTATTAGGTATTCTAATGGCGGGAACGGCAGAGGCAATTAATTTAGGCGTCAAAAACGGCCTTGACCCTAAAGTACTATCAGATATTATGCTACAAAGCTCAGGCCGTAATTGGACATTAGAGGTCTATAACCCTTATCCGCAAGTGATGGAAAATGTACCCTCTAGTAATGGCTATCAAGGCGGCTTTATGAGTAAGCTGATGCAAAAGGATCTTAATCTTGCGATGCAAACGGCTAAGGATACTAATGTTGAGACGCCAATGGGAGCCAAAGCGACAGAGCTTTACGAAGCACATACGCTAGAAAATGGCGATAAAGACTTTTCTAGTATTATGGCGCGTCATGACAGTTCGGTCTTGTCTTAGTTTTCTTAAGGAGCTTTCTAAATTAGAACGTTTATCTATATTTAGTCTTAATACCTTTTCATATAGATAGTATGAGCAAGAAAAAAGGTCTGCGCTAGTTTTATAGCGCAGACCTTTTTTTATTTAGCAATATACAGATTTTAGTTTTGTAGCTCATACACCAACGCCTGAATATCCTGCGCTGCTGTCTGCAAACGCGGCACGTGTGTCATTAGCTCGTCTAATGACACACGGATGGTTGGGGCATGAATATATAAGGATGCCAAATAGCGTGATTTTTTATCCAGTACCGGTACCGACACCGCTACCATCTCTGAGATAAACTCTTCGTTATCGATACCGATACCCGTTTCTGCGATACGATCAAGCTCAGCATTTAACGCATCAATATCCGTAATCGTATTTTTGGTGAATTTATCTAGCGGTAGGCCTTGCAGTATTTTAGCGCGGCTGGTCGCAGATAATTGGCTTAGATACAACTTACCCGTGGCCGTACACCACATCGGTGATTTTGCGCCTACAGGAAGATAAATCTGCAAGGGTAACGAGGTGTTAGCACGATTGGTATACATCATATCCATTTGATAAGGAATGGCAATACCACAGGTCTCTTTAATCTCATCAACCAATTTGTGCAGAATTATCTGACGCTCATTAAAGAACTGACGCTGTTGCCAAAGCTCGACGCTCAAATTACGTACCCGCTTGCCAGGAATAATACCACCACCAATATCGACGGTAACAAACCCTTCATCAACCAAATTTTGAATCAATCGATGCATAGTAGGTTTTGGGATATCAAGCTCTTGCGACAGCTCAAGTGGTGAGAGGGGTTTAGAAGCGTAAGAGACCGCTTCGATAATCTCTAACACACGGGTAATCGACGATACTTTAGGCATATAAATGGCTCAATAAGAATGATAAGAGTAAAGCAAAGAACAAAATAACGTTTTAAGTAAGGTAATAGAAGTCAATAAATTCGAAGACTAAAAACAAATCTATTGTTAAGTATAATTTAGCACAATATAGCGCTTAGACAAGCTTATATCTCATTATATATAAACACATTTATGTACCATACCGATTTCCTACATGGTCGTACTTTTGGCCTATCTGTTTTTTAGGTAATCTGTGGTTTAGGTAATGTTAGATACGTTAACTCACAAACGAAAACAAACTGTAGTAATAAACTCTATAACTGTAATTGAGTTAATGTGTGAGGTAGGTCATTATACTGACATGTTTTGTAATACCTTTACATGAGCGTTAAGCAATTCAATATTCATGTTTGTACTATTCGGTTGCTTTGAGAGTGTTGTGTAACAGGAACGCGAAGTTTTACCGGTTGGTGTAGCAATTATTACAATATCTATGCAATCTTTACATAACGGCAAATAAAAAGCGCATCCATGGGGGTGACTTTTGGAGCCAAAATTGTTTTAATCAGCTCAACAAAAATGGTCGTTTAAAAAGAAGCTAAATTATCATTTTTTATGGGCGAGTTATTTCACACTTTAGGAGAGTATTTATGAAACTTATTAAATTGACAGCTATCTCTGCTGCTGTTTTAGCATCAAGTGCTGCATTAGCAGCTGAGCCAGTTATCGTTGTAGACGGTAATGACGCAGTTGTATACGAAGCTGAGCCAGTAGCTGTTGCTTATGAAGTACAACCTGCTTATGCATACAATGCTGATGCTGGTGTTGTACGTAATACTACTGGTGCTGTTGTTGGTGGTACTAAAACTTTCTTCCAAACTGTTACTCATCCAGCTGCTATCAGCGCTGAAGTTGGTACACTAGGTTATGGTGCTAACATCGGTTGGGCGCTTAACGACAAAACTGAACTACAAGCTGGTTGGGCAGGCGGCGATGTTGCTGACCTATTCGGCGGTGATTTTGACGCTGGTGATGTAAACTATGACGTTGATGCAGATTTTAGCAACCCGTACTTAGGCGTACAATTACGTCCTATGGCGAACTGGTTCACAATGGGTGCTGGTATCATCGTACCTGATAACGACCTTGATGTAACTGCAAATGCTGATGGTGGTTTCTTTAAAATTGATGGTCAGCAATATAATTCTGCTGATGTAGGTACCCTTCAAGGCACTATGGAACACCGTAACAAGTTAGCACCTTACGCTACTATCGGTTTCCGTCCTAATATCACTAACAACTTTGGTTTGTTTGGTGAAATCGGCGCAGCGTACATGGGTCAAACTGATGCAACCGTTCGTGCACAGGATCCTAATAGTGTAGTTAACTATGTAGATGCAAACGGCAATAAGCTTACTACTACTGCTGGCCAAGTTGCTTCTAAAGCAGAAAAAGAGCTAGAAGATAAAGATTGGTTAGAGTGGATGCCAATTGTTAAAGTTGGTGCAACTTACCGCTTCTAAGCTAATCACAGTTTAACGACTGTTATTAGAAGATAAGTAGTAATAAAAAAACGATCCTTTCGAGGATCGTTTTTTTTGGTCTAAAATCACTTAGCACAACTTTGATTGAATTAAAAAATCGTTAATGAACAATCACGGTTTGCTGATAGAGTGACAGAGTAATATAGTAATTGCTTTTGTTATCGCTAAATACCAGTAAAGGTGAATTGCTTGTAACGCCACGTATTAAATCAGCAATGAGATAGGAGTAATCTATTCCTAAACCTTGCGCCAGCTTATATTGATAAATCTTGATAAAACTCTCTTTTATTTGCCATAGTAACTTAGCGATAATATCTCGTTGAACAGTTGGTAGAGTTTGCAAGATGACTATTTCATTAGCATGATAAAATCGCTGCACCACTTGCCATTTAACATTATTAACTTCTATATCGATGCCTGCAGGGCAATAAGGACTAATGACAACAGCGACTTTATTGTCTAAACCTTCAAATGCTTTTTCATTCTTATGTTTATGATTAGCGGGTTTATTACTTGCCCCAGTATGGCTAAAACACACATAATATTGACTGTCAACAAGTCGATAGGGAAAGCTTGTATCGTCCAAACTGTCAATAATATTTAGCTTATCAAGTAGTGACTGTAATAAAAGGCGCACGCCAGCGCGTTGTTGCATGCGCTGATGATAGGCGGTTTCGCGTGCAGATGGAACTGGCGAATTACTCAATAAATACACGCGATTTTGAGAGAAAGGTGCAGTTACTTCAGCTGTCGCGCACCATGTCATGGGGTTAAGCTGAGTATATTGAATATTATGTAAGTTTAAGATTTGTATCATTTATTTATAGTAAAGGCTGATAGCTTATAGTGGTTAAGAGATTTAGCTTTAAAATTTGTTATGATTAAAAACTCTTAGAATCTAAAGTCTTTTATACACTCATCTTAGCGTAATAGAATAAAAAAAGCCCAACAATATGATTGCTAGGCTTCTTAGTGCTAAAGAATGAATACTAATAAATTCTTATTGAATGGCTATTATATTAGTAAGACAACTCAGCACGGCGGTTTTGTGCATAGGCATCTTCATTCGTACCAGCAGCAGCAGGACGCTCTTCACCGTAGCTAATAACACGGATATTATTTGCCGCAACGCCTTGGGCAGCTAGGTAATCACGTGCGGCTTGGGCACGGCGCTCACCTAGAGCGATATTATATTCACGGCTACCGCGCTCATCGGTGTGACCAGCGATAACAACACCGGCGTTTGGATTTGAGCTTAGTAGGCTTGCATGTTGATTTAATACGCTAGCGGCTTGTGAAGTGATTTCACTGCTATCAAAAGCAAAGTAAACCACTGCTTGTATATTTTCGGCACCAGTAATAACAGCATTTGAGTTGCCAACGATAACTGCGCCGTTATAACCCGCTTGACCACCTGGGATACCTAGTGGGGCAACCACAACTTCTGAAGTCGCGCGTTTGTTAGCACAACCTGATGCTAGTACTACAGCGCTTGATAATACTGCTAGGGCAGCGATTTTTGAAAAACTTGTTGACATAATGAGCTCCTAAAATTTTAATGATATTTGTTGTTGTAAACTGCTTTAGTAAAACTTAGGCAATTGCTATCTATCATATACTAAATGTTACTTTATGTAAGTACTATTACTGTAAATAATTCGAGAACTTAAATAGAGATATGTAGATTTTAATTAAAGTTTTGTCCTTAATCTTAGTGTTGATGTAATAATCAATATTACGATGAGCGAAGAGTAGAGCATGAGTATTTAAATCGATTTTATTGATCATCGTACTTGAAATTTGGTGCTTTAGGTCAATGTAGCTAGGTGTCACTAAAAGTTTAACTATAATGTAATTTGCACTGATGACTCGCTCGAACGTAACTGACCATACATTTTTATCACAAGCTTTTTATCATAAATAATAATAGGAATATCTATGTCCGCCACTGAAACCGCTGCTCAAATTATTAACCCTGACATGCCAGATGTGCCGCCACATGCTCCAAGTAAAATTCATTTAAAAGATTATAGACCACCAAGCTTTGATGTCGAAACCGTTGATTTGGATATTAAGCTCTTTGATGATCATGCCGTTGTAGATAGCACCTTGATGATGCAGCGTCAGACTGAAGGTGACTTGGTGCTGTATGGCGAAGCGCTTGAGCTGATGTCTATTAAGCTTAATGATGAGCCGCTTGCTAGTGATCGTTATACACAAGCTGAGGGCAAATTAACCATTACCGATGCTCCAGAAAATACAAGATTACAGCTACAAGTACGCATCCATCCGCATACCAATACGGCGCTCGAAGGCTTATATATCGCTGGTAGTGGTGATGATACGATGTTTGTCAGCCAGTGTGAGCCAGAGGGCTTTCGCAAGATTACCTTTTATCCAGACCGTCCTGATGTGCTAGCGATATTTACCACACGCTTGGAAGCCGATAAGCGTTTTCCAACGCTATTGAGTAATGGTAATTTGCTCGAAGCGGGTGAAGTTGTAGATGCGCCTGAGCGTCATTATGCTATTTGGCAAGACCCAACCAATAAGCCAAGCTATCTGTTTGCTTGCGTCATCGCTGATTTGGATGTATTGACTGACAGCTATACGACCAGTGAAGGGCGTGAGGTGATGCTTGAGCTATATGCTAAGTCTGAAGATATCGATAAATGTGCTGTCGGTATGCAGGCTTTGAAAGACTCGATGCAATGGGATGAGGTTAATTATGGCCGCGCTTATGATTTAGACCGTTATATGATTGTGGCCGTTAGTCAGTTTAATATGGGCGCGATGGAAAATAAAGGTCTGAATATTTTCAATACCGCTTGTGTCTTATCTAGCCCTGAGACAACCACAGATTCTCGTAGCTTTAGTGTCAAATCCATCATTGCCCATGAGTATTTTCATAACTGGACGGGTAATCGCATCACGTGCCGCGATTGGTTTCAGCTGTGTTTAAAAGAAGGCTTTACGGTTTATCGTGACCAATCGTTCTCAGCCGACCAGCAATCCAGTGCCGTCCAGCGTATCGATGATGTGGCGACCTTGCGTGCTCATCAGTTTGCTGAGGACGCGGGACCACTGGCGCACCCTGTACGCCCTGAGAGCTTCGTGGAGATTAATAACTTTTATACCACTACTGTTTATGAAAAGGGCGCTGAAATCGTCCGTATGATTGCCAATACCTTGGGGCCAGATAACTTCCGTAAAGGTACGGATGAGTATTTCCGTCGTTATGATGGCCAAGCGGTCACGGTTGAAGACTTTTTGTCAGCGCTTAGTATTACCGATAGCAAGATTGAAGACTTTATCGATTGGTATAGCCAACCCGGTACACCAGTGGTGTCTGGTCATCAGGATTATGATAGCGCTACGCAAACGTTAACGATTACTTTGAGTCAGCAAACCCGCCATGTCAGTGGCTTTGATGCGCCAAAACCACTGCCGATTCCAGTAGCGACAGCGTTATTTGATAAAGATTCTGGCGCTATCGTCGCTGAGCGTATGCTGCTGCTCGATCAATCAAGCCAAACCTTTACCTTCGAGAATGTAGCGAGTGAGCCCGTGGTATCTTTGCTACGTGATTTTAGTGCGCCAGTACAGCTCAATTATGATTATCAAGATGAAGATTTGGCATTTTTACTAAAATATGAGGATAATGGTTTTAATCGCTGGCAAGTGACACAAATGCTGGTCAATCGTATTTTACTCCAAGGACACGGCGCGAAAAGCTGTCCGGACGTGTATTTGCAAGCAGTAGCGCAAACTTTACCTGAATTGGCTGCTACTGATGCGATGTTGGCGGCGCGTTTGCTGGATATTCCGTCAGCGCCAGAGTTGGCATCTGCCATTCATAAAGATTACGATCCAGAGTTGGTGAAAGCGCAGCGCGAAAGCTTATATCAGCAGCTGGCAGAGGCACTAAAAGATCAATGGTCTGAGCTTTATACACAGCTACCTATGCAGGCTTATGAAGATAGTGCTGCTGCTCGTGGTACGCGTGCCTTACGTAATGTGGTGTTAGATATGGCACTGACCGCCGATATTGCCGATGCAGCTGAATGGGCGCAGCAGCAATATGATAATGCCAGTTGTATGACAGAACGTTTTGGTGCGTTAAAAGCGATGGTCAATCATCAACTAGCAAATGCTGATGCCTATTTGGCGGACTTTTATAAGCGCTTCCAAAATAATGATTTGGTCATCGATTTATGGTTTAGCGTGCAAGCGTCTGCTGATACGGTCACGCCTGATACTATTAAATCCTTGCTTGCTCATAAAGACTTTGATTGGAATACGCCCAACCGTGTACGTTCGGTCATTAGTGCCTTTACCTCGCAGCCAACGGTCTTATGGACAGATGAAGGCTTAGATATTTATATTGCTGTGATTAAAAAGCTAGATGATACCAACCCTGTGTTAGCCTCACGCTTATTACAAGTGCTGGCACGTTGGAATACCTTGGCTGAACCACGTCGTCAAATGGCGCATGAGCAGTTGATTGGACTGCAAAAGCAAGCGACTTCTAAGCATGTAATTGAAAGCTTAAACAGTGTTTTAGGTGCGGCAACTGAAGGTTCTGCAAGTGCGTAAAGAGCAGTACTTTATAAGTTAATGCTTATAAAGGAAGATTAATAAGTTAGAAAGTACAAAAAAGCCCGTCTGATATCTAATATCAAACGGGCTTTTTTATTGAGTGGTCAATAAGGATTCATTATGACCAATCGTTATTAACGATTCGGCAATACGTCTTTAACCATGTCACGTAGATTGCGCATGGCAGTGACCGTGCTATCCCAATCTAAGCAACCATCGGTGATAGACTTGCCATACTCAAGCTGGCTCAAATCAGCGGTTAGTTTTTGATTGCCGCCTTTTAGATGGCTCTCAATCATCAGACCGATGATAGATTTATTACCGTTTTTAATCTGCTCGGCAACGTTTTGGATGACCATTGGTTGCAGATACGGATCTTTACCCGAGTTGGCATGGCTTGAGTCAATCATAATCTTACTATTGGTCTTGCCTTTAGCCAGCTCGTTTTCTACTTGCGCTACAGCTGTTTCATCATAGTTAGGCTTGCCATCACCACCGCGTAATACTACGTGTGCATAAGGGTTGCCTTTAGATTTGATGATAGAGACTTTGCCATCTGCTGATAAACCAAGGAAGCTGTGACCTTCTTTGACTGCTTGCATAGCATTCACAGCAACCGTCATGCCGCCATCGGTACCGTTTTTAAAGCCAACTGGGCATGATAAGCCTGAGCTCATTTCACGATGCGTTTGGCTTTCGGTCGTACGCGCGCCAATCGCTGACCAGCTAATCAAATCCTGCATGTATTGCGGCGTATTCGGGTCTAACGCTTCAGTGGCGCACGGCAGACCTTTCTCATTCAAATCAAGCAGTAGCTTACGGGCAGTACGCAGACCTTTTTCGATATCAAAGCTATCGTTCATATCAGGGTCGTTAATCATGCCTTTCCAGCCAACTGTGGTACGCGGCTTCTCAAAATAGACACGCATCACAACGAAGATGCTGTCTTCAATCTCTTTTGCCAATACGGCTAAGCGATCGGCATATTCGTGCGCGGCTTTAATATCGTGAATAGAGCAGGGACCAATAACCACAAATAGACGCTTGTCTTTACCATCTAAGATATCTTGGATGGTATTGCGACCTTTTAAGACCGTGTTATAGGCGTCTTTCGACAAAGGTAGCTCAGACTTTAGCTCAGCGGGAGTGATTAAAGGAATGAATTTTTCAATATTCACGTCGTCAATATCTGCATTATGGGTAACTGGTGTTGTCATGATTATATATCGTCTAGCTGATTTATAGGGAGTTTCATTATGCGGACAAAAGCGCCGGTTGACAAGGGCAGTCGTGCAGTTAATTGACTGCTAACTGGAATGCTGAGAGTAAAACTTCGTTATCATTGCCAAGTCTGAGCGATGTGCTAAGCCTAATATGCGTTAAAGTGAGCGCTGATTTTGTCTGTGCAAATATTGGCTAATTTGGCTATTTGTAGCGCTGTCACGTATGATGAACTTGTCAACAGCCAAATGTAAGACTTATATTTAAAGCTTATAAATTGAGATTAAGCCTTATAAATGCTACTAAGATAGCTTTTGATGGGCATCTTATAAGCGATTTCATATACTATATTTTATAATATATATTGTATTCTTTGTCCTATTTTAACTGTGCTACTTTAGCGGCACTAATTTATATTGAGAGCTTGTCATGACAGATTCTGCTATGCCTCACCAACCTTCTGATTTGACGTCAGCGCTTGACGCCTATAATGCTTATGATGAAATGCCTGACGTAACTGCTGCGCCATTGGTCATCGGTATCGTCGCTGGTGAAGTGTCAGGTGATAGTTTGGGCGCAGATTTTATGCAGCAGATGAATAACCTACGTGATGATATAATTTGGGTCGGTGTAGGCGGCGCAAAGATGCAAGCGCAAGGGCTGCAAAGTATTTTCCCGTTATCACGTTTGGCGGTGATGGGTTTGGTGGAAGTTATGGCGCAATTGCCCGATTTGCTTAAAGCTCGGCGTGAGTTATTAAGTGCCTTTAAAGCCGCTGATATTGATTGGTTTATCGGTATCGATGCCCCTGATTTCAATTTAAGAGTGGCTAAAAAATTAAAGCCGCAAGGGGTGTTCTGCGTACAATATGTCAGTCCCTCTATTTGGGCATGGCGTGAGTCGCGTATTCATAATATTAAAGCGGCAACCAATTTAGTCTTGTGTCTATTTCCGTTCGAGCTGCCGGTTTATGAGCGTCATAATCATCCAGCGATTTGTGTCGGTCATCCGCTATTACGCACTATTGATCAGACGTTGCTAGAGACACCCGTCAATCAGCGCCGTAGTGAATTGGTCTGGCATAATGACGGCTTACAGCAGTTTTTCATTGACCGCTTTGATCATGTCAGTCAGCTTATCTGTGTCATGCCAGGCTCCAGACGTGGTGAAATTACCGCCATCTTGCCATTGATGCTCGATGGCATTCAAAAGCTGATTTTATTGGACCCCAAGCTTTGCTTTATCATTCCAACGGTCGATCAAAATCATCAATATATTGTACAAGATGTCATTGATAAGCGCTCAGAGCAACTGCGAGCAGCAATTGTGGTGGTCTATGATGAAAGCCAGCCTGCGTTTAGTCAGCAGGCGATGGCTGCATCAGACATGGTGATGCTAGCATCGGGTACAGCAACCCTGGAAGCCATGCTGCTTGAGCGTCCAATGGTGGTGATTTACCAGTTAAATCAGCTGACTTATCAGATTGCCAAGCGTTTGGTCAAAGTTCCTTATGTCGGCTTACCCAATATTTTGGCAGATAGCGCGATTGTGCCAGAGCTTATCCAGGAGCAGGCGAGTGGCGATAATATCTGTCGTACCGTGATGCGTCTGTTGCAGCCACGCGCGTATGCCGAGCAATTAAAAGCGCTCATTGATACCAAGCATTTATTACAACAACAGAGCAATCATGACCCTGCTAATAGCGTGATTGAGCAGTGGTTCTTACAAGACATTCATCAATCCCAAGCTCACTAAACCTAAGTAAACTAAACCCAAATTCACTAAGCATCAGTAAAGTAGCTCCAATATTGTTTGAACAACACTTCAATCTATTAATAAATAAGACATTACAATTTTATGAGTAACCCATCCTGCAGCGAAAATCCTTTTACGCCAATCAACCTTCTTATTGAGCAAGTAGATATTAAAGGACAGTATATTCAACTGGCGGCACCGATACAGTTATCTGGTCAGTTAAATATTGCTGAACTATTGGCGCAATATCTGATAAATGAAGGGAGCGAAAAAGCACCTATACAAATTGGTGTGGATGAAGCAGGGCGTGGACCTCTGTTGGGAAGCGTCAATGTGGCGGCTGCGATACTACCTGCAACTTGGTCAGGGCTGATTGAGGCGCAGCCACTCAGAGGCACGCCGTTATCTATATTGACGGATTCTAAGCAGCTGAGTGAAAAAAAACGCGACCTTCTTTATCCATTAGTACAGCAGCATGCAGTCGGGCACATCGTCGCTGATATACCCGCAGCGGTCATCGATCAAGTAAATATCTTGCAAGCAACGATGCTAGGTATGCGTTTATGCTCAGAGATATTAGTCAAGATGGTTGCCAAGCACCTTAATATGGCGCATGAAAAGCAGTTTGAGGTGTTGATTGATGGCAATCGCTGTCCAGATTTAGATTATGCAAGCCTTGCTAAACTTGGTATAAAAGAGCCAGTAATTGACTGTCAAGCTTGGATAAAAGGTGATGCACGTCATACCAGTATTGCCGCAGCCAGTATCTTAGCAAAGGTAAGCCGTGACAAAACCATGTATGCACTTGATGCTGAGCATCCTGAATTTGGCATTGCCAAGCATAAAGGCTATCCGACTCGCGCTCACATGGAGGCTATCGTAAAGCATGGCGTATTAACCGCGCATAGACGTAGTTTTGCACCCATTAGAAAAGCGCTCGAGAACGTAGCACATACCGAAAAGGACAAGAGGTAGGTTGTTAAAATTTTAGTAGAATAGCCTAAGTAAAAATTTGCTATCATTTAAATATAAAAACCACCTATTTATTTTAAATAGGTGGTTTTTATTTCATCGTTCAATAGTAAGAATGTCTTAAAGCTGAAGAAATACTTAAAAAGACGAGTTCGGCTGCTCCAAGAAAGCTTCTTCTTCGTCAGTGGATTCACGATCTAAGATGTCGTTACGATGTGGGTAACGGCCAAATTTTTCAATAATGTCCTTATGGCGATGCTCGAATTCTAACGTGTTGGTATCATTTAATTGTTCAAACAGAGGTAGGTAGCGTTTATGAATCATCGCTGATTCAGAATGCATAAAAGGCATGATAATAAATTTACGCCACTGCGTCGGTAGTTTATCAAAATGCGGCTGCCCAATAGCTTCTTGTGCCAATGCTACGGCCATGCTGTCTTGCGCAAAGGCATCCGATTGACCACGACATAAATTACGTGAAAATTGATCTAAGACAATAATTTCTGCCAATCTTCCTGCCAAAGAAGTGAGAGAGCTGTTGCTATCGGCTGGCGCATTTGCGATTCGCCAAGTCACGCATTCCCCTTGTTTTGCTGCTTGCCAAATCTTACCAAATTTAACATCTATCTGTTTATCAAAGTCCTCATTTTTTTCAAACCAATATGGCTCATTGTCTTCATTGAACCAAAAATCCAATACGGCACGTGCATCCGAATCGAGATGGTCTAAATTTATACTTTTTGGATCGAGGAGCGATGAATTGACATGGCTTTTTGAGGTGGAATAATCGGTTGAGAGTGACATAAGCTATTCTAATTATGATGAATTTAGTCTACTATAGCGCACTTATTTGGCCCTGTCATTTGGCCTTGTCACAATGTGTGATAACGTGTCATGACTGTATCAAAGTACGCCATTAAACCATCGTTAGCATTAAGCTATTATCGCCGTATATTGTTAAAGCTATTAGGTTATCTCTTATGAAATCAACACAAGCTATCTCTCCTGTCGCCCTGAAAACACCTTACTACTTGCTTGATGAAGCGGCGATTGTCGCAAATATGCAGATTATCGCTCGTCTGTGCGAGCTATCGGGCGCCAAGGCTTTACTCGCGCTCAAATGTTTCGCAACTTGGGGTGTTTTTGATGTGATGGAACCCTATCTGCATGGTACGACTTCGTCTTCGTTAAATGAGGTGCGATTGGGCTACGAGACCTTTGGTAATAATAGCGACGATAATAACAATAATGTTAATAACCAAAATAAAAAAGAAACCCATGCTTACAGCGTCGCTTATAGCGCGGATGAAATCGACGAAGTGTTAAGTTATGCGGATAAAATTATTTTTAATTCTATCTCGCAATTAAATGCTTTTAAAGGTCGAGCGGCGGCAAAAAACATCCCAGTCGGGCTGCGCTTAAATCCAAAGACCAGTAACTCGTCCTTTATTATCGCTGATCCTGCCCGTCCTTTTAGTCGCCTTGGTGAGCATGATAAAGATAAGATTACCGCAGTACTTGGTGATATCACTGGGGTTATGATTCATAACAACTGTGAAAATGACAGCTTTGAGGCATTTAGTGCAAGCTTGGCCGATATTGAATACAGATTTGGTGACGTCCTAGCACAGCTTGAATGGGTCAGTTTGGGCGGTGGTATTCATTTTATCGCGCCTGATTATCCATTAGAAAAACTGGCAGAAAGATTAAAAGGCTTTAGCGAAAAATACGGCGTACAAGTTTATCTAGAGCCGGGTGAGGCGAGTATTCATGGCGCGGGCTCATTGGTCACGACGGTATTAGATACCATGCACAATGAAAAAAATCTCGCTGTAGTAGATGCATCCATTGAAGCACATATGCTGGATTTGCTAATTTACCGTGAGTCTGCGCCGATAGTGGCTGTTAATAGTGATTTAATTAATATTGCCTCTCTTGGTATCGACCCTACCAATATCGCACCCATCAGCGAGAACGCTAAATCAGCTGATAATACGATTATCTATGGTCGTTCTTGTTTGGCAGGTGATATTTTTGGTGAATATGTCTTGCGAAACAATCTAAAAATAGGTGACACCGTGACCTTTGGCAATGCTGCCGGTTATACCATGGTAAAGAAGAACTGGTTTAACGGCGTTAATATGCCAGCGATTGTTATCCGTCGTTTAGATGGCAGTATCGATATCCAGCGCGAATTCGATTATCAAGATTACAAAGCAAGCTTGTCATAACACTATTATGCTTGGGATTATTAAATGACACTGCCAAACAACTATCTAGAAATGAGGATTGTTCTCGAATTTTCTAAGTTATGTTGTAATTTTTGCCGAAAAGTAAGTAAAAATTGTTATAATTGCCATTGGCAAATGCAGTAAGGTTTGTCTAACGGGTGCGTGGGTTTTCCTCGGTCTTCCTTTTTAATTCACGCATATCATTCACTCGTTTCTGTTTTGCATAGCCAATATCAATGGTATCGACAGGGGCACAAAGGAGGATTGTTCTTTGAACACAAACCAACAAGCTAAACCAAGCAAAAAAGATGTACTTATCATTGGTGCAGGCGGTGTCGCCCAAGTGGTCGCGCATAAATGTGCGATGCATAACGACGTACTTGGCGAGATTCATATTGCCTCCCGTATTCAAGATAAATGCGATGCCATTGCCCAAAGCGTCATAGAAAAAAACAGCTTTAAGCAGCCTGCGGTATTACATACGCATCAAGTTGATGCGTTGGATACCCAAGCGCTGATACAGCTGATCCAAGACACGGGTATTCAAATCGTGATCAATGTCGGTTCGGCATTTGTGAATATGACCGTATTAGAAGCCTGTATTGAGACTGGTGTGGCGTATATCGATACTGCTATTCATGAAGATCCTCGCAAGATTTGTGAAACGCCGCCATGGTATGACAACTATGAATGGAAGCGTAAACAGCGCTGTGCGGACAATAATGTCACGGCAATTTTGGGTGCAGGATTTGATCCCGGTATGGTCAACGCCTATGCGCGTCTTGGCTATGACATGATGGATGCAGGCTCGGTGACTGATATCGATATTATTGATATCAATGCGGGCAGCCACGGTAAATACTTCGCCACCAACTTTGATCCTGAGATTAACTTCCGTGAATTCACCGGTACGGTCTACTCTTGGCAGGACAGCAAGTGGCAATCGAACAAGATGTTTGAAGTGAAGCGTACTGACGATCTACCTGTTGTTGGCGTGCAAAATAGCTATTTAAGTGGTCATGACGAGATTCATTCCTTATCAGCCAATTTAGATGTGCCTAATATTCGTTTTTGGATGGGTTTTGGTGAGCATTATATTAATGTCTTCACTGTGCTACAAAACCTAGGTCTATTGTCCGAGCAGCCGGTGATGACTGCTGAAGGACAAGAAGTGATTCCGCTAAAAGTGGTCAAAGCGGTACTACCAGATCCAAGTTCGCTTGCGCCAAATTATACGGGTAAGACCTGTATCGGTGACAAAGTTAAAGGCAAAATTAATGGCGTTGATAGTGAGGTATTTATCTATAATATCTCAGACCATAAAGAAGCTTATAATGAAGTTGGTAGCCAGGGTATTTCTTATACCGCAGGCGTACCACCCGTCGCTGCTGCCATGCTGGTCGCAACTGGTGAGTGGGATGCTGGCAAGATGGTCAACGTCGAAGAGCTTGATGCCAAGCCATTTATCAATTTATTGAATAAAATTGGTTTGCCAACGCGTATCAAAGATAGTGAAGGCGATAGAGCGCTTGAGTTTGATATTTAAATTCTTGCGTTAGCTTTTATTGTCTGTTAAATAAAAAGCATCCTATTGAGCCATGGCTTGATAGGATGCTTTTTTGTGTGCCTATTTCTATTATAAAAATAATTACTATGAATGGTATAAGGAAAATTGTCGCGCTAGACAGTAATTTTCTTAAAAATCATATTTTTAAAGACTTTTTAGCCGATTAACCTAATGACTTTAGCAAGCGCCATCTAATATCATTATTGAATCTTGCGACGATACGGCGATTGGGTTTGTGGACGCTTTTAAACAATTTATAAGAAGTATTCGATGGTTTTAGCTGGTTTGCCGCATCTCACTGAGCCAGATTGGGCTGAGAAAATAACGGCCATTCATTTTTGTCCCAACACATGGCGCCCAAGCTATTACCTTAGCTCTGATTGTATTCTATGTAAAGGAGGACCGTATTCATGAATATTGATGAGCAAAAACCTGTAGAAACGCCAAAGATTACTGTCGATGTTGTTAGAGAGTGGGTGATTCAAACCACACAGCTTTTTGCTAAGTTTGCCATCATACTTGTTATTCTTAGTAGTGCCTTAGTACTAAGTTTTGCACTACATTTGCCGTTTTATGTGTCTTATGGTCTTATCCTTTCAATCGCTGCTGTTTTATTTATCATGCTCATTATGGTATCGATTGAAAATATCGTTTATCTCTACCTAAAGTCTAGCATCTGGGGTCAGGTTGTCCTTTATTTGCTGGTCGCCTTAATAAGTGCGCGTGCTTATCTTTGGGCAATTGGGGAAGTGAATCGCATATTTTTAGTTGACCCCAGTAACTTAGCGCTTACCACTAGTGTATTGACGGCTATTATTTTCTTTAAATACGCCATTATGGCATTACTCAGCAGTTACCTGATAGCTATTGGCGTATATTTTTATTTCAAAAAAACAGATAAACCAGCAACAACTAACCGTCAGCCTTTGGACAAAAAACTGCTTACAGGCATCGCTTTTGTATTTATCATGGGTATGAGTCTCGTCGCTATTGGCAATATTTCAAAATATAGCGATGTACTGATTCAAGCCTTTGCGTTGAAAATAGATTTCTATAGCTATTACACTTGTACAGGCGATGATTTTGAAGGTATTGAAGGGGTTTTGTTTTTATCAGGCAATGATATTTTAGTTGCAAAAAAGGTTGGCTCAATGGCGTGGGAGTTTAAAAAAGTACAGTGTGAGAGTTAGGGCGTGTCCTCAATTCAATCGATAGACATCTAAATGGGCTAAGTTTTGCCAAACTTCGTCAAATAGCTGGGTAATATCCCGATATTAACTGCGCTACTTTCCTTGTTTGGCTGCAATTTATCTCATTTTTATCACCATTTTTAAAATTAGGACACGCCCTAGGTTCAAAAAAGCCAATAGTCCAACACCCACTACTCTTTATATAAAATATTTACCATTAAGTTTTAACACTGAAATCGATAACGAGTAGCAGACTCGACGTTAAACCATCAAACTTCCCGAGGATTATATTTCCTCAACGCCGCAATACGATCATCAAGCGTTGGATGTGAGCGAAAGAGGTTTGCAATACTAAAGCCAGTAGATTGCCCTGATGAAATAGCAAACGCTTTCATGCTCTCAGGCATCTGGTCTGGACGCTGCTCAGAAGGACGCAAGGCATCAAGAGCACTTATCATTTTGTCAAGGCTGGCAAGCTTTGCACCCATCTCATCGGCACGGAATTCACGTAGGCGCGAAAACCACATAACGATGGCAGACGCCAAAAATCCAAGCAAAATATCCATCACCATACTGGTGACAAAGTAACCAATACCCGGACCATCGCTGGTATTTTTAAACACAGTGCGGTCGACGAAGCTGCCGATAATACGCGCAAAGAACATCACAAAGGCGTTCACCACCCCTTGAATGAGCGCCAGTGTGACCATGTCGCCATTGGCCACATGGCCAATCTCATGCGCGAGCACCGCTTCTATTTCATCAGGCGTCATACTTTGTAGTAGTCCAGATGAGACCGCAACCAATGCTTTATTTTTGTTCCAGCCCGTTGCAAACGCGTTCGGCTGTGAGTTATTAAAAATCCCCACTTCTGGCATCCCAATATTTACCGCCTGCGCATGTTTAGCGACGGTATCAACCAGCCATTTTTCCGTAGCGGTGCTTGGCATTTCGATGACCACTGTTCCCGTTGATCTTTTCGCCATCCATTTTGAGATAAATAGCGAGACCATCGAACCAACCATCCCGTATATACCGCACATAACGGCAAGACTGGTGTAATTTAGCCCGCCCGCGCCATGTACGCCACCAATCCCAAAAAATCTGGATAAAATACCAAATACGATGCTAAAGACCACAATCACCGCTAAGTTGGTTAATAAAAACAATCCGATACGCATCATGACGCTAACTTCCTCATTCAAATTAAACTACATTTTTAGGAGCAACACCTTTATTAAAGTAAAAGGTAAAAATTAAACAGATGATAATTATAACCTTCTAGGGATAATAAAGGCGCTCATTCTAATATGAATAGTCACTTAAAACTTGTAAAGTAGGGACAATAGCGGCGTAAAGTGTTTAACTAATAAAAATTGAAAGACAGAAAGTTAAAAAAATAATCAGTACTATGATAAGTAATTAACCGCTCATATATCATTTAATCCTATCTAAGGTTTCATTATGAATTCTCTAGAGCTAAAAGTACCGCCAGTAGCGCAAGTTATCGTTACCGCAGCTGCTATGGTTGGCATCTCTAAAATTGCTCCCGCTTTGAAGTTCTCGCTTGGTGGCTCAACTGCATTGGCAGTAGGTTTGGGTGTCATAGGACTGGGTAGCGGTATTCTAGGCGTCACTCAATTTAGAAAAGCGCAGACCACGCCCAATCCGCAAGCGCTTGAAGAGGTTTCAAGTTTGGTGACCAGCGGCGTGTATCAATATAGCCGCAATCCCATGTATGTGGGTTTGGTGCTTATATTATTCAGCTGGGCATTATATCTGTCACACTTTCTTGCCTTTGTGTTGTTGCCCCTTTTTATACTTTATATGACCCGTTTTCAAATCCAGCCAGAAGAGCGGATGTTGGCACAGAAATTTGGCAAGGCTTATCAGACCTATAAGGCAAAAGTCAGACGTTGGGTGTAAACGTTGGACATAAAGATAGCCAAAACTGATTTTAATAAAAATAAGAGAATGCTATGCAACTAGAGATGAATGTCGTTGACGCTTTTACGGATACCGTTTTTAAAGGAAATTCTGCTGCCGTTATTATCACGGATAGCTGGCTTACTGATGATTTGATGCAATTGATTGCCTTTGAAAACAATTTATCGGAGACAGCTTTTATTGTTCTTGAAGATGACAGCATTTATCATATCCGCTGGTTTTCTCCCTTTACTGAGATTGCATTTTGCGGTCATGCAACCTTGGCGTCAGCCTTTGTGTTATTTAACAAAAATCCTAATGTAGAAACCATTGAATTTTCTGCTGAAGCCGTTGGGATTTTAACTATCGTGCAAACGGATGATGGCAAAATACAAATGGATTTTCCTAATACTAAGCCTGAAAAGGTCAAAGATATTCCCGAGAGTTTGCTGGCAGGATTGTCTATTGCATCAGTCGAAGTTTATAAAAACACCCAAGCATATTTTGTGATTTATAATGCTGAAGCAGATGTCCTAAACGTAGAGCGCGATAACGAGCGACTAAAACAGCTTGCGCCATTAGATGTAGTGGTCACCTGTCAGGCTAAGTCTGCTGACTACAAAGATTACGATTTTATCTCACGTTATTTTTGGCCTGCTAATGGTGGCGATGAAGACCCAGTGACGGGTTCAGCTCATACTGCTTTAGCACCATTATGGGCTGAGCGCTTGGGGAAAAATAACTTGGTCGCTTATCAAGCATCACGTCGCGGCGGTATTTTAGATTGTGTCGTCGCTGGTAATAGGATACTGATTTCTGGTAATGCCGTGCAATATATGACAGGATTTATCACTGTTTAGGAGTGGTTGGTTTGACTGAATTAAAAACTGTTGGACTGTTTGCGCTGACCGCATTAGCAGAAATTGCAGGTTGTTATTTGCCTTATTTATGGTTGCGAGAGGGTAAGTCGATTTGGCTGCTTGTTCCTGGTGCATTAAGCTTGGTCGCTTTCGTCTGGCTATTGTCTTTACATCCAAACGCAGCTGGTCGAGTTTATGCCGCTTATGGCGGTGTCTATATATCGATGGCGATTCTATGGTTATGGACGGTGAATGGTATCAGGCCGACCACGTGGGATATATTGGGTTCGGCTGTTGCACTGTTAGGAATGGCGATTATTATGTTTGCGCCGCGTAGTACCTAGCATAAAAAATGCCAATCAAACCATTAGGTTCAATTGGCATAGCTTTAATTAGTATGGTTTAGATTAATATAGCTTCAGTTAGCATACTGATGCACTCGATATTAATGTTTACCTAAGATACTGCCGTTGTCGTCTTTTTTAGATTGTTTAGCGGCTTTTTTCTCTTTTGCCGTTAATAGCGGTTTCTTCTTCACATTCTTCTTACTATCTTGACCTTTACTCATGGTGTTTTCCTCTTGAGATAAGCCGTAATACCTTTAAAACCAAAATAAACAAGCTTAAAGGTTAGGGTAATACCGATGACGCAAATTGTGCGTACTACAAACAGTATAGACTTAAGGCGTCGTAATAGATAGCGTGAGCACAATTCACCTACGATTGTATTTGACGGAACCTTTTTTTGATACTGCTTTTTAAAATGGTTTTTAATAAATGGATGATAGACGTAATGGATTCATTTAGTCAATATGGCTATTAGTAAGTGCTTACTTACGGAGTCATCATGATTTGCTATAATGAGCCGCAAGCCGATGCGTCGTCGCGGCAAACCTTTATAATATTCATGTTTAGCACAATGAAGCTTACTGTTTTGGTTAATTACTATGCGTATTCGTAAACTGTTCAAATTTGAAAATGCGCATATCGTGCGTAATTGTAGCTCTGAGCGCTGCAAACATTCTATACACGGTCATAGCTATCAGATTGAATTGATTCTTGAGGCTAAGCGCTTAGACCATGGGCAAATGGTTTATGATTTCGGTCTATTAAAATCGTCTATTAAGGACATTATTGACAGCTTTGATCATGCGATTTGTTTTTGGAACAAAGACGACCCTGAGTATATCGCTGCCTGTAAAAAATTCAGTGCGCGCTGGATAAGTCTGCCGGTATCGCCATCAGCAGAGCAGTTCTCACGCGTCATCTTCTTTTGGGCGCAAGAAATTTTAAAACAAACCCAAATGCAAAATGGTGAATCTGATGTCAGCGTTTATTCGGTGATTGCTCATGAGACTGCAACCGGTTATGCACAGTGCTTTGCGGACGATGTAGCCAATGAGCAAATGGGTAAGCTGGTGTTAGAAGAGTTTGAGTTTAGCGAGCAAGTGAAGGCAGAATGGCATGACACGGAGCTATATGCCAAACTGATTGGTGGTGAAAGCTTTATCAATTCATCCGTGACTATGCAAGTACAGACGCAAGTAAAGGAGGGTAAGCCTGATGCCTAATAGTATAAAAGAAGACAAAAATGTGAAAACGTTGACGCTGAATTCTGAAGAAGATACTCGGCGCTTGGCGGTGCAATTGGCGGCATTACCCTTATCGGGTAGCGTTTGGTTAGCAGGTGATTTAGGCGCTGGTAAAACGACACTGACGCGCTATTGGTTGCAGGAGCTCGGACATACAGGTGCGGTCAAAAGCCCGACTTATACCTTGGTCGAGCCCTATAATATTGAGCAAGGCGACGGGTCAATTAAACCTGTTTATCATGCTGATTTATATCGTTTACAAGACCCAGAAGAGCTGTCTTTTATCGGTTTTGATGAATATTTGGATGAACCAAATGCCTTGGTTATTATCGAATGGGCCAGCCGTGCGGACAGCTATTTACCACCGCCGACTTTGTTTATTGATATGACGCAAGCTGATCGCGATGATAATGATAAAGAAGCGCGTCAGGTTGAGCTGCGACTATCGAAGGCTGGTCAAGCGCAGGGCTTAGATTTATCTTCTCTTGAAGTTTAGGTTAAACCGCACTACTGCCTCTGAGGTTTTATAAAAGTATGACACTCATTAATGCCAGATAATCCCTCCAATAGCCGCATCAAAAAACTATCGCCGCTGCTCATCAATCAATTGGCAGCAGGCGAGGTGGTGACACGCCCAGCCGCTGTGGTTAAAGAGCTGCTTGAAAACGCGATAGACGCTGGTGCGACCAATATTGAGATACGTATTACCCAAGGTGGCATGGGTATGATTGAAGTGGTGGATAACGGCACGGGTATTCATCCTGATGATATGGTCATGGCAATTACTCGCCATGCGACCAGTAAAGTCGCTGATGTGGCTAACCTGCATGGTATTATGACATTGGGCTTTCGCGGTGAAGCGTTGGCAGCGACGGCGGCGGTTTCTCGTTTGACTTTAACCAGTAGTCATTATGACAGTGGTATTGGTCGCCAATTGCAAGTCGCCGGTGTATTGGACGATGTGCCAAAACTGTTGCCAGTCGTGCATCACCGTGGCACGACCATTACCGTCAAGGATTTATACTTTAATGTGCCAGCACGCCGCGGCAACTTAAAATCTATTGCGACCGAGTTCGGTCATATCGAAACGATTGTCCGCGAAGTGGCTTTGGCGCGCGCAGATGTAGCACTGACGCTGTTTCATGATAATAAAAAGCGGTTGTCACTGTCTTCAAGAGCAAACTCTTCAACAGAAATGTCTGCAAATGATATCGAGAACACTAATAACAGCAACAATAACGCTCATCGTCTGCCTTTATCACGTCTTGAGCAAGCGACTGGGTTACCATTAACGGACAACGCCTTAGAAATATCCATCGACCTTACCAGTTTGATGCAATTGCCTAAAGACTATGTGAATAATAACTTTGGTGGTCAAGCGAGCATTAACGGTTGGTTATGGCTTAGCAATGGTTCTCAGAGTGCTTTTCCAAAGTTGATTTATGTGAATGGACGACTGGTAAAAGAAGCGTTGATTAGCAATCAGCTACGCCAACTGGCCCAAAATTCTCAACTAACTGGTATTGGCTACGCGCTTTATTTTGATCTGCCAACTGAGTGGCTCAATATCAATGTCCATCCGTCTAAACAACGCATTAAAATCAGCCCGCTAAATAACATCATGGCGCATCTCAGTCATGCGATTCAATCAAAGCTTAAAGCGGTTGCTACTAAACAGATCATTAATTCCGCTCATGATGATACTCGAGTATTAGATAATAGCCTGTCTATCAATAACGCCTTTGCTGCTGGAAGGCAACAGACGCCATCAGTCCTTCATTTAAACAAAAGCCAGCAAGTGCAAGCGCCCAAACAGTCGTATCAGTTTTCAGAAAACACCCATACTTCTCAACCCCTAAACACATTAAGTTTTGCTGAAAATTTTAGTAAAAATATCAGTCAAAACACTCTAAATGTCGCTAATGATGTAGCAATAAATTCGACATCTTTGCCTTATTGTCTAGATGTGATTAACGATTTAAATAAGGCGTTGATTGAATCTACTAGCACGACATATATTGAGCATAAAGCGCTGCCTTTGTTATTATTTTATTACCAAAGCAAATATTTATTAATTAGTGCTGAAGTTTGGCAGTCAAAGATGGGTTTATTGTTTGAGTCACGTGTATTTGGCGATATGGTATTTAAAAAAGATAAGATATTGCACAGTGCGGCTGCCATTAATCAGCAACTTGCTAGCGTCAGCATGCAAATGTCAGCGCAAGACTTACTGATTTTTATAGCAGATATCGAAGCCTTACTTGTTAAACACGCGATCAAATCTATAAGTAGCCAACGATTGGTTGCAATGGTCCTGTCATCTACTCCTGAGTGAATCTCTTGATGACTATATTAAGAGAGTATTTAAGAAAATATATAAGAAATATAATAAGCAGACTTTAGCAGTGACATGGCACAAATTTACTTAGTGCTAATCATATAATACATAAAGGCAATCCTATGCAACTTTCGTCTGCTAGCTCATCTTATCGCCTAAATTCCAAGCTAACGGATAATAGCGTGGTGTGCTTGATGGCACCGACTGCGAGTGGCAAGACGGCACTAGCGTATGAACTATATGATACTGGACGTTATGAACTAATTTCGGTCGATTCGGCATTGATATATCGTGATATGAATATCGGTACGGCGAAACCAACAGCTGTAGAGTTGGCGCGCTATCCACACCATTTGGTTGATATCATTGACCCGATGCAAAACTATAGCGTCGCTGAATTTGTGCAAGATGTTGCTCGTTTAATTGATAGCTGTCATGAGAAAGGCAAAATACCCTTGCTTGTTGGCGGCACTATGATGTATTACATGGCGCTACTTGATGGGCTATCTCCCTTACCGGATAGTGATGATAGTGTTCGCGCGCGCGTGGAGCAGTGGAGGCAAGAGGAAGGTATTGGTGCGCTCTATGACTATCTCGGTAAGATAGATCCGATTAGCCATGAGCGACTGAACGGCACTGATACTCAGCGTATTACTCGGGCAGTTGAAGTGTATCTGCAAACTAATACACCCATCAGTGACTGGCAAAAAAAGCCTAAGCAAGCCTTGGCTGATAATCCCAATCAGCAATGGCATGCGCTGGCGGTGATGCCTGATCGCCCGTGGTTGCATAAGCGTATCGAGCAACGTTTGGATATTATGTGGCATGACGGGTTGGTGGCGGAAGTGATTGGATTGCTTGAGCAGTACCCACTGACGCCCAATTTACCATCCATGCGCTGCGTCGGTTATCGACAAGTATTAGAATACCTGGTCCATATCAAGCATCCGATATTTGAACAAGCGCATTTGGATAAAGCGCAATTTTATGATGCTTTTGGTGAAATAGATGCTTCAATAAGTGGGCAGATAAACCCCGAGCGCGCTGCTCAGCTAACCATTCAATTAACTGAGGACATTAACCAAACGGAGGCGCTTGCTTGTCAGCAAATGCAAAATAAGGCATTATATGCGACAAGGCAGTTAGCAAAGCGCCAATACACGTGGCTGCGCAAAGTGATGCAGCTCTCAGATTCTGTCACAGTTGCATCAAGCATAACGTCCTCATCTATTGATATGAATCATTCTGCCCCTGATAAGATGATATTACGCTCATTTAGCACGATGGAGCAGGCACGAGATTATTTATATTAACCTTCTCTAAATAGCTCGTGATATAAAAGACTTATATGTTGTTGCTATAAACGGCTAAAAATTCTTATTTTACAAAATATTAGCAATATAACTTGATTGTAAAGCTGTATAGGGTATAAGAAAATATTCACAATTAATTTCAATATACGTAACAGATAACTGTTATAATTTAAACCATAGTAAATTAGTGTGAATTATATTTATACAACTATTTTTTTAATGCTTATTAATTAACGTTTGTTGATGAATTAGTTTGCAAAATAAATTTAAAAACAAGTAGTTACTTAATTATTTACAATAATAACGTATTCACGATAAAGTGGAATTACTTAACAAGAATTAGTGCTTATTCAGATACGTTTTATAAATAAAACTTATTATTGTATCTGCCCATAGCCATTATAATTAAAGCGACACCAAGAATAAGTGGCACTAAAAATAATTATATAATATTTAGGAGAGATTTCATGTCAAAAGGACAAACTTTACAAGATCCGTTCTTGAACTCGCTGCGCAAAGATCGCATCCCTGTTTCTATTTTTCTAGTCAATGGTATTAAGCTACAAGGTCAAATCGAGTCATTTGACCAATATGTGGTGTTGCTAAAAAATACCGTTAGCCAAATGGTTTATAAACATGCCATCTCAACAGTAGTGCCAGCGCGCAATCCTAGAAGTAGCACAGCAACTGGTACCAGTACAGCGACGCCAAGTGCTGCACCCATTGGTTATCAAGGTGGTGGTATGAGTAGTGGCTTTGAGCGCGGTAGTAATCTTGCGAGTACCGGTGGTTTTGAAGAGCGCGGTTTTGCCAATCGTAGTGGTTTTAATCGTGGCGGCTTTAGTCAAGGTCAAGAGAGTGGTTTCGAGCGCGGCAGCTTTACTCAAGGTCAGGAGCGCGGTTTTGAGCGTGGTGGTTTTGGTCAGGATCGTGGTTTTGAGAATCAGTCAGATAATTCGGGTTTTGAGAATAAGCCAAACGAAGACTCTGATGATAGCAATCAATAAATAGCTATATACGATCGATTATAAGTATGTTATTAAAATGTTTCATATCTGCTTAAGACCTACTATATTATAGTGGGTTTTTTTTGTATAAATAGAAGTATAATTGCCTCTAGTAATAATTAGATTAAGACTAAAATTTTGCCACTTCATCATGTTTTATATTTATACTATTAACATAAAGCATCACTGATATAGAGCGTTATCAATATCGTAAATAGTATAGTAAAATATTCCATTGATTCATTTCCCGTTTCGGCTTATGGATTTAGAGTTTTAAGTTGATAAAATTAAAGTTGTTGAATGTAAGATTTTTGAATGTAAAGTCACTGAATATCGAGCTGCTGTATGAATAACCCCCAACGTAATGTCACTCATGAACAATTCATTAGTACTGCTATCGAAGCGATTCATACTGAGATGGCGGCACTAGAATTGTTAACTGAGCAAATCGATGATAGGTTTGCTCAAGCCTGCGATATTATCTTAGCCTGTAAAGGACGTGTCGTGGTGACGGGAATGGGGAAGTCAGGACTCATTGGGCGCAAAATAGCGGCAACCTTTGCTTCTACGGGCACGCCAGCATTTTTTATGCATCCCGGTGAAGCAGGGCATGGCGACTTAGGAATGTTGGTACAGGGCGACGTGTTACTTGCTATTTCAAACTCCGGTGAGTCAGATGAGATTAGAATGCTGCTGCCCGTAGTCAAACGCTTGAATATTCCGCTGATTAGTATCAGCCGAGACAAACGCGGTATGCTACCACGAGCGGCGGATATCGTTTTGACGCTTGGTAAATCACAAGAGGCTTGCCCGCTTAATCTTGCTCCGACTTCTAGTACCACGGCGACTTTAGCATTAGGCGATGCGTTGGCAGTAGCCTTGGTTCATGCTCGCAACTTTACATCAGAAGACTTTGCGTTATCACATCCTGCTGGCGCGCTAGGACGACAATTGCTGACGCGCGTTGAAGATTTGATGCATACCAATTCAGAAAACCTACCGCTGATTAATCAACAAGCGCCGCTACAAGACGCGTTATTTACTATGTCAGCTGGGCGTCTAGGTATGACAGTGGTCACTGATGACCAGCAAAAAGTGGTCGGTGTATTTACCGATGGTGATTTGCGCCGCGGCTTAGAAAAAGGCATTGATTTGCAAACACCTATGTGCGAGCTGATGGTGAGCAATCCACGCCGTGTTAGTAAAAGCATGCGCGCATCAGATGCCCTGAGTGTGATGAATGAAAATGGGATTAGCCAACTGCTGATCATTGATGAGTCGGAGCGCTTGGAAGCCGTCATCACGGTGCATGATTTATTACAAGCCGGTGTAAAATAAGTAGTGCATTAACAATTATTGCATGAATGATTATTGTATTAATAAGTACTATATTAATAACTACCATATTAAAAAAGCCTTTAATAAGAGAGCACTGATGCAAGACTTAATTAAAAAAGCCGGACAGGTAAAGTTATTGGTCATGGATGTTGATGGTATTTTATCAAACGGTCAGATTATTTATGATGCCAATGGTATTGAGACCAAGGCCTTTTCAGTACATGATGGCGTGGGCGTTAAATCGTTGGCACGTTATGGTATTTTGACCGCTATTATCACCGGTCGTAGCAGCCCTATGGTAGACAAGCGTGCTGCTGAGATGGGTGTCAATCATATTGTACAAGGTCGTGATGACAAGCTGATTGCTCTAAATGAGCTATTAGCTACGCTTGATCCTAATCTCAATATTACCGCTACCGATTGTGCGTATATGGGCGATGATTTACCCGATATCAAAGCCATGCAAACCGTTGGTTTTGCCGCCACTGTTCCAAACGCACATGCAGAAGTTATAAAACGCAGCCATATGGTCACCACGCGCGCAGGTGGTACGGGCGCTGTACGTGAAATATGTGATGTTATTTTAAAGGGTCATGGACACTATCAGGATTTTATTGCCTCTTATACGCTTGATGAAGCCAAAACTCAGGATGATTTGTCGTGAATACTCGTGTTTTAATCGTTCTTGCGTTGATTCTCGCTGTGATTGCTGGCTGGTTTTTTAAGCAGCAAGGAGAGATTACGCCACCGGTCAGTATTGGAGCGAGTGATGTTGATTATGAAGCAACCGACATTAAAGCGGTGCAGACCAACGATGAGGGAAAAACAGAGTACGAACTTAGTGCTGAATCCTTGACCCATAATCCTGTGACCAACAAGGATGAGATGAAAGGCATTACGATGAATTGGGAGCCTTCAGATGAGCAGCGCTATCGCATTGAAGCGGGTAGTGCCGCGATCAGTCAGCAGACGGGCGATATGAGCTTATCAGGCGGTTTTTCCTTAGTCAGCGAAGGTAAGACAGGTACGTCTGATGTTGAACCTATTAAAGTGACTGGTGCCACATTAAAAGGCAATACTAAGTCAGGTCAAGTTTATAGTGATGAGCCAGTAAAAGTTGAGCAAGGGATGAATCGCTTTGAGGCATCAAGCATGAAAGCCAATCTTGAAACTGGTGACTATGAATTTGGCAAGGTTACTGTTGCTTTTATGCCTGCGAAACGCCAAGACAAAGCCTTGTTTTAAAATCTTTAATAACTACTTAAGCTTTAAATTAATGTCAGCTTGTAGCTTTAATATTGTATGAATTTTCCGATTATTTTAGCCCTTACAGTGATATTACATGCTTATTAACAGCAGCACCTAGCAGGAAGTTTGCAAACTCTACTACCCATAATGATACGAGTAACTTTTATGAAATCCACTTTTTTGCCTACTTTACGCTTGCTATCGACGCGCTCTATCCAAGTATCAAAGGGATTGCGCACGCTGCCGATGGTGATTCTGTTAGCCTTGCCGTTATACAGCCATGCTTTGCCATCAGATGCCAATCAAGAAATCAAATTATTAGCCGATAAAGCCACTTATAGCGAACGCACAGGAGTTACCAGTTATTCGGGTACGGTGGTGATTACCCAAGGGACGTTCAAGATGACCGCTGATAATATTACGGTCAATCTATCACAGGGTCGCAGTATCAACTCGGCCGTCGCAACTGGTCGTCCAGCCACCATGCAGCAAGTCGTTACGCAAGAAAAAGGCTTGGCAAAAGGTCAGGCGAATAAAATCGACTATAATGCGGTCACAGGTATTGTTACGCTTACAGGCAATGCAAAACTGGTACAAAATGGCGCCAGTTTTGCCGGTAATGTCATTCGTTATAGCTTAAAAGCAGGCGATGTAGAAGCAACCGCAGGTGGCAATCAACGTGTTGAGTTGGTTTTCCCGCCTAATAACAGTACCAATCAAAGCAGTATACGTTAAACGATTGTACTGATTAATGTATTAAATGATAATTGATTGGATGGTTAATAAAGCTGAATGCATTAAAATCGTTAAACTTTTAAACCTCTAAGCCGTCCGTATTTACGCTATCCATATTAGCGCTTGAGTGTTGCAACTTTACAAGTAAGTGATGAGTAAGTTATGAGTGATATTAAAAATAATGTTGTTAGTAGCAATGAGCTTAATAATGACTCTATAGCGTCAGCGAATAGCTCTGAACCTGTCGCCCGTTTAACGATGCAAAACTTAGGCAAGCGTTATGGTAAACGCTGGGTAGTAAAAGATGTGTCATTCTCTGTTGAACAAGGACAAGTCGTCGGACTACTAGGTCCAAACGGTGCGGGCAAAACCACCAGTTTTTATATGGTGGTAGGATTGGTCAACATGGATAAAGGCCGTGTCACCTTAGGAAAAATGGACTTATCAAAATATGCCATGCATGAGCGTGCGCGCGCCGGCATTGGCTATTTGCCGCAAGAAGCGTCTATTTTTCGTAAATTATCCATTGAAGACAATATCTTAGCTATTCTGCAAACTCGTAAAGAATTGAGCTCCTCTGAGCAGAGGCAAGAGCTTGAAAAATTGATCGGTGAGTTCCATTTAGAACATGTACGCAAATCACTGGGCATGAGTGTCTCAGGCGGTGAACGTCGCCGCTGTGAGATTGCTCGCGCTTTGGCTGCTGACCCTAAATTCATCTTATTGGATGAGCCTTTTGCTGGTGTTGATCCTATCTCGGTAAGTGATATTAAAGACGTTATTTTAACGTTAAAAAATCGCGGTATTGGGGTGTTAATCACTGACCATAACGTGCGAGATACTTTAGCGATTTGTGAAAAAGCCTATATCGTTTCAGAAGGCGCCATCATCGCTGAAGGGACATCGTGCGAAGTATTAGAAAATGAATTGGTGAAATCAGTTTATCTTGGTAAGGATTTTCAAGTATAAAAAATCCATGTCTTAACTAATATAATTTTCTAAAATCTTATCTATATTTTTAGTCAAATATTTCGTTAGCAGGCAAGTTGCAACTTAATATTTGGCGATTGCTTTTTTATAATAGCAATCTTTGTCAGTGCATTCTTTGCAAGCACAGTCCTCTATAAATTACCGCCTGATTCTACAGGCTGTTATATCATCTCTATCACTCTTGTATTTAAGCTCTTACAGAGCTTCATAAAATTCTATTTATTTCTCTCTATTTATTACTTTCGATTGACCAGCTGAATAAGGTTCATACGTTATGGCAAAAAATAAAAGCAGTTATGTTTGTCAGCATTGCGGTGCGCATTTCGGTAAGTGGGCAGGACAGTGTACAGATTGCGGCGAATGGAATAGCTTGGTTGAAGCACCGAACGTCAGTATGCCGCATCATAACAAAAATACCGCAAAACCCAATCCTAGCCGCGCTGTTTCTCGTAGCGACGGTGCGCCCGCTGGAAACTACTCTGGCACACATAGTGCGGTCATGCCACTCAATGCCGTAAGCGTCGGTTTAGATACGCGCTTACCAACGGGTATTAGTGAGTTTGATCGGGTGTTGGGTGGCGGATTGGTTGCCGGTTCCGTCGTTTTGATAGGGGGTGACCCAGGCATCGGTAAATCGACGATTTTGCTGCAAACCGCGACCAATATGGCAAAGGCTGATTCATTGGCAGGTAGCGCTCTGTATGTGACAGGCGAGGAATCATTGGCACAGGTGGCTATGCGTGCCAAACGCTTAGATTTGCCGGCGGATAGGTTGCGTGTACTTGCTGAAACCAATGTTGAAACGATCTGTGCGGCTTTGACTCAAGAACAACCAGCGATTGCCATTATTGATTCTATTCAGACCATTTATACCGATGCAATAAATTCAGCGCCGGGCGGTGTCAGTCAGATTCGCGAGTCGGCGGCCATTTTAACCCGCTATGCTAAGCAAACTGGTACGGCATTATTCTTAGTGGGACATGTGACCAAAGAAGGTACGCTTGCCGGTCCGCGCGTGCTTGAGCATATGGTTGATACGGTTTTATATTTTGAAGGTCAATCTGATTCACGTTTTCGTATGATACGCGCGGTCAAAAACCGTTTTGGTGCGGTCAATGAGCTAGGGATTTTTGGCATGACTGATATGGGGCTGAAAGAAGTTGCCAATCCGTCAGCGATATTTCTCAGCCGTTATGACAAGCCGGTGGCTGGCTCTGTGGTGATGGTGAGCCGTGAAGGTACCAGACCACTACTGGTAGAAGTACAAGCCTTGGTTGATGATTCACAAGGTTCACCGAGACGCATGGCATTGGGATTGGACTTTCAGCGACTATCTATGTTGCTAGCGGTCATGCATCGTCATGGCGGTATCCATACTAGCGGACAAGATGTTTATGTCAACGTTGTTGGTGGAGTGAAAGTGATCGAAACCGGTTCTGATTTGGCGGTGCTGTTGGCGTGTGCCTCTAGTATCAAAGAGAAGCCATTGCCGTCATCACTGGCGGTATTTGGTGAAGTCGGTTTGTCTGGTGAGATTCGCCCAGTACCCAATGGTCAAGAACGCTTAAAAGAAGCGATGAAACATGGTTTTAAACACGCGATTATCCCTAAAGCCAATGCGCCTGCCAAAGATGCGCCGCAGTTTAAAGGTATCAATGTGATTGCAGTAGAACGCTTAGACGATGCGATTGAAAGGGCGTTTGAGCTATAGGATTTTGAGCACAAAGCTTCTAATTACTAAGTGTTAAACGCTAAACAATAAAAAGCGCCTAACTCATTAAAAGTTAGGCGCTTTTTATTTATTTATAAAATACGGCTATAAAGAAAAGACTTGTGGTCTTTATAATACGAAACCGTTAAAGGCTTAAAACGCTATTGTTCTAAGACGTTAATGGTTTATGAAGATGGGCCTGAAACACGCTCAATAGCGACGTTACCCACACCTTTAGCCGTAATACCCAGTTGCTTGGCAGCACCATATGATAAATCCATGACACGGTTACCATGGAATGGACCACGGTCATTGACTTTAACCACAACACTTTTGCCATTGGTTTTGTTGGTAACTTTAACGTAGCAGTTCAGTGGCAGTGAACGGTGAGCGGCAGTTAGGCCATTCATATCGAAGGTTTCACCACTAGCGGTTTTGCGACCATGAAACTGACGACCATACCAAGAGGCTAGGCCCGTTTGCTTAAATTTGCTCACAGAGTTAGATGCAACCGCTGTTAGGCGTTCTAGAACATCTTCATCATTAGATACTTGTGCTGTGTCACTGGCTAACAGTGAGCTGCTCAGCGCCAATGAAGTAGGTTGGCGGGCAGACTTAACTAAGCTTGATGCGCCGTTATGTTGGCGACTAAGTTCACCGAGTACACGGTCGATATGGGAGGCGTTATCTTGCGAGACCATTGCAAGGGAGGTTTTTGATTCTACAGCATTTGCATTAGAAGCGATTGCAGAGCCAGCAAATAAAACTGCCGACATTGTAAGTAAACCAGATAAACGCTTATTCATAAATACCTCTATAGCTTATACCTTAAAACTTAACTCTAAAACCTCTTAGAGGGAGCGAGACAGTGTTAGACCAATCTAACCGTGTCGCAAACTCGAAAGCCTCTATATTATCTGACGTTCTCATAATGATAATAATAAATGCGGGCTTTTATAAGCTCTAACGTATGGTAATTTTCATTTCATCATCATAAGTGAGGAGGCGTTTATCGTTTATATACGACTGACCAAACACACTTATGACACGCTCAAATGATAGTTAACAATCGTTATTAAAAACGAATCAACCACTAAAATGGGTACTGCTATCCGATAAACGAACCTTCTTACATTGCTAAGTCATATTGCTAAATTAATAAAGGGTTTAAAGAGTATTGCGTATTTCTTTGTTATTAAACCGTTAATTAAGTAGTGACTTTGAAAGTCCGAAATCTACAAGCTGCTAACTATACGGATGAGCTACAACTGCAATATAATTGAATGATAACTTTCTTAGTAGCTATGTACGGGTTATGTATCATAGTGACAGTAAAACGAGGTTAACGCAATTAATTGTAAAAAACAAGGAATAAAACCTGTCAGTATTAGTTGATTACTGACAGGTTTTTTAAGTAAAGAAGGAAGGGTTTATTGATATTATTGTATTTAAAAACAGAGACTTATCTATTTAGATGAATCACATAAGTTAGGATTTTTATGATAATTTATGTAGAATTGTTTACAAATAAAACCCAATTAAAACAGCATGAATTGACTTAACTTCAACTATTTCGTTGTTACATTCGATTACTTAGCACTGCGAATTTTGCTTAGATTCGCTTACCAATTTGTTAACGTATCATTTCGTCGGTGTCTGTATTAGAAGTTTATTTAGTGGTTTTAAACTGAGTTTAAGGCTGAATATTAAGCTTGAAAACTGAGTTTTAAAATTGTGCTAAATAACCTTGTTTAAGAATGATGCAAAAAAACTTAGCTAGATTTATGGGTATGAATCGACATCAATAATCCAAATCCCGCCATTAGGGTAACAATAGCAGTACCACCGTAACTGATAAAAGGTAATGGCACGCCAACAACAGGTAAGATGCCGCCGACCATACCGACATTTACGAAAACATAAACGAAAAAGGACATGGCAATCGCACCTGCTAGTAGTCGGCTATAAGTATCAGGGTGACTAAAAGCGATATACAAAGCACGCGTGAGCACGCAGGCATAAATAAACATCAGCAGTATCATACCGAGTAAGCCAAACTCTTCAGAGAATGCCGCAACAATAAAGTCAGTATGACCTTCTGGTAAAAAGTGCAGATGAGATTGCGTGCCTTCTAGATAGCCTTTACCGGTCAGACCGCCAGCACCGATAGCGGTCTTAGACTGAATGATATTCCAACCAGCCCCTTGGACGTCAGCTTCAGGATTAAACAGAGTTAAGACGCGTGTACGTTGGTAATCGTGTAATAAAAAGTTCCAAGCGAAAGCGATAAGTGGCACTGCCAAAGCCGCTGCACTAGCAATTAAACGCCATGATAATCCAGCCAAAAACAACACAAAGATACCACTGGCAGCAACCAGTAATGAAGTACCAAGGTCAGGCTCTTTAGCAATTAACAATACCGGCACTACAATTAACGCCAAAGTGATGGCGATACTGGATAATGAGGGTGGTAAATCACGTTTGGATAAAAACCATGCGCACATCATTGGCATGCCAAGTTTCATAAACTCTGAAGGCTGGACACTACCAAATCCCGGTAAGTTAATCCAGCGCTGTGCACCCATACGTACCTCGCCAATGATGTCGACCAAGACCAATAATATCAGCCCTAATACGTAAAATATGGGCGTAAAGGTACGATAAATACTAGGCGGTATCTGTGCCATGATAAACATCACTGTAAACGCTACACCATAACTGACCATTTGGCGTATGACCATATCGCTATCTTGGCTTGCCGCACTGTATAAAATAGTCAAACCGATACAGCAAACCGTTAATAACAATAAGGTTAACCATGGGTCGATATGAATGCGTTGCCATAAAGTCGGCGCATGACCTTGACCAAAATGATGGCTCTGACGGGAAAAACGGTATTGCGGGTTAGAAGACATAGGCAAAATGTGACTGGCAATTGGCGTGAAAGAAAAGTCTGGTTTGACAGCTGTCAAGTCAGCAAGCGACGATTATAAGGCGTTCATTCAACGAGATAATAGCGAATAAAGTAACTTACGAGTAATAAAGTAACGTCAATATAAAAATTATGAGGATTAGTGTTAATAACGAATAGGTGACCGCTGATTCGCTGCGATAGTTTAGCCTGCTTGCTTAAAATTTGATAGTATCGATAAAACGTTTTTAGCGGTAGTTTCTAATAATGATAAAGACAAAAAAATCTGTTTATAGGCAAATGTATAAGCCTGTTATCGCTCTGTGCATTTGTGCCACTAGCATCTCTGCTTCTGCCGCTATCATAAGTGATAATAGTGAGCGCCGTATCCAAATCCGTCACGGCAGTAGTGCTACTGATAGCACCTCTAATGCTTATATCACGCCTGCTAGAAATTATGGCAGCCAAAGCAATAGTTATAGTGGCGGCGCGACTATACTCAGCGATGGCAGAAGTGGGTCAAATGGCCTAGGCGGTGATAGTATGCAAGGCCTCATTCAACAAAAACAGCGTGAATTTAATTTTGATAGTGGTTTATCGATAGAAGAGAGCAAGCGCGTCATTACCAATAAAGTGACGCCACGTTATAACACCACTTATAACACGGGTAATAATAACTTCGGAAACAGTAATTATAACGATTTTACCAGTATGGACTTTAATACTTGGCTAAATAGTAATAGCTACCGCGCCGGACAAGTGGCCAATTATCAACGCTATTTAAACTCACGAGTGGGAGCGCAAAACGTACCACCTTTATCACAGCTGCTAACCACCGCCCGTAGCTGGGATAAATGCGGCTATGAGCCTTATCAGCTACCACCGCAGGAGCTATGGGCGAATATTGTGCCGACCTTGCAGCTTTATAGTCAGCTCAAAAACCAAGGAATTTTACCTCCTAATACTGAGATACGTTCAGTATATCGCAGCCCAGGACTAAATGACTGCGCAGGCGGCGCAAATGCCAGTAAACACATGACCGCAGGCGCTATGGATATCTGGGTGCCTGAATATGAAGGCAATCAATGGCAGCTTAGTAGCATGCAAGACCGTTTATGCGAGTTTTGGCAATATCAGGGTCAATCGAATAACTTTGGGTTAGGACTATATTCTACCGGTGCTATTCATCTTGATACCGATGGTTATCGCAAATGGGGCTTTAATCATGCCAGTAGCAGCTCCGCTTGTCGTTATTAAATAATATGTTGCTAAAGACTGTATCTTCAATCTTAGAATTAAAAAAAGCTCAACCAATAAATATTACTGGTTGAGCTTTTTTATCGACCTATTTTTTTTAACATCTGTAAAAAACATGCCATCAAGTTTATTTCTTCTTCTTAGATTTCTTTTCATCCCAAGGATCAACCTCACCGACGGTAACGATTAAAAAATCATCAGGCTTTAGGGTGTCGCGCAGGGTTTGGTTGACCTCTGATAGTTTGACCTGTTCGATACGCTTGACATAATTGGTCAGGTAGCTACTAGGCAGCTGATAAAAATTCATCATGCCAAGTAAACTGTTGATTCCCGCATTACTGGCAAAACCCATCGGAAAGCTGTTTTTTAAACTGTCTGTGGTCAATCTCATCTCATCGCTAGTGATACCTTTTTCTAACGTCTCGTTAATCACATCTAGGCTGGCATCAATCGCCGCGCGCGCTTTATCATTACGGGTTGAAAAACCAATCTGATAAGGTCCGCGCGCCAGCATCGGGTTCATAGAACCTGAGATACCATAAGTATAACCAAGGTTTTGCCTGACTTCCGTCATCAAGCGCGCATTAAAATCGCCCCCTGCTAGCACTTCATTGCCGACAGCAAAATTGGTTTGTTTTTGTTGCGCTTGGGAGTCAGTGGCGCGCTTGTCGCCCAATTGACCCATTAATACCGTGGTTTGAGTGCTAGGAAACGGTATATGGATATGCTGAGATTGGGTTAATGGCTTTGGCTCGGGTAGGGTAGCCGCCGCTTGACCAACTGGTAGGTCTGCCGTTATTTCTTCCGCTAAATTTTTCGCTTGTGCTAAAGTCAAATTACCAGTCATGGCAAGCGACGCATTGGCAGCGACTAAATAGCGGTTTTTAAAATCTACTAGCTGTTGTCTTTTAATATTAGGAACCGTTTCAAGCGTGCCAACCGATGGATGGGCATAAGGATGGTCGCCATAAAGTGCTTTGCTAAAGGCAATGCTAGCAAGACTACCCGGGTCTTGTTTTTGCTGTTGTAACCCGACCAGTAAGCGTGCTTTATTACGGGCTAATATTTGCTCATCAAAGCTCGGTTCAGTAAGCATTTGCGTCATTAAGTCAACGGCAGGCAGTAGATGTTTATCATCAGATAAGCTGCGCAACGAGACAGTAAACATGTCTTTATAAGCGCTACTACTTAGATTAATACCCAAGGTTTCAACCGCCCGCGTGAATTCATTTTCGTCTAAGCGTTTGGACCCTTGTTCAAGCATCGTTGCGGTCATATTGGCAATACCAAAGCCTGATTTACTGATACTGCCATCACGTGCGCTACCGGCATTAAAGCGCAAGTCAATATCAACGATGGGCAAGGTGGTGGTCGGCACAAAAAGCACAGGAATACCGGCTTTGGTGTTAAAGGTCTGAATCTTTGGGACAGTGACTGTTAAAGGTTTGGCATTATCAAGACTACTAAGCTTAGCTAGAGCGGCAATAGGCGCGCTAGTATCGACTGCGGCAGCCGGCGTGCGAGCATCTTCGCCACCCGCCATATCGGCCTGCGCTATGGTGGTCAATGTCATCATCCCAAAGAATATACCGGCACTCAGATAAGGGAGCTGCTTAATACTAGATGATAATTTGGTTTTTTTGAGAAAAGGTGTTTGAGTCATGTCTTTCTTCTTATTAATAAGGTCATAAGTATTGGTTTTTTGCCAAGATAATTGCATAGCCTATTGATGTTATTTAGCTTTGCTTACCGTCTCTTTAGGCGGGATGATATGCATAACTGTTAAATTGTCTTTGACCAAATACTTTTTGCTCGCTGCTTGGATATCCGCAATCGTTACGCTATCAAGCTTGGTTGGCAATTTGGCCAGTAATCTATCATCTAGACCAATAGATTGCAGTGAGCCAATCATGCGCGCCTGACCTTCCATGCTGTCCTGTGCGTATACCAAACCGGTGACAGTATTGGTTTTGGCACGCTCGATTTCATCGGCGGCAATCGGATCAGTTTTAAGTTTTTCTATTTCAGAGAGGATAGCTTGCTGTGCTTGGGCTAAGCTGACGCCTTCACGCGGAGTCGCTTGTATCAGAAACAATCCATCGCCTCGATCAAGCAAATCATAAGAGGTGCCTACGGTGGTAAGTAGTCCTTGCTCGCGTACTAGCCTGCTTTCGAGACGTGCTGATAGACCACCATCTAGTACATCTTGTGCAAGCGAGAGGGCATAAGCTTGCTTCTCATTATTAGCACCAGCGCTTACCAGACTGGGCACGTTATAACCCATTAATAAAACCGGCACTTGTACCGCTTGCTCAGATTCTACTTGCTGATAACCGCGGAAACCCTTCTGATTGACCGCAGGCCGCTTAGGCAGTGCGCTTGGTTTTAGCTCACCAAAGTAGCGTTTGACTTGCGCCAACACTTCGGTTGGTTCGACATCGCCAACGATAACCAAAGTCGCATTATTGGGTGCGTACCATGTTTTATACCAGTCTTTTAAATCGTTAAGGGTGATTGATTCAAGCTCACTCATGGGTCCGATGACCGATTCGCCTTTCGGGCTGTTCGGTAATGCCAGCAAGCGAAATGACTCATAAGCTTTGGAAATCGGATTATCATCCGTACGCTGACGACGCTCTTCCATTACCACTTGATGCTCTTTGGCAAACGCTTTGTCATCAAAGACCAAATTGGTCATGCGATCCGCTTCTAGCTCTAAAGCTAATGGCAAGCGATTGGCGGGAAATAGCTCGTAATAACCGGTATAGTCGTAACTGGTAAAGGCGTTATTAACGCCGCCAAACTTAGCAATCAAACGCTCATAATCGTCGCTTGACACATTAGTAGTGCCTTTAAACATCATATGCTCAAGTACATGTGAAATGCCGCCTTTATCGAGTGGTTCATCTGCTGACCCAACGCGATACCAAATCTGAGTCATGACCACAGGCGCGCGGTGGTCTTCTTTAACCACTATCTTTAAACCGTTTTCGAGCTTATATTCATGGCGACCGGACATATCCATGGCCAATGCTGAAGATTGCTCAGGATCTTTAAGCATTTGGTTTTTATTCACTACCTGTGTCGTTGCGGCATTTTTAGCCGTAGCAACTTCATTCGTCGAAGAAAGTGCGCTGGTTTGGCAAGCTGCAAGAGTAGTTGCTATGGCTAAAGCGCAGGCAAGGCGTAAAGAGTGAGCAGGTGATGGTAAAGACAGTGATGAAGGCAGTGATAAAAACAATGACATGATAGGTTCTACTTATATAAAAAGGCAGCTGATAAGTGACTGATTTATAGAATGAGAAAGGCGTATATTAATGTTTATATTAATATACGTATTTATGATAAACATAGAGCCATTATAAAGACTTGTGTGCCCCAACCATGACGGTAGCAGTAGGCTTAAATTCTTGTGTGGTGCTACAGCCTGTCGATGATAATACAAGGGTCGCAAGAAGCAAGGCGGCGCCCATTTGGGTTATTTTTTTATAATTGTTCGATAGTGATAGCATAGGTCATTCCCAATATAAATGGTTGAATAAAGTAAACAAAATATGGTGGCATAATGCAGGCTAAGAGTAGGCGAAGTTTGGCATAACTAAGGTCGGATTTTTGTGTCCAAACCTTAAGTGAAACTTGCTTAGATCAGCTGACAGTTTACTATAAATTTATTAGCATGATTTTTTGTATTATGTACAGTCATCTATTTGGCATTGTTTTAGGCATTGGTGTTTGTTGTTGATTCATCGGCTTTTATCATTTGACCGCCCTCTACAATGCTAAAGGCTAAGCACCACTTGAATTATGCTAAACTAGGCTAAAAATAATCACTCGTTAAATAATAATAAGCGGGCGGCGTCATTTTAAAAAGAGTCACTTTAAAAACGATTACTTTAAAAACAGTCACTTTAAAAATAATCACTTTAAAATAAATTACTGATAATGATAACTTTTAGGGCAAGCTTATGAATAATCCCAATAATAGCAATCGTGTGGTCATCAACCTTGACGGCGGTCTTGATGATTTGGATGACGATGATATTACCTTACCCAGTCTGCCAGCGCAAACGATGCCCATCATCGATGAGCCTGAGGATACATCACATACCGATACAGCGGCAGACCTACCATTAGCGACGCCTATTGTTGAGATAGAAAAACAAAGCCCAGCCGAAAGTATTGTAAAAGGTACGGTAGAAAGTAGCGCATCAAGCACTTCAAATAATGATCAAACAACTGCTGCTCCGTCGCAGTCTACAACCGAAATTCCTACGATGCCTTTGCAAGCTCATTTAGGCGATAGTGCAAGCGTCTCATCTACAAATAGCGATACCAGTGCTATAAATACCAGTGCTATAAATAAAGCGCAAACAGAAAGTAAAGCACAGAGCGAGCTACAGCAGCCAACAGCAGCGCCAGAAGAGTTACAAGAGTCACAAGAGTCACAAGAGACTGAGGAAAATAAGAAAAAAGGCAGCTGGTTTAATCGTATGAAAACGGGGCTGAGTAAGTCACGTAAAAATCTTGCCGAAGGTATGGTTAGTATCCTTATCGGTGGCAAAGAGATTGATGATGAGCTATTAGAAGAGGTTGAAGACCAGCTGTTGGTCGCTGATATCGGTGTCAATGCAACCAATCGTATTATTAAAAGCCTTACTGAGCAAACCGCTCGTGGTGATTTGATTTATGCTCATTCATTATATAAAGCCTTACAAACTGAGCTGGTTGATATCTTAACGCCAAAAGTTGCGCCATTGGTCATTGATACCAGTAAAAAGCCTTTTGTTATCTTGGTCGTAGGCGTTAATGGTGTTGGTAAAACGACGACTATTGGTAAACTTGCCAAGCGTTTACAAGGCGAGGGCAAATCCGTCATGCTAGCAGCTGGCGATACTTTCCGTGCTGCGGCGACTGAACAACTACAAATCTGGGGTGAGCGCAATAACATTCCTGTTGTCGCTCAAGGTCATGGCTCTGACAGCGCCTCTGTTATCTTTGATGCCATGCAGTCTGCCAAAGCAAAAAATATCGATGTATTAATCGCTGATACTGCAGGACGCTTGCAAAATAAAACCCACTTAATGGCAGAGCTTGAAAAAGTCGTACGCGTGATGCGTAAAGCCGATCCAAGTGCACCGCATGAAGGCATGATTGTGCTTGATGCTGGCACAGGTCAAAATGCCATCAACCAAGTGGAGTTGTTTAACAAAGTCGTACCATTAACCGGTATTACTATTACCAAACTAGACGGTACTGCGAAAGGTGGTGTGGTCTTTAATATTGCTGAAACCACGGATGTGCCGATTCGCTATATCGGGGTTGGTGAGTCGATTGATGATTTGCGTGCCTTTAGTCCGAAGCAGTTCGTCGCCGCCTTATTTGAGACCGATGATAAAGAGTAGCGCTTGGTAGTTTTTTTCAATGAATAAATAAGTGTTAAAAATATGAGTGTTTAGAGGGAAGAATCATGATAGTCACCATCGCAGCTGTTGAGTCGCACCAGTTATCACTGATTGCTAATAGGCATAGCAGTCCTAAGCTGGTCGAAGTCAATTGGCTGCAGGTGGGCGATTCTTGGCACAGCTCAAAATCTATTCCCAAGCTTAAAAAGCATTATGGACTTGTCGATCAAGATTTTACCTTTATCGCTCAGAATAGCCTAAGCAAAAGCGAGCCTACTGAGGCGCTACTTATAGAAGCGCTTGAGCAATTAACAGCGTACTTTAAAGGTGAGCGTCAAGCGTTTGATTTGCCATTAGATATAAGCTTAGGCACTGATTTTCAGCAACGTGTCTGGCAACAGCTGCAAAAGATACCGCATGGCGAAACGATTAGTTATGCCACACTCGCGCAGCGTGTCGGTAATCCTAAAGGTTATCGCGCCGTTGCCAATGCCAATGGCAGAAACCCATTTAGCATCATTATTCCTTGTCACCGTGTTATTGCTAGCGATGGTAAGCTGGGAGGATATACAGGCGGCTTAGATAAGAAAACATACTTGCTAGCGCTCGAAGGTATTGAAGGTGTCGAGGTTAAGCATTAGTTATTTTGATTGTACAAGTCCAATATCGTTTTTCCAATACAAATAATATCAATAGCATTCGTGCAAAGGATAGGCTAAAAGTAGAATATTATGAATAATACGACCGCTAAAATACCGGCTATGAAAATATTACAACCTATCACCATTGGTGGTGTCATCTTTAAAAACCGTACGATGTTTCCACCATTGACGACTGGCTATGAAGATAAAGACGGTAATATCAGCTCGCAAAGCCGTGCCTTTTATACTCGTCTTGCAAGGGTGGCACAGGCTATATCGTGCTAGGCGACTTCGCGCCTGTCCGTAGTTTTGCGCCGACGCCTAAATTATTTGATGATAGCCAAATAGACAGTTTCCGGCTACTTGCTGACAATGTGCATATCTACGGAGCCAAGCTTGGCGTGCAGACTTTTCATCCTGAGTATGACGTTAATGTCCTTAACGCCTTGTTTGCTGCTGGCGAGATGCAAAAGGTACGCACCCAGCTCAATCATGACATGCAATATTTCGTCAATGAGGTGTCAGAAGACGCTTTGATGCATATTATCGACAAGATGTGTGCCTGTGCAGTGCGTGCACAAAAAGCGGGGATAGATGTCATCCAGGTGCATGGCGACAGACTGGTCGGCGCGCTATGCAGTACACAAATGAACACGCGCACAGATAAGTTTGGCGGCTCTCTTGAGAATCGTACACGCTTTGCTTTGATGTTAGTACAGGCCCTAAAAAAAGTCGTACCAGATATGATTATCGATTATAAATTATCGGTTGTCACACCTGAGCGTGGTAAAGGTGGTGTTGATGAAATCTACGCGCCAGAGTTTGCACAGTGGCTTGAAGCAGCAGGCGTGGATATGTTGCATGTTGGGCAAGCGAACCATACTGGTAATATGGCAGACACGATCCCGCCGATGGGCGTGCAGCCTTACTGCTTCTTTGCTGATATCACAGGTGCCGTTAAGCAAGCGGTCTCCATTCCGGTTAGCACCTCAGGGCGTATCATTGATCCTGAGATGGGTGAGGGTATACTGCAAAATGGCAAGGCTGATATGATTGGGATTGGCCGTGCGCTCTTAGCGGATCCTGATTGGGCGAACAAGGCGGGTGCGGATAAAGCCACTGATATCGTTCGCTGTATATGCTGCAACGAAGGCTGTGTTGATAATGTCCTAAATCGCTCGTTTATTGCTTGCGTGGTCAACCCTGAAAATGGCTTTGAAGAAACGCGTTTTATTACGCCTGCTCAAATGAAGAAGAATGTTGTGGTCGTCGGTGGCGGTCCTGCAGGGTTGGAAGCTGCCCGTGTGGCTGCAAAAAAAGGTCATAGTGTAACCCTGTTTGAAACCGCTACTGAGCTGGGTGGGCAGTTGCACATCGCTGCTGTTCCGCCGCGTAAAAATGAAATACGCCGAGCTATAGAAGATTTAGTGCATGCCGTACATACTCAGGGTGTAATGCTAAAATTGGGTCAAACAGCGAATATTCAAAGCATACTGGCGCTAGAGCCTGATGCTGTTATCGTCGCAGTCGGTGCGTCAAGCTTTATACCGCCAATTCCAGGTATAGATGGCAAAAACGTTTATGATTCGTGGCAGGTGCTGGCAGGTAAGTATAAAGTATCTGGGCGCGTGGCGGTAATCGGCGGTGGTGTGGTCGGCTGTGAGACCGCTGAATATCTTGCTACACAAGGCTGCAAGGTATCGATAATAGAGATGCGTGAGCAGATTGGTGGTGATATCAGCGTGACTGTTTTACCTAGCATGCTCGAAAATTATAAGGCATACGGTGTAGAACAGTATACTGGATATATGGTAACAAGCATTAACAGCGGTGAAGTGAATTGCAAAGATAAAAATGGCAGTATTACCCAAATTCCATACGACTATGTCGTTATCGCTAGTGGTGCGCGCCCCGTAGTCTTCGACACAGAGGCTTTGAGCGTTAAAGGTTTGAAGTTGTTCAAGTAGGTGATTGTTGTGAGGTTGCTGATATATCATATGCAACCAAGACAGCATACGATGCAGCGAATGCGCTTTAGTCATTATATTATTGTTGTACAGATTTCCACAAACAAGAAAAGGCCAAACACTGAAAACGTTTGGCCTTTTCTTGTTTAGAACAGGCCTATACCAATAAGCAGACACTAGAGTTTGTAAATAATATTTGGCTATTTAGAACATTTACCACAGCCATTGCAATCTTGCGACTTTTTGAAAATTACCTTGGTCCATACATAATAAAAAGATAAAACAACTATTATAAATACCAATAAATACTCTAAGAATGTACTCATCATACCTCCAAAATTTAAAATCCAAAAATTTGCCCTGTCACGTGATAGGTTAGCCACGCCATTAGATAAGCCAAGATAAACAGATAACCAGCAATGGCTGCAGTTTGCTTTAAAGACTTGGTTTCGCGACGAATAACTGCCAGCGTGGCCAAACACATCGGCGCATAAACATAAAACGCCAAAAATGAAAACGCAGTAGCCAATCCCCACTGCGTGTGAATGATAGGGATAAGCGTTTGATTGACGGCTTCATCGCCCACACTACCGACCGCATATACTGTGCCTAAAGCGGCAATGACTACCTCTCTGGCAGCTAGACCCGGGATTAAAGCAATACACATCTGCCACGTAAAACCAATGGGCGCAAAAATCGGCTCGATAACATGCCCGAGCATGCCAGCAAAGCTATAATCAATCGCTGGATTCGTAGCTCCGATAGGCGCTGCTGGAAAAGTAACCAATACCCATAATATCACCGTCAGCGCAAAAATTACTGTACCGGCTCTCATTAAAAAGGCGCTCACCTTGTCCCAAAGCTCACTGGCAATATGTTTGATATTTGGTAGACGATAAGTGGGAAGCTCCATCAATAATGGAAATGCCGCCGCTTTTGATGTCGTATTATGAAAGCGTTTAAATAACCACGATACAAACGCCGCCGAACAAATACCCGCGATATATAATATAAATAAAGTCACACCCTGCAAGTTGAAAATACCTAGGACAGTTTGATTGGGTATCACCGCCGCAATAATCAGCGCATAAATCGGCAAACGCGCTGAACAGGTCAGCATAGGCAAGACAGCAATCGCCACAAAACGTTCTTTATGATTGGGAATAGTGCGTGTCGACATAACCGCTGGCACCGTACAAGCGAAACCTGACAGCAAGGGGATAAATGAGCGTCCGGATAAGCCTACTTTAGACAATAAGTTGTCGAGTAAAAAAGCGGCGCGCGGCAAGTAGCCTGAATCTTCAAGGATTAATAAGAATAAAAATAGCAGGGTAATTTGCGGTACAAATACCACGACGCTACCGACCCCAGCCACGACACCATTAACAAGCAGGCTTTGTAATATGCCATCCGGTAGCCATTCGACTAACAGTGCTCCAAGGCTTGCCACTAACCATTCAATGCCTTGCATCAGTGGCTCTGCCCACGCATAGACGGCTTGAAAGATAATAAAAAGAATCGCTAATAGGATAATGACCCCGATGACAGGATGCAACGCCAAATAATCTATGCGCTCATGCCACTTTGGCAAACGTTGTGAGCTTATCACCGCTCGGCTCAGAATATCATCAGCACTCTTATACATAGCTTGTGTATCAGTACTAAGGCTATTGATTCTATTAATGCCTATATTAATGCTATTACCATTAGTATCGGCATTAAAAAAACGCACAGGCTGAGCTTTATTATTGAGATAGTCAATAAAGTCATCCGCTAAAATCCGCAACTGCTCGCAGCCTTGACGTTTGATGGCGACCGTCTTAACAACAGGAACGCCCAGCTCTTCTGATAATACGGTCTCATCAACCACTAAACCACGGCTCTCGGCCACGTCGCTCAGATTGAGGGCGACTATGATTGGCAAACCTAAGCTTTTGAGCTCCAATAACATACGTAGTGACATGCGCAAGTTGGTCGCATCAGCCACGAAGATAATACCATCAGGTATCGGCTCACCTGGCATCTGACCAAAGATCACTTTACGAGTGACCTCTTCATCAAGGCTGGTGGTTCTTAAGCTATAAGTACCCGGCAAATCTACAATATTGACAGTAGAATGCCCAAGCATCGTGGCAGTGCGTTTATCGACGGTGACGCCGGAATAGTTTGCTACTTTCGCTTTAGAGCCTGTCAGTACATTAAAGGTGGCTGTTTTACCACAATTAGGGGCGCCAACCAAGGCAAGATTGATAGGGCTAGTTACAGCTTGTATTTGCATACTTGGCATTTATTCGGACATCGCTTATTTATCAATTTATAAGTCATCAAGGTTATACAACAGCCTTAATGCAGTGGCTTAGGAGCAATTTATTAAATTGAACCGGAGACTTATCTTGAGTCTATAGTGATAGCGAGGCATCTGATTTTTATTAACTCATCGGCACGTAAGCTAAACTGTGCGCCTGTACTAAGTTGTACCGCATAAGGCGGTTTTCCAAATAGACCTTTGGCAACAATTTGAATGATTGTGTTAGGCAAAAAGCCTAAGTCTTTGAGTCGTTGACTGATAACGTTATCGATATCACCAAAGCGCTCATTAGCGACAATGTCATCAATAATAGCAGGTTGGTGTTTAGCCAAATCGAGTAAGGAGCACAGATTTTCAGCATTAGTATTATTTGCAGCATTGGAATTAAGAGTGTTGATATTAGCAGCAGTAGGGGTAGGATAGGAGGGTGAAAGAGTTGTGCTCATAAAGAGTCCTTATCCGTTCTTATATGTTAATGATAATTGTTACTATTGAATCCGATTATATTCCTCGATTAGAAAAAATACAATACTGCAGATGGGTGATTGAAATGAAAAAACCAGACAGTATAAAACTGTCTGGTTCTCATATTCTGATGCGGGTTCTGATACCGATAAGTCAGCTATTCATTAAAATAAATATTTTTTGACACTCACTTTGCGGCTAAGCTAGCTTATACTTAACTACTGTTCAAGCTGCGCCATGACTTCATCTGTAAAATTGACGTTGCTATAGACTTCTTGTACATCATCAATATCTTCTAACATATCAATCATTTTCATTACCTTGAGGGCGTCGTCGACATTATCAATCTCGGCGCTGGTGGCAGGTGCCATAGTGACTTCGGCATTATCGGAGACAAGACCTGCTGCATTGAGCGCATCTTTTACTTTACCGAAATTTTCCCATTCGGTGATGACTAGTAGTGACTCGCCATCGTTCTCGATATCAAGTGCCCCAGCGTCCAAAGCAGCGAGCATGACATCTTCCTCTAAGCTAATATCTTTAAAAATGATTTCACCGCGCTTGGTAAATAGATAAGCCACTGAGCCTGAGGTGCCAAGATTACCTTCATTTTTGGTAAAAGCATGACGCACTTCACTGACTGTACGATTAAGGTTATCAGTCAAGGTTTCTACCAATACTGCGACGCCACCGATGCCATAGCCTTCATAGCTGACTTCATCCATATTATCATTGTCATCGCCGCCTGTACCACGAGCAACTGCTCGATTGATGGTATCTCGGGTCATATTGACTGATAGCGCTTTTTCAATAACAGCACGCAAGCGTGGGTTTTTATTAGGGTCGGGGTCACCTTGCTTGGCAGAAGAAACAATCTCACGAATAATCTTGGTAAATACTTTACCTTTTACCGCATCCTGACGGGCTTTACGGTGTTTGATATTTGCCCATTTTGAATGGCCTGCCATATAACATCCTTACGTTTTACGTGTTATTGATAGTGCGGGTAAAAAAGTCGTTAGGGTATGCCCCAATGACAACCTTTTATACCTGATGAGGTGTTTTTATTATATGATTGCGCTGTTAATACAGTGTAATAGACCTCTCGGCAAGTTAACGATTTGTATGTCGTTTGGCGCGCTTTTTTGCTACACTGCTATTTTCTATCTTTTGACCTACTATTGATTATCATAATAACGGTCGACAGCAATAATATTTGCAATATTATAAACCACTTTAGCGCATTTTGACCAACCTAAGCTTGTCCATGCCAGCCTAAAACGTTCGGTTTTATATAACCATTGATTTTGTGACTTTATTGACTCTATGAAGCAACCAACCGCCGAAGCCATTACTCATTTGCGCAACCGCATTCATATCATTATCGAAGGCACGGATACCCGTTTGGGTAAGCTGTTTGATATTGTATTGTTGATTGCAATTTTGGCCAGTGTCGCTGTGGTGATGCTTGATAGTGTACTGTACATGCGTTTGCAATATGGCACGCTATTTCGTTATGCAGAATGGTTTTTTACCATTTTGTTTACCATCGAGTATAGCCTAAGACTATTTTCAGCGCCCAATCGCTTTCGTTATGTCTTTAGCTTTTTTGGCGTCGTGGATTTATTATCAGTTTTACCAAGTTATTTAAGCTTAATATTTGGTGGCGTCCAGTATCTGCTGGTGATTCGCATACTGCGTATCTTGCGTATATTCCGCGTGCTCAAGCTCAATACTTATATGCAGCAAGCGGGTTTTCTTGCCTCAGCGCTTAAAACCAGTCAGCAAAAAATCACGGTATTTTTCTTATCTTTAGTCTTGCTTGTGACTATTTTTGGAGCGGTAGTCTATGTGGTGGAAGGGCCGGAAAATGGCTTTACCAGTATTCCCATCTCTATTTATTGGGCGGTGGTAACGGTCACCACCACTGGCTATGGCGATATGTCACCAAAAACTCCAATCGGGCAAGCAATTGCATCTATGGTGATGATTACCGGTTATGCGATTATTGCCGTGCCAACCGGTATTTTTACCGCTGAGCTGGCACGTAATATGCGTCCACAGCTCAATCCTATCGCCTGCCCAAACTGCGGAAAATTCGGTCACGCTGTAGGTGCGGATTTCTGCGATCGCTGCGGTCATGCCCTGCATGTTTAGTGTTTATTAACGCTATTTATATGGCTTTTTAAAATTATTAGGGCGTGTCCTCATTTTAAAAATGGCGATAAAAATGAAATAAATTGCCGCCAAACAAGGAAAATAGAGCAGTTAATATCGGGATATTACCTAGCTATTTAACGAGGTTTGACAAAATTTAGCCATTTTTAGCCCATTTAGATGTCCATCGATTGAATTAAGGACACTCCCTAGGCTTGTAAGTTTTAATAGTCTATATATTCAGCAACCAGTGGCGATAAATCTATTACTACGCCCAGATTGACCAAATTCCAATACTGACCCGAAATCGTACGGTCGAGCATCATCGTGGTCGCTGAGGGCTGAAATTGGCCAAAATACTTCAAGGATGAGCGCATTTGGGCGATGGCTTCATGATGGGTTTGGCTGCTACCAAAATCAAATGCTCCATCTTGATAAGGTTTGATTGATAAAGGTTTAAGACCAATCTCTAGCCATGTCTCATAAAATTCACCCGGCACAACTTTCTCGTCATCACGGCGAATATCAAGAGCAATTAAATCTTGTTCAAGCGCGGTCACATCACCTTTTAAGGCATGCTTAGCAAAACGGCGAAATAATTGCACTTCGCTATCACTATAACTGCGAATACCGCCAAAATCATAAGCGACGACGCTACCATCGGTGCGAAAAGCAAAGTTCCCAGGGTGGGGGTCACAGTGCATGCGATATAAACCAAATAGTTGCCCTGCACTAAAATGGAACAGGCGCTCAGCGATTTTTTGCTTAATGGCATTATCCCAAGTCGCAGCGACTGTTAAGCTTTCACCCATCTCTTCAGTCAAGGTCAAAATCCGTCTGGATGAATGGCTACCAATTACTTTAGGAATGATAAGACCATCGTCGTCCGCATGAAACGCACCAAATACTTGTAGATTGTGTGCCTCCTTAATATAGTCGAGCTCATCATGCAAGCTTTGGCGAATCTCATTAAATAACTGCTCTTGTAATTGCTTACTCATATTGAGTACGCCAGCTATTTTTAGCGCCATGCGTACTTGCTTTAGGTCGCTATCACAGTTCTCATCAACATCAGGATATTGCACCTTTACTACCACCCTTTGTCCAGATGACAAGACCGCTCTATGCACTTGCCCGATTGACGCGGCGGCAAATGGCGTTTCTTCAAACTCATTGAATAACTCAGCAACCGGCGCTTTTAACTCACGCTCAACTTGTGCGCGTATCTGTGCATAAGGCATCGGCGGCGCATCTTTTTGCAATTTTTCTAAAGCTGTCGCAACTTCAGGCGGAAATACGTCCTTATATTGTGAGGCAATTTGCCCCACTTTCATCACTGCGCCCTTCATCTCACCAAGCGTTTCGGCTATTTGAATACCGACATCTTGCATCAGCTCTGAGCGCGCTTGTAGACGTTTTTCTTCGTCACTTGAGAGATGCCTTAATGAGTTTTTTGCAGCTTTGCTGGCAATACTGGCAGTCATGCCAGCGAGTTTCATAAAGCGTTTTCCGGACGATTTTGCCATTCATGTCACCATATAGTGGGTTTATTTACTAAGCCCTAATGTTATTATTTTAAGCAAACGAATGCTGTTTGACTACTGTGCCAAAAAATATCCCAAAAGCAACATAATCGCTACTTCGATTGCATTTGCAGTATGACGGTTTTTTATTGGTTAATAAATAAGGTTTCTATCACAAGTATCAAGTTATAAATTATTAGCTGTCTACTGTTAAATGATAAGTATGAGTCAGCCAATAATCTAATGACATCTGATAGCCCAAATGCCCTAAGCCACAAATAACGCCGACGGCAATATCGCTGAAATAAGAATGCTGCCGGAACGACTCACGGGCGTGTACATTGGATAAATGCACTTCTATAAAAGGTTTTTGTGTTGCCAATAGCGCATCACGTATCGCAACGGATGTGTGAGTGAAGGCAGCAGGGTTGATAATAATCGCATCTACTTGCGCTGCTGTCTCGGCTAACAGGCCATAATGTTGAATCTCATCCACAAGTTCACCTTCATGGTTCGACTGGATGCAAATCAGCTCAACGCCGTATTTAGCTGCACGCGCGACTAAGTTTTTTTCAATATCAGCAAGGGTCGTATGACCGTAAATCTCAGGCTCACGTTTACCGAGTAAATTTAAATTAACGCCATTAATAAGTAATAACTTATGCGTTTTAGCCTTTGAATTTAAAACAGCTTGTTGTTGAGATGATTTGTCAGCTACTGCTGACTGAGAAGTGGGGGTCATAATGGGCTCTATCGTTATTAGGTGAGATTGGTTTTTATAATTATAGTAAAGCGTTAGTTGATGCATCGAATAAGATAAACTTAATATATATACGTTCTCAATATATGAAATGAATCAAATATAAGACTGTTTATCCCTTTATGATAACAGCTTGTCAGCAATGTTATAAAAAATAACATGAAAAGTTATCCGAAGGACTAAAAATCGTGTTAAAAGTCTTTATGTTGCTAAAAACCCGTGCTATGATATTTTTTACGCAACATATATTACCTATTTGTTGCTGATGCCAATTGGGCTATCTATTAAATTGATTAAAACTATTTTAGTATTTGCTTATATTGGCCATAGTAAATTTACTGTAAGCTGAATCATAAAGAGAGTCATAACAGGCTTTATGTTCGGATGATGGTATGTAGAGTAGTACTCTTACATTTTGATTTCATAATCTTAAACCCCGTTTATATGCAATGTCGCAAAGGAATTTGGGGTTAAGTGACTTTTTAGGAAGTAATATTATGTCAGCTCGTGAGCAAGGTATCGTTAAGTGGTTTAATGACTCAAAAGGCTTTGGTTTCATTCAACGTGATAGCGGAGAAGATATTTTTGTCCATTTCCGCGCGATCCAAGGTGATGGTTATCGCTCTCTAAAAGATGGCGAAAAAGTTGAGTTCAGTGTGGTAGAAGGCGATAAAGGCCTGCAAGCTGAAGAAGTCAGAAAAGTAGAAGAGTAATCGCTACAGTCATTAGCGCCGTTCAGCTATAATGTCTGTATAAACTACTGATATACTACTGAGTCAAGCCCGTCTTGTCTTACCTATGTTGAGTTGAACGCAGCATATTTGGTAAGTTTAGGCGTTGGGCTTGGCTTTTTTATGTTTATGAGTTTTATAATTTGTCTGGCTAGAGATTACGGACTGGGCTTTTTTAAGAAATAGCTTCTAATCACAATAAACAGTCGTATTATAAAATCAACGCTTATTATGAGCCTCTATTTAGGCTTTTATTTATTAATGATAGAGAAGCGATTCACACACAAGGATATTTTTTTGAGTACTTTTAAGACGTTTACGGATTTGCCGTTATCAAGCCCCACCTTACGTGCCGTCAGTGATTTAGGTTTTACTGAATTGACGCCCATTCAAGCACAGATATTACCGCATACATTGGCAAATCAAGACGCCATCGGGCAGGCGCAAACGGGTACTGGCAAGACGGCAACGTTTTTAGTGACCATTATGGAGGCGTTACTCAAACGTCCTTTTACCGCTGATGAAGAACGTTATTTAGGTGAGCCACGCGCCGTCGTTATGGCACCAACCCGTGAGCTTGCCCAGCAAATATTTGATGATTGCCTTGCTCTGACCAAATATACTTCGCTGCATAGCGTTTGTATCATGGGTGGTACCAATTATGAGACCCAGCAGCATGAGCTTGAACGCCAATATGTGGATATCTTAATTGCCACGCCAGGGCGTTTGATTGACTTGATGCACAAAGGTATGGTTTATTTGGATCGAGTAGAAGTGTTGGTATTAGACGAAGCCGACCGTATGCTCGATATGGGTTTTATTCCAGATATCAAGCGTTTGGTCGGTCGTATGCCGCCGAATACTGATCGTCAAAGTTTACTTTTTTCTGCCACCTTTAACCAAGATGTGATGAATCTCGCTTATCGTTGGTTGCATGAGCCAGAGTTTGTAGAGATTGAGCCTGAGCATAAAACCAGTGAATTGGTCGATCAGCATTTTTACTTATTAACCGAAGATCAAAAATTAGCAGCGGTCGAGCGTATCATTACTGATGGTACAGTAGAAAAGGTGATTATTTTTGCCAATCGTAAAGATCAGGTTAAGCGCTTGTATCATAAGCTGCGTCAGGGGCATAAAATCGTCATGTTATCAGGTGATGTGATTCAACAAAAGCGTGAAAAATATCTGCAACGCTTTAAAGATGGTCATGCTTCTGTGTTGGTCGCAACCGATGTAGCAGGACGCGGCATTCATGTTGATGATGTCAGCCATGTGATTAATTATACCTTGCCAGATCAACCAGATGATTATGTACACCGTATTGGTCGTACAGGACGCGCCGGACAAACCGGTATCAGTATTAGCTTTGTCAGTGAAGATGATGCCTTTAATATCCCAGCATTAGAAAAGCATTTAGATACCAAGTTTAGCCTTGAGCAGTGGCAGCCTTAATAAATTTTTTTTAATGAAGTTCTAAAGCATTTAAACAGCAAAAAGCCCTTAATGAATGATTAAGGGCTTTTTTATACGTCTGTTTTTAGATGTCATCAATTTAAAGGAATATTAAACAGCAATTAGTTAGTGATGAGGTTCCATGTTTTCTGAGTCATCATTCATATTGTGCATACTATGGTCCATCTGGCTCATATCGTGGTTGGTGGTATTACCTGTGTCATTCATCATGGTATGCTCACCATGCTGCATGTTCATGCTATGACCACCGCCATGGTCGCCATGCATACTGGACATGGCGATAGGCACGAAAACGACGGCTAAACCAGATAATACCATCACAGCACCATTGAGCTGTCTTAAACGAAAACGTCCGATTTTATCCCGTAACCAGCCGACGGTTTCGTGAGTCGCGACCAGCATTGGTACGGTTCCTAAGCCAAAGACAAACATCAAAGCAGCACCACTGAGTGGGTTGTGCGCGACCACAGCGATTAACAGAGCGCCATAGACTAAGCCGCAAGGTAAGAATCCCCATAGAAGACCGGCAGATAAAGCGCGCGGAAAGGTATTGAGTGGGAATACTTTTTGACGAATAGGGCTTAGGTACTGCCAAAAGCGCATGCCGAAACGTTCGAGCTTGTTTAAAAATGGTGCACCGAGCATTGTTACGCCGACAAATACCAATACCAAACCAAGTAAAATACGCGGTGTGCTATTGCCTTGCATCAATGGCTGTAATACGGCTGTGCCTATCAATCCTGCGACCAAACCCAAAAATGCATAGCTGGTCAGGCGACCGAAATGATAGGTCGCTACCAACGCACGGCGCTTGGTAGGGCTGACATCTTTCATTGACAGACCAAAGGCAGTCACTAAGCCACCACACATGCCTAAGCAATGCGGTGAACCAAAAAAACCCATTAGCAATGCCGCAACAAGTAGAGCTGTGGTCATGGGAAGTCTCTCCTAAAAATAGTAAAGCGTGAACCTACTGTCATCATGTTATAAGACGAAAAATTGATGAGGCAGTCACGTATAAATGAGATGGGGAAGGTTATATTTTTGAATGTTATTTATATCTAGTGGTTTGACCGATAAGATATCTGCACGATCACTATTTAATCACCAGTTTTGTCAGACGACTGCATATCATTAGCTTGCGGTATATTATCATCAGGCTCATGAGCTTGAATGGTTTGGCGCCGCTCTTGACGATCATCTAAGATAATACGCTGCGATGCATTATCTAAGTCCTCAAACTGGTCTGATTTGACCGCATAGCGTATTGCCCAGATGGCGACCACGAACAGCATTAAACTTAAAGGAATTAATAAAAATATACTGAGCATGGCAAACCTCTTCAATAGCAGTTTCTTATATTATACACTTATTGCAAGTGTTATAAATATTCTATAAAGATCAAAAGTGAGACATTGGATAATGCGGCAATAATACCAATCTAATGAACTAATCTAATAATACTAGGGCAGTAAATGCCAGCTAAGCGTTATTCAGTAGGTGTTTTGGTAGCATTACCTCTCGGCGTTAAGAGTTGCTGCGAGGTCACATCATTTGCTTGGCGACAGTTTGCTTGCGGACGAATGACATCACGTAAGTAGGCGGCAACTTCATAGACCGCCCGCCGTGAATGACTTAAGTTTTGCGCGGGTTCCATCCAGTCACGCTGCACCGGTAAAGGGGCATTAATCGCCGTGCTATTGATGCCGTTTAGGGCAAACTGTCTGCGCGCGCGCGCCATATGATAGCTATCGGTGATAAGGTAAACATGATATAGAGGAATGCGCTTGGCAGTAAAACGCGCGTTTTCACAGGTATTCATACTGGCGTTTTCGCTGATAAGCCCGTCAATCCCATGGTCAATAAGCCACTGACCAAGCCAAGGCGCTTCGGCACCACTGAGGACAATAGGTAGCGGTAAGTCGTGATAGGCGGTTGCCGCTGTACGGGCGCGATTAAGGCTATAGCTATTGAGAATAATTTGATTATTATTGTCATTGGTCAGACCGCCGCCCAACACCACATAAGCAGTCGGCGGAGAACTCATGGCGGCAGGCGGCATCTTTGGTAAGGGTAAGTGCGCTAATACATAAACAACCGCTTGCGAAAATAGCGGAGTAAATAAACTGATAAGAACAAGAATAACCGCCGTTGAACCAAGCAAAAAAGTGGCGTTAATAATACGAAACAGCTTTATCATACGCTCAGCTGAACGTAAGTAAGAGCGCCATAAGCGCTTCGACCATGAGCGTTTAGACCACATGCTCGTGGTATCCAATAGAGCCGTCAGCATTTACCCAAACCGGCTCGCGCGCCAATTCAATACCATATTTCTCATAGACAATATCAGAAATATGGCATTGGGCTTTTGCTACATCTGCTTGGGTCGCTTGATAAGGGCTGTGATTGGTCAACACTAAGGCTTGCTGTTGATGGGTCATAATCGGAGCGAGACCGCTACCTTTTAGCCCAGACTGCTCAATCAACCAACCAGCGGCAACCTTAACCATGGCATCCGGCATTGGATAGCCGACGATGGTAGGATGAGCTGCTTGTAGCGCTATAAATTGCGTTTGAGGAATGATAGGATTTTGAAAAAAGCTGCCGCAATTAGGGAGCTGATTAGGGTCAGGTAGCTTTTGCTGGCGAATATCTATAATCGCTTGCATGACATCTGCAGGTACAGGCTGGCTGCGCCCTTGCTGCTCTGCATAGCGCTGCGCGACCATCTGCACATCACCATAGCTGGCAAGGATTCTGCTGGCATCGGTATGCAAACGAAAACCTACGCGAGTAATCAGCCAAGTATTGGGCGCACGCTTAAAAAGGCTATCGCGGTAGCCAAACTTACAGTCTGCTGCTGTTAGCTGATGCCAAGTTTGGGTTGGCAGATGATAAGCACGCACGTACTCTAAGCAATCTTCTAATTGCACACCGTAAGCGCCGATATTTTGTACAGGAGCCGCTCCAGTCAGACCCGGTATCAATGCCAGATTTTCAAGTCCGTACCAACCTTGAGCCACCGTATGCAGCACCAAGTCATGCCAGTTTTCACCTGCCATCACTTCTATATCGATATAACTGTCCGTTTGCGCCGTCACAGTCATACCGCGCATCTGTGAACGTAAGACAATAGCGTTTAGCCGTGTTGGCAATAGAACATTGCTACCGCCAGAAAGCACAAATAACGGCTTATCATGCGCTGTATCTTCTACGTAATTTGCTATAAAGGCATCAAGCTGCGCCTCATCGGTCAGCGTCACGACCACATCCGCCACACATGCCAATGCCATGGTATTGCTATGCGACAAATCGACTGAATTAGCCTGTGGTAAATTTACTGCAAGATTGGTCGATGTCATAGATCGAGCGCTGGAATCATGGCGTAAAGCTGAGGTCATAACATAGCCTATAGGGCAAATAAAAAAATCATGCGGGGTTTATTATAAAGGATGGGCGGTATAAAAGTAGCAGAAATATGGCGCTTTATTGCTAAGCACTATTAAGCGTTACTAATTACTACTAAACCTTAAATGCCGTTAAGCATCACTAAGCGGTTTTCCAACTTTCAATCCAAGCTTGGGCACTTGACTCAATACGTTCAATGACTTCTTCGAAAGCATCAGCATCACCTTGATAAGGGTCTGGGATATCGTCGCCGCCATAGGTTGGATCTTCTTCACTAAACAGCGCCAGTTTGGCAAGCTTGCCATCTGTATCGCTGATACCGTCTTTGATAACTTGTAGGTCGGCTAAGTTTTGCGTATCCATCGCTAATATTAAATCAAACTTACGAAAGTCATCAGTGCTTACTTGGCGTGCGACCAGCTTATTGATATTGTAACCATGGGCTTTGGCGTGGCGCTGTGCCCGCTCATCTGGCGCATGACCAATATGCCAGTCCCCCGTACCAGCCGAATCTACTTTCATCGCCAGCCCTGCAATGGCTGTTTGCTGACGGAAAATCTCTTCGGCGGTCGGTGAACGGCAAATATTTCCCAAACAAACCAATAGAACGGATGAGGGAGTAGACGCTTTGATTGGCATATAATGACCTTTTATCACAACAAAAAAACATGCTATCAAGACCAACATAAATAATGCGGTTTATTAGCATGTTATCGAGTAAATTAATTGGCTATCAGCGTAACGGTTAATACGTTGAATGGCAAGGGTAGAGGTAAGACAATAGGGTCACATTAGACTACTAATAATAGTAAGCTGCCGACCTCAGTATCCTATATAAATGTTAAGAATCGCTTTAGTCTTGATTGTGTTTGAAACGCTGTAAATCACGACGCTCTTTCTTATTGGGTTTATTATCAGGGCGGGCAAGATTGGCAAGTTTGCGCTGCTCAGCGTAATAAGCGCGGCGCTCTTCGCTATCCTCAGTTTCAGAATATAATGCTTGTGCGGCAATCGCATTACCACGTTGTGCGCTTAGCGCTTCAACCAAGACTGTTTTCTCAGTCATGGCAGTAGCTGATCCTTGGCGAATACTGAGCTCATCTCCAACGGCAATCTCTTTGCTGGTTTTGACGCGGCTCCCTGCATAATGGACACGTCCGCTTTCGATGGCTTCTTTGGCAAGGGTGCGGGTGCGGTAAAAGCGAGCTGCCCATAACCATTTATCAAGACGCATACGCACCGTATCTGGTTTGCTATGGCTCGGCTGATTATGGTTTTTATTATGTTTACTCATCAAAACCTCATAAATATCAATAAACTAAGATAATAATGGTGTTTTTTTTGTCAATTAAAAGAGTGGTGAGTGATTAAAGTATTTCAAAGCAGTTTTTTACCGTGAATAAGTAAAACAAATTAGCCATTGTTCTGATTGGCGATTTTGGCAGCCATTGCTACAGCATCGTTTGTTTTTAACTTTTTTAAACCCTTTATTACTCCTTCGATATTTTCTACCATTTTATTTTGGCTTAATTTAAATTGTGCTTGTACGGAATCGATAGATAATCTAAAGCCGATAATACCGCGACACATGAAGTTCCCAGTTTATATTTGATATAAAATTACTTACACCACTGTTTTTCACAAGGAATGCCATCATGGTTACCATCCATTTTTGTATTGGGACAGTGCTGTATAAAGTAAGTCGCTTCTGCGCATGAAGTCATCTGAGAACAATGTTGCCTGCCATCACAGGCAAAGCTTGGTGTTGACGCTGATTGCGTTATTAATACTGGCTGTGACGTTACAGCTGGATTTACTACCGAGCTGGATGTTGAAGTTGTATCTAAATCGACGTACGTTTGCGGTATGTCATCCAGTTCAGTCGAGGTAAAAGCAGCGGCAGATGAAATATCAGCCGCAACATCAGTGCTAGTGTTGCTAGTTGTGGTTTTAGGTTGCAGCATCTTATAACCTACTAGTACTAAAACCAGCAATAATATAAACATCAGTATCTTTTGAATCACGGCTCACTACCTGTTAATAACTACTGAAGTTAATAGTCGCTGCAAATGAATAAATGCTATAAGTGAACAATCATTATTAATTTATCAGAGAAAGTTTTCTAATTGCTAAAAACCCGCCCTGATAAATGAAAGATTACTGCTAATTTGCTCACTTTAAAAATAACTGATAGCCGATGTTGTCATTAATCATAGTGCAGTCGTAGCCGATATCAAGAAGCGCATCTTGTAGTTGGCGAGAGTTGCCTTCAGAAGCTTGCAAGCCCACTAAGACACGGCCTTCAGCGGCACCATGATTGCGATAGTGGAACAAGGTGATATTAAAGTCATCGCCCAATTTTTCTAAAAAGGTCAATAATGCGCCCGGACGTTCAGGGAACACCACTTTTAATAATTGCTCATTTTCGACATGCGCATGACCACCAATCAAATGACGGATATGGGATTTGGCAATATCATCATTGGTTAAGTCGTGTGCTTCATAGCCATCAGCCGCCAATTGATTGCTAATCGTTTGACGCTCTTTATCGCCTTCTTTTAGGGCGATGCCGACGAAGATTGCTGCGGGTTCCATCGAATCTGGTGATTTTTTGCTATCGGCACGGTAGTTAAACTCGGTGATATTACGGCCATGTAAGCTGCGGCAGAAATTTAAGAAAGCGCCGGTTTGTTCAGGAATGGTCACGCCAAAGATAGCTTCTTTTTTCTCACCAATCTCAGTACGCTCGGCGATATAACGCAAGCGGTCAAAGTTCATATTGGCACCGCAGATGATACCGACGCAGTTTTTACCTTGTAGGTTATGGGCTTCGATATATTTTTTCATGCCCGCAACAGACAACGCACCAGCAGGTTCAACGATACTGCGGTTTTCTTCAAAGATATCTTTCACCGCCGCGCAGACTTCATCGTTGGTACAGGTGACCACTTCAGGCTCGACGACAGGCCCTGATTTATCACTTTTTTGCATACGAACAATATCAAAAGGGAGTTCGCCAATTTGGGCAACTGCGACACCATCGACAAACAGTCCTACTTGCTCAAGTTTTACGCGTTCTCCAGCCTCTAGCGCCGCTTTTAAGCAGGCTGATTGATCTGCTTCTACAGCGATGACTTTGACGTGCGGCGCCACTTCACCCAAGAATGCTGCCACACCAGAAATCAAACCGCCACCACCTACGGCAACGAATACATAATCCATGTTGCGCCATTGCTGGGTTAGTTCCAGACCAATAGTACCTTGTCCTGCAATGACCAACTTATCATCATAAGGTGGAATAAAGGTTAAGCCCTCAGTCTCAGCGCGATTAATGGCATAACGATTGGCTTCATCAAAGCTGTCGCCATACAAGTCGACATTGCCGCCCAGTTCTCGTACAGCATCTACTTTGATATCAGGGGTGGTGGTTGGCATCACGATGATGTTATTTAGAGCAAGCTTACGCGCTGAATAAGCAACGCCTTGGGCATGGTTGCCCGCTGAGGCACAAATGACGCCGCGCGCTTTTTGCTCGTCGCTCAATTGGCTAATACGGTTATAAGCACCGCGTAATTTAAAAGATTTAACCGGTTGCAGGTCTTCGCGCTTAAATCGAATATCATTAGCAAAACGTTGGGTCAGCTTTGGTGCAGCTTCAAGTGGTGTTTGAATGGCGACGTCATAGACGGTGGCTTGCAAGATGGCTCGTACCCAATGTGACAGCATAATGATTCCTAAACAGAGTGAAAATAAATAAAAGAGGTGCAAATAATTATAAAGTTGGTGTTTGATAAATAAATAGCTATAAGCCAGTATAGATCAGCACAAAAACGAAATAGATTAGCCTATGCTGATTTTCACTATCTTGCAAGACACAATTGCAAATTTTGTAGAGAGTTTTTTAGATGTTAAAGGCCAAATCATGAATACATACAATTAAGTATTAGCAACGAGTCTAGGCAATGCATATTTAGAATAGGTTTTACGCTAACATCCCATAAAGCCATCAGTTATAATAAGCGCGCATTTTACCTCTTTTATCATTTTACCTCTTTTAAAGTAATACGTTTATTTTTCCAAGGATTTATAATGAGTGATCAGCAAGCACAAAAGCAAGCCGCAGCCAAAGCTGCCCTGCGCTATATCGAAGATGGCATGATACTTGGAGTAGGGACGGGCAGTACGGTTAACTGTTTGATTGAGTTATTGCCGACGTTAAGGCTTGCTGGCGCGGTTGCCAGCTCACAGGTCACCGAAGATAAGCTACGCGCCTTGGGTATCGAAATCATAGATTTAAACTTTGCCGGTCAGCTTGATGTCTATATTGATGGCGCTGATGAAGTAAATGAGCATTTGCAATTGATTAAAGGTGGTGGCGGCGCGCTCACACGTGAAAAAATTGTCGCTGCAGCCTCTAATAAGTTTGTCTGCATGGTTGATGAAAGCAAAAGCGTGGAGTGGTTAGGGCGTGAATTTCCAGTGCCGATAGAGGTGTTACCACAAGCGCGCTCGTATGTGGCTAGGCAATTAGCCCGTTTGGGCGCTGAGCCAGTGTATCGTGAAGATTTTGTCACTGATTATGGCAATGTGATTTTAGATACCTATGACTTAGATGTCAGTAACCCGCTAGCGCTAGAGCAGCAATTAAATAATATCGTTGGGGTGGTCTGTAATGGTATCTTTGCCGCCAATCAAGCGGATGTGTTATTAAAAGCGGGCAGTAATGGGGTGACGACTCTAATGCGTTAATTTATAGATGTATTAAGCTTGCACTAAATAAAGCCGTAAATAATAAAAAGGCAGAGCATTATCAATATGCTCTGCCTTTTTTTGTGCCTTCTGTTTTTATAGCTGCTGATTTATCAATTTTATCAATATTTCACGTTATGCTTTTTAGCAGCCTGTTTTTAGGCAGATAGTTTGATTTTGTCTTTTAATAAAAACTCCATCAAAGCTTTTTGCGCATGTAAGCGGTTTTCAGCTTCATGCCACACTACAGAGCGTGGGTCATCGAGCATATCATGCGAGATTTCTTCGCCGCGGTGCGCAGGTAAGCAGTGCATAAAGACCACTTCAGGATCGGCTTTATCAAGTAAGGATGGCGTGACTTGATAAGAAGCAAAACGGCGCGCACGGGTGTTTTGTTCAGACTCTTGTCCCATGCTTGCCCACACATCAGTGACAATTAAGTTTGAATCTTTCGCCGCTTCTTGCACATTTTCAACAATACTCACGCAATGTGAAAAGCGTTTCATCAGCTCAGGGTCAGGCTCAAAACCATACGGGGCTGCTACACGTAGCTCAAAGCCAAACTGATTGGCCGCTTGCATGTAGGAGGCGCACATATTGTTGCCATCACCGACCCAAGTGACGATTTTATTTTCGATACTACCGCGATGCTCATAATAAGTCTGCATATCAGCAAGTAGCTGGCATGGATGGAATTCGTCAGTGAGCGCGTTGATAATAGGCACACTAGAGTATTCGGCAAAGGTTTCAACCTTTTCGTGCCCAAAGGTACGAATCATGATGATATCAACCATGCTTGAGATGACGCGAGCGGAATCTTCTAGTGGCTCACCGCGCCCAAGCTGAGTATCATTTGGCGATAAAAATATAGCATTACCGCCAAACTGACCCATGCCAGTCTCGAAGGAGATACGCGTACGGGTGGATGACTTCTCAAATATCATACCAAGCGTCCGACCAACAAAAGGCTGATATATCTCGCCGGCGTGTTGCATCTTACGCAGTTCGCTCGCACGTTTGATTAGGTTTTCTAGTTCTTGTTTGGTTAAATCAGATAGGGTCAAAAAATGGCGCAAACTCATAATAATCCTAGCAGTCGATCGCAGTCGATGAAAAATGATACGTTGTCATTTTTTAATAGCATCGCGTCAGTGCGTATACTGGTGTGACAACAAACTTTTAGTATAGCGTAATTAGACTTAATGTAAATGTCCAATTTGCCGTGATTCAGCAGTGCTTCAGTGCTCCATTCGTCTCTTAAACCATAATGATATTAATCTATATCAACTATGACTTTGCTATTGCCCGATTTGGGCGAGCGCTTAGGCGGCATAGCAACTCATAGCTAATGGTCTCAGCATGGACGGCGACTTCATCAACGTGCGGCGCATCACCCCAAAGTATGACTTTACTATTTAAAGCCACGCTTTCTGGTACGGCACTGACATCAATGACAATCATATCCATGGCTACTCGTCCGACTACTGCGCATGGATAGCTCTGATGGTTTATGGCATCAATAACAGAGACATAGGCATCAGCACTCACCACCCGTGGATAGCCATCGCCATAACCAATACTGATCAAAGCCGTTTTGGTATCTTGCATCGCAGTCCAGCGGCTGCCATAACCAATGCCATCACCGGCACTGATCGTTTGTAAGGCGATAATTTGTGCGCTAAATTCCATCGCTGGCTGTAAGTCTAAATCATGCGCACTTTTATCAATAACAGGCGTACTACCGTAAAGCATGATGCCCGGCCGTACCCAATCGTGATGATGCTCTGGAAAATTGACGATACCCGCTGAGTTGCACAATGAGCCTTTTATATCGCTACTGATAGTTTCTCTTAAAGTCTGCAGCATGTCGTTAAAACGCTGGATTTGAATAGTGTTTAGAGGATGAGTGCGGTCATCGGCATTGGCAAAGTGGGTGGTCAAAATTAGCTGATAACCGGCTTCATGCAAACGTTTGGCTGCTGGAAGAAGGGTTTGATCATTAAACCCTAAGCGGTTCATGCCAGTATTGTATTTAAGCCAAACCACGCTAGTAGCGCTGGTAGTAGGTGGGGTGTTTTCTAATGCCCACGTTAACTGCGGCTCATGATGAATCACGCAGCTAATATCATGCTCAATCGCCAGCTGCCACTCATCTTTAGTGAAAGCACCTTCGATTAGACCGATGATTTTATTCCAGCCTAATTGACGAGCTTCTAATGCTTCTATCAAGGTTGCGACGCCGATACCATCTGCCTGTGGTTCGGCTTGTTTTAATGCTGGCAGAACAGCGGCCACGCCATGACCATAGGCATTGGCTTTAACCATAGCAAGGACTTTAGATGTCGGTGCCCGTTTTTTAACTTCAGCCAAATTATGGGTGATGGCTACTGGTTTAATTGTGATAGTGCGCATAATGGCCTTCTCTATTAGCAAGCTTATATTATTGTCAAAATTGGCTTATTAGCAAAGTTATTTTATGAGTAAAGTGATAAAGCCAGTGCGTCATCAATTGGGTTAATGACGCACTGGCTATTTTTATAGATATTCGCTAATTAAGCGTATCGTTCGTTCTGTTTATTATTTATTATTTATTATTTATTAAGCTTATCACTCGTCATTTTCAAAGCTGACGTTTTGATAGTATTCTGGCGTCAGGTTGATAAAGCGAGTAAATTGACCTTCAAAGCCCAAGCGTATGGTGCCGATAGGGCCATTACGCTGTTTGCCAATGATGATCTCAGCCACGCCTTTGTGGTCTGAGTTTTCATTATAAACCTCATCGCGATAAATAAACATAATCAAATCGGCATCCTGCTCAATCGCACCCGATTCACGCAAATCCGACATAATAGGACGTTTATTAGGACGGTTCTCTAGACTGCGGTTAAGCTGTGATAAGGCGATGACTGGGCATTCAAGCTCACGGGCCAAGGCTTTTAAGCTACGAGAAATCTCGGAGATTTCCCCCACGCGGTTGCCATCTAAACCTGGCACTTTCATTAATTGTAGATAATCGACGATAATAGCGCCAAGCTTGCCATCATGGTTTTTGGCGATACGGCGGCAGCGCGAACGCAGCTCAGAAGGCGGCAGGGCAGTACTGTCATCAATATATAAATGCTTAGATTGCAAATGCTGAATGGCATTCATCATTTTTGCCCATTCATCTTCATTCATTTGCCCAGAACGCAGGTGCGTCTGATTAATCGCGCCCCATGAAGACAGCAAACGCATGACGATAGACTCTGCTGGCATCTCCATCGAAAACACCACTACGGGTAAGTCTTCATTAAATAAAATACCTTCTGCTAAGTTCATGGCAAAGGTGGTTTTACCCATAGAAGGACGGGCAGCTACAATAACTAAATCGCCGGCTTGTAAACCTTGCGTCTTATTATTTAGCTCGACGAATGGGGTTTGCAAACCTATCATGCCGTCGGGATTGGATTTTAGCTCTTGAATTTTATCAATGACATTGGTCAATACCGAAGTAATACCAACGGGGCCACGCTGTTCTGCGCGTTTATTATGTTGCTCATTAATACTAAATATTTTTGCTTCGACATTATCTAGAATATCGCTTACCGTTTGGTCTTTGGGATTATAGGCAAGGGTCAGCATGTCATTGCCAGTGGTAATCAGCTGACGCAAAGTCGAGAGTTCGCGTACGCGTTGGGCATAAGCGGTGAGGTTAAACAAGGTGGCGGGACTTTGGCTTAAAATATCGGCTAAGTAGCTGTCACCACCTGCTCCTTTGAGTAGTTTTTGTGCTTCCAACCAGTCATGTACCATGACCGTGTCATAAGGCTCGTTGACCGTTGCCAAATGCGCAATAGCGTCAAAAATATACTGATGTCGCCCCGCATAAAAATCGTCTTTGGTGACGATATCTGCAATCTTATCGTAAGCCTCTTCGATACTCATCAAAGACGCCAACAAGGCCTTTTCAATATCGATATTGTGCGGCGGTGTCTGATTGAGTAAGTCGTCGGTTTTTTCGTTGTCTGCCATGGGTGCCTAATGTGTCAAAATTCGGTATAAATGGATATTTGGTGTAAGTATTTATTTTAAGAGTGATACCGCCAATCAAGCGCGACCTATCTCTACGAGAGAAGTACCAAAACGTGGTCTCAGCGCTTGCTGGTAAATGCTACAATGAAAAGCGAAAGTTTAACACATTATGCCGTTTTTTCGGCTGCTATAAGTAACTATCTATAAAAATGCCATCTTCTATAACATAAAATGTATGATATTTCAGAGCATCTTAACCATTCCTCTTTATAATAAAAAATAAAATAAAATCATATACTTAATATCACAATAGGATGTTTTACTATGCAAAAAAAATTACCATTATTAATCACAACTGGTGAGCCTGCTGGCATTGGTATGGATGTCGTGCTGTTATTAGCAGCTGAGGGTAAACTACAAGATTTTAAACGCCCAATTTGGGTCACTGCCGATAGTGCTGCGATGCAAAAGCGCGCTGATATGTTGGTGACAGCAGGTGTGCTCCAAAGCCGTCCACTTTGGCAAACCGTTGATTTAGACATTGCAGCTGATGATTTCTTAGAGCAGATATCGAAACAAACTATTGATGACAACAATAATGACAATCATGCTTTTATTCTACTGGATATCCCTTGTGCTGAGCCAGTCGTTTGCGGACAAATTAATACTCGCAATTCGGCAATGGTTGCCAAACAGTTGAACATCGCCCATAAATTAGCAACCAACAAAACAGTCGCCGCTATCGTCACAGGGCCATTGCAAAAGTCTGCGCTGATAGATGCCGATATTAAATTACTCGATGGCACCATGTTTAGCGGTCATACCGAGTTTTTTATGCAGCAAAGTGGCTGTGAGAAAGTCGTCATGATGCTTGCCAATCAAGCGATGAAAGTAGCGCTTGTTACCACGCATTTAGCATTAAAAGACATACCTGCGGCTATCACCGCTGATAACGTTCGTCAAACGGTACAAATTGTCATCGATGATATGCGCGAGAAATTTGGCTTAATGCAGCCACGTATTTTGGTCTGCGGTCTTAATCCGCATGCAGGCGAGGGCGGGCATTTGGGCGTTGAAGAAATTGAGATTATCAATCCTGTATTGCGTGAGTTTATTGATGCAGGTGTCGATATATCAGAGGCAATGCCAGCCGATACCTTATTCACACCCAGACATCTAGCGAACTGTGATGCGGTGATTGCTATGTATCATGATCAGGGTTTGCCAGTGCTTAAGTCGCACGGCTTTGGCGATACGGTGAATCTTACCTTGGGGTTGCCGTATATTCGAACATCCGTCGATCATGGCACCGCGCTTGATTTGGCAGGACGTGGCGGTGCAAGTGCTACCAGCTTATACCAAGCACTACTGATGGCTAATGAGATGGCGTATAAATCGCTTATTAATAGACCTCTTGCATAAGTCGGTGCCTTAGCGAGATTTGTAATGCAGTATTGGGTAACTTTAGTGTGAGTAATGGCTATTTATGAATCATCAAACACAGTCTGTTTTAAATGGTTCCACTATAGCAGTCTGCTTTAAGTAGTCTGTTAATAGGTTTAGAGGGTGAAATAGCTGGTTCCGTTGAGGTATACCTTAATAGTTCTCATAAGTAAGTACGTGAAACTCAAAACCTCCTTTTCTATACTCGTATGGAATATTAATATCGGCATGTAAGCATTCTTCTAAAGTAACTGGATACACATAACTATAATTTTTATCGCCAGTATTATCTAGATTCTCCTTTAGTATAGAAAACTGAGCATGGTTTAAAATAATTTCGTAAACTGCAAATTCATCACTTAAAGGATATATATGAATCTCTCTTATAATGTTACTCATGGTATTATCTTCCTATTTTTTATAGTAGGTTTTATATGCAGTCCAGTTTTAGGATGGTAATCACCCCAACCATAAGACACTTATTAAATAGAATTAAGCTGCGTGGTTTAGTTTCTGCATTGGCGTAAAACC
>NZ_CAJHAD010000005.1 GCF_904846285.1 Psychrobacter immobilis | reverse complement strand
GTCCGATGGTACCGACGTTGACGTGTGGCTTGCTGCGTTCAAACTTGGCCTTTGCCATGGGTATTTCCTCTTTTTTTGATGAATCTTTAACAATCAAAGATCGGTAAATAGCTGTTTGACGGCTCATGATGCATAAAAACCATCAAACCGTTGACGCTATGGTTTTACTACTAAAGCTTATTTATTAACAAGGATTGATAGCGGTAATGTTGATAGCGGTAATAACGCCTACAACTTTATATAGAGACATTATACTTGCTTTTCAATCTCTTGCACATTGCCGCGTATTATAACGCACATTGGCAAGCTACTTTATTTTCAAACTTCTTATTAATAACTGAGTTTATTAATAAACTGACAGCACTAAAAGGCAACACCTCAGTGTCACCCTTAAATCATTATCTGCCACACTCTATTTATAATTTTCAATATTCTATAATTTCGATAAAACACTTGAATAATAAATGGAGCTCATATTGAGAATTGAACTCAAGACCTCTCCCTTACCAAGGGAGTGCTCTACCGCTGAGCTATATGAGCATATTCTAGCCAACCACTGGGTTGCACTAAAAAAAATATCACGATACAGCAATAATAACTGACTGTCGTGATGATTGATAGTTGCTGCGATGGTGCATATATGGAGCGGGTGGCGGGAATCGAACCCGCGTCATTAGCTTGGAAGGCTAAGGTGTTACCATTATACCACACCCGCATTTACTCTTATGCTGTTTGACTCTAATAGCGAGTCGTTAAAGATATAGAGTATGCTTGGCGCTAGGACAAACTTTGAAAAAAATATGGTGGTGGGAGAAGGATTCGAACCTTCGAAGCTTTCGCGACAGATTTACAGTCTGTTGGGTTTGACCGCTCCCCAATCCCACCTAGATTGCTTGATATAAAATCACTTTGATTTAAAGCAAGTTCATAAAAAGCGACTTTGAAAGAGATGGTGCCGACTGCCGGGATCGAACTGGCGACCTACTGATTACAAGTCAGTTGCTCTACCAACTGAGCTAAGTCGGCTTGTTCTCTCAAAGTGGTGGCTATTCTATCAAATATTTTGACAGATGCAAGCTATTTTTTGGTTTTTTTAGCATTATTTTCATAATAACCGTCAAACACTTGATTACGTTACTGTTTTTTCTAGCATTAAATCGCACTTTTTATCTTAATTAATATTATCAGCTAATCAGCAAGCTAACTAGCTTACCGCTATCTTCTCTACTACTGATTATTTTTACTACCTAAATCAATAATAAAACCTTTTAATTAACTTTATATTTTATGACTTCTAACAAATGATTCATAAAGTTAATCTATAAACGGACAATTTATGCAGTAAATTGGCAAACTGCCAGTGATAATTTAATAACCTTTAGAAGTTAAATAAATAGTATTCAGCTGACAGATGCCTTTCTTAAGGAATTTTATAAGCGATTGGTGGCACTAAAGCAATTATACGACGCCCATATTAAATAACCATAATGCTAGGCCAATAATTAAAACTGCCACAAATACCCATATAAACCAACTGCCGCTGGGCTTTTTCTCAATCTGTCCCGCATTAGCAGGGTTATCAATGGCTTGATCCATGGCATTATTACCCGTTGTGCCAAGGTCGCGAGGTTGTCCCAAATTGGCAGTACCTGAAAACTGCCCAGTAGCAGCTTGCTTGGCACGTAACACATCTGGGTCTGCTTCTTCTTGTAGGGCCGTTTTGGTGGTTTTATCATGCATATCAGCGTCTGCTTCTTCTGATGCTTGACGAGCTGCAGGCTGTGTTGGTTCTGGTTCCTGTACAATAGAGGCGCTCGTTGGAGCTGGTGCTTCTTTAGGCGTCACTACTGTGTGCTCAGTTGACTCAGTGATAACGGGATTCGCTTCAGTCAATGTCGCTGACAAGACTTCATTAATTCCTGTTTCTTTAACGACTGGCTTGTCTGATGTATTTGCAGTTTGCACAACTGCTGCGCTAGGGGTAGCTTCTAGATTGTCCTCAATAGGCAATATCTCTTCGATAACATTTTTTTTAACGACCGGCTCCGCTTCAACAATAGGCGCTATTTCAGTATCAGGACTCAACATCAAAGTTGGTTTATCTGCAACTACTTCCTCATTATCCATAGCAGCCACTGGCGCGCTTACCTGAAAGCTAAAGCTTGCAAAACCTAGCGTATCATTAGCAGCAAGGTTTGTAGATTTATTGGCCTCAATACGCTGGTCGTTGATAAAGGTACCGTTTGATGATTCTAAGTCCTTAACGTACAGCTTACCGTTTAATACGCTCAGCACCGCATGATTGCGTGATACCTGCTTGCTGCCGAGCACCACATCATTATCGCTACCGCGTCCCACAGACAGGCTATCACTGACTGTCAATGTCAGAGCACCCAAGGCTTCGGTTAAGGCATTTAGATGCCATGCTGCGCCATCTGTGGCTACTGGTGTATTGGCATTTTCTGTATGGTTCGTCATACTATCACTCCTTATTTTTATTAAATGTTCAATGGCTGTCTTTACTTAACCACTTTCTTTAAATGGCTATTTTTTAAATAATAAGTTCAATATTAGCTAAAATTTATTGTTTGCATTATTTAGGTATAAAGCGCGGTTTTATAATACCGCCAAGTTTCTCGTAAGGAATGCTCAGCACCGGCATACCATATGCGTAGGGACTAATAGAGTAATGCTGGTAACGAATATCAACCCCTTTATCGGTCAAAGTCACATTATCACTTAAAGTAAACGGCCAGTTCTTCTCATAATTTTTGACGTCGTTATCGACCGTTTTCACCCACTTTTTATAAGCATCATAAGCTAAGGCTTTAAAGCGAGGTTTTTTATTGGGCTGCAGCATATCCGCTAATTGGATTTGTTTTTTGCTCTGCTGGTCAAATATCAGATATTCACTATATGGCATGCCGTGAGCGCCACCCGTAAAGACATAGGAGTTTATCTCAAACATCTCGAAATCATTCACATGACCCAAATATTCCGGCGTAACCATTAAGCTATAGACGAAAACACTGTCTTGCGGCAAATCAGAAAATTGCGAGTTAACAAAACCGTCGATAGCAGCTTTAACTTCTGCTGAGCTACTTTTCTTAGTGATGGACGCGGATTCAGTTGGTTTACTATTAACGACCAAATGATTGATACGCGCATTGGTCAGCGTATTTATCCAAGCATGGTTGGTATTAAGATATTTTACTTTAATCTCTGGACAATTATCACGCGCCGCGCATTTTTCTTCTATTTTTTTTGGCAGCTCATACTCTAAATACTCAGTATGGCTAATGAGGCTCCCAGCGTGCGCTGATAGGCTTAATGCACCAAGCAGCAATCCACTGCTTAACACAGTTATTAAACGCCCCCAGCCGCTCTCAGATGGGAATGGTTGAGAGAGTTGCGAATGATTACTATAAACTTGAGTTGCAGATTTCATATAGCCTCTTTAACGTACAAATAAGGTTTATTGATATTCTACCGTAACCATTCTGTAGTATTGTAGCTACACTGTTTGTGTTTTTAAGTACTTAATGCTGATGCTAAAGCTGATGTTTAGTTGCAACTGAAATCTCTTATAATAAAAAAGACACGATAGCGTGTCTTTTCAAGGTAAGCAGGAAGATTAAAAAACTGATTTTAATGCTCGCGTGTATTACTAAAGCTCACTTCTGGATAGCGGTCTTGCATCAACTGCAAATTTACCCGTGATGGTGCTAAATAGGTCAAATAGCCGCCGCCATCTATCGATAATTGGTCATGTGCTTTTTTCTTAAACTTCGCCAATGCCACTTCATCATCGCAATGAATCCAGCGTACAGTGGCGATAGATACTGGCTCAAAGATACATTGCACTTTGTACTCTTCTTTTAGACGATGCGCGACCACTTCAAACTGTAGGACACCGACCGCGCCCAAGATTAAATCGTTATTAATCTGCGGCATAAAGACCTGTGTTGCGCCCTCTTCACTTAACTGCTGCAAACCTTTTTGTAGCGCTTTCGATTTAAGCGGATCTTTTAGAATGACACGGCGGAACAGTTCAGGAGCAAAATGCGGAATACCCGTAAAATTCAGCTCCTCGCCTTCGGTAAAGCTGTCACCGATAGAAATCGTTCCGTGGTTGTGCAAACCAATGATATCACCCGGATAGGCTTCTTCTAGCGTTTCACGGTCACCGGCAAGGAAAGTCAGCGCATCCGCAATACGCACGTCTTTACCCAAACGCACATGCTTCATCTTCATGCCTTTCTCATATTTACCTGAGCAAACACGTAAGAAAGCAATACGGTCACGGTGACGCGGGTCCATATTGGCCTGAATCTTAAACACAAAGCCGCTAAATTCGGTTTCGGTTGCTGCCACTTCGCGCTCATTGGTCGGGTGCGATTTTGGCGGCGGCGCATATTTGATGAGAGTATCAAGTACCATATTGACGCCAAAGTTACCCAGCGCCGTACCGAACAATACTGGTGTCATCTCGCCCGCTAAGAACGCTTCAACACTAAACTCTTCAAGCGCCATTTGTACCAGCTCAAGTGACTCCTCAAAAGAATCAAACATCAGCTTGCCCAAACGCTCACGAATATCAGGATAATCATAGCCTTCGCGCGTCTCAGCGACCGTCATGTCACCGCCGTGACCTTTTTCATATAGATAAGTCTTGTTTTCGGTTAAATGATAGACGCCAACAAAATCTTGCCCCATACCGATAGGCCAAGTGACCGGAATACATTTAATTTTTAATACGGCTTCGATTTCACTGAGTAGCTCAAGCGGTTCACGAATCTGGCGGTCAAGCTTATTGACGAATGAGATGATGGGCGTATCGCGCATCCGGCAAACTTCCATCAATTTGATGGTACGTTCTTCGACACCTTTTGCGCCATCGACCATCATCAGCGCACTGTCTACAGCGGTCAAAGTACGATAGGTATCTTCACTAAAGTCGGCGTGACCCGGTGTATCTAGCAGGTTAACCATATGTTCTTTATAAGGGAACTGCATGACCGAGGTGGTGATAGAAATACCACGCTCTTGTTCCATACTCATCCAATCAGACGTCGCATGGCGGTCGGTTTTGCGCCCTTTAACTTCACCTACCACCTGAATCGCTTGCCCCCATAATAGGAGTTTTTCGGTCATGGTGGTCTTACCCGCATCGGGATGCGAGATAATGGCGAAGGTGCGGCGCTTGGCGACTTCTTTACTTAATTTCTTTGGATCTACGCTCATAATTTCGGCTTCAACGGTTGTGTGATTTAGAAATCAATCTAAATAAATAGGATAAATAATGGGCGTATTGTAGCGGATTTAGCGTCTGGTTGCAGAATTAGCGCATAAAAAAACACTCTCTGAAAGCTAAGTAGAGAGTGTTGATATTTTTAAACTTTAGATATTTTTAAACTTTAGATGGTTTTATATTCAATAATAGCGCTTGATTTCTCTTTCTAAAAAGTCAGCCGCGACATCATTGACTATCGTGCAATCGACCACACCGCGAAAGCTGTTAGTATTTGGATTGCTGCTACCTTTGGCCACATAAACGGCTTCATAAATATCTTTACTATATTCCACACCATTATACTGATAAGCCGGTTGGTTTTTATATTCAAAAAACATCACTTGCGCCGCTTTTTGCTTGTTATTTATGCCGACGCCAAAGTTTGAGGTACTATAATCTCTATTATCATTAAAACGCGCTTCGGCTGCTTCAACCCACTTATCAAGCGTGGTATATCCGGTTTTGTCTTTTTCATTAAACGCTAAAAAAGCGCGCTCGCTGGTGACGACTGGAATATAACAAACTGAGCCTGTTGGAAATTCTAGGGTGGCTGGAATGTTAGGATAATTGTTTAAGCCAGTAATGATGCCGCGACTGCTGTTTACCGTATTACCTGCATTATAGCTATCCGACTTCAAACCTGATAAATCCAAGGTTTTATAAGTGGTTTCATAGTTAAACTTGTTATTGGTGTTTTTTTCATAGATTGGGCGCTTAACGGTGCGACCATTAACTTCAATATTTTTATGTTCCAGTCGTCCTTCAAATTTATCCGCCAATACTGTTTTATCCAAGGTGTTCAAACTCTGATTGCTATAACTATTGACAAGATTTCTGCTCTGAATCTCATACTTGCCAGTACGGTAGGTTTCATCAATACGTGCAATGGCAGTAGCACTAGCTTGGCTGTCATAGCTATTAGCAAAGCTCGTCAGCGTTATATTATTACTACCGCCTGAGCCAAAGAATACGTCCTCTTCTTCGCAGCCGACGAGCGCAAAAGCCATTAAAGAAACCATACTCGGTATCACAATTAGTTTATCCAGCCAGCCATTCATTAAACAGTATCCTTATTAGGTGTCCTTATGATTAAGTGTCTTTATGGTTAGGCTTCTTTATCACCCATCCTGAAGATTTTAGTCTAAGACTATTTATTATTATTTTACATTAATACAGTCGTTATTTATACACTAAAGTCCTGTTGCTGTCGCTACCATAGCTACTTATCAAGCATTTTTAGCAAGTTACCATATGCAAACTTGCGGTATACGTTTAGCGCTGTCCATTATGCTAATCTAATGGTTTGCTATGTGAGAGTGCTTTTCTATATCAGAAAAGCATAGTAAAAAACTGCATAGTGAATAATGTAAATTGATTATAAAAACCAACAACAAAGGATATGTTATGAAAACATTGTATTCTACTCAAGCAACCGTCACTGGCGGTCGTACTGGTAAAGCAAGCCTGCAAGATAGTGATTTGACGATTAATATGGTCGCACCGGGTTCTGGTAAAGACGGTAATAATCCAGAGCAATTATTTGCCATGGGTTATGCGGCTTGCTTTGATGGCGCGCTTGCGGCAGTGAAAGGTGAAGAAAAAGCAAAGTTTGACTCTACTACTGAAGTATCAGTAGATTTAATGAAAGGCGAAGGTCTAGACTTTAAATTGGCAGTGAAGATTCATGTTACTGGTGAAAATACAGAACTATCAGCCGATGAATTTCAAAAGTTGGTCGAAAAAGCCAATAAAGTTTGCCCATACTCGAAAGCCACACACGGTAATATCGATAGTGAAGTAACCTCAGAAGTAAAATAAGTCATAAAAATATTAGTTAGTAAGAAGAAAATTAATCAAAGAACTCAGCTGGTCTGGGTTCTTTTTTATTGCCTATGAATTGACCGTGATTTACGTTAGTACGCATAGTAACTGTTTACTATTTTCACCATCCATTTATTAGTTCGTCATCCATTCGGCAAGAAGGTATTTTATCGTTATAATGAAGGTATCTTTTTATCCAATTTTTCACTCAAAATCTGTTTTTACCCAATACTTGCTGCCCAATATTTGATAAGTGACTTATTATGACCGACAACGATCACAACTCGCACTCGCCCATTAATCCCAATACGCTACCAAACTTTGCGACCATGCCAAATGTAGCGACCATGGATACCAGCCATGTCAAAAAAGAGCAGCCACCTTTTATTTTAGTCGATGGCTCTTACTATCTGTTTCGCACTTATCATGCCTTGCCAAAAACCATGCAAAACTCTCAAGGTCTGATAACCAACGCCATACGCGGCACGTTAAATGCACTCCTAAAGCTGATGCGTCGCTATCACCCAACTCATATGGCAGTCTGTTTTGATACCAAGTCACCGACTTTTCGCCATGCGATGTCGGAAGACTATAAAGCCAATCGTCCAAAAATGGATGTCGAGCTTGCCGAACAAATTCCTTATATCCACAGTTTAGTTGCTGCCCTAGGAATCCCGTTATTACGTATTGAAGGCGCGGAAGCCGATGATATTATTGGCACCCTCGCCCATCGTGCCGTTGCCGAAGGTCATCACGTGGTTATCTCGACCGGTGATAAAGACATGATGCAGCTGATTAATGATTGCGTCATATTAGAGGACAGCTTCACGGGGAAAATCACCGATAGCGCAGGTGTGGTGGAAAAATTCGGCATCAATCCTGAGCAAATGATTGATTTTCTAACATTAATGGGCGACTCCTCTGATGGCATCAAGGGCGTACCCGGTATTGGTAAAAAAACCGCCAAAGATTTACTTAATGAATATGGCAATATCGACAATATGCTTAAAAACGTCGCCGACATCAAAGGACGCGCTGGCAAAAATCTGGTCGAATATGCTGACGACATTCCTTTTAATGCCCAGCTAGCGACTATCGTTACCGACTTAGAAATTGGTCAAGACTGGCAAGATTTAAAAATCAATACCGACCCGTGTGCCCATATCGATGAGCTACGCGCGCTCTATACTGAGCTTGAATTTAGAAACGAGCTGGCATCACTTGACCATCCCAATCATCCAGCTAATGGGAACGGCGCGCAAAGTGTTGCCGACAGTCAGGCGGATGCCGAATCACAAGCGCAAATCGCCAAATCTCTACAATCAAGCATCATCGATAATGTCACCGACAGTAAAAGTCATGATAAAGCGTGGCATACGATTTTAGATGAGCCTGCTTTTAATAGCTTGGTAAAACTATTAGAAGACGCACCACATTTTGTCATCGATACCGAAACCACTAGCGTTTATTGGCGTCAGGCTAAATTGGTTGGCTTGTCTTTTGCGGTAAAAGCCCATGAGGCTTATTACGTGCCGCTGACTCATAGTTTAGAAGGCGATGAACTGATTACTAAGCAGCTTGACCGCGATACAGTTTTGACACGCTTAAAACCTATCTTAGAAAATCCAAAAATCGGTAAAATCGGTCAACATTTAAAATATGATGCCCATATTCTTAGCCTTTACGATATCGATTTATTAGGCAATATTCATGAAAATCCTAATAACTGGGCGATGGACACCATGCTTGCCAGCTATGTGATTAACGCGGCAGCTACTCGTCATGGTATGGATGATTTGGCACGCCATTATTTGCAAACCCAAACTATTAGCTTCGAAGATGTCGCTGGTAAAGGCGCGAAACAAGTTAGCTTTGATCAAGTGGTCATTGATATTGCCAGTGACTATGCTTGTGAAGATGCCGATATTACTTATCAGCTGTTCGATGTCTTCAGTAAGCAACTTGCCGAGGATGAAAATAATGCCAAACTACTGCATGAGTTAGAGATTCCAACGGCTGAGATACTCTGTCAAATGGAAGCAAATGGCATTTTAATCAAGCGCCCGTTTTTAAACGAGCTATCCAAACGTTTTGATGAAGAGATTATCGCACTTGAAAAACGCGCTTATGAAGTCGCTGGTGAAGAATTTAATCTTGGCTCACCAAAGCAGCTCGGTGAAATGCTGTTTGAGAAACTAGGCGTTCCGGGCGGTAAAAAAACCAAGTCAGGTCAATACTCGACTGGCGAAGCAGTATTGTCAAAAATTGATCATCCGTTGGTTGAAATTGTGCTTGAATATCGTGGCTTATCGAAGCTTAAAAGCACTTATACCGATGCGCTTGATAATGTAGCAGATGCGGAGACTGATCGTGTGCATACCAGCTACCATCAAGCATTGACCAGCACCGGACGCTTATCTTCAACCGATCCTAACTTGCAGAATATTCCGATTCGTACCGCGACCGGTCGCCTGATTCGCCAAGCCTTTATCGCCCCAGAAGGTCGCGTTATTTTAGCCGCGGATTATTCACAAATAGAGCTACGTCTGATGGCGCATTTCTCAGGCGATGAAAACTTAACTCGCGCCTTTAACGAAGGCTTAGATATTCACACGGCAACGGCTGCTGAAGTATTAGGCAAAGCCGTTGAAGAGGTCAGCGCCACTGAGCGCCGCAACGCTAAAGCCATTAACTTCGGTCTGCTCTATGGTATGAGTGCCTTTGGTCTGGCGAAGCAGCTACAGATGAGCCGCGGCGAGGCGCAAGATTATATCGATATGTACTTTGAGCGTTATCCAAGTGTCAAAGACTACATGATTAATACTCGTGCCAGTGCTTATGAAAAAGGTTATGTCGAGACGATATTGGGTCGTAAGCTTTATACGCCTGATATCAATCATAGTAATCGTATGGTCAAGCAAGGCGCTGAACGCGCAGCGATTAACGCCCCACTCCAAGGCTCAGCCGCTGATTTGATCAAGCTTGCGATGATAGCAGTCGATAAATTATTGCCAAAAGCGCAAGCAAAAATGCTGCTACAAGTCCATGATGAATTGGTGTTTGAGGTTGATGCTGATAAAGTTTCTGATATTCGCCAACTGATTACCGACGCTATGCAAGATGTCCTGACCACAACGGCTGTTGCAAAAGGTTGGAGTGTTGACTTTGCGGTACCGTTATTGGTTGAAACCGATATTGGTAGCAATTGGGACGAAGCGCATTAATGATTAAAATATAGACTTTACTCTACGAATTTTTTGACAGAAAAGGCTGGGCATTTTGCCAAGCCTTTTTGTTGTTTTAAATTTACTGAATAATGACCGTATCTCAGCAGCACGCTAGATTAAATAGGCGTATTTCATATTCAGCTAACTGTATCAATAATAATCTCAGCATCGCATAATCCATCCATCTTCACTTGGCGAAAAAATTGAAACGCTCTATGACCAATCCATTTAAGCTTAATAACATTGCCTGTTATCTTATCCTTAGTCTAAGCCCATACACGCCAGCAATGGCTAACAATGCTCCTACTACGTCATCAGAGTCAGAGTCATTAAAAAATATAGAAGCTTTAGAAAACACAGAGAATAAGAAAAATATAGCAGCTGCCGCGCCGCTTGATAGTAATAAGTCAGATATTAATGACAAAAGCCTTAACCAATTTGGTTATCAAGCTACCGTTAAAACCGATGAGCAAACTGCTAACCAAAATGATGGTCAATCTATCCATCAAGATAATGAACAATACGCTCAAGCATCCAATACAGACTGGGGCTGGGCAGACGAAAAGTACCAAGAGGCTCAGGAGCAATTGAATGAATGGGCTGATGAAATGGATGGCTGGTTTGGTGAACCTGATGCAAAAAAGCCTGCCACCGCCAGTCTACGAGTAGTGCTAGATACGCGCTGGGCTAATGATCCGCAATCAGGTAGTGATGTTAGCATTGAACCCAGAATTCGTGGGCGCTTACGCCTGCCTATGTTAGAGAAACGTTTAAGCTTGATTATCGGTGATGAAGATTTGGATGAAGATGCTTTCTTGAAGCAAAGCACTACAGGAGATAGTTATCAAACAAACTCAGACAGGCTCGTTAACACCAGAAAAACAAGAGAAGAAAATGCCTCCATTGCCCTGCGTTGGTCGCGCTTTAGTGATGAGATCGAAAATCAACTGGGAGTGAAAACTGATGTCGATGTTGGTATTCGTTCTCTCGATGATGTTTATGTCAAACTCAGTGTGGATAAAAATTGGTATGAGAGCGATAAATGGACGGTGAGCAACGACAATTTCTATCGCTATGGTCTCGATAGTGAACACTATGCTCGAGGCGGCATTACTTTGAAATACGGCAGCGATGCCAACCGCTTTATCAATAATCGCACCACCATCAGCTATCGCAATCAAGATGATGAAGAAAGTACCGATTGGGCCAATGACCTCAGACAAGTAAACTATTTAGGTAATGAGAAGCAGCTGGCATACGGTATCTCTAGCAGTGGTTATTTTGATGAGGATAAGTCGTCTTTAAACAGCTATGGCCCTGCTATCAGCTACCGTCAACCTATTTGGCGAGAGTGGTTATATGTGCAAACAGAGCTAAATTATTATAATGATAAAACTGAGAATAAAGACCATTACCTCGCTGCTCTACTGCGCATGGAAGCTTTTTTTTAATGCTTTTTTTAATGCTTAACAGTGCTTATGAATAGCTCATAAACAGCTCATAAATAAATGGTTATTAGTGATGATCAACACGTTAGATAGTATCCCGTATAAGCATTTAACTGATTAAACTTACGTTATTTATACTTGCGGCTGACCAGTTAGTATGAATTGATAACGATATTAGGCTAAAGCTAGCGTTATAATAGCGACTAATCAACGTTAATGATTAAACGATTTTCGGTTTAAAGTGAGCCTTTGCGCTCACTTTTTCATTTGTAAAAACCAGGAGTATTTATTTTGACTTCAGATGGCGTAATCGAACTACCAGGTATCATCATATTATTCGCCTGCATATTTCGCTGTGCTCAATATGTGATACAAAGCCAGCTCAAACTAGGTCAATATTTTTGGTTGGCATCCGTATTAGTATTTTTTGCTGTGATACGTCGTGAGTTAAATTACGTGCCTGAACTCTTCATTCCCAGTAATTTTTCATTTTTGAACCACCCTTATGCTTGGTGGGAAGACGCTGTACTATTAACGGTCTATCTGCTGATTGTGGGCTTGTTGGCCTACAGCTGGCGTTATCTATGGACAGTATTAAAAAAGGTGCCAGTGTCCCTATATATCGCCGTGGTTGCACTGGCATTGTTAGAGTATATGGGTGAAAACGCCATTTTCATCCCTGAAAATATGGGTGAAATAGTAGAAGAAATCGCAGAAACCAGTGTTTATGCCATTGCTTTAATTTACTTGTGGCGTTTTAAGCTTGTTGATTTTGAAAGTCATGTTTCATATCAGCTACAGCCTCATGAACCATGTAAAGCCAACTAGAAAGATTATTAATTAGCTATAAAACGCTTCGCTGAAGCTAAAAACCTACACACGGCTGCCTACCTAACTAATACTGCTGGCAGCCGTTTTTTTACTTTCAATCCTTACATTTTTTGCACATCCTGTGACACCTTACTACTATTAGTTGCGATTATAACGCGGCAAACTTGCATGTATCATTTTGATAATTAGTAACGATCATTTTCATAGCATTTATAACTATAATGAGGACATATCCATGGACAATGCAAAAACCCCACTACCAGAAGAGATGGATCATATCGAAGGCGATAGCAATATTGATGATAATGGAGACGGTAGCCAAGAGATTGATTTAAACAACCCTATGCTGCATACCTTTGATAATGACGATGTGATCGATAATAGCGCAGGATTTCATAATTCTGAAGTTGGTACGGATGCAGTTCAAGGACTAACGCCGATGCATCGCCAAAATATCGATGAATCTCGGATTGATGAAGTGTTGGTCGAAGACAATTTAGACGATAAAGATTATCCTAGTATCGTTGATATTGCCGATAGAGATGCGGCAAAGATTTCTAATGATGATAATTTTTAGAAATTATATATTTGTAAAATAGAAAATAATTCAGAAAAAAATACCGAACATAATGTCCGGTATTTTTTTGACTTAAAAGGATAGTTAAGCCCAGCCATCGAGTGTGCCTGCCCAACCTCTTACCAATGGCGCGCTCATCGCTTCTAATAAATCTATGTGCGCATCATCAGCATTTAGTGCTGGGATATAGTGGTATTCTTGCCCGCCAGCATGAAGAAAGTTCTCACGGTTCTCAATCGCCAATTCTTCTAACGTTTCTAAGCAATCCGCTGAGAACGCTGGACTGAGAATTTGTACTGATTTTACACCTGATTTAGCCCACTCATCGAGTATGACGTCGGTATAAGGCTTAACCCATTCCTGCTTACCAAAGCGTGACTGGAAGCTGATAATCCATTCATCAGGTCCTAATCCCAGTTCCTGTGCCACTTGCGCGGCGGTACATTTACAACGTCTAGGATAAGGATCACCTTTATCCATATACGGCTGCGGAATACCGTGGAAGCTAAACATAAGCTTTTCAGGTTTGCCATGTACCGCTTGAAAGCGACGAATACTATCCGCTAATGCTTTGATATATAAAGGATGCGCGAAGTAGTCTTTAACTATCGTAATATTAGGCAAGTTACGCTGCTTAAGCGACCACTTGGTAATCGCATCATACACTGCGCCAGTTGAAGTCGCTGAATACTGCGGAAATACGGGTAACATCACAAAATGGTCAACGCCTTCGCTACGCAGTTTGTCCATCACATCAGGCAAACCCGGATTACCATAGCTCATCGCAGAATGGACAGAAACGCGAAATGGCGCAGCCTGCTCAGCCAAACGCGTATCTAACATCGCTACTTGTTGGTTCAGGATATTGCGCATTGGCGAGTCGCCATCCCAAATACTGGCATAGGCTGCTGCTACCCGCTTCGGGCGACTCGGTAATACAAACAAATTAAGGATAATCGCCCATAATAATTTAGGAATCTCAATCACTCGCGTGTCTGATAAAAACTGACGCAAATAGCGACGTACTGCAGGCGCAGTAGGTTCATCAGGCGTACCTAGATTGATTAATAAGACGGCAATACGTGGCGGCAATTCAGGTTTCATAATGGCATTATCTATTATCAGGTTACTATTATTGGGATACGTTATGGTTGGATTCTAAGTCTTAACAAGCAAGAAATGCGTCAATTAATGTAAAAGAGAGTACTGCGCTAAAATAGTAAAGACTAAAATTATTAAGCAGCTAATTTAACAATAGTACTATTAAGCCTTAATTAACCACGCTTGGCAATTATCAAAATATACTAAGCAGATGACAGTCAATCAAATACCAAATCATGGTTAAATAAAAAGGCCTATATTTGTCATCAGTGTAGCATTTTATCTATCAAAAACGCAGGGCAAAACGCTTGAGCTTTGGTATTGCTATACCGTTAATGCGCTAGCTATTTTCACTTTACTTGAAAGACTGCCTATCAAGGTTGTACTCCTAGGCGCATCGCCATACAATAGAATAGCTTATAATAAGAAAGTAGTTAGACCCGTTACTGTCGCCATTCTAGATTCGTTTTATCCATAACTGTTGTTTTGTGAGGTAGCTTTGAGCGCACGTTCTGATAGTACCAGTGAGCATTCCACCAATCATTCTGCTAATACAACCGATATCGTCGGCTCGGTAGGTTCAGTTGGCATCGTCACGCCGCAGACTTTTCATTTCGCTGAGCCGTTGACCTTGGAGTGCAATCGCACCCTGCCCTCATTCGATTTAACCTTTGAAACTTATGGCACGCTGAATAGCGACAAATCAAATGCCATTCTGATTTGTCACGCCTTATCAGGTAGCCATCATGCGGCAGGCTTTCATAGTGACGACGATAAAAAATCTGGCTGGTGGGACAATATGATTGGCCCTAATAAAACCATCGATACCAACCAATTTTTTGTCGTTTGTGTCAATAACATCGGCAGCTGTTTTGGCTCTACTGGTCCAACGACCATCAATCCAGAGAGTATAAGCAATGAGGGTGAACCGCAGGTTTATGGCCCCGACTTTCCACTTGTTACTATCAAAGACTGGGTAAAAACCCAAGCCATGCTCTCAGACCGTTTGGGCATAGATGTTTGGCATGCCATTGTCGGTGGCTCTATGGGCGGTATGCAAGCCATGCAATGGTCGGTCGATTATCCAGAACGCTTAAAACGCTGCGTGGTTATTGCCAGTACGCCAAAGCTTTCTGCACAAAACATCGCCTTTAATGAAGTCGCGCGTCAATCCATTCTCTCTGACCCCGATTTTAAAGAGGGACGTTACTTGCAGGCAGGCACTTATCCTCGGCGCGGGCTTATCCTTGCACGGATGGTCGGTCATATTACCTACTTGACTGATGATGCGATGAAGGCAAAGTTTGGCCGTGATTTAAAATCTGGCAAATTTATGTATGGCTACGATGTCGAGTTTCAAGTCGAGAGCTATTTACGCTATCAAGGTGAACGCTTTAGTGAAAACTTCGATGCCAATACTTATTTGCTCATGACCAAAGCGTTGGATTATTTTGACCCGACGCGTGATTATCCGTCAGCGGTAGAATTATCAACAAAATCATCAGAAGCGTTAGAAACCTCTCTCGCAGAATCAGTAAAAGCCGATTCTACCGAGAATGAGCTTGAGAAAACGTTAAACAATAGCGCGGATATTGAGCATATTAATATAGCCAATGCAAAAGAGCTGAGCGCGCTGAAAGCCGCTTTTGCTCATACGCAGTGTCAGTATTTAGTGGTGTCATTTACTACTGACTGGCGCTTTGCTCCCGAGCGCTCACAAGAAATTGTCGATGCGCTGATGGCGACTGGCAAACCGGTCAGCTACATCAATGTCGATGCCCCGCACGGTCATGATTCGTTTTTGTTTGATATTCCGCGTTATATGGGGGCTGTTAAAGGCTTTTTGACCGCACCATTTATTGCTAATCGCTTAAAAGCCAAAGGAGTACGCTCATGAGAATGGACCATCAATTGGCTGAGCGTTGGATTGCGCCGCACTCACATGTGCTGGATTTAGGCTGCGGTAATGGCGAGCTGCTGGCACATTTACAGCAGAATCGAGGCGTGACTGGCTATGGACTTGAGATTGACGAAGATAAAATTAATGAAGCCATTACTAAAGGCTTATCTATCGTCGAGCAAGACCTCAATGATGGCTTAAGTCGTTTTGCAGATAATAGCTTCGATACCGTCGTTATGGCGCGAGCACTACAAGCGGTAAAAGCACCTGATGTATTGCTGCTTGATATGCTACGCGTTGCCCGCGAAGCCGTCATCACCTTTCCCAACTTTGCGCACTGGCAAAACCGCCTACATTTGGGCTTAAAAGGTCTGATGCCGGTGTCAGAAGCGCTGCCTTATGAGTGGTATAACACCCCAAACATCCATTTGTGTACCTTTAAGGATTTCGAAAAACTTTGCGCGCAGCATGATATTCATATCATCAACCGCTTTGCGGTCAGTGATTCTGAAAAAGGTCATAGCTCACTGATGACAGCATTAATCAGACAAGCGCCCAACCTGCTAGCAGACGTCGCTATTTATCGGGTCAGTAAACAAAAACCTGATTAACACCAGGGTTTATGCCCTTGTTATTAACGACAATTTAACTCAATAGGTAATAATTTTAACCTTAATAGAATGTTAATTTATCCTTACGCTAAAGTAACTCTATGATTTTATTGAGGACAATGGGGTATAGCTAAGCATTAAATCGTGTAATTAGTATTTGAGTTTCGTAAGTTTGGGTGTTAAGCTAGCAAAATAGTGTCAGTCGCACCCCGATTATGACCGTTTATCGGCTCGGTTAGCGCAACTGTCACACGACCATTATTAATTATATTGCTAATAATTAGGTAAGTTGGTACTGCAAGAATTCACCTAATTGTTATCGCCGTCTAACTGTCTTTAGCGAGACAATTTTTAGCGGTGCAACTTTTCTTTTGCTTATTAACTGCCTAATTTTGGAGCTGCTATGAAATTATTAAAAGCTGCGTTGTTCACTGCCCTGTTTTCTTGTGCGGGCCTTGCCAACGCTGAGTTAATATCAAACGTGCCACTTGACACTTCACGTTTTGAGCTAATGCCTATCAGTGAGCTGTCTGCCAGCGCTGCCCAAGGTAACAATCACGCTCAATTTTACCTAGCCAAGCGTTTGCAAAAAGGCGAAGGTATTGCCAAAAACACCCAACAAGCTGTCCAGTGGTATACCAAAGCAGCTCAGCAAGGCGTTGCCCCTGCTCAGTTAAATCTTGCCATCATGTACTTGCGCGGTGAAGGTGTGCAACCAAACCTACAGCAAGCACGCGGTTGGTTAGAAAAAGCGGCAATGCGCGGTGATAACCGTGCCAGCTATACGCTTGCTCTGCTAGACGAAAAGCAAAAAAATCTAGTCGATGCTTATAAATGGTACGATTTGGCTGCCCGTGATGGTATGTTAGACGAAAAAGTCCGTAACAAAGCTCGCGGTAAAATCGGTCAATTGGCATTGAACTTATCAAGCTCTGATATCGCTAGTGCTCGTAGCAAAGCCGATACTTGGTTTCAGAGTAAGTAACTTTAAACAATAAACTAAACTTCGATTTTACGCATTGAATATAAAAAAAGCTCAGTATCGTACTGGGCTTTTTTGTTTGCCGTTTTTATTATCTCTCATATCTCTGTGATAATTTAGAACGATAAACCTTCCAAAAATTTCTTAAAATTTGCTACACTACGCGCGCATTAGCCAATTCCACAATTGCGCTAGTGTTATGAGCTTTATGAATTTCTTTAACCGTTAATTTTAAAAAACACCTTAAACCCAATGCACTAGGTTTGCGACCTAGCCAGCAGGAGAAAACATGAGTACCTCACAAATTACTGACGTCAAAGCACCAAACCATGCCACCGAATACGATAGTGTCACCAATAACATCGTCGTTGCCGCACTCTACAAGTTCACGCGCTTTGCCGATTTTGAGCGATATCGTGAACCAATTTTAAATACCATGCTTGAGCATGACGTCAAAGGCACTTTATTAATCGCGAGCGAAGGCATTAATGGCACGATTTCTGGTAGTCGCCAAGGTATCGATAATGTCTTAGACTATCTGCGTAGTATCGAAGCGATTGGCAGCTTTACCTTTAAAGAGTCTTATACTGATGCGCAGCCTTTTTATCGCACTAAAGTGAAGCTAAAAAAAGAAATCGTCACGATGGGCGTAGAGAATATCGACCCATTACAATCGGTTGGTCGCTACGTTAAGCCAAGCGAATGGAATGCGCTTATCTCAGACCCTGAAGTTATCCTAATCGATACTCGTAATGATTATGAAGTTCAAATCGGTACTTTTCAAAATGCCGTTAATCCAAATACCGAAACCTTCCGCGAGTTTCCAGAGTACGTGGCAAAAGAGCTAGATCCTGCTAAGCATAAAAAAGTCGCCATGTTCTGTACCGGCGGTATCCGCTGTGAGAAATCTACAGCATTTATGCGCGAGCAAGGCTTTGAAGAGGTCTATCATTTAGAAGGTGGCATTTTAAAATACTTAGAAGAAATCCCAGCCAGCGAGTCTATGTGGCAAGGCGATTGCTTCGTTTTTGACAATCGCGTCTCGGTCAATCATAACCTAGAGAAAGGCAACTATGAGCAATGCTTTGCTTGCCGCATGCCGATTACTCATGAGGAAATGCAAAGCGCCGCCTATATCAAAGGCGAGTCATGCCCGCACTGTATCGATAAGGCGACCGAAGAACAAAAAGCCCGTTTCCGTGAGCGCGAGCATCAAATGCAGCTGGCAAAAAAACGTGGCGAAGTGCATATCGGTAGCGATGTGATTGATGTGATTGAAAAGCGTAAAGCCGCTAAGATTGAAGCACGTCGTCAAGCGGAAGCTGCGAATAAAGCCAAAGCGTAATAATTAATTTTCAATTTTGACTTTAGACATTAGACATTAGACGTTTAAAGTATTAGCCATAAAAAAGAGATGCTCTATTAATAGAGCATCTCTTTTTTTATACCAGTCGTAAAATTAAATGATAATGCTTAATTTTAGAACAGGATACGCACGCGAATCGTTTCTTCGACGTCTTTTAGCTGATCAAGTGCAGCGGTTGAATCGTTATAATCAACATCCATCACCAGATAACCCACATCACCTTCCGTCATTAAGCTCTGCGCTAAAATGTTGATATGCGCTTCGGCAAACAGACGGTTAATCTGTGACAATACGCCTGGGACGTTTCTATGGATATGCAGCAGACGATGCGAGCCTTCTTTAAACGGCACAGAAACTTCTGGGAAGTTTACGGCAGTCGCAGTATCGCCTTGGTCAGAGTATCTGACGAACTTATCTGCAACTTCAAGACCGATATTCGCTTGCGCTTCTTGCGTTGAACCACCGATATGCGGCGTCAAGATAACGTTATCAAATTTACGCAGTGGCGACTCAAACTCTTCATCAGCAGATTTTGGCTCTTTCGGGAACACGTCAATCGCTGCGCCCAATACTTTACCTGACTCAAGCACTGCCGCCAAATCATCAATCTCAACACAAGTACCGCGTGCCGCATTAATAAAGTAGCTGCCGTCTTTCATATGGGCAAACTGCTCAGCTTTCATCATATAGCGCGTGCTTGGCACATCAGGCACATGCAAGGTGACGATATCAGCGGTTGATAATAGTTCTTCTAAGCTACTTACTTGCACGGCGTTACCCAGTGGTAATTTAGTCACAACATCATGATAAATGACTTTCATACCGAAGCTTTCAGCCAATACCGACAATTGCGAGCCGATAGAGCCGTAACCGACGATACCAATCGTCTTACCACGTACTTCATGCGAGTTGGTCGCAGACTTGCCCCAACCGCCACGGTGTACAGTAGCATTCTTTTCAGGGATACCACGATATAGCATAATGGCTTCGGCCAATACCAGCTCAGCGACCGAACGGGTGTTCGAATATGGCGCGTTAAAGACAGGAATACCCAAATCACGAGCGGCGTCCAAGTCTACTTGGTTGGTACCGATACAAAAGCAGCCAATACCGATAAGCTTGTGGGCGTGCTCAAGCACTTCACGCGTCAATTGCGTACGTGAACGGATACCGATAAAGTGAGCGTCTTTAATCTTTTCGATCAGCTCATCTTGATCTAAGGCGTGACTGATATTCTCGATATTATGATAACCGGCCCCTTCCAATACTTTTAACGCATTGTCATGTAGACCTTCAAGCAATAAAAACCGGATTTTATCTTTTTGTAGTGATAACGCCATGTGAGAACTGTCCTATAATTGTCTTATAAAAATCATCAGTGGGATAAGTCTGATGGATGAAACGAAAACAGTCTGGATATCTTACACAAAATTTGGCAGCTATGTTAGCAGATTAGATGAATTATTGCTTATCAAGCCTGAAAACTTTTTATGCTATAGTGAATCATGATATATAAACCTTATAGCCAAACCTTATTAAACTGTTTTTTAATGATTTAGGCGAGATAGCTACATACATAGGCGCATGAACTCATATCCATCTATCATTACAACACGTGCTCACTTATACTTATATCAATTATATAAACCAAGTGATTTATATAAACTTAATTAGTTATATAAACACAGTTAACACCGCTGAGTTATATCCATTTAGCGATATAATAATCCCTTTTATGCATAGCGCTTACGTTTCTACCGAGATTTGACCATGACTTCTTTAGCTAGCCAAAGCAACACTAACGCCCAAAACAACTCTACAACCCATACCGCTGCTGTCCAAAGCATCTTGAGCAGCTTGCTTGATGTGTATCAATTTGACGCCAGCCAAATCAAAACCGATAGCGAAAGCCTAGATCATTGGGGCAAAGACTGGACCAAGCATTTCGCCCCTGCCGCTGCTGCTATCGTCTTTCCAAAGACGACTGAGCAAGTGCAATCTATCGTTTTGCTCGCCAATGAGCACAATGTCGTGCTAACCCCAAGTGGCGGGCGTACGGGTTTGTCTGCTGGCGCAGTTGCCGCCAATGGCGAGATTGTCGTTAGCATGGATAAAATGAATCATATCGGACAGTTTTACCCCGCTGACCGACTGGTTGAGATTGAAGCCGGTGTGGTGACTCAACAGCTACAACAGTTTGCCGAATCAAAAGACCTATACTACCCTGTCGACTTTGCCTCAGCTGGCTCTAGTCAAATCGGTGGTAATATCGGCACCAATGCTGGCGGTATCAAAGTCATTCGTTATGGCATGACCCGTCAATGGATTATGGGGCTGACTGTGGTCACGGGTAAAGGCGATATCTTGCAGCTCAATCGCGGTATGGTCAAAAATGCGACGGGCTATGACTTGCGTCAACTATTTATCGGTAGCGAAGGCACACTTGGTCTAGTAACCCATGCACAAATCAAACTTGAGCGTCAGCCGCAAGACTTAAACGTCATGGTGCTCGGTATGGACAGCTTTAATGATGTCATGAATGTGCTATCAGCCTTTCAGGCGCAGATTGATTTAACGGCATTTGAGTTCTTTGATGATGTGGCGATTGATAAGCTCATGGCTCATGGTCAAGTACAAGAGCCGTTTGAATCGCGTACCAAGTTTTATACCCTACTAGAGTTTGAAGCGCCATACGAGCCTATCATGGATAAAGCCATGGCGATATTTGAGGATTGTATGGAGCAAGGCTGGGTGGTCGATGGTGTGATGAGTCAGAGTCTCACGCAAGCAGAAGAGCTATGGAAGCTGCGCGAATATATCTCTGAGACCATCTCAGTATTTACCCCTTATAAAAACGATGTCTCGGTACTTATCAGCTATGTGCCTGAGTTTATCGCTGAGATTGATCATATCGTCAGCAGTAACTATCCTGACTTTGAAGTGTGTTGGTTTGGTCATATCGGTGATGGCAATTTGCATCTGAATATCTTAAAGCCTGAGAACATGAGCAAAGATGATTTCTTTGCCGAGTGTCAAATCGTCAATAAACACGTGTTTGAGACGGTACAAAAATACGGCGGCTCAGTATCTGCGGAACATGGTGTTGGTATGACTAAAAAACCGTATCTAAATTATAGTCGCAGCGAAACTGAGATTGGTTATTTACGCGAAGTTAAAAAAGTCTTTGACCCGAATAACATTATGAACCGTGGTAAGATTTTTGATATGTAATTGGTTCAATTTATTATTATCGTAATAATTTTAATTGCATAAAAAAAGACGCTAAACATTAAGTCTAGCGTCTTTTTTATAAGAATTCTTATCATCAGTCATAAAATGAAGCAGTATGCTTTACCATCGTAATCCTATGGCTTATAAATATAGCAGCACCAAACCAACAACTAACAACACACTCAAAAAACCTTGCACCACTAAAAAGGCTTGATGCGGCGCGGCGACATGGCGCACCATATTGCCAAGCGCATTATAGGTAATACCTGCCGCTTTGATATGTGGCGCGGTATCAAAGGTTTTGATAATTTGCAAAAATTGCTCGGTACGCTCAGCTGACCAACCGTGCGGCGCAAAGGGCAAATAGGGCGACAGTTGCGCTGCTTGTTTTTTGGTGGCAGGCGACCATAACCAACGCTCCAAAAACAGCAAACGCATCCGCCAGTCTGAGAAGCTACGCTGCTTAATAACTTGTAATACTAGCACTTGCAAGTCTTTATGGCGGCTATCAACAAAGATACGCTGCGTCAGCGCCCCAACTTTGGCTTTTTCGCCTTCTATACATTGTAAAAAATGACCATTGCCATAACATAGCGTACCTGTGATGCCATGCTGCTCATTATAATCACGCGCATGAGCCTCTACTTCATCAAATATCGCCGCATTTAAGCGTGAAGCAAGCGTCAGGGTGCTGACATAAACCAACTGTACCAATGCAGTGTCTGCTATTTCATCTAATTTGCTGAATGCATTAGTATGAGTTAGGGGCATAATTAAAATCCTAAAAGGTTACCGTTAAAAGTAGCCAAAAATACGCCACATAAAATGACGCTTAAGCGAATAAAAACTTCGTTCACAAGTGATAGTGAGTCACAAAAACCTAGCAAATAGTTACGCCGTTTGACTGTGATTGACTACGAGACTTGCTATCATAACCACCTTGCATAGCTACCTTGATAAAGGGCGTGATAAAAAGCATTATTAAATCGGTAGATTGCTCAAAAGTGATTTGTCATAATAAGCAATAGGAAATCGAGGCAAAATACAGTGCCAACATAAGCACTTGTAAACAGGCTAAATCGTCTCATTACAATAAATAATGAGAGAGACAATGTTTATAACTCATTGTAAATGCAAAGATAATTGATTGTAACGATTATATCAGCCTATAGATATGCTTTTCTCGACATTATTAACTGAAAAGTTACCTAAAAATTGGGCGCCGGCGTTTACTTTTCGCAATTGCATCTATGCAAAAACATCTATTAAGAATCTTTTTTACGACTTTTAATAATTGCCTTTTTACAACTATTATTTTTTATCACTATTTTTTTATGAACACCCTTATCAAAATAACATTAACATCGATTGAATATTATTGATTTATTATCACTGATTTACAGAAACGACAGACAGGAACATTATGAGCAAGATAGAAAAATTAGACGACTTTCACCTCACCATTGCTGAGATTAAGAAAAAAGATTATCCGCAACTTAAAGCCTTGATGGATCGTGTCTATGTCAACTTGGGCGGCGCCTGGTCAAAAAACACCATTAATACCTTGATTGATGCCTTTCCTGAAGGACAGATTGCCTTGTTTGACCATGACGAGCTAATTGGCATCGTGCTATCGATGCGCGTCGATTACAACAAGTTCTCTAATCCGCATACTTATGATGACTTAATTGGTCATAAAGAAATTATCAGAGACAACCCTGATGGCGATGCTATTTATGGCTTAGATGCGTTAATCGATCCTGAATATCGTGGTTATCGTTTAGGTCGCAGACTTTATGATGCGCGTAAAGAGCTGTGCCGTCAGTTAAACTTCCGCGCTATCTTAGCCGGTGGTCGTATTCCCAATTATCATAACCATCAAGATTTGACCCCTGGTGAATATATCGAAGCCGTTGAAGCTCGTGAAATTCATGACTCCGCGCTGTCTTTCCAGTTATCAAATGGCTTTATCGTTAAACGTATTTTAACCGCCTATTTACCTGATGATGCTCAATCTAAAGGGTTTGCGACCTTACTCGAGTGGGCAAATATTTATTATGAGCCGCAAGATTATAAGCCCAATACGCGTAAATCCGAGGTCAGAATCGGTGGTATCCAGTGGCAGATGCGTGAAGTTGAGTCACCTGAAGAGCTGCTGCAACAAGTTGAGTTCTTTGTCGACATTATGGCCGATTACAACTCTGACTTTGCCTGTTTACCAGAATTTTTTAACGCGCCGTTAATGGGTCTGTGTGAATCGACTGATCAAAACGTTGCGATTCGCTTTTTAGCCGGTTATACCGAATGGTTTAAAAATGAGATTTCGCATTTGGCGGTTAGCTATAATGTTAACGTCATCAGCGGCTCTATGCCGTTCTTGGACGACGACGATACCTTGTATAACGTCAGCTATCTATGCCGCCGTGATGGTACAGTTGAAGAGCAGCGCAAAATTCATATTACTCCGCATGAGCGCAGCGCGTGGGTGATTGAAGGTGGCGATGAAGTCAAAGTATTCGATACCGATGCTGGTCGTATTGGCATTTTGGTTTGCTATGACGTTGAGTTCCCAGAGCTTGCGCGCTTGATGGCGCTTGATGATATGGATATTTTATTTGTACCGTTTTGGACAGATACCCAAAATGGCTATCTGCGCGTACGCCACTGTGCCCAAGCGCGTGCGATTGAAAATGAATGCTATGTGATGATTTGCGGTTCTGTCGGTAATTTACCGCAAGTTGAAAGCTTAGATATCCAGTATGCGCAGTCGTCTATTTTCTCACCATCGGATTTTGCTTTCCCGCACGATGCGATTATGGCGGAAACCACGCCTAATACCGAGATGGTATTCTTCTCAGATTTGAACTTAGATAAGCTGATTCACGTTCGTAATGAAGGCTCGGTGCATAATCTACTTGACCGCCGTGATGATTTATTTAGCTTAAAATGGAAGAGAAAAGCCAAAATTCCAGCTAGCAAATTGACTGATGAAGAGCGTAGTGAAAATTCAGGCAGCGTCCTTATTGGCGATCCATTGCAAGACCGCGCACAAAAGCTGTAAGGGCTTATTTTAAGAAATAGGCTTTAAAAATAAGAACGTAAGAATTAAAATAATACGGCTGACCATTCAGCCGTTTATTTTTATCTATCAAAAACTTTAAGAGCAAAAAAAGCAGCCACTATGACGACTGATTCTAATTTTAATATTAAAAAGACTATTGAGACGCCAAAGAAAACACCCAAGCAAAAGATATTCTCTTTTGCTAAAAATCTACTTATATATGGCTTGGTATTTGCGGTCATTTATATTTCTATTAACTGGTGGCGCCAACCCGTCATGCCGGCCAATCCGCAATTACAACTGATTGGCTATCAAGGGCAGAGCGTTGACTTAGCAGCGCTGAGTCGGGATAAGCCAACGCTGGTATATTTTTGGGGAACTTGGTGTCCGGTTTGTCGGGTGACTTCACCGACCATAGATAAGCTTGCGGCGGAAAATGACTATCCTGTGGTGACCATTGCGATTAAATCAGGCTCTGACCAAGAGCTACACAGTTACCTTAACGAACACAATTATCGCTTTACCACCGTCAATGACCAAGAAGGTGAAATATTAGCCGATTGGCAGGGTCAAGTAACGCCGTCTTATGTCGTTCTAAAAGATGGTGAGATGACGCAAGGCTTGACTGGTATGCAGCCACTTTGGTCGCTGAAATTGCGCTTGTGGTTGTCAGAAGTTTTTTAACGCTTAGCCAATTAGGTATAATCTAATAAATAGACAGTCAAATTTGTGAGACCTATGATTTAATAGACAAGGTATTTATATTGATACAAGTGACTGGTTTTGGTTAAAAATAGGACGATACTGGTCAGCTCTTTTTACCCTACTCGTTTTGTCATATAATAGCTGCCGTTATCATATTCACTTTTCTAATTATTCTGCTATCTTTTAAAGACATTTTTTATTGCAATCGTCTCATTAGTATTTATGATGGACGTGACTATTTACAATCAAGTTATAAGCAATTCATAAGAAACAAGTTGTAAGCAACGCTCTCTAAGCAACTTTTTCTAAGTGAAATACCAGCATCGATTATCAAATATTTGACCCCATATTATATTTAACCTTACGCCTGAATTTCAAACGCAACCTCTAACCACCATTTTATAAGACACCTTCTATGACTGATAAAAGTACTGATACACCAAACCAGGATTATAAAGATACCCTAAACCTTGCCGATACGCCTTTTGCGATGCGTGCAAACCTTGCCAAACGTGAGCCAGATTGGCTTGCTGCGTGGGAAGCGGATGACGTGTACGGCAAAATTCGTCAGGCGCGTGCGGGTGCGACCAAATATATTTTGCATGACGGCCCTCCATACGCCAACGGTCAGATTCACTTAGGTCACGCGGTCAATAAAGTATTGAAAGACATTATCGTCAAGTCAAAAACGTTGTCAGGCTTTGATGCACCTTATGTGCCGGGTTGGGATTGTCATGGTCTGCCTATCGAGCAAAAAGTCGAAGCCAAAGTTGGTAAAGTTGGTCAAAAAGTCTCTGCGACTGAATTCCGTGGTCTATGCCGCGAATATGCGAGCACACAAGTTGCATTGCAAAAGGCGGACTTTAAACGTTTAGGCGTATTTGGTGATTGGGATAACCCTTATCTAACGATGAACTTCCATCAAGAAGCCAATATCGTGCGCGCCCTTGCCAAAATTTATGATAATGGTCATGTGACTCGCGGTATGAAGCCGGTTAACTGGTGCTTGGATTGTAGCTCTGCTTTGGCTGAAGCCGAAGTGGAATACCAAGATAAAGTATCTGACGCTATCTACGTGAGCTTTGATGTGCTTGATACTGACAAGGTTGCAGCACTAAGCGACATCGAAGGTAACATCGCCGCGATTATCTGGACCACGACGCCTTGGACTTTACCTGCTAACCAAGCCATTTCGGTACACCCTGAGCATGACTATAGCGTGGTCGCGACTGAAAAAGGTAACTTGTTATTAGCGACTGACTTGGTTGAAAGCGCATTGAGCGATTTTAAACTGAGTAGCGATGGCATCCTAGCTACCGTATCAGGACGCGAGCTTGAAGGCCTGCGTGCCCAACATCCATTGATTACAGAGCGTCAAGTGCCACTTATCTTAGGCGATCATGTGACCACTGATAGCGGTACTGGCCTCGTCCATACCGCACCCGGTCACGGTCTTGACGATTATATCGTTGGTCTTAAATATAACTTGCCGGTTGAAAACCCAGTCAGTGGTACGGGCGTTTATCTAGAAAGCGCGGCGGTATTTGCCGGTGAGCACATTTATAAAGCCAATCCGCAAATCATTGCCGCCCTGCATGATAACGGCCATTTAATCAGCCATACTAAAATTGAGCACAGTTATCCACATTGCTGGCGTCATAAGTCGCCGATTATCTTCCGCGCAACCCCGCAGTGGTTTATCAATATGGAAACCAAAGGCTTGCGTGAGCGTGCGCTTGCTGACATTCCTTCGGTCAATTGGACGCCTGCTTGGGGACAAAACCGCATTGAAGCGATGATGACTGGTCGCCCTGATTGGTGTATCTCACGTCAGCGTACGTGGGGCGTGCCAATTACTTTCTTTATTCATAAAGAAACAGGTGAGCTGCATCCAAATACGCTTGAGCTGATGGAAGTGGCTGCACAAAAAATCGATGCGGGTGGCGTAGAAGCTTGGTTTGATGCCAGCTGTGAAGATTTCTTAGGCAGCGAGGCCGCTGATTATGATAAAGCGACTGATACGTTAGACGTTTGGTTTGACTCAGGCACGACGCATTTTGCCGTCCTTGAGCAGCGCGATGAATTAACCAATCCTGCTGATATGTATTTAGAAGGTTCTGATCAGCATCGCGGTTGGTTCCAGACGTCACTATTAACATCTGAGGCGATGTATGAGCGTCCACCGTTTAAGCAAGTATTGACCCATGGTTTTGTCGTCGATGAAAACGGTCGTAAGATGAGTAAGTCACTTGGCAATATCATCACCCCGCAAGATGAGATTAATAAAACCGGCGCGGATATGCTGCGTTTGTGGATTGCGTCGAGCGATTATCGTTATGAGATGAGCGCGGGTAAAACGGTCTTTAAAGGCGCAATCGACATGTATCGCCGTATCCGTAATACCTTACGCTTCTTACTGGCAAATACAGATGACTTTGACCCAGCGACCAACAGCATTGATATTAATGAGCTGGTCAGCCTTGATAAATTCATCATTGAGCGTGCCCAAGCGGTACAAGCGCAAATCATCAGTGCTTATGATGCGATGGACTTTCACCAAGTCACCCAGCATGTCACTGCGTTTTGCTCGCAGGATTTGGGTAGCTTCTATTTAGATATTATCAAAGACCGTCAGTACACCACTCAGACTGATGGACAGCCGCGTCGCTCTGCGCAAACGGCGATTTACCATATCACCCATGCGTTGATTCGCTGGATTACGCCGATTTTATCATTCACGGCACAAGAAGCATGGGAAGTATTAGAAGGTAAAAATGGCAATGAAGCAGGATATGTATTTACGGAAGAATGGTATACCTTCCCAGAGTTTGAGCTAAGCGCCATCAGTACTGATGACTGGCAACGTATCATGCAGGCAAAAGATATGGTCAATAAGCATATCGAAACCGCACGCGGTGAAAAAATTATCAATGCCAACTTATCTGCTGGCGTTGACTTATATGCCGACGGCGCGATGCATGAAAGCTTGGCCAAGCTTGGTGAAGAGCTGCGTTTTGTCCTTATTACCAGTAGTGCAACGTTAAAGCCAATGAGCGACGCACCTGCTAATAAAGCCAACGAAAAAGCCGATAGCAATGAAGATGAATCAGTCGACTTAGTGGTCAAAGTCAGCGCTGCAACGGGCACCAAGTGCGTACGCTGTTGGCATATCCGCGATGACATTGGTACAGATAGCACACACCCAGAATTATGTGCCCGCTGTGCAACCAACGTCAGCGGTAACGGTGAGGTGCGCCACTATGCCTAATTCTACACCTAATCCGACAGACTCATCGGAACATAAGCAGCCGCAGGTTGAGGTTTACCATTCGCCTACTCCTGCGCATGCGACCACGGGCAGCTCAACCACGCCTAAGAGTCGTTTAAATAAGACCCCAAAAACGGTCGCTAATGGCAGTCGCGCATTTATGTGGTACTTGCTATCGTTGGTTGTGATTATTATTGACCAGTGGACGAAGTGGTTGGCTGAAACCAAGCTTAATTTCCTCGAGCCAGTACCCGTGATTGAGCCGTTTTTGAATTGGACGCTTGCTTATAACTACGGCGCGGCGTTTAGCTTCTTGGCAGATCAAGCTGGTTGGCAAAAGTGGTTTTTTGCTGGATTAGCTCTAATCATGTCGCTGTTTTTAATTGGCTATTTGATCAAAGCGCCACGTAAAGCTAAGCTGTTATCATTGGGTTTAGCCTTAGTACTTGGCGGTGCCATTGGTAATTTAATCGATCGCTTACTGCATGGTCACGTCATTGATTTTATTCATGTGCACTATGCCGACGTTTGGCATTACCCAATTTTTAACATTGCCGATGTTGGTATTTGTATTGGTGTGGCGCTGATTGTCATTGATATGCTGTTTTTAGAAAAGAAGCGTGAAATGCCACGGCCTTAATTTAAAATAGTATTATTATTTCTATCTATCAATAGAAAAGGTGGATTACGTATTCGTAATCCACCTTTTTTGGCTTGTATTTTTATAATCTAAAACCTATAAGTTATAGCAACCCTTTTAAAGCGTCTAAACCACCACCCGCTAATATAAACAATAACCCTGCCAAATTAATAATAACGGTTAAATAATAAGCGATACGAAATTCAGGCTTTTGTGACTTATGCCGCAAGTAGGTTTGCGCCACCATCGCACCGACCCAGCCTCCAAGTGCACTTAACAGATGTAGCGTTGATTCAGGCGTTCGCCAATCGCCACTTTGGGCAGCGGCCTTGTCTTTAGCATACATGCCATAGGTAATGATGCCTAATACTGCATACCAAGCAAGTACCAGCCAGCTTAGCTTATTCATGACCGTCAATAAAACTAAAACCGCATAAAAGCCAATTCCAAGGAATAAACGCTTCTTCTGCCCTGCTTCAAATTCTGCTTGAGCGCTACGTTTATGATTTCGCTGGCGGATTTGACTGTTCTTTTGCGCCATTTTTTGTTGCACAAAGCTAAGTTCTTGCACATCCTTTGCTTGCAAGCGCCCCTGATTGTCTTGCCCTACTGTAAAAACTACTTGCTCGCCAACTTCGGGGCGACGCTGGGCTTTAAACGCGCTGACATGAAAAAATAGCGACTCGCCGGCAGCAGTTTCGATAAAACCAAAGCCTTTATCATCTTGCCATTTTTTAATATGACCTTGTTGTTTATTTGCCATCGGTTTTGCCATAAATACTTCGCTCTCTTTTAGATTCGTCAAATATATTACACTATTTGCGTTACACTATTTAGGCTTACAACTTATCCCATATGACTTATCATTTCTGATATTGTTTCAACCATATTTTTAATTATTTTCTAAATCTCGCAATAGGTGGCTTTTACTATGACCGACTCTCAATTTATCACTCCTAACGAAGACATTCGTATCACCCACGGCAGCCTTGTTAAGCTGCATTTCGAAGTGTCGTTAGAAAACGGTACAGTGATTGACTCAACCTTTAACCGTGATGCGCCCGTAACGCTGACGATTGGCGATGAGAGCTTTTTACCGGGTTTTGAGCAGGTGCTGATGAACCTAAGAGCTGGCGATACACGCACAGCTCACCTTGAGCCTGAGCAAGCGTTTGGCGAGTGGAACCCTGATAACATCCAGCATTTTAGTCGTACCCAATTTGCCCTGATCGCTGATAATCCTGAAATCGGCATGCTGGTCGAGTTTGAAGACAAAGGTAAAAACACCCTGCCCGGTACCATCAGCGCTATTAATGACGATGAAGTAGAAGTCGATTTTAACCATCCGCTTGCTGGACAGTCGGTATTTTTTAAAGTGAAGATATTCCAAGTCACCCCACCGGGCGTCACAGGTATCAAGCTGATGTAGTATCAAAATAAATCTATATTAAAATAAAAAGGATAAACAAATGCAATATCAGACACTGCCACAACTCAATGAAAAAGTCTCAAAAATTTGCTTAGGAACAATGACCTGGGGACAGCAAAATAGTGAAAGCGATGCTCATGCCCAGATGGACATGGCGCTTAACGCAGGCGTGAACTTTTGGGATACCGCTGAGATGTATCCGTCGCCGCCTGATAAAGACAAGCAAGGCGATACCGAACGCTTTATGGGCACGTGGTTTAACAAAAGCAAACAGCGCGACAAGGTCATTCTTGCCAGCAAAATGTCACCGATGGATTTTTTGCGAGATGGCCAGACGCGTTATACCGCTGAGCAAATTAGCAGCGCTATCGATGGCAATCTTGAACGTTTGCAAACTGATTATATCGATATTTATCAGCTGCATTGGCCTGAACGTCAAGCGAACTTTTTTAGTCAGCGTGGTTATAGCAAAGAGATGGCAGCGCAATCACTAGATGATTTGACGCCTTTTTTAGAAACCATCCAAGCATTAAATGACGAGATCAAAAAAGGCCGCATTCGTGCTTATGGCCTGTCAAACGATACCGCTTGGGGTCTAATGCGCTATCTATGGGAAGCAGATAAAAATGGCTTAATCGCGCCTATCACGGTACAAAATCCTTATAGTTTGCTCAACCGTTTATATGAAGTGGGCATGGCAGAGATTGCTCATCGTGAAAATGTCGGTCTACTTGCCTACTCGCCGCTTGGCTTTGGCGTACTGTCTGGTAAATACCTTGATGGCAAACGCCCTACTGGCGCACGCCTAACAATGTATGACCGCTTTGCTCGCTATACCAATGAAGAGGCTAAAGCCGCCACCGCTCAATACGCTAAAATTGCTGCCGATGCTGGTTTGGATATGGCACAAATGGCATTGGCCTTTGTCAATTCACGCTCGTTTGTCACCAGTAATATCATTGGAGCAACCACCACTGAACAGCTACAATCGAATATCGAAAGTATCAACTTAACCTTAAGCGCAGACGTCCTAAAAGCTATTGAGGCGGTACATACCCAGCATCCTAATCCATCGCCATAACGTTACGTCGCAAAATTCTAATTCTTTTCAGGTTTTAATAGACTGAACTGCCAGTATTTGCATAGCAAATAAAAAGGCGCAAATCGTTAGTATTAATTACTAAGATTTGCGCCTTTTTTATGACTACTTTTCTGCTACTACTTTTTCTATTAAAGCGGCTCTATTTTAAACAGTTTTATACTTGCTTATACTTTAGCGGCTTTCGTTAAGACACGCGAATGTAATTCAGCCAAGCCTTCTTGCATATGCGCTTGTAATAAATCGGTGAGCTGGCTTTTATTCAAACCTTTAGGATCTATTGGCTCAAGCGGTAAGACAAAAGCCGTCACGTCTTTACTATCAAGCACTTTTTTTAGGCTATCTTTCATCGTCAGCTTACCGTAGTAAGGCAACTCTTCACTTAAAGTGCCGTCTTTATTTACATAGGCAATCACCAGCGGGCGCACCGGTACATCAGCATCTATCGCCGCTTGTAATAAAGTGCCGTGGATACGCTTAATTTTTTTACCATCAGTCGTCGTTGCTTCTGGAAAGAAGATAACCGAAAAGCCCTTGGTTAAAAAATTGGCAATTTGGGCGGCGACTGTGCCAGCATCACCGGAACCACGCTCGATAAATACCGTACCTGCGGCATGCGCCAACTTACCAAATATCGGCCAATCGCCAATTTCGGCTTTCGATAAGAAAAAAGCTGGACTCACCGTACCAACCACGGGGATATCCATCCATGACACATGATTGGAAACCCATAAACCGTGGTGTTGCTCTACACGCTCGACTGCCACAACTTTTACGCCAAAAGAGCCTGCCATTTTTCGGCAAAAGGCTTGAATATAACGTGGCAGTGTTTCGCGTGGTGGCTGCTTAAAGGCACCGATACGTTGGGCGGCGCGCAGGCCGCCAGCGATGGTGGTGGTCATGCCAGCGATTTGTTTGCCGCGACCTAACTGCTGTTTGAGTGAAAAGCCTGACTTAGATTGGCTCATCTGTATCCCTCGTGGTTAAAAACTTATGGGTTAAAAAATTCTTTATTAAAGAGCTTAGTGATTAAAAAGCCTATTACTTAAAAAGCTTAACGCTTAACGCTTAAAAAACGTATGATTATATCTCTTAAACGAGCGTCATGAGTATAACAAAATTTATTTACTCAGTGACTAATTGTTCACTGAGTTATGAGTGGCTTTTGTTAATATTTTGCAATAATTAGCTATCAGCTCATTTTTACACAGTTCATTTTTACTGCTGTTACTACCTAACAGATTAATGCATTTAAAAAATGCCAACCTTGCCATTAATAACCTCTTTTCAACAATCCTCATACTTTTATTATTAGAATATTTAATAATAAACCCTGTAACATAAAAGCATGGCTAATTGCGTTAATACGCTTTAATATCAAGTGATAAGACCACATATAGAGGGTCATACGAAGGCTATATCGACAGTTAATAAATCGATAACCGCCATCTATTTACTTAATGACATAGGTGATACTCTTTGGAATATTTTGAAAGACATGAAGGTGGCGAGCGCGCCATTATCGTACATTTAGACATCCGCCAAATTCAAGATCCTGATGATCTGAACGAATTTGAGTTGCTTGCAGATTCGGCAGGTGCCGATCGCTTAGCACTCGTCACAGGCTCACGTGCACGTCCCGATGCCAAATACTTTGTTGGTAGCGGTAAAGCACAAGAAATAGCAGAATTGGTGCGTGAACACGACGCTGATATCGTCCTTTTTAATCACAATCTATCGCCATCACAAGAGCGTAATATTGAAGCTTTGGTACAATGCCGCGTCCTTGACCGCACCGGCTTAATTTTAGATATTTTTGCCCAGCGCGCCCGTACTTACGAAGGTAAGCTACAGGTTGAGCTTGCGCAGTTAAATCATTTATCGACGCGATTGGTGCGTGGTTGGACGCATTTGGAGCGCCAAAAAGGCGGTATTGGTTTACGTGGACCCGGCGAAACCCAGCTTGAGACCGATCGTCGCTTACTACAAGTACGTGTGACTCAGCTTAAAAGTAGAATCGAGAAAGTCAGACAGACACGCGCACAAGGTCGAGCACGCCGCCAAAAATCAGACGTACCGACTATTTCACTCGTTGGTTATACCAATGCTGGTAAATCAACACTGTTCAATCGCTTGGTTGATGAAAATATTTACGCGGCAGATAAACTGTTTGCCACGCTCGACCCTACCCTGCGCCGTTTAGATTGGCAAGGGGTTGGACGCGTGGTACTGGTTGATACCGTAGGTTTTGTCCGTCATCTACCACATGAGCTGGTTGAGTCGTTTCATGCGACATTAGAGGAAACCTTAGAAGCCGACTTATTGTTACATGTCATCGACTCTTCTAGTGAAGATATGCACGAGCAAATCGAGGCGGTTAAAGCTGTCTTAGCTGAAATTGATAACGATGTGCCAGTGCTCAACGTTTATAATAAGATTGATTTGACCGATGAGCCTGCACACATTGGCTATGCTAAAGAAGGTCAGCCTAACCGTGTATATGTTTCTTCTAGTAAAAACCTAGGTATGGAAGAGCTGTCATTAGCCGTCCAGCAGTTACTGACTGGCACACTGACGACGTTTGAATTAACGCTACCTTATAATGCCGGTCAGTTAAAAAACTCCTTATATGAGTTGGGCGTTATTCAGGAAGAGAGCTATGATGACAATGGTCATGAATGCTTAACCATTCGCCTGCCAAGTGATAGGCTCAAGCAGCTATTGGGGCAAGCCAATTTAAAACCATTAGATGTCTTGCCGTTGGCACAAGCAACATTGCTGATGCCGATACTTGAAGAGTTTGAGCAGATTGATGAAGATGACAGTCATCATGAAGAAGCGTCTCTAACGGCAGAAGAAGAGAACGCCTTTGCTGAATTTGAAGCGTTAAATTCTGCGACAGAAGAATCTGATTCGAAAAGTTAAATAAACACTTCTTATATTATGTAATCTACATGGTATTTAATAAAAGGACGCTATCAAACGATGGCGTCCTTTTTATATTTATAGCGCTTAACATTTATTATACGAGATATTTAGAAACAGCTTAATAGCTGCAATCCGCGCTTAGGCTTTATTAGTTTGCCCACTCTCTATATAATCAGCCTCTATGCGTGTGTTTGAATACATTTAACCAGTGCTTGTCGTTAGTTAACTACTGAACGCCACATTTATTAATAAGCTTAATCACTAACGCCTTATGGATTTTTCATATAAACAGTACGTTTCTGCATCAATTTTATTAAAGACTAACTATATCTGACTTGGCTAGGATTACTTATGAACTCCACTTCTACTTCCAACATACCCTTATGGATGGCGTTAATATTGACGCTGATCATGGTGGTGGTGGTTCGTGAGTCCGCCGTCATTGTTTGCCAATGGGCAGGTATTGAAAAAGCCGCAAATATCGTTGGTTTGCTAACAATGTTTGTTATTTTGATTATTTGGCGACTGGTAAAAGGGCTACCGCACTGGCTAACCCAAGCAAGCAACACGTTACTGGTTGATAGTGGTTTTGCCTTTTTGCCGGTTTCTGCTGGAGCCGGCTTATTGCTATTTGCGTTAGGTGATGAGTTTTGGGGTGTGATGCTGACGATGATTATCAGTACGCTTATTCCGCTTTGGGGGCTGGCTATCCTTGCCAATCGCTCTCTTAATAATAGCGGCGCTACAGATAACAGTGACAATGCGAATACGACCAACAAGCACAAGGGACAGCATTAAGCTGTAGGAACAAGGCAACGTTATGAGTTTTAATAGTGTATTTATCGCAACCCTTGCTGCAATATTATTAACCTTGGCAGCCCACATCACTGCCCGCGTCCTTGCGCGCAAGCTATCGTGGTTACCGATGGTCATCACCGCATTGGCATTGGTACTGCTGTTTTTGTTTATTTTGCAATGGGATTACAATAATTATTACAGCGTGGCAAAACCCGTATTTGACCATTTATTAGGTTATGTGACGGTATTATTGGCCGTACCATTGGCAGCGATGAATTTTAAAGGCTTGCCAGTCAAAAAGCTCACCATGATTGTGGCGCTAGCCAGCGTAGTTGGTGCCTTGCTACCCATGTCGTTAGCCTATCTATTTTCACTCAGTAATGAGACTATTTTGGCATTTGCTACCCGTTCAGTGACCACACCGATTGGTCTAAGCGTCGCTGATTTGATTAAAGCGCCACTGGCGATGGCAAACTTGATTATTATTGTTTCAGGGCTTATTGGTGGTACGTTAGCGCGCTTCTTATTTCGCGGTATTGATGATGACCGCGCAAAAGGTTTAGCCCTTGGTTTAGCAGCGCATGCATTTGGCACCGTAGAAGCGTGGCAAATCAGTCATACGGCTGGACGCTATGCCGCCTTTGGCTTAGCAGTCAACGGGTTGGTTACCGCTGTTTGGGTGCCTATTTTTATCAGTGCGTTATCCTAATAAAATGCTTTAAGTTAAATGTAAATACCTTAAATCCCATCCTCCTTGATGGGATTTTTTTCACCTGAACCAATTTCATTTGATAGCATTTCTAGCGGTATCTTTTACTTATTTTTAATGCAAAGATAAAGGGGGAAACCTCGCCGTTATAAGCCGCTTAATCACCCTTATTTTATTACTATCTTGATTTCATTGAGCTTTTTTACAAATTAAAAGGCCTTTTGACTGCGCGTGCACGCATTCAGATATGGCAAAAACTTATTTTGTGTTATAGTAAGCAACTATTATTTTTTGTATCTATTGCAAGTGGTTTTGTTAGACGTGAATTCGTAGGTAGTCGCCATACTGATATTGGCTCACTATAAAATCCTACAGACGCGATAACCGCTTTGACGCGCGACATCACGCGCTTATAGACAAAGCAATTTGCTATTACTCGATAAAAAGTGATAACCCTATGATAAATATTACACCCTTAATGACACGCTGCTTGTCTCCCGTTTTATTTACTGCTATTGCCTTCTCTAGCCTACCTATCGCCGCTCAAGCAGGCAATATGTATATCTACAAAGACAAAGGTGGACAAGTTCTCCTCACTAACGTCAATCCTAGTGGCAATTTTGATAAATTTAGTAAAAAAGTAAAAACGACTTATTATAAAGACTCTGGTGCTTACAATGCTGGTAGCAATACTAATGCAGATTATGGTAGCAGCGCGGCGAGCAGTAGCGGCAGTCGTAACTCTTACGATAGCTATATCCGTGCCTCTGCTGATCGCCATGGCATAGATCCTGCGCTGATGAAAGCCATGATGCATACGGAGTCTGCCTTTAATCCTAATGCACGCTCACCTGTCGGTGCGCAAGGTTTGATGCAGCTGATGCCAGCGACTGCTCGCCGCTTTAAAGTGAGTAATCCTTGGAATCCTGCCGATAATATCGAAGGATCTGCGAAATATATCGCTTGGCTAATGAAACGCTTTAATAATAATGTTGAATTTGCCGTGGCTGGTTATAATGCTGGCGAAGGAAATGTCGATAAATATAATGGCATTCCTCCGTTTAAAGAAACCCGTAACTATGTCAAAAGCGTGATGAGCCGCTATCATAGTTTATATAAAAATGATTCAGCACTATCGGGTACTACCATGAATGCGAATAACAGTAATACTGCCAATACCAATAATAGTGGCGGCCTCCAAAACGTCAGTTATGGCACCAGTAGCAATAATGCAAGCTATGCTAACTCTGCTTATTTAGCATTGCGCTAATTCAAAAGACAACAACCACAAAAAAGCCCGTTAAATTAATAATGGGCTTTTTTTGCGTTCAAACAAAGCTACTTTAAAAGCTTTGAGCACTTTATTAAGTCATTAATATTAAATAATCAATAAAGCACTCACTACATTTTAAAACTTACTTATTCGCTAGTGCTTGGGTTGCAGCAACTTCAGCAGCAAAGTCTTCTTGCTTCTTCTCGATGCCTTCGCCGACTTCTAGACGTTTGAAACCAACTACTTTTACGCCTTCAGATTTTAATACGTCACCAACTTTTTTCTCGTTGTCCATGACGTATGGTTGACGAAGTAACGTGACTTCGTCTAGGTACTTACGTAAGCCACCTTCAATCATTTTTTCAACGATATTGTCAGGCTTACCAGACTCTTTCGCTTTTGCTTCGATGATGTCTTTTTCGCGTGCTAGTACGTCAGCCGCTACGTCTTCATCATCTACTGCCACAGGGTTGAATGCTGCAATGTGCATGGCAAGGTTTTTGCCGGTGTCTGCACTGCCGCCTTCATAAGAAACCACCACACCGATACGTAGACCATGGCGGTATGCAGCAATGTTAGCGCCTTCAAGTACTTCAACGCGGCGGATTTGGATGTTCTCACCGATTTTTTGTACTAGAGATACACGAGCTTCTTCAATCGTTTGACCTCCGCCATATGGTAATGCAGAGATAGCTGCAACGTCAGTCTCATTGTTTTCTAGGGCGATATTTGCTACTTTTTCTGCAAATGCAGTGAAGTTTTCATCTTTTGCAACGAAGTCAGTTTGGCAGTTCACTTCTAACAAGAATGCTTTGTTGTCGCCTTGAGCGATAATGATAGCGCCGTCAGCTGCGATATTACCCGCTTTTTTAGCCGCTTTCGCTTGACCTGATTTACGTAGGTTATCAATGGCAACTTCAACATCACCATTTGACTCTTCTAACGCTTTTTTACATTCCATCATGCCAAGACCAGTACGGTCGCGCAATTCTTTTACCATTTTGGCAGATACTTTTACTTCTGACATAAGAGTTACCTTTTATTATGTACATGAATATTGTTATGTAGAGGTATGCTTAAAATCTATTCGATAACTTGATTAATATTAAGTCAACATTACTCTTAATATTAGACTTATAACATTAGACTTAAGCCTTCATATAACCACTCATCGTTAACGATTATTTATATCATCAAAAAAGCAATATGGCTCGTATAGACGATAATACTCGCCCAATCATGACACGCTTATTAATTTTGACCATAAACCATTAACAGTAAGGCATGACGAGTAAAACTACATCATGCCTTTTATGAGCTTATAAGCTGTTAATAACCTTATATGAGTGCTGATAAGACAACTATCAAGACGCCTTTACAAAGTTAAACCTTTGCGGTCAGCGATTTATTCTGCTGGAGTAGCAGATTCTTCAGCTTTAGCTTCAACTGGCGCTTCTTCAGCAGCAGCAGGTGCTTCTTGGTCAACTTTACCGCCCGCTTGAGTTTGTGCGTATTCTTTACCCGCGATGATTGCATCAGCCATAGAAGTTACATACAAAGTTACCGCACGGATAGCATCATCGTTAGCTGGGATGATGTAATCAACGTTATCTGGGTTAGAGTTAGTATCAACAATACCGATAACTGGGATACCTAGATTTTTAGCTTCTTTGATAGCAATCGCTTCATGATCTACGTCTACAACGAAGATTGCGTCAGGTAGACCGCCCATGTCTTTGATACCGCCTAGTGAACGCTCAAGTTTTTCCATATCACGAGTACGCTCTAACGCTTCACGCTTAGTAAGCTTAGCGAAAGTACCGTCTTCAGCTTGTTTTTCTAGCTCTTTTAGACGATTGATTGACTGGCGTAAAGTTTTCCAGTTAGTCAACATACCACCTAACCAGCGATGGTCAACGTATGGCATGCCAGCGCGTGCTGCTTGCTCAGCGATAACGCCGCTAGCTGCGCGTTTAGTACCAACAAATAATACTTTGTTTTTCTTAGCAGCTAGGCCGTTTACGTAAGTCAATGCTTCGTTAAACGCTTTTACTGTGTGCTCAAGGTTGATGATGTGAATCTTGTTACGGGCGCCAAAGATGTATGGACCCATTTTTGGATTCCAAAAACGTGTTTGGTGACCAAAGTGAGCGCCTGCTTGTAATAAGTCGCGCATTTCGATTTTGGTTGGATTGTTTGAAGCCATGTGAAATTCCTATTGGTTGGGTTATGCCTCCACATCACAAAAACTGCCTATCTAGCGACACGCATTTGCTGATAGTTAATGCTTATAACGCAGCACCGTAACTATCTATTAGACGCAAATTAATCAAGTCGCCAAACACCCAGCAATTTTTTGCCATGATGTGTGTGTCATTGTTTGATGGGTTGGTTTAAAAATTGAGCTAAGCTTTAAATTTAGACAAAACGTCTAAACCTAAATTATGAAAATAGCTGCGCTGTATTTTACCATATAAGTCTAAGTGACTGCTAGCGCTATTATAAGACTTAAGTGGATGATAACGCATAAAAAAACGACGTATTAACGTCGTTTTTGCTTCTCATCGTTATTTACAGCATTATTCACTATCTATACAGCGGGTTAATCTATACGGCAGGTTAAATTAAGCGATAGAAATACCGATGACTGCCTTGTATCCGCGCCATGTAAAAGGCGTAACATAGCTTTGGCGGTCTTTTGGTAAATAAGGAATGCTAGGTATGCCTTCGATGATTTTAGGCGGTGAGATAATAAAATCAGCGCCAAACTCAGTACGGGCGTTACCTGAAATGGTATTTGCCATCTCACCTAATAAGTCTTTCATCATCGTAATAGAGGAATCAGGCTCGCCCATTACTTTGATGATTTCACGCAAAAGAGTGCTCGGAGCGCTGACATAAACGCAGCCTTCAAGCGGTCCAGAGATTTTAATCATACCGCTATAGTCATAACCCACGGCATTTTTATTACTATTCAAATACGGCGTATCAATCACTACTGACTCATCATCAATCTGTGCAAAAAACGCACTGATCGAGCTTAAAAAGACGCCTAATTTATCTACATTAACCATAATCGTTTATCGTCCATATTGATCTTCATGAGGGATTGTATTCAATCTTGCAAACAAACCACAATCTCGCCAATTTGACCGCGCCAACTGACTGGAATGATAAAAGAACGCCCATTTTTAGGTAGGATAATGCTTTGCGGTGAGCCTTTAAATACCAGCGGTACAGAGATGTGAAACTCCGCGCCAAACTCGTTGCGAGCATTACCGGATATGGTATTGGCAACCTCACCTGCAAGATCGACCAAATTATCTTCGCTTTTATCCGTTTCGCCCATACTATCTAGAATACTATCCAATAACGCGCTGGTGGCAGAAAAATAAACCACACCTTTTTGCACCCCCGAGATACCAATAACGCCGGTATAGTCATGGACTTTTGGCTGTTGGTTTTCTAGTAAATAAGGGGTATCAACGACCAGCTCTTCATTGCCAAACTGATTAAAATAATTGGTAATGATACTCACAAAAATTTGTAACTTTTGCTCTTTCATAATATGTGTTCTTTCATAATATATTTACTAAATTGATTAGGGTATGTCTTCATTTTAAACATAGTCATAAAAACGAGCTAAGTTCATGAGTTAAATGGCGGACACACCCTAGAGGTTAGTCTTGTACAAGCTCATACAAAGACTCTACCAGCTCTTCTTCTGAAAAAGGCTTGCACAAGAATCCGCTCGCGCCCAGTGACAAAGCTTCAATACCAGTCGATTTATCAGACAACGCCGATACAACTAAAATCCGTACTTCAGGATCTATCGCAATGATTTTTGCAATGCATTCAAGACCATCCATTTGCGGCATGGTTAAATCCATAGTAATCACATCCGGACGATGAATATTAAATTTCTCAATCGCTTGCACACCACTGGTCGCCGTCGCAACTAGCATAAACTTACCTGAATCGTAAGCACGCTGAATACGGTTTCGAATGATATTTGAATCATCAACAATCATTAATTTGTACATAATGTCTCTTTATCCTTAATTACGCGATCGGTAAGGTAATGACAAAACGGGTCATTTTGCCAAGCTTACTGTTTACATTAAGCTTACCGTCATATTCTTTTACTAAAGCCTTGATGACATCTAAGCCCACGCCGCGTCCACCATCTTCATCCGCATGCTCTTTGGTCGAGAACCCTGAAGAAAATAACGTTTTAAGCAAATCACCCTCAGTAAGGGCGCTTGCCTCTTCATAACTGAAGCGACCATCGGCGATTAATTTATTACGGATGCCTTCGTAGTTGATACCCTGACCGTCATCTTGTAACACGATCATTAAGTTTTGAGCGTCACGCTGCATCTCTAAGTCAATACTACCAATCGCAGATTTACCAACAGCCTGACGCGCTTTAGGAGACTCAACCCCATGTACCACCGCATTACGTAACAATTGAATACTGATTTCCCGAACCGGTTTTTTAAGACTTTCAGGGATAGTAACGTGCGCTAAATTATGACCATTTAGCTGTACTTGTTTGCCTTGTCTAACCGCGATATCTTGCGCAAAATCTTGATAGTAGGCTAACTGCTCATCCGCTGAATCATCACTCAAATCAATGTTATTGCCACCGGCAAAAGACGCAGTCTCAATTGATTTATTTGCTGTTGGCGCATGGGTAGCGATTGATGAACTCGCGGCCACAGGTGCTTTTGTCATCGGCTGAGTGCTAGCATTATTCTTTGGCGCAGCTTGGTTGATGCGCTCACCTAATGTCTCAATAGTATTCGAGAGGCTGAGTAAGTCATCCAAATGGACAGCCAGTGGTAAGAAATTATTACCTGATAGTTTGCCCTGATTTTGCAATGCATCCAGTTTGTCTTCAGCGTCTGAGGCGATTTTAGTAAAGCTGTGCAGCTTAAGTGCCGACGCTTCACCTTTTAAGCTGTGCATTTCACGATAAATCGCATTCAGCTTACCTTCAAGCTCAAACTGCGAGCTACCAGGGTTTTTCAAAATGTTGTTCATCTTATCGATATGAGCTTTGGTGTTATTAATAAACTCATTAATAATTTTTGGATTGACGTTTAAGATGGTGGTCAACATCTCAATTTGCATGTCATTTTGCGAACGCTCTTTTTCTAAGCGCTGCTCTAGATAAACAGCATCTGAGACGTCATTAACGTTGACCAAAATGCGGGCAATGTCTTTGTCTTCATAAACGCGTGAAAACTTAAAGTCTAGGAAGCGGCTTGTGGTGCTCTCTTCGCCAGAAGCATTGTGCAGCATAACTTTATGCAATGGGTTTAAAGAATCAACCAATTTCTCTTTGACACGTGGGTTGTACAGCTGCTCGATAAACTGACGCGTGGTTTTCAAATCTTTGTCTGAAATACGGCCACGTAGTACATCGGCAAAGTTTTCACCTGACAGTCTTTCTTCACCAATAATGCCGTTTAGAGCACGTGAATGCTGCTGACCAATATTCAAGTCTTTATCTAACAGGAATAGACCGGTATTGACGGTTTCCATAATTTCTTGCGTTTCGCGACGAGCAGCCAATGCTTCAGCATCGGTATCACGCAGACGACGTACAAAGAAGAATACGAAAATTAGGAAGTAAGCAAAAATAGCCGCAACACCCAATATCTGAATCAGACGAATGGTATCTGCTTGGCGTTCAGCGTTGATAAACACTTCATCGGTAAGTTGGTCTAACGACTCGTTAATAAACAAACTTGAAGTCTTTGCCTGTTCAACCGCCTGAGTCAAATTATCTGAAGAGTCAACCATGACGTTATCAGCATCTTTTAGATAAGCTTGAATTTTGGGTTCTAAAAGTCTCCATTCATTATTGGCTTCAGTTACTTTAATTTGAGACTGACGATTAACTTTTGGAAGATCATAGCTTTTGCCATCGACGCTAGTAATCGTACCGCCTTGTTCAAGAGCAGCGATAGAGCTTGTAATTAATGCCGTGTCCTGCTCCAAACGCTCTAAAACTCGCTGAATATGTGGAGAGTTGGTGTCTTCACCGTAGCTGTTATCTAAGTCAAACAAGTCTTTAATTACTGCTTGCGCACTGTTTGCAACTTGGTTAGTTCGATCAATCAAGACCGTGTTTCGCTCTAAGAGACTCGAGGTATAGAAAGTAAATGCCAGCAAAGCGCCAATCAAGGATAAAAACAGTGCAATTGAAATAATTAGACTGCGATAGCGTTTATTGTCAGTATTATAAGGGGTAGCCATCTTCAGTATTCCTTAGTTCGCTTGCTGAGTGGGAGTGGTAGAAGTGCTATTGATAGCTGGTATGCTGTCACCTAACCACTGCTTTTCAATTTCTTTGAATCTACCTTTGGTCTTAAGCTTGGTAATACCTTCATTAACGTTCTTGATAAGCTTAGTATTGCCTTTTGCCATCATGATTACTTGCTGTGCTTCAGGCACATCTTCCCCTTCATAAGGCACAATAGTGACCTTATATTCAGGATGGATTTTTGCCGTATACTGCCAAATAGGTAAATCATGGAGAATGGCATCGACCTTCCCTTGCATGAGGTCTTCATATAATAAAAACGCCGTTTCTCTGGTAGATAGCTCGCCATAGCTACCAACTTTTTTGATATCATCTACCGACTTGCCATTTTCCATACCACCAACACGCATACCTCTTAAGTCTTCTAAACTATTGATTTTTAAATTATTGTTAGCATACATAATGGCTGATGGGTTAAAGAAATAAGGTTTCGATAGGCCGTATCGCGTCGCTCGTTCATCTTTATAAGAAATACCAGCAAGCGCCATATCACGATTGCCTGATTCCACGCTATCAAACATATTTTGGAAGGTTTCTTTATAAAACTCGACCTTAAATCCTTGTTCCTCACCGATAGCACGGATCACATCAATATCAATGCCCTGCATGTTGCCGTAGTCATCTTGGAAGGAAAATGGCGGTGTCGTGCCTGTAGTCGCAACTTTTATCACTGGTGCTGTATCAGGTAGCTGACTGACAAAATTATCTTTATTATCGGTAACACTCTTTGTATTGGCGTTGTCTTGAGTTGCAGAGTTACCGCATCCAAACAAACCGACGCTAAGTACAATTGGCAATACTCTATATAACTGCTTCATATCCTATCCTTAAGTCCCAATATGCGATTGAGAACGGGTGAAAATTGCCTTTTAAAATCTACTTAATACATTAACAACATTTGATTACAGAAAATTACGTTGGATGATAATTGAGCAACTCAACTATTGCAACTTTTTTGTTTGGTTATACCGCACATATTTTCATATATAACAATAAACGTATATAGAACGGTAGGTGCGAACGAAGTCATTACTTAAAGATTTAACAAACAAATATTCATTAGAAATGTATTTATTGAGTAAAAAATCGATAATGCAGGAAAAACCAAAGGAAATGACAGACATAAAAAAAGTATCCAAGCGTTTGCGACGCACTGAATACTTTTTTACGAAAACTAAAATTGAATGAAATTTATCGATTAATCAATCCGCATTATCCAAATTCAAATTACGGTCTATTTGCCAAATTAAATAAGTGCCAAGACTCATCAGCGCAAACATCGCGATACCTATTTTTAGCACCGGATTGACAGGAAATAAGTTTAATAATAGACCGCCAAAAATACCAACCGAAAACATCAACGAGCCTTGCATCGCACTTGCCATGCCAGCGCGGCGCTTTTGAAAAGCGAGTGCAATCGCCGATGCGTTTGGCTGCGTCAGACCTAAGCCCGCAATACAGAAGAAAATACAGGCTAAAACCAGCGGCAACCATGCATCCGTACCAAAGACTATACCTGTTACAAATAACGCCCCGGCAGAAATGACCTGCATCATCGCCCCAAACCGCAGGATACTTAAAATACGAAAACGATTAGTCAGCCATTGATTCAGCTGGGTTAATCCTACAAACCCTGCCGCATTCATACCAAATAACCATCCAAAATGCGTGGCTGAGACACCATAAGTATCCATGATTAATTCAGAAGCCGAGCTAATATAGACAAACATAGCCCCCATTAATAAGCCGCCGCCAATCGCTGGATAGTTAAAAGTCGGGTCTTTTAATAAATCCCAATATTGACTGAGTACTTCTTTGGCAGGACGAACATTTCGGTTTTCTTCAGTAAGCGTCTCAAAAAAGAAGAACTTGGTGAGTAATAAGTTTAGCGTGCCAAAAGCCGCCAAAAACCAAAAGATAGAATGCCAACTAAAGAACTGTAAAAATAAGGCACCAAGGGATGGCGCTAATATCGGTGCTAAGCCCATCACCAATATCATAATGGAAAAAGCTTTGGCCGTTTGTTTGGCTGTCAGACGATCCCTGATTGCCGCGCGAGTCACAACCGCACCAACGCACGCACCAAGCGCTTGAAAGGTTCGACCGACAAACAATACGTATTCATTATCGGTAGTCGCGCAAACAATCGAGGCAATCACATATAAGGTCATACCGATATATAAAGGTTTAACGCGACCGACGCGATCACTAAAGGGACCATAAAACAGTTGACCAAATACTAAACCGACAAAATAAGCAGGAACAGAGTTGGCCATAAATGCAGTTGAGACACCAAAATCATCTGCCATCGACGGTAATGCAGGCAGATACATATCAATTGATAATGGTCCGACTGCTACGATAAGCCCAAGCATCATAATCCATGCAACGGGTAAATCAGCAGAACGGACTCGGTCAGCAGCATTTGGTTTATTAGGCAGGGAGGATTTTGGAGCAGACATAGTTAGACCATATGATAGAGTGATGATTATTTTATTATTGATGCGGGGTTTGTTTTGTAATTTTAATAAGCTTTTATTTTAAACCAAGCTTTGTTAAAAATAACTTCTACAAACAATCATGCATACTGACAAGCAGCGACGCAAGCAGACATTCAGGCTGCGACGCAAGCCGTCTAGAAAAACAGATAATGCTATATTGCACTATCTGCTTATAATTCAATAGATGCTTGATGTGAATAAAATAAACCTGTATCACTCAAATACAGTGGCTAAATATGACTCATTTTTCTAATGGAATTGACGTTTTCCAAAAGCGGTACTGGCTTGCTTGGCTTTTCTAAGCGCCAGTTTACGGTTGCGACCGAACATCATTTTTAACTGCCAGAATTTTTCTTTATATAGTGTCGTAGCTGGCTGTTGGAACATGGCATTGATAACGCGCTTACTTGCCAGCACTGCATCGGGTGAACGCTCAGCAAACTCGGCAGCAAGCTTTTGCGCCTCCTCAAGTGGCGTCTCACTACAATGGCTGACCAATCCAAGCGCTTTGCCTTCTTCGCCATTCACGGTACGAGCCGTCATTGCCAGCTCTTTTAAGATATCAGCGCGTACCACGCCAAACCCTGATTGCGTTAAGCCCATGTCAGGTACCAGCCCCCACTTGGCCTCCATAATCGACAGTTCACAATCAGGATGGCTGATACGCACATCACAGGCCAGCGCCAGTTGTAAGCCTGCGCCAATGCAGTAGCCTTCTAGCACGGCAATCACTGGCACAGGGACATCACGCCAAACCAAGCAGACGCGTTGAAATAGACTTTGCCAAGGTTTAACCAGCTCCCATAGCGCAAAGGCTTGATTTTTAGGATGGTTTAAATCGCCCAAATCGATACCAGCACAAAACGTGCCTTCCGCGCCATTAAGGATCACCGCGCGTACGCTTTTATCTCTACTGATACGACCGGCGACTGCTATCAACTCTTCGACCACTTTAAAGCTCATGGCGTTCTTTTTTTCCGGTCGATTGATGGTCACCGTTATTATATTGTCGGTCGCGCTGACTTGTAATGTCTCATACTGGTAAGTGGCAATAGCGTGCATAATCATCCTTAATAATAAATAAAACAACTGTCATGGTTGGTGCTCAGATTAATATTAACAGCCTTGCACGAACCCTTCCTTATCAATAACTGACTGCTAGGGTATCGTTTACCGTTCGCACTCTTTAATCTCTGTCTAAGTACTGTATCGGTTTTAAAGTAAATTAACTATAAAACCAACTGTCCTAAATCATTTTCCACGTCATATCATTTTCACTTAGGCGGTGATAATTAAGCTGCGGATAAGCCGATAAATCCAGTGTTTGTAAGTTATTTAACGCGGTCAATAGCGCGTTAAAATAAGGCTCAAGCATCGCAAATTGGGCGGGCGTGGTATGTTGGATATTTAATAAGCATTTATCCTCTAAATCTTGGCTGGCCTGACGTAATTGCGGCACGCCGGTATAGCGACTGCCACCTAAGATACGATGGGCAATTTGCGCAAGCGCACTGCGGTTGCGGCTCTCCCATGCTTGCATCAATGCTTGCTTTTCATCATTGATAGTATCGAGCATCATAATAATCAGCTTGGCAGCTAAATCGGGTTTATTGGCTGAACGCGTCAAGGCATCTTGCCAATTTAAAATCTCCAAAGTATTAAGAGAGTTTGCGCCCAAGTTCGTATTACTTTGCCCTTGCGTTGTTTCTATAATTTGCTCATCTTTAGCACTATCTATCATTTGATAGGGCGGATAAATTAATCGTGCTTGACCCTGCTCTTGATAGCGCAAATTCTCATAGCGTGGTTGGGTTTCACGCGGTGTCTCGCGTCTATAATCTTCACGCGGCTGACTATCACGCAAGTAGTCATCACGGATTTTCTTCAGCGATAAAGGTCGGGTAATTTTTGCCAGACTCATCGCTTCAGCACCTCGATTACCCTTATTTCCTTTAACCATCGGATAAGTCGGCGCTGTCAGATCTGTATACGCCGCTAAAGAGTCTTGCGTTAATGAATGATTGAAATTAGAACTTGGTAAATCCGAGCTAGACGAATTTTCAGCGTGTAAATCATCATTAGCAAGGGCATTCAATGGCGGTACTGAAGTGGTACGACCAAGCCATTTTTGTAGCACTTGCAATAATTGTGGCTGGCTAATAGGTTTACCCACATAATCATTGATGCCGCTCGCAATCAACTTATCGCGCTCATCAGCTAGGCCATGAGCGGTCAAGGCAATAATCGGAATATGATTATCAGGGGTTTCGATATTACGGATTTGGCGCGCTGCTTCATGCCCTGACATACGCGGCATTTGAATATCCATAAATATCAAATCGATGCTATTTTTGTCCGCCGCATTGCTTTTATCATCTGTCGTAGCATCGTCAAGATGTAATGAGCCAACCGCCGATTTACTCACATCATCGCGGGCTTCGGCTTTAGATATTTGGGTCTTTTTCGACAGACTTTGTTTTTCAGTTTTAGCAGTTTTGATATGTTTGGTTTGCTGTTTACTGATGATTTCTATCGCATCAAAACCACTACTGGCGGTAATCACATGGATACCAAGCTCACTTAATAGCGCATCAAGCACCAGTAAGTTTGGCAGATGATCGTCGACGGCTAAGACGGTAACGCCCTTCCAGCGCGGCTCTTGAACGCCACTTGGAGCGCTGCGCTTTTGCGTATCAAGCATCGCATAGAGCTGCCTTTTATCCAATGGCTCATACAAAATATTGGCATGATAACGATTGAGTAGCGCTTGGTCGGCGGCAACTTGGTAGCCAAATACCGCCAGCTTACCCTGATAATGCAGGCGAATCTGTTTGAGTAGCGCCATCATATCGTCTTGCGTATCATCATCAACGATGACCCAATCCCAATAGTTGCCGCGCTCTTTGAGCGACTCGAGTACGCCCGGTAAAGAGTTCGCTTGGGTCAGGGTAATCGGTAAATGTTGCAAGCTGGCTTTAAGCACTTGTATCGAGGCAGGATGATTAATCCAAACCAGCACATTAAACTCGTCCGTATCGCTGGCAAGCGGCGCAAGTACTGGCAACTCAATCGTTTGTCCAGTCGCCGCTTCTAAGACATCGACATGCGCTGGCATCCGAAACCAAAACGTCGCTCCCTGATTAGAGATATTTTCTTGCACATTGTCATAAAAGCCAATATCGCCGCCCATCAGCCGCGTCAATTGCTTTGAGATGACCAGACCCAAACCAGTACCACCGTATTGACGCGTAATCGATGGATCGCCTTGGCTAAAGCTTTGAAAAAGCATTTTTTGGTCAGATAATGAAATCCCTTTACCGCTATCTTGCACGCTAATCATCAAATAATTATCACGATGATCATCCAAGCTGACGCGTACGACCACGTCCCCGCTATCGGTGAATTTAATGGCATTACCAACGATATTGGTCAGTACTTGTTTAAGGCGCAAAGCATCGCCGTTGATGCGCATCGGCACATCGTTATAAAACAGCACTGCCATGCGCAGACCTTTTTCTGCCGAAACCGGCGATAGCATATCGACCACGTCATAGATAGTGTCATAAAGGTCGAACTCGTGACGATCAAGTACTAGCTTGCCTGCTTCAATCTTGGAAAAATCTAATACGTCGTTGACTAACGCTAATAGATGCGCCGACGATTTACGAATAGTTTGTACGTACAAGTCTTGTTCAGGATTAAGCTCACCGTGACGCGCGAGTAAATTAATAAAGCCATCGATACTGTTTAAGGGTGTACGCAATTCATGACTGATATTGGCCAAAAACGCCGATTTTGCTTGGCTGGTTGAGATTGCGGCATCACGGGCATTACGGATAGAAATGTTTTGCATTTCCATCTCATCAAATGCCAAGCGCAAATCATCTTCGGTTTGCTCGGCATGGTCTTTCAAATCTTGGAAGCTTACATGTAGACGACGTAAGGTCTTGACCAAATCTTGCTGTAATAAATTCAGCTCACCATTTGATTCAACTGGAATAGGCTGATAAAGATTGTCGACATGGGTACGTTGTAATTGTAGGCGCAGCTCGTAAATTGGCGCAATCCAACGTTTTGAATAGATATTTAAGCTTAATAACAAAATTAAAATCGTAAATAAGCCAGTAATCGCCAGCGCCATTGCAATACGATAACGGGCGATATAAAGCGGCTCGTTATCCATATCGATCATGAGCCACAATTGCTGCCCATCAAACTCACCCAAGCTACTGCCGTAAGCTGTGCCAATGGGCGTTGATTTTTGCGATAAAAAACGCTCTGACGATTCTATCAGTGGCCAAGTTTCATCGATGCCATAACCGACGCTTGCTAGCAATTTATTATCCTGATTAATAATGGCAATACGCTGGACATGCTGCTCCGACTGCATGCGCCCTAGCCTATCTTGAATACTTTCCAGGGTTTCTATCGCCGCTTGCGACTTAGTATTTGTCTTGCTTTTACTATTGCTATTTTCTGCTTGCTGCTTCTCTTTCTCTACCAATAGCTCCGGAACCAGCTCCGCAATCGTTGGCGTGTAACGAATCAGCACCGCCTCTGCTAACGCTTCTTGCTCTGAATTGCTAGCACGCATGGTTTCATAAAACACCAACATGCCACCGACCGCTGCCAATAAACAAATCGGCAAAAACACCAATATAATCAGCTGACCATAAGCACTACTGGTATCAAAACGTTTTTTGTAAGCCATGCTGGGTTTACTCTCCACTGATATTGGTGATAAATATTATTGGTGCGGTTAGGTGCTCATTACTTACTAATCACTAAAGGCAAGCCATCGTTGATAGATTGAGATTATCTTAGCAGGATTCTAGTGAAGACGGTTAACCATTCATTGGCAAACTTTTACTGCTTCCCTTACTAATGCACGTTCATTGTTCCAAAGCTATTAGCCTATTGCTAAGTAGTCAGTTCTTAATATTTTTTTATAAGTATAAACAAACTGCCTATCCTCAATAAAAATTTATGCATTAAGCGCAGCCGAAAACAAAATGATATAATGACGCAAATTTTTATTGACCACGATAAACATCCAACAGTTATAAAGTACTGACCTATTATTGATAATGTCTTAGTAACTATCATTTAAACAGCGTCAATTAATGAACAGTACCAATTCATAAACAGTGCCAATTAAAAACTTAATCATTAATAAGGATACCTTATGTCCGCTACGGCCCAGTCAAACGCCAATTTTATTACGCAAATCACTGACCTTGCCGATTGCGTGGGTAAGACGCCCTTGGTCAAGTTAAACCGCCTGCCTGAGCAAGAGCAGATTGCTAATGGCGCGGTATTACTCGCCAAGCTTGAAGGCAATAATCCTGCCGGTTCGGTAAAAGACCGTCCTGCCTTTAATATGATTTATCAGGCTGAGCTGCGCGGTGATATTAAACCGGGCGATATGTTGATTGAAGCGACCAGCGGCAATACGGGCATTGCTTTGGCCATGGTGGCGGCGATGCGCGGTTATCCAATCACTTTATTTATGCCAACCAATTCGACCCAAGAGCGTAAAGACGCGATGGCAGCTTATGGCGCCACGCTTATCGAAGTAGACGAAGGTATAGAAGCGGCGCGTGATATGGCACTGCAAATGCAAACGGACGGTAAAGGTATTGTTCTCGATCAGTTTAATAACCCTGATAATAAACAAGCGCATTATTTGACCACTGGTCCTGAGCTTTGGGCGCAAACGGACGGTAAAATCACCCACTTTATTAGCTCTATGGGCACCACAGGTACTATTACAGGCGTCGCGCAATACCTTAAAGAGCAAAATCCTGAGGTCAAAATCATCGGTTTGCAACCTGACGAAGAAGCGTCTATTGCTGGTATTCGCCGCTGGCCTGCCGCCTATATGCCGGGTATTTTTGAAGCAGCTTTGGTTGACGATATTATGGATGTTGATCAACGTGTTGCTGAGGTTTATATGCGTAAATTGGCCAAAACCGAAGGCATTTTTGCTGGTGTGTCATCAGGCGCAGCGGCATGGGCAGCCACCGAAGTCGCAAAAGAAAATCCAGATGCAGTTATTGCCTTTATCGTTTGTGATCGCGGTGATCGTTATTTATCGACGGGCTTATATAATGTTGACGACAGTCTAGACTGTGCACAATAAAAAGTAGGCAGTAGAAAGTAAGAAATACGCTCAATGCAGTAGCATAAGCTCATAAATCTTAAGCTCAGCAATTATAAGTTTACCAATCATCATTCAAAGCCAATAGCTAGGTAAGATTATTTATGTCAAACGCCCTTTCGTCCAAACCTCTATTGGTCTTTGATATTGAGACGGTTGCCGATACCGATGCTGCCCGCCGCATTTATCCGCAATTGGCTGAGCTAAACGATGCCGATGCCTTAAGCGCATTGACGGCGCTGCGACTCCAAGAAGCAGGGCACGATTTTATGCGTTTGCCATTGCAGCGCATTGTCTGTATTTCTGCGCTTTATATTAAAGACGGTAAATTTTCTTTATTTTCTCTGACTGCCGATAAGTTTAGCGAAAAAGAAATACTTAGCAAATTTTTTCGCGCCTTTAGTGATCTTGAAAAGCTGCCACAGCTGATTAGCTGGAACGGTTCAGGCTTTGATATCCCCGTGCTTATTTATCGCGCGATGCAGTATGACTTATCAGCGCCGTGGTTATTTGAAGAAGGCGAACGTATCAAAAACATGCGCTTTGATAACTATGTCAATCGTTTCCACAGTCGCCATCTTGATTTGATGGACAGATTTAGCCAATACGGTGCCAGCCGCCGCGAAGCTATGGATGTCGTCGCTAGTCTTTATGGCTTGCCCGGCAAAACCGATGTCGATGGCAGCATGGTCGGTGAGCTGGTCAGCAATGGCGATTGGCAAACGCTATCGATATATTGCGAATCAGATGTGATGAATACCTGGCTGATATATCTGCGCTGGTTGCGTTTGACTGGTCAATTATCCTCGCCAGATTTTGATGCGTGGCAGCAGCAAAGCCGTGATTATTTGGCACAATATACCCAAGCAGATGGCAGTCCACGCCATCATGAATTTATTGCCGATTGGTCATCTGCGCCTGCACCATAGCAGACATTTTTATCTAACGGCTGTCTTTATAAAAGCTTTTTCATAAAAACGTCTTTATAAAGATGACGTTTTAACAACTAACGTCTCGCCCTCATTTATCGTTATTTATCATTTATTACTTACTATTTATTATTAAGGCAGGTTTATGCAGCCCACCGACTCAAAAGATTCTATCAATTTAAACGCCAACCAACAGCCTAACGAGACTCAGACCATCACTATCCCGCCAAGCAAAAAAAAATCTAAGCCCTCATCAAAAACCCGTCGCCGTTTAAAGGATGCCGAGCCGCTACCTTTTAATATCGATGGCCTGTCACATGATGGTCGCGGCGTTGCAGTATATGGCAATGGCTTTGGTGAAGCAGACGGTCATATCGAAGACAAACATGGCAAAAAGATTTTTGTCAGCTTTGCGCTACCGGGCGAAAGCGCCTTAGTCAAAATTACCAATAGTCGCACCAGTTTTGAAGAAGGTGATGCCGTAAGTATTACTGCCAATCCAAACCCTGAGCGCGTGGTACCGCCCTGCCCGCATTTTGGCGTTTGCGGTGGCTGTAATCTGCAACATTGGCAGCCAGACGGTCAAATCAACTTTAAGCAATCTGTGCTTGCTGAAATGCTTATCCATCAAGCCAATGTCGAGCCGGATCATTGGCTCGCGCCAGTGGTTGGCGATCGCTTAGGTTACCGTACCAAAGCAAGATTGGGTGTCCGTTATGTCGCCAAAAAAGAAACCGCCTTGGTTGGTTTCCGTGAGCGCTCAAGTAACTTTTTAGCGGAGTTAAATGAGTGTCATATCTTAGATCCGCGTATTGGTTTTGAGATTGAAAATTTAAAAGCACTTATTAGCACGCTCGAGAGTCGTGACAAGATTGCCCAGCTTGAACTCGCTATGGGTGAAGCGATGCCAGAGCTGCCTGATGGCAATCAGCCTGTTGCGCTTATTGTGCGTAATTTAGCGCCATTATCAGATGCGGATATCGAGAAATTAAAAACGTTCTTTGCGGCACGCAATTGGCAGTTATATTTACAGTCAAAAGGCGCCGATAGCATTCAGCGTATTGCCTTGACTGAGCATGATGACATGAGTGAACAGTTTGGGCGCTTATATTATCAATTGCCAGAGTATGATTTGACGTTTGAATTCATCCCAACGGACTTTACTCAGGTCAATTTATCGGTCAATCGTCAAATGACCAAACTTGCTTGCGACTTACTAGACTTAAAAGCAGGCGAGCGCGTGCTAGATTTATTCAGTGGTTTGGGCAACTTCAGCTTACCACTAGCACGTTTAGTTGGCGAAACTGGCTCAGTGGTTGGCGTTGAAGGCAGTGAAGCCATGACTGCCCGTGCTGCCGATAATGCGCGTCGCAATGGCATTAATAATACGGAGTTTTATAGCCAAGATTTAACCCAAGATTGCACTGATAAACCTTGGGCGAATCAAGGCTTTGATGCGTTATTGATTGACCCACCGCGTTCAGGCGCATGGGAAATTATGCAGTATCTGCCGAAGTTTAATGCCGAACGCATTGTTTATGTATCCTGTAACCCTGCTACCCTTGCGCGTGATACCAAAGCCTTGTTAGAACAAGGTTATCGCTTAACGCATGCGGGCGTGATGGATATGTTCTGTCATACAGGTCACGTCGAGTCAATCGCGCGTTTTGAGAAAATCCCAGCTTAATATTAGTTTTAATAATACCAATATTAACGCATGGTTTTTTTGAATATGACATTTTTTAGCATAACATTTGCAAGAATCCTAACGCTCATTTTTAACCGCATTGCTTTATGTAAAAACGGATTAAGCGATAAGGTTAATAAGGCGTTCTGTTATCGAAACCGACACGATCATTACAGAGCCTTGCTTGATTTGTCATTTTAAAATGAGATAATAATAACCAATATACTGAAGCTTTCTTAATCAAGATATGATGAGTAGCCTTACTCATCGCTTTATATATTATTTATCTCTATCATTTTATAGCTGCTAAAAAAGGATTTTTTAGCGGCTGAATTGATTTATAGCTAACCGCTTACTTATCGAAAATTTATATTTTTCTAACTATATATCTTTCTAAGTAACTATGCTTTTAATCAATTCTGAATAGCTAAGAGGAGTGGGCTATGGTAAAAATTCGTGAAGGATTACCTCTGGTAGATGGACAAACCACGCAAGCCGATAGCGCAACATTGGCAGCACAACTGGTCGCAAGTCAGCGTTCTCATCAGTCTGCCAATAGCTATGCCCAAATTCCACACGATATCAAATACCAGCTGTCTACCCATAAGCTACACACTACCTTTGATCGCTCTGCTCAGTATGCTTATCATAGTCATGACCCCAACCTCAAAGATGAGTATTTAGACAATCAACTGCTTGATGATACGCATGCGCTTTCAGCAAAAGAGCTAGAAGAGATTGATTTAGACCAAATAAATATCGACGTGCCTACTTGGCTTGATAATGTCGCCAAGCGTATCGGTCAAGAATCTGTACCCAATCTTGCCGCCGCTTGCGAGTTTATCCGCAGTCACATGAATACCAGTGAATCTGAACGCTCAGGCGCTTATGTCACCGGTATTGCGATGACCGATATCCTAACCTACCTGTATCAAGATGAAAATGCGCTCGTCGCAGCGATGCTTTATCGTAGCGCCCGTAAATCGATTATTAGCTTAGCGGAAATTGAAAAAAAATTCGGTGCCGATATCTCAACCTTAGTCAAAGATACATTGGCGATGGGTAAACTGTCGGAGATTATCGAAAGCAATAAGCGCTTAGAAGACCACTTTGTCAATAATCAACGTGACCAGCTATCCAACATTTATAGCATGCTCATCTCCGTTACCAATGATGTCCGCGTCGTGCTGATTAAATTGGCTGAGCGTACCTTTGCAATGCGTGAACTGACCTTTTCTAGTGAAGAGCGGCAACATCGAGTCGCGCGCGAGGTTATGACTATTTATGCACCATTGGCTCATAGGCTCGGTATTGCCCAATTAAAATGGGAGCTTGAAGACTTAGCGTTTCGCTATCTTGCGCCTGAGCGTTATAAAGAAATCGCCAAATTGCTATCAGAAAAGCGTAGCGAACGTGAATCCTATATTCAGCGCGTACAAGATAAGCTTAATGCAGCCTTAGCCGAAGCTGGTATTGAGGGCGAGGTTTCAGGACGCGTGAAGCACATCTATTCCATTTACCGGAAAATGAAGCTCAAAGGTTTATCTTTTGATCAGCTTTATGATATTCGCGCGCTGCGCGTATTAGTCAATAGTCCTTCAGACTGCTATCACGTTTTAGGCTTGGTACACGGTTTATGGCGCTACATTCCTGAACAATTCGACGACTATATTACCAATCCTAAATCTAACGGTTATCGCTCGCTACATACAGCGGTTATTGCTGAGAATAAATCGCTAGAAGTTCAGATACGCACCCAAGAAATGCACTTTGAAGCAGAGCTTGGCATGTGCGCGCACGTCAATTATAAAGAAGGTTTGAAGAATAAAAAGGACAATTATCTTAACCAAAGAATCAGCTCACTACGGCAACTGCTTTCTATCAATAATGAGACGCGCAATCAACCGCGCTCAACATTATTAACAGGCGAAGAGCTAGAAGAAATCGAGTTTGACGAAGAAGAGCAACTTGTTGATTTTGATGAGCTTGAGCGTATTTATATTTTTAGTCGTGATGGGGATATTACTGAACTGCCCAAAGGCGCGACGGTACTGGATTTTGCCTATTATGTACATACGCAAGTCGGTAACCGTGCGCAAGCGGCGCGGGTCAACCAGCGCTATGTGCCGCTGACTTATCAGTTAAAGACGGGCGAACAAGTTGAAATTATCACCAAAGCATCGCGTGAACCTAACCGCGATTGGTTGGTCGCCTCGCTCGGTTATATTCATACCAACCGCGCGCGCTCAAAACTGCGTCAATGGTTTAACAAGCAGGACCGTGATAAAAATATTGAGATAGGTCGCCAAATGCTCAGTAAAGAGCTTGAGCGTTTATCAGTGCATCCAAACAGTATCGACTTAAACGACTATACGCAGTATTTTAACGTTAACAATACCGATGATATCGTGGTCGGTTTGGTGACTGGTGATATTGGTCTCAATCAGCTTACCAGTCATATTTCTCGTCAATTGCATCTAGAGCCTGAAAAACCTGAAGAAGATTTTTCCCCTACTATTAATGCAAAAGACGCAGGAAAACTCGATGCTTATAAAATCCATATCGATGGCTTGGATAATATAGAGATTAACCTAGCAGGCTGCTGCCATCCTGTCCACGGCGAACCCATCGCCGGCTACATTACCTTATCGCGTGGCGTCAGCGTACACAATCGTGGTTGCCCCGAATATTTACGCTTGATTGAAAATGACCCAGCACGTGAAATTGATGCCGCTTGGACAGTTAAAGCTGGGCGTTATCAACCGGTAGATATTCATATAGAAGCGTATGATAGACGTGGGTTACTGCGTGATTTGACCCAGATTATTGATAAAGAAAACGTCAATATTCGCCAAGTTGAAACGCTGAGTAATGATGATAACATCGCTTTTTTAAAGTTTCATATTGAAGTTTCAGGGCTTGCACATTTATCTAAGCTGCTTGCTAAGCTTGAGCAGCAGCACGGCATCTTACACGCTCGCCGCGCCGTTGTTTGATCCATTTTTGACATTATAACCATTAAAACTATTCTCTCATACCGTTAATCCATAATCATAATAGAGTGTTTATAAAAAATACTATGCCTGAGTTGCCTGAAGTAGAAACCACTAAAACCAGTCTCAACCCCTTATTAGGTCAACAAGTGGTCGATGTCAAAGTTTTCCAACCCAAACTACGCTGGTCAATGCCTGATGATTTAAACCAACTGATTAATTATACTTTGGATAGTGTCGAGCGCCGAGCAAAGTACTTGATATTGAATTTTATACCGATCATTTCTGCCAATAATAGCACTCCTATTCAGCCTAATACTTTGACAACGCGCCAACTGTTGATTCATTTGGGTATGTCAGGTAGCTTGCAGCAGCACAGTTATGGCACTGATAAGCGTAAACATGACCATCTGGTGGTCACATTCAGCGGCGCTGATGATACCCAAACACAGTTGCATTATTATGACCCAAGGCGCTTTGGCTCGGTGTTATGGTTTGATGATTATGGTCATAAACTATTAGATCATTTAGGTCCTGAACCCCTATCAGAAGCATTTACCGCTGATTATTTATATCATTTAATTCAGCGCTCAGATAACCCAAATCAAACTTCTGATAATGCTTTAACCAATAATGTCAGCACCACAACAACCGATACGCGTAAAGCCAATACTACCAAGCAGCCTATCAAGCGCGCCATAAAATCAGTCATTATGGAACAGCAAATCGTAGTCGGTGTTGGTAATATTTACGCTACTGAAAGCCTTTATTTATCAGGCATCCATCCGGCAACGCCCGCTCATAAGGTTTCATACGAGCAAATAATGACCTTGATTGAACATATCAAAGCAATTCTAAAAAAAGCGATAACGCTAGGTGGCTCTACATTACGCGATTTTACCGTCGCCAGCGGTCAAACCGGCTATTTTCAACAAACATTAAATGTCTATGGCAGACAAGGCGAAACTTGTCCACATTGCGACACAGCATTAGAAAACATTAAGCTTAATGGACGGGCTAGCGTTTTTTGTCCTGATTGTCAGCCTATTAATATTAACTAATCAATGGTCAATATTAATAAGCTATAGGTTAAGATGATAATATTAATATGGTTATTTTAGTCACGTATCTGATATCTAAGATTCTTCATAAGTTTCTTTGTAATTAAGAGCTGTTCTAGATAAGAAAAATTATCTAGGGCAACTCCTACAATTATCTATATTGAGAAATATCCTGCTAATATCAATATAGTGCGCATTTTTGTTGCTTATTAGCTGACATCTTGCTTTAATAGCGCTAATATTTACATAAATAGTGCAAAGCGTTTATTTATCTGTAATAATAAAAAACATCTATCGTTGTCGCCTTGTTTCTATAGAGAAATTGTCTCTGTATGCAAATAGCAGCAGCTATTAATCATACTACTTATGAGTTTTAGGATATTATTATGAGTGCTCCAACTAAACTGAAACGTACCGTTCAATATAAGCTACTGACCATAATGACAAGCGTAAGCTTAATTTGTGCTAGCATGCAGCCGGCGTTAGCAGCGATAGAAATCGATGAGACTGATTTTGGTCCCTCTTATGAGACTATGGCAGTCGATACGATTGTCGGTAAGCCATTACAATTAGTAGCCGCTGTAGCAGGCACAGCAGCTTATCTTGTAAGTCTACCCTTCTCACTCATCGGTGGTAATGCTGACCAAGCACAGCAAAAGTTATTCGTTGAGCCATGGGATGCGATGGGACGCTGCTTAGGTTGCACCGTTGCTGAAGATAATTTTTACAAATCACAAGTCATTGATAATAATGTTGTGCGTATCGTTGTAGATGGTCCTTCAGAAATCCTAATTAATACCAATGACTATGTGGTAGTTACGCCATAAGCTTTAAGCTTATCAATCGACAATAAAAAAGGCTAACTTATCGTTAGCCTTTTTTGATTCTGTAAGCAAGTTATACGACTTTATTTCGTAATGTGAGTATTGCTCAGCTTTGCGCTAATCTCACGCAGTAATTGCACCTCTTCTGACGGCTCTGCTACGGCTTCTTCTACCTCATCTTCACGGCGTAATCTATTAACCATTTTGACCATCATAAAGATGATAAACGCCAAAATCAGGAAGTTAATCAACACCGTGATAAAACTACCATAAGCCAACACCGGCACACCTGCTGCCTTGAGTGCATCATAAGTCATCGCAACGCCTTCGGGTGCATCTCCTAGTATGAAAAACATATTTTTAAAGTTAATTTCGCCGCCAGCAATAAAAGCGACGATTGGCATTATAATGTCTTCAACTAAAGAAGTCGTGATAGTCGCAAAAGCGCCACCAATGATGACACCGACTGCTAAGTCCATCACGTTACCTTTTAAAGCAAATTCCTTGAACTCAGATACCATACTCATAATGTCACTCCTTGAAAGTTTTACCTATGGTCAGGTAAATAATTAAATGGTTATTGTTACTTAAGGATAATACAATTTATTCTAAATAGTACAGTTAGATTGATTATTTTTTCTATTATATAAAAAGACAGACACAAAAAAAAGCAATATAAAGTGAACCATATTCAGCTCACTTCATACTGCCAATTATATCTCTCAATGCTACTAAAAAATAACCAGCATTGCGTGCTTCTTTAATAATAATATAAATTACGAAGTAATTTACATATCGATATTATGCACCTTTCTTACGACCAAAACGCTTACGCTCACTTTCAGTCAAGTAACGCTTACGCAGACGGATAGATTTTGGTGTTACTTCAACCAGCTCGTCATCTTGAATGAATTCAAGCGCCTGCTCAAGAGTGAACTTAATCGCAGGCGTTAGAGTCAACGCTTCGTCAGTACCACTAGCACGAACGTTGGTCAACTGTTTGGCGGTTGTTGGGTTAACGGCCATATCATCGTTACGTGAGTTTAAACCAACAATCATACCTTCATAAACTTCAAGCTGTGGCTCAGCAAACATCTTGCCGCGCTTTTGTAGGTTAAATAGTGCGAAGCCTAAGCAAACGCCTTTGGTCATAGAAACAAGTACACCATTAGAGCGAGCACCGACATCACCAATTTTTTGTGGACCGTAATGCGAGAAGCTTGACGTTAGGATGCCTGTTCCTGAAGTCAAGGTTAAGAACTCAGAACGGAAACCAATCAAACCACGAGCTGGCATGGTTGCTTCAATACGCATACGACCTTTACTATCAAGCTCCATGTTAGTCATCTCGCCTTTACGCAAGCCAACCTGTTCCATGATTGAACCTTGATGCTGCTCTTCAATATCAAACACTACATTTTCATACGGCTCTTGTAGCTTACCATCCACTTCTTTAACGATAACTTCTGGACGTGACACACCAAGCTCATACCCTTCACGGCGCATGTTTTCAATCAATACAGACAGATGTAGCTCACCACGACCTGATACTTTAAATTTATCAGGAGACTCAGTATCTTCTACACGTAGCGCAACGTTATGAATCAGTTCACGCTCAAGACGCTCACGAATGTTGCGTGAAGTAACAAACTTACCTTCACGACCAGCAAACGGAGAGTTGTTCACTTGGAAAGTCATTGATACCGTTGGTTCATCAACCGTTAACGGTGGCAAAGCTTCAACATGATTAGGATCACAGATAGTATCTGAGATATTAAGCGCGTCAACACCAGTAATACAGACAATATCACCTGCTTGTGCATCATCTACTTCAATACGATCAAGGCCATGATAACCCATAATCTTCAATATACGACCGTTACGTGTTTCGCCGTCTTTATCGATGACAGTTACTTGCGTATTCGTAGAGATGCGACCACGTTGAATACGACCAATACCGATAACACCTACAAAACTATTATAATCGATACTTGATATTTGCATACGGAACGGAGCATCAGCATCAACCTGTGGTGGCTGTACGACATCAACAATAGTTTTGAACAGTGGTGTCATGTCATCAGCTAAGTTATCAGCTTCTAAACCGGCAATACCATTCAATGCTGAGGCGTAAACAACTGGGAAATCTAACTGCTCATCAGTAGCGCCTAAGTTGTCAAACAAATCAAAAATTTGATCCATTACCCAATCAGGACGTGAACCAGGACGGTCGATTTTGTTAATAACAACAATCGGCTTCAGGCCTTGCTCAAATGCTTTTTGAGTCACGAAACGGGTTTGTGGCATTGGGCCATCAACACCGTCAACGACTAATAGTACACAGTCAACCATTGACATGACACGCTCAACTTCACCACCAAAATCGGCGTGACCAGGGGTGTCGACAATATTAATACGATACTCAGTGCCATCAGTATCATCTGTCCAGCGGATAGCAGTATTCTTTGCTAAGATGGTAATACCACGCTCTTGCTCAATATCACCTGAATCCATTGCACGCTCAGCAATGTTTGCACGATCGCCAAAAGTACCAGATTGATGTAATAGCTTGTCAACCAAAGTGGTTTTACCGTGGTCAACGTGGGCAATAATTGCAATGTTACGCAGGTGTTTGATATCGTTCGCCATATAAAATGCTCGTTTTGTCTTAAAAAAATGCAGTAGCAGTAAGCGCCGCTGGATAAACTGTTAACATCAACCAGATAGACATGATTGGCTTAGGATTAAATAATTGCACAATACGTACAACAATTTAATATTAACGAAATCAAATACCTATGCTGATAAATCCATCGTACAGATAGCTATGCTAATGTACACCTTGTCAATTTACAAAGTGTTTGGGTCGCTAGTATAACATTATTGCATCATGAATTTATGCAATAACTTGCTTTTCTCACTGCCTAAATAAAAAAAAGCCACCCAAGGGATGACTTTTTTTGTAACTAATTACTTTATAAGATAATTAGCAGCTATTACTTATTGAACAACCATATCTTTAGTTTGTTCAACAGTCATGGTTTTGTCACCAGTGATGATGGCATATACACGACGGTTCATAGCGCGACCTTCTTCAGTGTTGTTATCAGCGATTGGTTGATCATAACCATAACCAACTGTTGATAGACGGTTTGGAGCAATACCAAATTCGTTAGTCAACATAGATTTCACTGCAACAGCACGGGCTTCAGATAGACGTTGGTTATAACGTGCTGAAGGACCTGTTTTAGAAGCATGACCTTCGACGCGAGCAGTAGAGTTAGGATACTCACGCATCTTCTCTGCTACTTTAGCGATTTCTGGTTTGTATTGGTTTTTGATAGCTGATTTATCGTTATCAAAGAATACACGTAGTTCCATTTTCAGCTCATCAGTAATGTCTACTGGTACTGGGCAACCGCGCTCATCAACCACTACGTTCATTGGAGTGCCTGGGCATGCATCGATGCTATCAGGTACGCCATCACCGTCAGAATCAAGATCAGATTCAACAACAACGATTGGAGCATTATCAACTAATGGCTCTTGCATCGGTGGAACAGCAACAGTAGGAGCTAAATGACCACCTAATACAACTTCTAGACCGGCCAAAGCCATGCCTTCCCACCAGTTTTGGTCAAAGTTATGAATCGCACGACCTTCACCACGTAGGCTTAATGCATCGTTAATACGATACATAGCACCTAAACCTAGGTTACCGATTGTATCTTTAGTACCTGATACCATATTGCCGCTAGCATCTTCGATTTTAAGTTTAGATTGACCAGCACCAATCAATGCATAAGGTTTAAATGCACTGTCTGTATAGCCACTGAACTCTTCAAAACCGATTAAGAAGTTACCAGAAATCATTTCTTGTTCGGCGTCTGAATCGTATGCTGCACCTCTGTTGCTTATAGCATCAGTATTAGATACACCATACTCTACTTGGAACTGAGTAGAAGGAGTTAGCTCGATACCTAATGCAGCACCAGTATATAAACCATTCTCTACATAGTAGTTTTCTGCAGAATCACCATAGTTTGCTAACAGGTCGCGTTGGTCTTCACCGTCTTCTGTCCAGTGATAACCAAGTAATAGTGGACTAATAGTAACACCAGCGTTTGCTGCTAGTGGAGCCGCTGTAATGGCAAACAATGCCAAAGCAATTTTATTTAATTTCATGAACTTCCTCCAAAGGATAATTTTAGTAATGCGTTAAGCAAAACTGCATCTCAAAATGTCTAAAAATAGACATCCTTTACAAATTTTAAGTTACAAAGCAAAACCAATTAAGGATTAGCTTAGCGATTATCAACTCAGTTTACAACTTTTTTCGTTAACCAGCTACACATTATTACACGATAATGTCATAACCAAAACACATTAGTCAGCTCAACTTACCGATAACTAACACACTTTACACTTTTTATCTTTTGTATGTTAGGTCGCAATAGATGATGAAACGAATCATACCTATTGTTTGAGCCTATTTTAATACAAATCTTTAGTTTTCTCTATTGATAAAACTGCTCATTCACGAATTGAAACATTATTTGACACTAGATATATATTTAGTCTATATTTAATTAGTAAACATTATTTCATTTTTTATTTAATTACTTGGATTTTTACTAAATTCTATATTCTTTGTATAGCTATATAAATCTACTAGATTCGTTACTCTATTAATCCTCATGTTCAACATTGGTAGTAAAAAACTTTGGCAGTGAAGTCAGCTCCATTTATAAGTTGTTTTTCTATATCGCCATACCTCTTATATAGGCAACAGTCCATCATGATTGAATTATATAAAGTATCCTCAAATAAGCAAAGACACCTTCGACCACATAATGAACATGGCTTTAATTTAGTAGAGTTAATCGTTACCGTCGCCGTCTTAGTTATCATGGCAATGATTGCGACACCTTATATCCTGGAGCAATTAGCCCGTATGGAAGCAAGACGTATTGAAAATCAAATTGAGAATACACTCACATTAGCTAAAGCGGAAAGTTATATCAGAAGACAAGACTTACTGGTTTGCTTGTCTAATAATGGCGGCATCTGTGATAGGGACAGTCAGAAGAAGCTGTTATTATTCTTAGACAAGAACAATAATAAGAACTTCGATTTAGGAGTTGACGACCTATTAGAAGAACAGGCATTAGATCCTAAATACAGCACCTTGCATTTACGGGTAGGAGATAAGCGCCATTACACTAAATTTTGGGGTGATAGCGGTAAACCGCGCGGTCATTTCGGACATTTTAAATACTGTCCAACTTCGACCTACAATCACACCATGTATCAAATCTCATTTAGCCAAATCGGTCGTATTACTTATAAACCTAACGAAAGCCACCCTACTGACTGTGGGCAATAGAAAACGATGCTAAGGTTAAAATAGTTAAACACTTTGATGCATAGCAGATTTCATCATAATAACTGCCTGCTCTAACCCAACAAAGATGGCATCGGCAATAAGGGCATGTCCAATATTTAGCTCATATATGCCGTCAATTTGGGCAATCGCCTTAACATTGTCACGCGTGAGACCATGACCAGCATTAATTAGCATATGGCAATTAGCATCTTTTGCAGTCAGTACCGCTTGCCTAATCCTTGTAAGTTCAGCGCTCATCTTATCGACGTTACCGGCCAGACCTGCCTCAGCATAAGCACCTGTATGTAGTTCAATCGCATCGGCTCCGCAGCTTACCGCTGCAGCAATCTGCTTGTCTTCTGGATCAATAAACAAAGAGACTTTAATACCGACTGCTTGTAACTTGCCGATATAATCCGTCAACCAAGGCATCTGACCCGCAACATCAAGACCACCTTCGGTAGTTAATTCGGCGCGCTTTTCAGGCACCAAACATACCCAAAATGGTTTAACCTCGCGAGCAATCTCAAGCATCTCAGTCGTTGCTGCCATCTCTAGGTTCATTCTTGTGGTCAGCTGCTCGGCAATCTCATACACGTCGGCATCTTGAATATGGCGACGATCTTCACGCAAATGAATCGTGATACCATCTGCTCCCGCTTGTTCACATAAAAGAGCCGCTGCCAATGGGCTTGGATAGCTGACACCTCTTGCTTGGCGTAAAGTCGCTACATGGTCAATATTGACCCCTAATAGAGGTTTTTTTAAGCTAATGTTTGAAGTTTCTACTGAGTTAGCTATCTGTACTACCGTTGTGTTAGTCATAAAAAATCCTTTCAATAATATCCAGATCATTTACTAAAAAGTGGGGTATAAAACCTTTATAAACCCTAGGATTGATAGCGCTGTTGCTGCTGCCAAAGAAGGCGACTTTGTAATGGCTGGTAATCAAGTAGATGATCAATCAGTTGTCGATGCAAACGTGACCAAGTATTGAGGGTAACAGCAGATATGCCCTGCTCTACCATCACTAAAATCTCACTACCTTTAAAAACAGTTTGCGCTATTGCATTTTTATTATCGTCATTATGAATAATCGGTACCAAGCCCACATCAGGTAAGAAGCGATAAGAGCAGTCGGACTCAATAGGCTGATCTAAACTGTCATGTTTTAACGTTAAAGCAAAGCCTAACTCATTAAACAAATACGTCTCAAACTGGCGCAAACACAAACGCAACTCATCAGCAGTTAAAGGCTGCTTAAGCTGCTGTAGACTGTTTTGATAGTGTTGCCATAATACTGGCATAGGATCTTCAGTAGGTAGTAGCCGCCATAATATCTCATTCAAGTAAAGGCCAGCGTACTGATGTTGCCCACCGATACTCTCGTGGTGCAACGCTTCTGCTAGGTTCGCGTTACTGTCCTCTGGCGCCAAAAAATCTTGTGTTACAGAACCTTGAATTGAGCTTAAAGGCGCAATATTAATCTGACTGAATGTTTTTAAATCGCGTTTACCAGTTGCAAAAAGTTGCAGCGGCATAAAGAGCGGCGCGCCTTTTTTGCCAATCCCATGGATGACACCATGGTGCTGAGAAAATAAATAGTATAAAGCGCGCTTTTCTTGGTAAGGACGCTGATGTAATAAATAACCGATTAACGCTTCGTTACGCATGGATTATTACCTCAGCAATGATGATATAAATGCATGGCGACAAACATAGATGACGCCATGCAATTTCTTTTAAAGCGCTATTAATATCCCAAACTGGTCAAAGCACGCTCATCATCAGACCAACCACGTTTCACTTTTACCCATAACGTTAACATGATTTTCTTATCAAACAGCTGTTCCATGTCTTTACGCGCATCCATACCCACTTGTTTGATACGCTGGCCTTTATCACCAATAACGATCGCTTTTTGCCCACTGCGTTCGACATAAATGGTCGCATCGATAAAGGTGCAAGCTTTACGGGGACGACCAGTTTTTGGATCTATATGCGCGGCTTCGTCTTTAAAACCATCAATCTGTACCGTTAAATCGTATGGTACTTCATCACCTGCACTACGCATGATTTTTTCGCGGATAATTTCACTGGCCAAAAAGCGCTCTGAGCGATCGGTAATCTGCTCGGTATCATAGATAGGATCGGCGATTGGCAAATGTGAGGCGATCACTTCTTGCAAGCGATCCAAGTTTTGATTCTTTAAAGCAGAAACAGGGACAATATCAGCAAAATCAAAACTGTCGTTAAAGGTTTCGATCAATGGCAATACACTACCTTTATCTTTTAAAGTATCGGCTTTATTAATAACCAGTACCACAGTTAAATTGGTATCGCCAAGCTTTTGTAAAACAAGCAAATCATCGTCGCGCCATTGGTCAGAATCAACGACAAACAAGACCAAATCAACATCTACCAAGGCAGAGACGGCCGCTTTATTCATGCGCTCATTGATAGCACGTACTTCATTACGATGAATACCTGGGGTATCAACAAACACCGCTTGCATCTCATCGTTAGATAAAATACCGTGAATACGATGGCGGGTCGTTTGTGGTTTACGCGAGGTGATAGACAGCTTTTGACCCAACAAGTGGTTCATCAAGGTTGATTTACCCACATTCGGGCGACCAACAATGGCCACATAACCCGTTTTAAAACCATCAGCTATATGTACATTGTTATTTGGTGAAAAGAACTCTTCGATCGCCGTGTCATTTTCTATTGCGTTATTCTCTAACGCAGTATCTTCTGTGTTATCAACATTTAGCTTAGCATCATTTAATCTAGTACTGCCTAATTCAGCGTGGTTTTGTTCAACGTCATTTGCTTCAACATTATTTTGGGTTGAACTGGTATTGGTGTTTTCGGTCATATTTTTGGCATTATCTTCATTATTTAATGGCAAGTCGTTGTGATTGCTCATGGGTTAATCCTATGGAGGTTGTCATCAGTCATGCCACTTGTTAGTCGTTTGAAGGAAAGTAGCATAAATCTGATCATATTAAGAATATTTGGTATTTCGAATAATCGTTTATTGAAACAATCGAAAAATTAGTACTTAGAAAACGGAACATTTCAATAAATGGACTTTAAAAAAGCGCTGTAAAATACGTTTGAAAAATGAGCTATGAGCGTTTTTTAGGCTGACCTGGCAATTTATGCAATTGGTTAATCATCAGCTCTGCAGCTTTTTGCTCAGCGATACGGCGGCTTTCACCCGATTCGGTAATATCAGGACAGTTATTAATATTTACCTGACAGCGCACCACAAAAATTTGATGTGGGGCATTGCCGCGTGTTTCCATCAGCTCATAATGCGGCAAATCAAACTGCTTAGATTGCAACCATTCTTGTAAGCGGCTTTTGGCGTCTTTGAGCGCTTTTTGATCATTAACATTATCAATAAGGTCGCCGTACCAAGAAAGCACGCAGTCACGGGTAATATCCATGTCTTGGCTGTCTAGATAAATCGCCCCAATCAATGACTCTACGGCATCCGCTAAGATAGAAGCACGATTGCGCCCGCCGCCTTTACGCTCACCAACGCCCAATATCAATTGGTTAGAAAGCTCTAGGTTTTGCGCAATAATAACTAGTGATTCTTGGCGGACTAAAGTTGCGCGCATCCGGGTCAGACGACCTTCGTTTTGCGTCGGATAACGATGATATAACGCTTCACCGACTATCATACCTAGTAGCGCATCGCCCAAAAACTCTAAACGTTCATAGTTTTTCTTACTATCAAACGAGCGATGGGTGAGCGCCAGCTTAGGCAAACTCAAATCATTAAACACATAACCCAACTTGCGCGTCAATATCGCTAAGCGTTGAATAAATTCTGAGCTAATAATAAGCGTGTCATCAGAGATGCTACTTTTTTGGTGATTAGGAACCGCCTGAGGATACTGCGAAGTTGGTTTCATGCGTGGCTTGTGATTATCCCTTTTGTTGCATTTTTTTTGCATTAATGAATATGGCTAACTTTTGGTGCGTTAGAATCTTTTAAATTTCTTAAAAAAGTAAATATCAATCATGAATATTCACTTTTCTATAATGTAGAGTACAGATTATTCGGCAGTAGTTGCATCAATATCGCCTTCGAAGCGATTAACGATATCGATATTACCAAAAAGGTTATTGGTTACTGCGTATTCCTTATGAATAGCAAGCTGGCCTGTTTTTTTATCAGTAAAGGTAAAAACCTCTTCTGCTTTAGTATCATAATCAGCATTAATAGAAAGCTGCTTATTGACACGTTCAACAAACTGTTTAGCCGTTTCTTTATTAGCATTGGATTCTTTAAGCTGCTCACTTAACGTTTTAGTCAGCTGATAATCACCAATCTGCGCCGGTACGATAGCGACAATCAATTTAGCAGCCACACCCAAAACGATAATGATAAAAACGATACTAGTCACACTAGCACCGCGCTGCGAAGACAAACCTGATAATTGTTGCACTATAATACCTCTCAAAGGGTAACTTGCTTAAGTTGCTATAGGTAAACCGCCATACTATTAATATGATTGCTTAATAGTTGATATTTTTAAGTCATTCAGCAGTTTATTAGATAGCCATAATATTAGCACAAACTATTATCGGTAAATCAATCTTTAGCGCAGCGATGATATCAATCAATACTGCCATTACGTTTAAAAGTTGGTAAATTAAGACCAGGCGGCTTATGCATCCAAATATAGACCGCTTTACCGGCTAAATTGTCATCAGGAACGAAGCCCCAAAAACGCCCGTCAGCACTGCGATCGCGGTTATCACCCATCACAAAGTAGTGACCTTCTGGGACACTGATACGCCATTCTGTTCCTTCAGAGCTGACCACTTCTGGTGACTCTTGCTGTAAAAATGGCGCATATTGCGAACTATTCATATTAGGTAAGTAGCGCACCAAGTGTTTGTTGTCGCCTTGTATTTCTTCGAAATACTGCGCTGCGTTTTCTTCTTGTTGACCCATTTGTATAGCATTGTCTTCAGTCAAGACTTGCCCTGGTGCAACTTGTCCTGCTGGGTATAACTGTGAGGTCAGTTCAGCATCGGCGGCAAAATTTACCGCTTTGGTAGGAACTGGTTTGTCATTAATCGCGAGCGTACCTTTGTTATAACTAACGCTATCACCCGGTAGACCAATGACACGCTTGATATAATAAATACTTGGGTTTTCAGGGTAGCGAAAAACCACCACATCGCCATGCTCAGGCGCGCCTGTATCAAGTACTTTATTATAAGTGAGCGGCAGACGCACACCGTAAGCGTATTTATTGACCGCGATAAAGTCGCCAGTATATAAAGTCGGCACCATAGATGATGAGGGAATATTAAACGGCTCAATCAAGAACGAGCGTACAATTAATACTACCGCCAACACTGGGAAGAAGTCGTACGCCCAGCGTACCAATAAACTTTCTTTACCACGACCCCGTGTTTTACGTTGTTTCAGCGTCAGCTTATCTAATAGCCAAATAATACCTAAACCAATGGTTAAGGGTACTAGAATCAAATTAAAATCAAAATCCATACTTATTTGCCTATTAGCGAGCTACTTATCTGCCAGTCTTTATTATTAATAAATGAGATATTAAAAAAGATATTAAGACAGATGACGTTTGATCATTTATCGGTGATTTATTCAACTTGCAAAACAGCTAGGAAGGCTTCTTGTGGAATTTCCACATTACCGACTTGCTTCATACGTTTTTTGCCGGCTTTCTGTTTTGAGAGCAGCTTTTTCTTACGCGAAACGTCGCCACCATAACATTTGGCTAGTACGTCTTTACGCATGGCTTTCACCGTACTGCGGCCGATAATCTGGCTACCAATCGCGGCCTGAATCGCTACATCAAACATCTGACGCGGAATCAGCTCTTTCATTTTACCAACCAATGCATTACCACGATAGCGCGCTTGGTCTTGATGCACAATCATGGCTAACGCATCGACTTTCTCGCCATTAATCAGTACATCAACTTTTACCAATTTATCTACTTGATAACGCTCAAAGTTGTAATCCAGCGACGCAAATCCGCGCGAGACTGATTTTAGACGGTCAAAGAAGTCCATGACCACCTCGCCCATCGGAATATCAAAAATCAGCTGCACTTGACGACCCATAAAGCGCATATCGACTTGAACTCCGCGGCGCTCAATGCAAAGCGTCATCACGTTACCCAAGTAATCTTGCGGTACTAAAATCTGACAGCGCGCAATCGGCTCACGGAACTCTTCGATATTATTTGGCTCAGGCAATCTTGATGGATTATCAACATAAATGACTTCGCCGTTCTTCTTTTCAATCTCATAGATAACCGATGGCGCAGTGGTGATTAAATCCAAGTCATATTCGCGCTCTAAGCGCTCTTGGATAATCTCCATGTGCAGCATACCTAAGAAGCCGCAGCGGAAACCAAAGCCAAGCGCATCGGAGGTATCAGGCTCAAAGAATAATGAGGCATCGTTGATCTGTAGTTTTTGCAGCGCTTCACGGAATTTTTCAAAATCGGTAGAGTCAACTGGGAACATGCCAGAATAAACTTGCGGGGTAATCTGTTTAAAACCGGGAATGCGATCAACGTCAGGGGTCTTGGAATGGGTAATTGTATCACCCACGGGAGCGCCTGCGATGTCTTTGATACCAGCAATGATAAAGCCAACTTCACCGGCTTCTAAAATCCCCGTATCTAGAGGCTTCGGCGTAAAGACACCAATCGAGCTGACCAAATGCGCTTCTTTAGTCGATAAGATATAAATTTTATCGCCTTTTTTGACCGTTCCTTCACGCACACGTACGAGCGAGACCACGCCTAAGTAACTATCAAACCATGAGTCGATAATCAATGCTTGTAGCGGCGCCTCACGATCGCCAGTTGGCGCAGGAATAAACTCGACCAAGGCTTCTAGCAGCTTATCGACGCCAAGACCAGACTTAGCTGATACGCGCGGTGCATCAACGGCATCAATGCCAATGATGTCTTCAATCTCTTGAATCACACGCTCAGGCTCAACTTGTGGCAAGTCAATCTTATTTAAGACTGCCATCACCTCCAAGCCTTGATCTACTGCGGTATAGCAGTTGGCAACCGATTGCGCTTCTACGCCTTGCGCAGCATCAACGACCAATAGCGCGCCTTCACAAGCGGCTAGTGAGCGCGATACTTCGTAGGAGAAGTCGACGTGACCAGGGGTATCAATAAAGTTAAGCTGATAACGCTCACCGTTAGGATGGTCGTAAAACAAGGTCACGGACTGGGCTTTAATAGTGATGCCGCGCTCACGCTCAATGTCCATAGAATCGAGGACCTGCGCCTGCATTTCACGATCTTGCAGCGCACCGCACATTTGAATAAAACGATCGGCAAGGGTCGACTTGCCATGATCAATGTGGGCAATAATAGAAAAGTTACGAATATTGGCTAATGCAGTCACAAAGCGCCTACTAAATAATGGAGGATTGAATAACGAAAATAAATGCTGTTAGATAGAATCAATAAAATGCTTACTCATATTACGGTATCAGCCAATACGCCAATATCGTTGTAATAAGTAAGTAAACTATCATATCTAAGGTAAAAGCTCATGGCGCTTATTACTACTGACTAACTCAATTGGTTAGTGATTAATACGCGCAGGCATGTGAGGGTATTCTAGCAGTTTTCCACTGTAAAGTAAGGCGATTTTATTAGCAAGATGTTGCGTGATATATGATGGCAATAAGCTACTCTTAAAATACAAAAAACTTTGCTCACTGAGAAGCTAGATAAAGCCGCTGAGCTAGACGCTACTTGGCAAAAATTAGGCAAAAAAAAACCAATCACAGAATGATTGGCATTTTTTAATACTGCTAGTCTTACTATAAATGGTGGCGATGAAGAGACTTGAACTCTTGACCTCACGATTATGAGTCATGCGCTCTAACCAGCTGAGCTACATCGCCATTTAAGGCTCGGTATAATACCGATAGAGATGACTGTCGTCAACCCCTAATTATCGTTTATTTGCAAAAAATAGGAATTTTATTCAAATTAATAGCAAATATGCATAATACTAACGATAAAAACGAACAATAAAAAAGTTGGTAGACCGATAAGCCGGGTTCTGTCGTGGACGATCATTCCTCTAGGCGTATCATCGCTGATACGCTCAAGCAACCTACCCGCATCGAACGCGGGCCGCGCCATGCCGATGCCTATTTGGTCTTGCTACGCGTGGAGTTTACCATGCCGTGAACTGTTGCCAGCCACGCGGTGCGCTCTTACCGCACCCTTTCACCCTTACCGATAATGTCTTGCGACACCAAAGGCGGTCTCCTCTCTGCTGCACTTGTCGTCAAGTTACCCTGCCCAGCCGTTAGCTGGCACGCTGCCCTATGTAGCCCGGACTTTCCTCCCCTGCTCATCTGTTGCCAGTGTGCAGCGGCGATCGCCTAGTCTACCAAGCGCGCTAGTATAGCAAACCTAAAGGCGGCGTGGGGATGTCTTTTGTGCTTATTTCGATTTTATACCAAATAATTTAAATAACGGCTTCAATAAAACGCTGCGGCAATATGAAATCATCATTCATTTCTTCTTCAGACTTATTTTCATTTTGATACGGTAGCTGCAACCAATGGGCATTTGGATAATTTTGCGCCAGATAGTTTTTTAAATAATCAATGCTACTATTAGCAATCTCAGTATCGGTATTACCAGCAGTATCATGAATATGATTATAAATCACGCTATGCATCGTTAAACCGCGCGCTCGGATTGCTTCCAAGCTAAGCAAGGTATGATTAATGCTACCAAGCCGACCTGATGTGACTAAAATGACCGGATAACCTTGAGTGGCAATATAATCTAAGGTTAATAGCTGCTCAGTAATAGGCACAAGCAAGCCACCTGCCCCTTCTAATAACACCACCTCATAATCCGCTTGCATACTTTTTGTGGCGCTGGTAATCACATCAGGATTTAACACTCCATTAGCAAGTTTCGCTGCCAAATGCGGCGACGCGGGTTTCTCATAGCGATACGGGCAAGTAGTGCTATCAATATCACAAGGCTGCATCGCCATCCCCATCAACTGACGATGAGTGACAATATCATAGGCAATATTCATTTCACCGTTATCTAGATTTATTGCGACACCAGTCTGCACCAATTTTTGGGTAATGACATTAACACCTTGTTGCATTAAAGCTTTTGCTATCATGCCAGTGGCATACGTTTTGCCAATATCGGTATCAATGCCTGAAATAAATAGCACACTCATAGTGAAACTCTATTGGTAGTAGAAATTTGATTCAAATAAGCAGTGACGACGGTTATTAGCGCCTGACATAACGTCACCAGTTCCTCATCCGTAATCACATATGGCGGCATAATATAGACCAATTTACCAAACGGTCGCACCCAAATGCCATGTTCAATTAATAATAATTGGAAAACCGGCATATCAACGGCTGCCTCTAATTCAATGACAGCCACTGCGCCCAAACAACGTACCTCTTTAACGCCAGCTAACGTCGCTGCAGGCGCAAGCTGTTGTTCCATCACGGCTTGCATATTTGCTGTGCGGACTTCGATATCGTAGGACAGAATTAAATCAATCGAGGCACAAGCAACGGCACATGCCAGCGGATTGCCCATGAAGGTTGGACCATGCATGAGCGCCGGATAATCACTGTCATGAATGGTGTCGGCGACTTTGCGTGTACATAATGTCGCCGCAAAAGTCATATAGCCACCTGTGACTGCCTTACCAATGGTCATAATATCAGGGCTAATATTGGCATGCTCGCAAGCAAATAATTTGCCGCTACGACCAAAGCCAGTAGCGATTTCATCAGCAATGAGCAGCACTTCATGATCATCACACAGCTGACGCAATAATTGTAAATACTGAGGACTATAAAAGCGCATACCACCTGCGCCTTGAATAATGGGCTCAATGATAAAACCGGCAAGTTGATGGCCATTTTTAGCAAAAAATGCGGCTAATTCATCACGCGTAGTTTGAGTTAGCTGACGCTCAAACCCTAACGGTGGTGCAGGCACAAAATGCTGTAAAGGTAATTGCTTACCATAAAGGCTATGCATGCCAGCAAGCGGATCGCAGACACTCATCGCGTGCCAGGTATCACCATAATAACCAGAGTGCGTTGAGGCAAACTGACATTTTTGCGGACGCTTAGCGGCAATTTGATATTGCAGTGCCATTTTTAGTGCCACTTCTACCGAGATACTGCCACTGTCAGCATAAAATATCGCATCCAGTTCAGCAGGTACAATAGCTAGCAGCTTTTTACCCAAATCTATCGCTGGCTGATGGGTCAAACCACCAAACATCACATGCGCCATTTTGCCTAATTGTTCAATCATCGCTGCATTGAGCACTGGATGATTATAACCATGCACGCTCGCCCACCATGACGACATACCATCAATCAGGCGCGTGCCATCATTAGTGACGATATAGATACCCTCGGCCTCATCAATAATGATATTTGGATAGGTGGGCGGCAAGCTGGCATAAGGATGCCAAAGATGGTGCTGGTCGAAGTCGTTTGTTGAGAAATTACTCGTTGAGAGGTTGGATATTGTCATGTTTTATTGACCAGTGATACGCTTATATTTTGACATCAAATCACTTTGGGTTTCGACGTGGTTTGGGTCATGCGGAATACAGTCGACAGGACAGATGACCACGCATTGCGGCTCATCGAAATGACCGACGCATTCCGTGCATAAATCAGGATCAATGACATAAATATCATCGCCTTCTGAGATCGCTTCGTTTGGGCAAGCAGGCTCGCACACATCACAATTGATGCATTCATCAGTAATTAATAAAGCCATAAACTGCTCCTTATTTGCTAGCAGTTGATAATAAATGAGTACGTCTGTTGTTTATTATTACACTTAATATTGAACAATCAGCCCATATTTAAAGCTTAACTTACTAAGCGTTTAACTAAATTTAGCTGCTGAGTTTTTTTATAAAAGCTTCTGAGACGCAAGGTGGCACAAATTTCGTCACATCACCGCCAAGTTTGGCGATTTCACGAATCATCGTTGACGAAATAAACGAGTAATTTTGTGACGGGGTTAAAAATACCGCTTCAAAGTTTTCATCAAGCTCGCGGTTCATATTCGCCAATTGAAACTCATACTCAAAGTCTGACATCGCACGCAAACCACGCAAGACTGCGGTGGCGTTTTTTTCACGCATAAAGTCGACCAACAACCCTTCAAAGCCAATCACCGACACTTGCGGTAAATCAGCAAATACCGTTTCGACCAAGGCAACACGCTCTTCAAAATCGAATAAAGGCTTTTTATGATGACCTGAGGCGACTGCAATGACCACCTCATCGAACAGTTTCGTTGCGCGTTTAACCAAGTCTACATGACCATTCGTAATGGGATCAAAGGTACCCGGGTATAAAATTTTAGTATGCAATTTTGAAGAAGTAGCAGAAGGGCTCATAACAGGGCTAATGTAGTTAATGATAATGACCCATATGCTAGCAAATTTTACTCAAACTTCATACTTATCTGCTACATTTGTCCTAACAGCCGATTTACCTTTTCGCTGTGCGCTTTGCTACAATAGTCGGTTCGACTCATCCCTTTTGCCATGCTTGATTTGCCGTGCTTGATATGACAAACCAGCATGACGAAAAAACTCTCTATATTTGAGGGTTAGGATGAGGAACAGTTAGACTGGGACAGTTTATACAAACAATGTATATTGCAGTCCTTACGGAGAAATTATGTCAAAAAAATCAAAAAAACCGGAAAATCAAATCTGTGCCAATAAAAAAGCTCGTCACGAGTATTTTATTGAAGAGACGTTTGAGGCAGGTCTATCGTTACAAGGTTGGGAAGTTAAGGCTATTCGTGCGGGCAAAATGACCATTACGGAGGCTTATATTATCTTCCGTAATAATGAGGCATTTTTATTTGGCGCTCATATTCAGCCGCTGCTCTCAAGCTCAACACATGTCAGTCCTGATAGCATTCGTACGCGTAAGCTGCTGCTCAATCGCCGAGAAATCGAAAAACTCATGGGTGCGGTCAATCAAAAAGGCTATGCTTGCGTGCCGTTATCTTGCTATTGGAAAAACTCTTTGGTGAAATGCCAAATTGCTTTAGCGCTAGGTAAAAAACAGCACGATAAACGTAAAACATTGAAAGACCGTGATTGGGAACGTGATAAGCAGCGCGGCTTTAAAAATGCCGACTAAATTCATTGGTTTAAGACTACTGTCTTAAATTAATTATTTTTAGCGCGATAAAAAAGGACGATGCAACTTATAAGGACGATGCAACTTATGCTGCATCGTCCTTTTTTTATTTGCATCACTTGTTGTCTGTATAAAGTACTAAGCTGCATGAGAAATTTTTGTCATTTTCGAGTGTTTATGAGCGCGGCGCAATTGACGAATACCATGCGCAATTAAGCAAGCAATTCCTAGCCAAATCAAGCCATAGCTATAAATCATCGCTGACTCAAAAGGATTGCCCAAAACGGTAATTGCTAAGATAAACAATAGCGCTGGCTCTATATAGCTCATCATACCGTAAACATTTACTGGCAGCATCTGACTGGCATCAACATTGGTTTTCATTGCCAGCACACTAAGCACACCTAGTCCTGCAAGCATCATAATAAAGAATTTTGAACCGCCAACCAAGCTTAGACTACTCGGTGCAAACAAAAATAAATAGGCTACAGCAAAAGGTACAAAGATGGTTAAATCGACCAACAAACCTGTAATAGCGCCAATACCTTGTAGGCGGCGTAAAATGTAGTAAATAGGATAAGTCCCACAAACCCAAAGCGTCGCCCAAGAAACACTTTGCGTGCGCACAATCTCACTGCCTACGCCGACAGCGGCAAAAGCAACGGCCAACCATTGTAGACGGCTTAACTTTTCACCAAAAAGAACACAGCCAAATATCACCATCATCAGTGGAAATAGAAAATAACCCATCGCGGTTTGTACGCCCTGACCATTGACTGGCGCCCACATAAACAGCCAAAACTGACTGAGAAATATCGGTATTGGCAATAATAGCCACGCCCACTGCTTAACGGTTTGGAGCGCCTTTAACTTATCAAGATGCAAACCCAAGCGCCCACTAATGAGCAAATATCCTATGAGTGCTGCCCACATTGCTAGCATCCGCCAGATAAAAACCTGCGTGCCAGATAGCGGCGCTAAAAAACTGCTATAGGTGTAAAGCACGCCAAACAATAGATTTGATAATATCGCTAACGCCACGCCCATTATCACTGTCCGTTGCTGAGCACTACCTGCTGTCCATATCGCAGGCAATGGCAGACGCGAAACCGTATTTTCTAACGTACTAGCAAAAACTTGAGATAGGGTTGAGTTGGACATGATAAGCACCGTAAATATAAATAGACGTTAGAAGCGTTAGCGATTATTTTTATTTTTGCTAACAGCAATTATTAACAAGCTTTGATTAATAGCCTCTATTTTACTAAGGTCTTATGAGATATTATTTCTATCTAACAGTTTCTTTGAATAAATTTATCTAAATTTCTACCAAAGTAATAATTTTTTCTTATATTTAGAGTTATAACGGTAATACTTATAATCGAATCTTAGAATAAAATCTTGAGTAACGATGTTTTTTTAGGAATGATATATTGTGAGCCACATTTTAGATAATACCGATAAAGCCATTTTAAACTTGCTACAGGACGATGCGACTTTGCCGCTAAAGGCCGTAGCAGAACGCGTGCACGTTTCTATCGCTACTGCCCAACGGCGCATTCAGGCATTAATAGATAACGGAATAATCACCAAACAAGTCGCTATCGTCGACCCAAATAAGGTCGGTTACGGGCTTACCGCGGTGGTAATGATAGAGATGTCGCGCTCAAATACCTCGATGCAGCATCGATTTGAGCGCTTGATGCATGAGCAACCGCGAGTAATGAGCTGCTATGAAGTGTCAGGAGATGCCGATTTTATGCTCATGGTCAATGCGAAAAACATGAATGACTATCACGAATTTACCCGTAATTTGCTGACTTACGAGAACAATGTGCGCAGCTTTAAAAGCCAGTTTGTGATGAACTTTACTAAGAGCGGCACTAAGATTTTGCTCGATTAATAATAGCTATAGACCCAATTCAATTTTTATCATCAATTATGAGTGGATAAGTGCTCTCTAAAACAGGTACGATAGCAACGAAAGTTTGGCATTAAATGCTAGATAAACCATCAACCGTATAGCAGACAAGGAAGCCTGATTATGAGTAAAAAGATACAGCCTATCGATACAAATAAGAATACTCAGACCCTATCAAAGTTATTAAATCCAAAAATTTTATTAACGGGTGCGTCACTTGCGGCATTGCTTGCCAGTTCGGGTTGCGCAACCAGCTCTTTATTAGAAGGTGATAATCACGTCAGCACCACCAGTAGCAAGCAAGTCTTATCTGAAGACCAAATTGTCGCCTTTGGTCGTCCTGCCCAAGCATTGCCAAAAACGCCAAATGCGACCATGGTTATCGTCGGTGAAAAGAACAGCTATGTGCTGACCCAAGGCGGGACGGAAATGATTGCCTTATTAAGCAATCTGACGCCAAAGAACATCCACGTTGATAATGACATGAGTTTTTCTGTACCCAATAACGATGGCTATTTTCAGGGTGAAATGAAGCTTTCTTATGCCAAATTAAAAGATGAGTTCCAACGCTCAGATTATCAATTCTTTTTGCAAAATAATGGCCGCGATTGTACTTCAGCCAGCGATCTACGTATCAACGCTCAGCGCTTTTGCTTTAGCGTTCCTGTCAAAGGTGCTATCTATCCACAAGTCAGTAATTTAAGCTTGATTCAATCTAATTACCGCGCTTTGAGCAAACCTTATATGGTCAGTTTTTATACTCAAAATCAGCAACAACAAGTGTCTCGTAGCGGTGCCAATACCGCTCAAAAGCTGGTGTTACTGCCTTTTGCCTTAGCCTTTGATGTTATTACCTTTCCCTTCCAACTATTAGAACAATAATTTCTACAATTAATAACGGCATCAATAGAGAAGGATTTTTTAACTTTTAATAATCCTTCTTTTATATAGATTACCTCACGCTATCAATAACTTATCGCTAATCCTTTATCAGCGTTTATCACATCCTGAGCGTAATTCATGTTAAAATGAGCGCTTTTAAATAAGCCGTTGTTAATGAATAACAATAACGGCTATTTTTTAGTGCCATTTTCTAATTAACAGGTCCGCTCATGTCTGCCGATACCATCGCCCGCACCGCCTTTAAACAAGGCACCAAACCACTTTACGACTACGACAAACATTGGGCGAGCTGCTACGAGCCCGCGCCTTATTTGCCAATGAGCCGCAAAGAGATGGACGATTTGGGCTGGGATGCCTGTGATGTCATCATCATCTCAGGCGATGCCTATGTCGACCATCCAAGCTTTGGCATGGCGATTATCGGACGCTTATTAGAAGCGCAAGGCTTTCGTGTCGGCATCATTGCCCAGCCAGATTGGAAGAGCAAAGACGCCTTTATGGAGCTTGGTAAACCGGTTTACGCGTATGGCGTGACCGCGGGCAACATGGACAGCATGATTAACCGCTATACCGCTGACCGCAAAATCCGTAGCGATGATGCATATTCGCCCGGTAACGTGGCTGACAAACGTCCTGACCGCGCTGCTATCGTTTATAGCCAGCGCTGCCGCGAAGCTTATCCCGATGTGCCGATTATTTTAGGTGGTATCGAAGGCAGCTTACGCCGTATCGCCCATTATGATTATTGGTCAGATAAAGTCCGCCGCAGTATCTTGATGGATGCCCGTGCCGATGTCTTGTTGTATGGTAATGCTGAGCGCGCCATCGTCGATGTGGTCCATGGTTTATCAAAAGGTTACAGCTTTGAGCAAATGAGTAGCTTACGTGGTACGTCATATCTATTGACCCCAACCCGTCGCCATTGGCAAGCGGGCATGGTGGAAGTTGCCAGTAATGATGTCGATACCGTTGGCCGCGTTGATCCGATTATTAACCCGTATGTGATGACTGAAGACGTTGACAGCTGCAAAATCGAACAAGAAAAGCCATCTGATTCACCCGTTGGGCAAGCACTTTCAGGAATGGCTTCACAATATCCGGGCTTCGTATCTGAGCCAGTGACCAATAAAATATTGAATGCTGACCAAGTCGATGAAGACACGCAAGTAGTGCAAATGCGCGGTTTCGACAAGCCGATGACTGCCCGTAAGCATAAAATTAAAATGCCAGCGCGTGAGCAAACGGTGATTCGCCTGCCTGATTATGAGCATGTCAAAGCTGACCCAGTTTTATACGCTCATGCCAACCGTATCTTGCACCTTGAAACCAATCCCGGTAATGCGCGTGCTTTGGTACAGCGTCATAGTAGCGGCGCTGGTAACTCGCACACCTCGATTGACGTTTGGCTCAATCCGCCACCGATTCCACTCTCAACCGAAGAGATGGATTACGTCTTTGACTTGCCGTACGCTCGTCTGCCGCATCCAAGCTATGGCGATGCGCGCATTCCTGCTTATGACATGATTAAATTTTCAGTCAATATCATGCGTGGCTGTTTTGGCGGTTGTACTTTTTGCTCGATTACCGAGCACGAAGGACGCATTATCCAAAACCGCTCAGAAGAGTCTATATTGCGCGAAGTCGAAGCGATTCGTGATACCGCGCCGAACTTTACCGGCGTCATCTCTGACCTTGGTGGTCCGACCGCCAATATGTATCGTCTCAACTGTAAAGATGAAACCATTGAAAAGAACTGCCGTAAGCCGTCTTGTGTTTATCCTGACGTTTGCGATAATCTGATTACCGATCACAGTAATTTGACCCAGCTATATCGTAAAGCGCGTGATATCAAAGGCGTGAAAAAAATCCTGATTGCGTCAGGTTTGCGTTATGACTTAGCGATTAAAGACCCTGAATATGTCAAAGAATTGGTGACCCATCACGTCGGTGGTTATCTAAAAATTGCCCCTGAGCATTCTGAAGAAGCGGTATTGTCAAAAATGATGAAGCCTGGCATGGGCAACTATGACAAATTCAAAGCCATGTTCGAGCAGTACAGCCAAGAGGCCGGTAAAGAGCAGTATCTGATTCCGTACTTTATCGCCGCTCACCCCGGCACTAGAGACGAGGACATGATGAATCTTGCGCTGTGGCTAAAAGGTCACGGCTACCGCGCTGACCAAGTTCAGGCGTTTTATCCTAGCCCGATGGCGACCGCGACCACCATGTACCATACCCATAAAGACCCGCTGCATAAAATCAGCCGTGACGAAGGTGATATGGATATCGTCAAATCTGGCAAACAGCGTAAATTGCATAAAGCCTTCTTACGCTATCACGACCCAAAAAACTGGGTAATGCTGCGTAAAGCGCTGCAAGATATGGGACGCAGTGATTTGATTGGTAAAGGTCGTGGCTGTTTAATACCGCCATTTAACGCCAGTTTAGAAGGTCGCGACGCCGCGCAAGACAGCTATCAATCGGCGCGTAAAAAGAATAGCCGCTTGGGTAATGACTCGGTGAAACGCAGCAACAATAGTCCTAGCGCTGCAAAAAACACCTCCAGCAACAATACTTTAGGTAAAAATAGCAAAAGAGTCAGCAAAGGCAACTTCCAAACTCAGCATACTGGTCTGCCACCGCGTAAGACCAAATAGGTTAAGTTACTGTCGACCCTTTTATGTCTTAACCATGCTCAAACCAAAGCGCCTATCGGCTCAGCAGTCGATAGGCGATTTTTTATATTTTTTATATTGATCTTGTTGGCTTAATTCTTTTTTGCATCACTGCCTACCTACTTGCCATTTGACTCATTTAAGCTTAGCTATTTTACAAAGGCTTTTAAGGGGAGCGTTACATTAGTCAGTGTTTAAGTAACTTAACGAACATGTAACAAACAATTTCTAACATTATCTAGAAAGGCTTTTCGTTAACATATGCGCTATATGCTTAACGCATCGTTAAAAAGCACATTATTAGAAAAAGCCCAGCCAAAAAAGCACATAAATTTTTTACACCTTTGGAGAAAACCATGAACACCCTAACTAAATTCGCTATTACCATACCTACTCTTGCTCTACTAAGCGCCTGTGCCACTACCGCACCTACTACCCCAAACAAAACCCCTGCTTCAGAAAGCGTAACCGATGTCGCTTATGATCGCATGGCACCAGCACCTTATACTTGTACTGATGGCAGCAAGATCTTGGCAAAGCAGTCAATCAATAAAAAACAAGTTATGCTAGACGCGACCTTACCTAAAGTGAACTGGGCAAATCAGCCAATCATCTTAAATGGCGGCGTCCAAGGTGATACGGCAAGCTATGTCAACGAATCAAACTCTGAAGTGGTCTATGCATGGCACATGAAAGAAGACAAAGGTATCTTTGCAATGAAATGGGCAAACGGTAAAGAATATCAAGTAAACTGTCAGGTAGGTAGATAATGATTTTGGTTTAATCGTTAATTGATAATGATAAACCTATCATTGTTAAACTTAGCATTATTATAAACAGTCATCATTTGATGGCTGTTTTTTTATCGCCAAAAATCAAACAGTATCATCGCTAATGCCTTGTTTAATAACTTACTTAATGCCTTTTTTCTTTTATATCAGTCGACTGTCATTCGTTATTAATAAGAAATCGCCTTTTGCAGCATTTAGCTAGAGAAGCACGTTAAAAGCTGTCAAAATAGTTCATCTATAAAAACAGCTCATGACCTACTAATAAAGAGAGTAACTCAATGATAAAGCGCTTATTAAGTATGATGATAATAGCTAGTGCAGGCATGATGACACTAACGGGCTGCGATAATAGCGCTGACAATTCTAATGGCACTGATAGCGTTGATAGCTCTGATAAAACCTCAGTCACAGCAGCGTCTGAGGCGGCAAAAGCTAACACCATTGATTGGTCACTGGTCGCAAGCGGCGAAAAAGCTGTTGACCGTACGAATTATAAATATCCATTTGCGCCTGATAGCCAAAATGTGCGCGATTATGCGGAATACTTTAAATTAGATAACGCCACTGCTCAGCACAACCTGACAATAAGCATGGCAAGCAATGAAGCGCTGTCAAAGGTGCTCGACCAGCTTAGCGAGAGCTATACCTCACATGAAATCATTGATAGTAAAGACATGAAGCTTGTCATTCATACCACGCCTGATGTCGCTGCCAGTAGCTATGATTATGTGCTGTCCGATGACTTTGCTAAAGGACTGGTATTGCCTATCGTGATTCAGCCAGATAGTAAGAAGGGTGAGGTTAAGGCGCATGGCGAGGTGGTGGAATAGAGAGTCTAATAGTTTAAATGTATGCTAGGAAAACTTACATCCTGCAGGGTATTCCTAACGCTAGCTATTCGATATCTAGCTAAAAAGTGTTTTCCTAAATTCCTTAACATATTTTCCTTTATGAAATTTCCAGCTAGGATTCTCATCAAATGCCTGCTCAAATAAATCCTTACTCATTGAGTGACCGAAGCTATGAAAAGTCATAACCAAAATCATATCATAGGCTCTGAATAACACTTTATTTATATCCGTAAACATTTTAGCTGATTCAAACCCAATTGTATTATTTCTCCCGTAGTTTTTCATTTGTTCGTCTATCTGTTTCTTTGATGGATGGACATAAGCACAAGCGTCATAAAAAAAATCTTTAACCTCACTTCGGAAAGTATTTTTTAAATCACCCAAGAATGGTGTTGAGTAGTCATCTATAATTTTTATTGATGAATTTGGAACACTATCTTTTAAGTACTCTGTTTTAGAGTCGAAACTACACCCCATTTTTGCATAATCAACGATTACATACTTAGTAGTCATTTCAATTAAATATCTAAGCTCTCTTCTAGCTGTATTATGAATGCCATTTTCAATCATTACCTTAATTCCAATAGCTGATTGAATCAAATCGTCAATAGTCCTTATACATAAGAAATTATCGTAAATATCTGCATATCTTGTTGAATACATTGAAATGAGCCTAACAGCATTGATAAAGTCCATTGAAATTGTTTGAATATTTTTTATTTCTTGCTGATATTGTTGAGAATCATAGACCTCATCTTTCCAATACGAGGTTTTAGTTAGAAAGGCCCGCTGTAATTCTTTTCTCAATTCTTCAATTAGATCTTCCATAGCTTAGATATCTCGCGTCATATTAATTGATGAATTTGGTCAGGTGGTAAGGTATGCTTCATGCACCACATAGATATAGATAGAACACTGAATTGAAATAATGTATCTCAAACACTATCTTACTTCTCAGTGGTATGTAAAAGAAGATTTTTATGTGTCAGATGAAAATACTGATCTTGTAAAATTCTAAGAAAATTACGTTAATAAATTAGAATAATATATTTTAAAAAGTGCGCAAAACGCATTATACGGCTTCTTTGCTAAATTAATAAGATGGGGTAAGCTACCGCTAACCCACCTTATCAATCAAAATTTAAGAGTTTTCTATCAACACCAAAAACTCTTCCTCACCCACCACTTTCACGCCTAGCTTTTCCGCCTTCACCATTTTCGAGCCAGCCTTATCGCCTGCCAGTAGCGCGGTGGTTTTTGCTGAGATGCTGCCTGAAACTTTGGCACCGAGTGCTTGTAGTTTGGCTTTGGCTTCATCACGCGCCATACTATCGAGCGCGCCAGTGATGACCCATGTTTGCCCATCGAGCGGCAAGCCTTCTGATGCTACTTGCTCGACTTTATCCCAATGCACGCCTGCTTCGCGCAGTGCGGTGATGACTTCAATATTATGCGGTGCACGGAAGAACTTATAAGTTAGCTCAGCGGTGATTGCACCGACGTCAGGCGTTTGCAGTAGTTTTTCGATATCCGCTGCCATGAGGCTATCGAGGTCACCAAATTGCTGCGCTAAATTCTGCGCCGTGGTTTCGCCAACACCGCGAATACCCAGCGCATAGATAAAGCGTGCGAGCGTCGTCTGCTTACTGGCTTCGATAGCGCTGAGGATGTTTTGTACCGATTTCTCCCCTAGTTTTTCAAGCGTAATCAGCTCTTCTTGATGTTTATGCAACTGATAAATATCGGCGACAGTCTTGACCAAACCGTGCTCAAAAAAGCTAATCAACCAACTTGCGCCTAAGCCATCGATATCCATCGCCCGACGTGAGACAAAATGAATAAGTGCTTCTTGCTGCTGTGCAGGGCAAAACAGTCCACCCGTACAGCGTGCTAAGGCTTCATCTTTGGGCAATACCACAGGTGAGTCGCACACCGGACAGGTCGATGGCAATTTAACAGGTTCTGAATCTGCTGGACGCTGATCTGTCCAAACTCGAGTGACTTTGGGAATGACGTCGCCTGCGCGGTGGACGCTGACCATATCGCCTGCACGCACATCTAAACGCTGAATCTCACCAAAGTTATGCAAGGTGACATTGCTGACAGTGACGCCGCCGACTTTCACGGGTTCTAATTTACCAACGGGCGTAATCGCGCCAGTGCGCCCAACTTGCCAATCGATGCTATGCAGACGCGTCATGACAGTTTCTGCCGGAAACTTATAAGCGGTTGCCCAACGCGGCTCACGCGATAAAAAACCAAGCTGCTGCTGCAATGCCAAACTATTGACCTTAATCACCATGCCATCAATTTCAAACGGCAACTTACTACGTGTTTCAATCATCGACTCATAATAGGCTTGTGCTTCGCGTGGGTTTTTTACCACTCTCACAGCGCTGACGCTAAAACCAATGTCACCGAGCCAAACCAATGCCGCTGATTGGGTGTCGATGGTCTCAGGTAGACCTTGATTGACTGAGTAGCAATAAAAAGCTAACGGACGGCTGGCAGCAATCGCTGGGTCAAGCTGACGCAGACTGCCAGCGGCAGCATTGCGTGGATTGGCAAAGGTTTTATCGCCCTTTTCCTCTGCAAGACGATTCAGACGCTCAAAACCTGCTTTGGGCATCAGCACTTCGCCGCGTACTTCTAACAGCTCAATATCAGCGGCAGCGGCTAGCCAAAGCGGTAAATTGCGAATGGTTTTGGCATTTTGGGTAATATCCTCGCCCGTTTGACCATCACCGCGTGTCACTGCTTGGGTAAATTTTCCATAAGCATATTTGAGTGACACTGCCAAACCATCTAGTTTTAGCTCCATCTCATATTCAGGATTTTTCTGCGCGTCATTAAGACGATCATTGACGCGGCGCATAAAGCCATGTAATTCGTCATAATCAAAAACGTTGCCCAGTGATAACATCGGAATATCATGAGTAACTTGAGTAAAGGCAGACAGTGGCATATCGCCGACTTGATTAATAGGGCTATCTGGCTGTACCAAATCTGGATATTGTTCTTCAAGCTCAAACAATGAGCGACGTAATTGATCGTATTCACTGTCTTCTAAGATCGGATTGTCGAGCACATAATAGGCATAATTATGCGTCTTTAAATTATCAATAAACGTGCGCATTTGGGTAACGATAGCAGCATTATTGTCTGCAGATTTTGCAGTATTGATGTCTTTATTAATGTCTTTAGAGGCAAGCGGTGCGATAGGATCAGTCATAGTCAGCGTCTTTTTTTTTGCGATTCAAGATGCCGATATGATAACAAGTTTGCAGGATATGCGGATATCATTTTGTAGAAAACTAATTCTGTTGAAAACTAATTCTGTTGAAAACCGATTCTGTTGAAAACCAAGTTTATAGAAAATCAGGCGAATGAAACGCACATAAACCAAAAGCTAAAAAAGGCAAATAACGTCAAGCGCTATTTGCCTTTTTCACTGCTATTAATATTACTTAGCTTATGTTAATCAGTTAAAACTAACCTTCATAATCGCGCACTTGGTTGCGTAGTTGTTGCTTGTATTCAGGGGTGATTGGATCATTCTCTTCATCTAGCATAACGGCGTCTAAATCGCTTGCCATCATATAAGCAATACTCATCATACTATCGAAGCTGCGCAAGGCTTGTGGATGTGGCAATGATAAAAATACCACTACACCATTATAATTATTGGTCGCCACGCTATGCGGATCAAAAGGTGCGATACCACTATCAGTGATGCCCATCATGCTAAACCACAGCATGCCTGTACCGTCTTTTTGCTCATAGCGATGGAACATATTCATCGCGCCATAACGCAGACCGTATTTATCAATTAACGCTAATAAATCGCGACCACGAATTACCGCAGCTGGACGGTCACGGTATTGGTGCGGCAAAATGGTGATATTGATATTGTCTTTAGCGTTAATTAATGGACCGTTTTGCGCATCATCAACCGGCTCTGAGAGATGCTGATCGAGTATCGGACTATTATTATCAAAGCTTGGCTCGTCTGCGGTATCAATCACTGGCATCAGACTGTCAGTAGCTGACATGAGGCTTGAAAATGCATCAGGCTCTTGCTCGATATGCATGTGTTCAGCTACTTCCGTGAACTCGCTGTTGTCAGTGCGCTGCTGTTCGTCCTGCCAGCGTGCATAGTCGGCGTCATCTATCATGCCACTACTATCATCATTAATATCATGGCGGGCAGCCGTTAGCTGGGCATCGACAGGGCTATGCGCTTGCGTCAAAGGCTCTTCTTCAACGACGGCATTAAGATAACTGCGATCAGGGGCGATACTGGTTTCGCCTGCGACCGTATCATCCAAGTCTGGCTGCTCGACGATATTACGCTCATGACGCGGAATAATGGGAATACCATTTTTATCATAATTGACCGCGGCAGCCTCAGCAGTTTTGCGCCGTTTAAAGCTGCGAATGACCATAAATAGCCCTGCAAGCACGATAAATGCGGCAATGGCGATCAAGATAAACTGGATAGCGGTCATGAGAAATACATCCTAATATATGACAAAAGGGAATAGATAAGAGGGAATAAATGGCAATAGTCTAGCATGGCTAATGAATATCGTCACCATATAGTCATCGTTTATCATTAGCCCCAAATACTTGACTGACTACTTACGTGACTTTAAATTCTAGACCTAACTATACCACTGACAATCGCTTGCAGTTATTAATTATTTTGCTACTGTGCGCTGCTCTTAATCAGAAAGGTAACGCGCCGCCTCGTCAAGCGAGACGCTAACCAAAGTAGAAATGCCCGCGCTTGGCATGGTGACGCCTTTTAATTCATCAGCAATCTGCATCGTCAGCTTATTATGACTGATAAAGATAAACTGCAAATCGTCTGCTAACTCGTGAATAAGACTGGTAAAGCGGGCGACGTTGGCGTCATCAAGCGGTGCATCGACTTCATCGAGCACACAAAACGGCGCTGGATGCTGCTTAAATATCGCAAAAATTAAGCTCAGCGCGGTCAAGGTTTTCTCACCACCTGACAGTACAGCGAGGCGACTATTACGCTTGCCCTTTGGCTGTGCCATTAAAGTCAGCCCTGCACGCCACTGTTCTGATTTTGGCGCATTAATAGGTATATCATCAGTATTTAGCGTTAAGCTTGCTTGCCCACCGCCAAAAACTTTGGCAAATAAATTGGCAAGCTCGTTATTGACCGCATCGAGCGTCTGCATAAATAGGGTTTTGGTGGTTTCATCAATCGAGGCAATCGCTTCCGTTAACGTCTGCATACTGGCAGCAATATCGGCTGTCTGCTGCGCGAGTGGTTCTAAGCGCTCATTAACTTCAGCCAGTTCTGCTACAGCAGCGAGATTGACCGCGCCAACTTTACCCAGCTGCTGCTCAAGCTTAATACGTTCAGACTCAAACTCAGCAATTTTATCTGGACGCACACGACGATCATGAGCAATAAAATCTGCCAATAAATTTGAGACGCTCATCACTTGTTCCTGATGCTGCGACACCTCCGATTGCACTTTATATTTATGGCTGACTTTATAATAGGCATCTAGTGCTTCTTGGGTATGATTACTCGCATCCTCTAATCGCGCCGCGCTTAATGCTAACTCGGTAGCAAGATGGGCAAGCTCACTTTGTTGATTTTGCAAAGTATTTTGCAAAGTATCTAACTCGACCTGTTGCTGACTATATTCCTTTTTAAGCGCCGTTAATGCTTCCTCGCGTGTCGTTAATACAACCTGCTGCTCATCACGCGCTGTCTGTGTTATCTGCAATTCGGCTTGCAGTGCTGGCAATTTATTTTGCTGCTGTTCATGCTGCGCTTTTAGACTTTGCTCACTTTGTAGTGATTTTTCATATTGCTCGGTTGCCCGCGCAAGACTACTCAAGCTGTGTTCTAAGCCCATCTCGATTTTTTGAATACGAAGCTGCAAAGCTTGCCAAGCATCATCATCCGTCTGCCGCGCGCGATTTAGTTCACTACGCTCGGACTGCAATTGCTGACTTAATGCACGAGCATCCGCTATCTGTGGCGTTAATAATGCTATCTTGCTTTGGATATGTTGCTGCTCTTGATTGAGCGTTTGCTGCTCTTGCGCAAGCTCTTGCTGCTCTTGTTCAAGGGCAACTTTGTCAGCATTGAGGCGTTGGCTATCCGCTTGGATGCGCTCAACATTGGCGCGCTCGGTGGTCAGCTTTTGCTGATATTGGTGTTTATCACGGGTCAATTGCTGCGCTTGCGCGCGCGTTTCTTCTAAGCTGACCGTCAAGGCATCATAGTTACGCTGGTTATCAGCAATCACCTTTTGCTGGTCTTGTATTTTGACCTCAAACTCATCAAGCAACGCTTCTAACGCTTGCAGACGGCTACGTTGCTGTAAGCGCTGGCTTAAGAATTGACTATTGCTCCCATTTTGCGCATTAGCAAACTTGCTGAGATTTATCGTACCTTGACGACTGATAAGCCAACCGTCAGTCGTTAGTAAAATAGCTGATGATGGCAATACTTTTAAAATATCAGTGAGCAATTCAAGTGTTTGCTGATTATTCGTTTCAGATTGCACAATATATAAATAGCATTGCTGCCAAAGCGCTAAGTGAGGGGCAGTAATCAGCTCTGATAAAGGAAATACTTTATCAATTAAGCTATCTGGCAATTCGCTAACAAATGAATGGTCTCTAATCTCACTTTGCTTAGCAGATAACCATAAGCTATGACCAGTTTCTATTGAAGAATTCTCTTGTCTATTACTACGCTCATTTTGTGCAGTCTGATAAGTCAATAAATCTGTTAAGTCATATTCAAGCACTTGCCATAAGCTATTTATCTTTTGAGAGTCATCATTAGTTTTCTCATCACTCAATTGGCTAGAAACCAGCACATGACTATCTAGCCATAACGCCAATACGCTATCGAGTAATTCTGCGTGCTGCTGCCCTTTTGTGCTTAGTTCAATCTGTTCACGTAAGGTGGTAATGGCTAATTCTAATTCGTTAGAGCTATTTACAGAGTCATTGACGTGGCTACTTTCTAAATCAGCTTTTAAATTGTCAGTTCCTGAAATAGATGCTTGCTGTTGCGATTTTGGTAGTGGCTTAGGATGCAATATCTTATGTAGCGTATCGTACTCACCTGCCAATACCGCGTGACGTTTTTCATCCTCGCTTAACTCGCGCTGCTGCGTGTTTAGACGCTGCTGTAACTCATGCGCTTGCGGTTGTAGCTCAGACAGTCGTTCATCGATACTATCTTGTTGGCGTTCAATCTGCTGCAACTGTTTATTAAGCTCAGTAACTTGCGTCTCTAACGTCTGCTTTAAGTTTTTTGCATCCGTTGGCGATTGTCCATCAGTACTATTATTCAGAGATACAGACTGTTGTAATTGCTGCCATAAATCCTGCCAATTTTGCTGGCGGCGCTGCCATTTCTCATGATTTTGCTGCTGGCGTTTTTGCGCTTGGTTATTGATGGCTTGCTGCTGTTCTAGCGAGCGAGCAGTATCTTGCAGCCTTGATAGCTGATTTTGCGCGTCATGGTAAGCGCGCTGCAATGGTTGCTCGTTGCGTTTGTGCGATTCACGTTTGTTGCTAAGTTCAATCAGCTGCGGACGCAACTCTGCTAATATATTCTGCTGCTCAGCTTGCTCAGTTTTTAAGCGCTCAATTTCAGTCACGGCTTGCTGACGCTGCTGCTCTAAGCTCGTAAGTTGCTGTGCGATAACGTTTAATTGTGATTTGGCATCGCTAAGCTCATGCTCAGCTTGTTGATAGCTTAGCTGCTGCTGATAATGGTTGCTTTGAGCATCGTCTTTGAGCCACTGCTCTTGGTTGATATGGGCAGCAAGCTTATCTTGTTTAGCTTTTAGCGTTTCATAGCTCGTTTGTAGTGTGGCGACCTCATTAGCGCTGCGTTCATAAGCTATTTTTTGCTGCTGCTGATTATGCTTAGCTTGATATAACTGCTGAATGGCAAGTTGCTGCTTGATATCAGCAAGCGTTACCGCTATTTCCTCATAACGCTCAGCACTGGCCGCTTGCTTAGATAATCGTTTTTGTTGGCTGACCAGCTCGCTTTGCATATCGTGCAGACGGGCTAAATTATCTTGAGTTTTCTCGAGCTTCTTTTGCGTTTCTTCACGGCGCGCTTGATAGCGAGAAACGCCAGCCGCCTCTTCGATAAACTCACGCAGCTGCAGCGGGCTAGATTCAACAATACGCCCAATCATACCTTGCTCGATGACCGCATAACTGCGCGCGCCAAGCCCCGTTCCCAAAAACACATCGACCACATCACGGCGACGACAGCGCGTACCATTGATGAAATAATCCGAGCGCCCTTCCTTGTTGACCTGACGGCGTACAGACAGCTCTTGATAGAGATTAAACTCATGGCGAATACCGGTCTGCTCATCTTGCGTATGTTCAAAAGTCAGCTCGACACTGGCAACACTTTTGGCCGCTTTATCTTGCGTACCGGCGAAGATAACATCACTCATCGCCCCACCACGCAGCTGCTTAGCAGAGGTTTCGCCTAACACCCAACGAATGGCATCGATGACGTTGGATTTGCCGCAGCCGTTTGGCCCGACAATGGCGGTAATGCCATGGCGAAAGGTAAAAGTCGTAGGATTGGCAAAGGATTTAAAGCCTGCCAGCTTGAGAGATTTTAGACGCATGAAGAATCGATAAACTTAGCAAAAACAGGCGGCTATTCTACCTGAAATTGGGCTAGGTTTTTAGGGTTTGTGAAGGATGCTATAATAGGGCTGAAAATTTGCACCATTCATCTAAATAATAACAATTAAGGGCCTTACAATGACCGATTATAATCCGCAAGAATTACAGCAAAAATATGAAGAATGGTGTGAGCTGCATCGTCAACAGCTTGAGGCGCAGCAGCAATTTTTGCGCGCTGAAGCCTTGCAAAATGAGTTGAAAGATTACTACCTCAACCCGCAATGGATGACAGACCGTGAAGCGGATCTGCCCATTGAGCATTCGGGTAAAGAGTACTCTATCTTTAGTGAAGATGCGCTGTGGAGTATGCTCAGCGACCATGATGAAGTAGCAAGAAAGTGGATGCGTTTGGGGCTTGATGCGATTGATAAGAAGTAATCATCTCAAGCTTTCATCTGCTCTGATTAAAAATACTATATTAGAGGCTGTCATATGAAGGATATAACTAACTAAATACTCAGGTATCTCTCTAACTTCATTGGCAGCACCATGACCTGCCAATTTATTACGAGCAGTAGGAACACCTGAAGTTAAAGTATTTTTCAACGACTTAAAATACTGTTGCCAAAACTCGGGAACTAATCCCGATTGCATGAGTCGACCTGTAAGCTCGTCAGCGGTTGCATTAGGGCTATACTCCCATTTATTTTTATCTAGAATAATTTTTAATGTACTTTCATATGCTTTAAGACAGTCTATTAAGGCTTCACTATACCTTTCATGGCGATAGTGTTCATGTGCTTTTAAAAATTCTGCTTGTGCACCTTTATATGTTGGATTACTCAATAACTGTAAAGCAGGTTTAACCGCTTCAGCATGGATAAACTCAGAATCTACTCTAATGATTTGACCATTCTCGTATTGATAACCTATCCCATGTTCACTAAATCTTTGATTAAGTTCATTTATAACATCCTCAATATCGATTTTGTTTCGATAATCTTTAGCAAAAAGCTTGGTAATCCCTAACATTAATTCGATAATGCTTAGCGCTTTTTCAACATCTTTCTCTCTTAAAAAATAATTAGAAATATTTTTAAAGTAGCTAATGGTTACTCCAAACGAAGTATCGTCCTCGCCCAACTCAAATACACCTAATTCCTTACACAAAATATTATAGCATTTTTCAACATATTTCCGATTTTCACTACTTGGGTTCCATTGTCCTCCTGAAAAATCTTCGCCTATTGATTCTTTCCAGAGGTGCACTATTTGCACTCTAATAGTTTGAGACAGCTCCTCATCTTGGTAAACATCAGGATATTCGCCTCGAAGCTTCTTCTGCCTTTTATGAAATAAATCAAAAACAGCCATTTTTAATCCTTAATTGTTAATAATACTTTCCATAAAAGATGATTTTTACAACACCCCAAGCCCACTTAACAATAGCTGCCCACCTGCAAATAATAGCAACACCCCAAAAGCACGTTTAAGCGTTAGCGCAGGCAATACATGGGCAAGCTTAGCGCCAACTTTTGCCATTGCAAAGCTAGCGACGGAAATAAATAAGAAACCCGTAATATGGACAAAGCCTATCGTGCCCTCGGGTAGATTGACCACGTCTTGACCAAACCATGCAAACCCTGCCGCGCCAGCCAATGCGATCGGCAAGCCACAAGCTGCTGAAGTGCCGACCGATTGTTTCATCGGCAATCCCGCCCAGTTTAAAAACGGTACGGTCAAACTACCGCCGCCAATTCCAAAAATAGACGATGCCATACCAATGCCCGTACCCGCGCCAAATTGCACGCCAGCTGATGGTAATGGTTTACCTAACTGCTCTTTATTAGAAAAGAACAACATCTTTAAAGCGACTAATAACGCGCCAATACCGATGATAGCTTGCAATACTTTACCATCAATCATATCAGCAATACCCGCCCCAACGAGGCTACCGATAACCAAACCCAACGCCATTTTGCGCCATACTTCCCAGCGTACACCGCCACGCTTATTGTGCGCAGTCAACGAGCTAATAGAAGTTACTACGATAGTCGCCAGTGACGTGCCGATTGCCAGATGAGTTACCACTTCTGGTGGAAAATGATAGGCAGTAAAAATCCATACCAAAGCAGGCACGATAATCATGCCACCGCCTACGCCAAATAGACCTGCGCTAACCCCAGCAAATGCCCCTGCAATCACAAACCACACATACAACATCATAGCGCTACCTTTTATTATGGCTGTTTTTATATGATAATAACTAACGCCTTCACGTCATTAGTATCCAAGTCGTGACAATGTTGCCGATGGCTATCATTCTTAACAATCGCGTTAGTATATCAAAAGCGATAACAAAGACTCTATCAAACATTATATGAACCACAGCGACTAAATTTATGCCGTTACCTATATCTATGCCGTCACCAACCAATCCATCTGTCCATTTATCTGAGCTTACCCATCGTCACGTCACTAGCAGCGCTTCTACCAATAGCGAGCTGATAGAAGCGGTACAGGATGGTACGCTGAACGCCACGGAATTGCATCTATTAACGGCTGAGTCCCAAAGCGCAGGACGGGGGCAGCGAGGACGCTCATGGCAATCACCGCGCGGCAATGTGTATCTGTCCTTATATCATCCAGTGCATATGCCGATAAGCGGTTTGTTGTCCTTAGTTATCGGCGTTGAACTGGCAAAAATGCCTGTTATCCAAATCTTAAATAAGCAATTACGCGTACAAGGTTTAACGCCTATTGGCGTAAAATGGGCCAATGACTTGGGCTTTTATCAAAACCCACCTAAATCAGATGACGCTGAACTGCATACGCAAATTATTCAATTTAATAAGCTTGCTGGTATTTTAATTGAACCGGTATGGAAGGCAGGAAAATTGGTTGGTGTGGTGATGGGGGTTGGACTCAATGTACAAGCCACTCCAAAGCTGACGGCAGAAACTTGCGAAGGAATGAGTTATCAAGCGATCAGCTTACAAGATATTTACCATGTGCTGGAATCAGATAATACTAATAGCCTACCGACCTTACAAACGCTTTATCAGCAAATTAGTGAGGCATTACTAGCAGCGATGACGCGCTTTGAGCACTTTGATATAGAGAAGCCGACCGGACATACCTATTATTTGGATAGATTTTTGCAAGAGTTTGCGACGATGGATGCACTAGCAGATCTGCGATTACAGGTCACTCAAGACCATGATGATAAAGCGCATGTGGTCACCGGAGACGCCTGCAGTATTGATACAAACGGATGTTTGCAATTGCGTCAAGATAACGGTAAGATTTCTGCGCTTTTTACCGGACGCATTGACGTTACTAATAAGGCTTAAATTAAAGACCCAACGGGCACTATATAAAGGGATTTTTATGCTCTGGTTAGATCTGGGAAACACCCGTCTTAAATACTGGCTGACCGACGATATCGGGCAGATAGTCGCGCATGATGCCAAGCAACATTTGCAAGCGCCAGCAGAATTACTTATGGGTCTGACCGATCGCTTTGAGCGTTATGCACCTGACTTTATCGGTATCTCATCAGTGCTAGGCGATGATCTCAATGCTAAAGTTTCAGAGACTTTAAGTCGCCTTAACATCCCGTTTGAATTTGTCCATGTCGATGCCAATTATCCGCTGATGAAAAGCGCTTATAATGAAGAGCAGCTCGGCTGTGATCGTTGGCTGCAGATGCTGGGCGCGGTGGACAAAACCAAACGTCAATGTGTGATAGGCTGCGGTACAGCGGTGACCATTGATTTGATTGACCACGCTGAGCATTTAGGCGGTTATATTTTCCCTAGCATCTACCTGCAGCGTGAGTCACTATTTTCTGGTACCAAGCAAATCACCATCTCTAACGGCACTTTTGATAGTGTCAGTCAGGGCATTACCACGCAAGATGCGGTACATCGCGGCATATTACTATCTATCGTTGGCGCGATAAACGAGATTAGCCATCGCCATCCCAACTTTGAAGTCATTATGACCGGTGGCGATGCAGCCATTATCGCCCAACACGTTAATCGCCCAGTGCGTATCCGTGATGATTTATTATTAAATGGTCTGGCACGCTATTTTGACCATAGTAAACAGGCATAATTCCTTAAAAGTCTTTATAAAACAGAACCAAAAAAGCAGTACGCTTAAAACGTACTGCTTTTTTGTTATAACTAATACCTAAATACTTTTACCTAAATATTTTCTATTTCGTCTCGTTAAATAGCTCACGACCAACCAACATACGGCGAATTTCACTGGTACCTGCGCCGATTTCATACAGCTTGGCATCACGCCAGTAGCGACCAAGTGGATACTCATTAGTATAGCCATTACCACCAAAGATTTGAATGCCCTCGCCTGCCATCCAAGTGGCTTTTTCAGCACACCATAAAATGACACTGGCGCAATCTTTACGTACTTCTCGGCTATGACCGGCGCCGCGTTTGTCTAGCATATCGAGGTTTTTACCAACGGTATATAAAAAGCTGCGCCCTGCTTGCAAAATGGTATACATGTCGGCCACTTTACCTTGGATAAGCTGGAACTCACCAATCGCTTGCCCAAACTGCTTACGGTCGTGGATATAAGGCACGACATTGTCCATTACCGCTTGCATGATACCGATAGGACCGGCGGCTAATACTGCGCGCTCATAATCGAGACCACTCATCAGTACCTTAACGCCTTCGTTGAGGCCGCCTAAGATATTTTCTTTGGGTACTTCAACATTGTTAAAGGTCATCTCACCCGTATGGCTACCGCGCATGCCAAGTTTGTCGAGCTTTTGCGCCGTGCCAAAGCCTTCCATGCCTTTTTCAACGATAAAAGCGGTCATGCCTTTGCCGCCAAGCTCTGGATTGGTCTTAGCATATACCACCATTACGTCAGCATCAGGACCATTGGTAATCCACATTTTGCTACCATTTAGCACATAATAACCGTCTTTCTCTTCGGCTTTCAGCTTCATACTAACGACATCTGACCCAGCGCCAGTTTCACTCATGGCGAGTGCACCGATAAACTCACCGCTGATAAGTTTTGGCAGATACTTTTGTTTTTGAGCGTCACTGCCATTACGTTTAATTTGGTTGATACACAGATTTGAATGCGCACCATAGCTCAGCGCTACAGAGGCAGAGGCACGGCTAATCTCTTCCATCGCGACCATATGTGCGACGTAACCCATATCAGAGCCGCCGTACTCTTCGGGAACGGTGATGCCATGTAGACCAATCTCGCCCATTTTTTGCCACAAATCCATTGGGAAATCGTCGCTGCTGTCAATCTCGGCAGCACGTGGGGCAATTTCTTTTGCCGCAAACTGCTGCACCATATCACGTAAGGCATCGATATCTTCGCCAAGCTGAAAATTCAATCCAGGTAAACTCATAACCATTCCTTGTATTTTGATGTTTTAAATCTTGAATTTTGATTTATTTTTTAAAGTAACATTCGTTAAGCCTGACGCTTATTAATTAACGCACGAGCCACGCTTGAACCATTGCGACGACCTAGAAACTCACTAATACGCTCGCCAGCTATGACCAGCTTATCTAAATCAATGCCGGTGCTGATGCCCATACCATGCAGCATATAGACGACGTCTTCAGTGGCGACATTACCTGTTGCACCTTTGGCGTATGGACAACCACCAAGCCCCGCCACTGAGGTATCAAATTCACTGACCCCCATTTGTAAGGCGGCTAAGGTATTACTGACTGCTTGACCATAGGTGTCATGAAAATGTCCTGATAGCATGCTGATATCGGCGTACTCCAGTGCGGCTTGCAGCGCGCGCTGTACCCTGAGCGGCGTACCTACGCCAATGGTATCGGCAATGCCAATCTGCTCTGAGCCTATTTCAACCAAACGTTTAGTGACATAAGCCACTTGGCTTGGGTCAATCTCGCCTTCATAGGGGCAACCGACCGTACAAGAGATAACGCCTCGCACTTTGATACCTTGTGCTTTTGCAGCGGCAGCAACAGGCGCGAAACGCTCAATACTCTCATCGATACTACAGTTGATATTCTTTTGGCTAAAGGTTTCGCTTGCAGAGCCAAAGATAACGATTTCATCAGGACGATGCATGATGGCATTTTCAAAACCGCGCATATTGGGCACTAATACCGAATAGCAAACGTCCGCATGGCGTGTGGGCGCCAATGCTTCTAGCAGCGCGCGATTATCACCCATTTGCGGCACCCATTTGGGCGATACAAAGCTAGTCGCCTCAAGCTTTTTGACACCTGCTGCGATTAAATCATCGATAAGCCTTTGCTTAACCGCCGTTGGTACCGTCATGGCTTCATTTTGTAAGCCATCACGTGGACTGACATCGACGATGGTGACGTGTTCTGGGTACGAGTGATTCATGCTTATTATCCTTTTTATCATTCACCTTTCAGTTATCAGCTTTCACTGTCGATGCGCAGCAACTCATCACCATCGGCAACCAAGTCACCGGCGACAAATAACAATTCTGCCACCACACCATCAGTCGGGGCGGTAATGGTATGTTCGATTTTCATTGCTTCGATAACCGCAAGTGGCTCGCCTTTTTTCACGCTATCGCCAACGGCAACTTTAAACGCAACGACCTGACCTGGCATTGGTGATTTTAAACTGCCAACCGCCGCACTCTCTTCGCCGACGTGCGCCATGATATCGATCAGCGTAATTTCGTCACGACCGCTATCGGTGAACACATAGACGGTCTCATTATGTACCCAGCTTTGGGCACTGATACGTGCCTCATCTAACCATAACGTATGATTGTGTGCATCACTACTGGCATAACTCACTTGCCCTTCATAAACCCTTGCTGTTTGGGCGGCTACATTAGCATTGCTATTCTCTTGAGTGTGAGCGATTTCTTTTTCAATGACCAGCGTAAAGCTACTCAGATTTTCAGCAGCTTTTTTGCCGTCAGAACAACTTGCATTGTGCCAATGACTAATACGAGCAGTGTAAGATTGCTCATCGTAAACCAGGCCAAACGATCTTGTGTAGTCGCTATAAGCACGGAAACCCGTCGGTTTGCTAAACGGATCTGACCCTTGCGTTGTCGCTTCACTGGCAAGCTGCTGAGCAATGGCTGTCACAGCAAGCGTCGATAATTTAAGCGGATGCTGATTAAAGAGCTCATCATGCTCACGCTCAATCAATGCCGTATCAAGATTGGCCTGCCTAAACGACTCGGTATTTATAATGTAGCGCAAAAATGCGACGTTATTTGGCAGACCGACGATGCGCGTTTGAGCGAGTGCACGGTCAAGTTTGGCTAATGCTTGCTCGCGCGTGGGCGCATGAACGATGAGCTTTGCAATCATCGAGTCATAGAACGGACTGATCACATCGCCTTCGCGTACGCCGTCATCGATACGCACGTCTGCGCTGTTCTTATCTATGGCGAAAGTACTATGCTCAGGCTTCTGATAAGTAAATAAAGTACCTGTCGCTGGTAAAAAACCATTATCAGGGTTTTCAGCACAAATACGTGCCTCAATCGCATGACCATTAATCGCTAGCTCTTCTTGTTTTTTCGGCAATGGCAAACCTGCCGCAACCAATAGCTGCCATTCGACCAAATCCACCCCAGAGATGGCTTCACTAACCGGATGCTCAACTTGCAGACGGGTATTCATCTCCATAAAATAAAAGTTCATAGAACCCGCGCGTTGCTCAACGATAAACTCGACCGTGCCTGCACCAAAATAATTGACTGCACGTGCCGCTTCAATGGCAGCAGTGCCCATTGCTTCACGCATCGCCGCGTCAACACCCGGTGCTGGCGCTTCTTCTAATACTTTTTGATGGCGACGCTGTACCGAGCAATCTCGCTCAAACAGATGCACATAATTGCCATGGGTATCACCAAATACTTGGATTTCGATATGACGTGGTTTTAGGGCGTATTTTTCAATCAGTACTTGATCATTACCAAAACTGGTAATTGCTTCGCGGCGACATGAGTCTAGTAGGTCAATAAAATCGCTGCTTTGCTCGACGATACGCATGCCTTTACCACCACCGCCGGCACTGGCTTTAATCAATACGGGGTAGCCGATGCTGTCTGCTTGCTGCTGTAAGAATTCTGCTTCTTGGTTTTCACCGTGATAGCCAGGTATCAGTGGCACGCCAGCCGCTTCCATCAGGCGCTTAGACTCAGATTTTCCGCCCATGGCGCGAATAGCGTCAGCCGATGGACCAATAAATACCAAACCAGCATCTTGGCAAGCTTGCGCAAAATCCGCATTTTCACTTAAAAAACCATAACCTGGATGAATCGCTTGTGCGCCAGTTGCTTTGGCAATCGCAATGATAGCATCGCCCTTGAGGTAGCTATCTTTAGGCGCCGAACCACCCAAATAAACAGCCTCATCACAGACAGCGACATGCTTAGCCTCACGGTCAGCATCAGAATAAACAGCAACGGTACTTACGCCCAAACGCTTGGCAGTCGCGGCAACTCGGCAAGCAATTTCACCACGGTTGGCGATTAGAATTTTAGAAAACATAACTATCCCTGTGTCTTGTCATTTTTATCGTTTTTTACATTGATAAATAATAAAAATATATGCTGATGTTCACATACGACTGGTTTAAATTAAATGGTATTTATTGTTAATTTATCGTCTATTTGCCGAAAGTCTCTTCTACTATTAATCTGCTGTCAGCCAATCAGGCTTGCGCTTCTGTAAAAATGCTTGCACACCTTCTTTGCCTTGCTGTGATGAACGAATATCAGCAATACCTTTAACGGTGTCAGCAATTAGCTCATCGGTAATCGGTGCGCCCGCGACTTCATGCAATAAACGTTTGCAGGTCTTAACCGCATCTGGGCTGTTTTTGACCACTGTCGCGCAGAATAGAGCGACTGCCTCATCAAGTGATTCCTCACTAACACGCTCATGAATAAAACCTAACTGCCGCGCCTTTTTGGCATCGAACACTTCCGCGCTTAAGAAATAACGCTGCGAGGCTCTAGCACCTAGCGCTCGAATGACATAAGGGCTGATAGTAGCTGGCGCCAATCCCAAACGCACTTCACTGAGACAGAAGTTGGCGATCTTAACCGCAATGGCCACATCACAAACGGCCACCAATCCCATGCCACCTGCATAGACGTCACCTTGAATAGCAGCAACCGTTGGCTTAGGGCACTCATAAATGGTCTTGAGCATTTGCGCGAGTTTATCAGCATCGGCTAAATTTTCTTCATAGCTATAATCTGCCATCGCACGCATCCAATTAAGATCCGCGCCAGCACAAAACGCTTTACCTGCAGCCGCTAAGACGATAACACGTACATCATCATCAGCGCCAAGCTTATCAAATGCGTCCGTCAGCTCGGCAATCATTTCATCATTAAAGGCATTACGTATCTCAGGACGGTTTAACGTTACCGTCGCAACGTGCTGCTCAACATTAACCAATAGGCTTTTATAATTATTCAGATTTTTTTGCATAACCTTCTCTATTTTTTATAAACGTGAAATGTTTGCTCATATTCCATTTAATGCTACATCCTAAAGACACCAAAGGTTGTCTCTTCAATCGATGCGTTATAGGCAGCGCTCAGCCCTAATGCTAATACATTACGGGTATCAGCAGGATCAATTACGCCGTCATCCCATAGTCTGGCAGTGGCATAATATGGATGACCTTGCTTTTCATACATATCGAGAATTGGGGCTTTAAATGCTGCTTCGTCCTCGCTACTCCATTCCTCGCCTTTGCGGTCGAAGTTGTCACGTTTGACGGTTGCTAATACCGAGGCTGCTTGCTCACCGCCCATCACAGAGATACGCGCATTTGGCCACATCCATAAGAAGCGTGGGCTATAAGCACGTCCACACATGCCGTAGTTGCCAGCACCGAATGAGCCGCCGACAATGACGGTGAATTTTGGTACTTTGGCATTAGCCACCGCCATGACCATCTTGGCACCATGACGAGCAATACCTTCATTTTCGTATTTACGGCCAACCATAAATCCAGTGATATTCTGCAAGAATACCAACGGGATTTTACGCTTACAGCACAGTTCAATAAAGTGCGTGCCTTTTTGCGCCGATTCGCTGAATAAGATGCCATTATTGGCGATAATACCGACTGGCATACCTTCGATATGCGCGAAACCACAAACCAGCGTCGTGCCAAAGCGTGCTTTAAATTCATCAAAAGCACTGTCATCGACGATACGGGCGATGATTTCTTTGATATCAAAGGGCTTGCGCTTATCTGTTGGAATGACGCCATATAGCTCTTTGGCATCATAGCGTGGTGGACGTGGTTTGATTTGATTGGGCACTTGCTTGGCAGGGCGATTTAAATGACTGACGATATTACGGGCAATCGATAACGCATGGGTATCGTTTTGCGCCAAGTGATCAACCACGCCTGACAGACGCGTATGCACATCGCCACCGCCCAAGTCCTCGGCCGTAACTTCTTCGCCGGTTGCCGCTTTGACCAATGGCGGGCCACCTAAAAAGATGGTTCCTTGGTCTTTAACGATGATAGATTCGTCGCTCATCGCCGGCACATAAGCACCGCCAGCCGTACAGCTGCCCATGACCACGGCAATCTGTGGAATACCCGCCGCACTCATATTGGCCTGATTAAAAAAGATGCGCCCAAAGTGCTCTTTATCAGGAAATACGTCATCTTGGTTGGGTAAGTTAGCGCCACCCGAGTCCACCAAATACACACAAGGTAGGTTATTTTCTTGCGCAATTTCTTGTGCACGCAGATGTTTTTTGACCGTCATTGGGTAATAAGTACCGCCTTTTACGGTGGCATCATTACAAACAACCATACACTCAGTGCCGTTAATACGACCAATACCAGCAATCACGCCAGCCGCTGGAATCTCTTCGCCATACATATCATGCGCCGCCATCGGCGCCACTTCTAAGAATGGTGTCCCGACATCAAGTAAACGCTCGACACGCTCTCGAGGCAAGAGTTTGCCACGCGCTAAATGCTTGGCGCGCGCACGCTCTGATCCGCCTTGGACGACTTTACGCAAGTGCACATATAAGTCGTCAACCACTTCTTGCATAGCGGCACTGTTTTGCTGAAATTCAGCGGCGTTTGGACTCAATTTACTGGTTATGATAGCGCTCATGATATCCCTTTTCTTTAATGCGTCAATGCGAGTAATTTTTTATAAGAGTTATTCTAACTGCTGGTTATTTTAGTCTTTACTAATATAAGTCATTAGTAAAATAAGAAATAAAACAGCTCAAGTTTTTATAGACCCAATTCTTCTTTCATCTGTTCAATGATTTTATATTTCTGAATTTTGCCAGTGATGGTCATCGGGTACTCAGTCACAAAGCGATAATAGGTCGGTACTTTATAATGGGCAATGTGCTCACTACAGAATTGGCGCACTTCTTCTTCGGTTAAGCAGCCCTCTTCTTTAGGAATAATCCAAGCAGCCAACACTTCACCATAACGCTTATCTGGGATGCCAACGATTTGTACATCACGAATCTTGGGATGGCGATAGAGATAGTTCTCGACTTCTACTGGATAGATATTTTCACCGCCACGGATGACCATATCTTTACTACGACCGACGACTTTGACATAGCCATCTTCGTCCATGGTTGCCAAATCACCCGTATGCATCCAGCCGTCTTGAATAGCTTCGCGGGTTTTAAAACGACTGCCCCAATAACCTTTCATCACCGAATAACCGCGAGTCAGCAGCTCGCCAGTCTCCCCTAAAGGTACAATCTCACCTGTTTCGGTATCGATGACTTTGACTTCAAGCGCTGGCTGCACGAGTCCTACGGTCGAGACTTGCTTATCAAGTGGCGTATGCTCATTGGTCTGGCAAGATACGGGACTGGTTTCGGTCATGCCATAAGCAATGGTCACTTCCTTCATATGCATCTCATCGATGACGCGACGCATGACCTCAATCGGACAGCTAGAGCCTGCCATAATGCCAGTACGCAAAGTGGATAAATCGAAATTTTTAAATTCAGGATGGTCAAGCTCAGCGATAAACATCGTTGGAACGCCATGCAGACCGGTACATTTTTCTTCTTCTACCGTCTGCAGTACTGTTAGCGGATCAAATCCATCGTTCGGATAGACGATACAACCGCCATGCGTCAGGATAGCCAAGTTACCAAGTACCATACCGAAGCAATGATACAGAGGCACCGGAATACACAATCTATCTTCTTCAGTGAGATTCATAGCCTCACCAATAAAATAGCCGTTATTCAGGATATTGCGGTGGCTTAAGGTGGCACCTTTTGGTGTACCGGTTGTTCCACTAGTGAACTGTACATTGATAGCATCCGTGTTTCTGAGCTGGGCTTGGCGCTCTGCAACACGCGGATCGTTGGTATCACCTTCAGCCATCCAAGCCGAAAACTTCTGCATGTAATTAAACTCTTCATCAGAGTTTGGCTCATCAATCCAAATAATGCGCTCAATCGTCGGAATCTCGACCAAATCAAGCTGGGTATAATCTTTATGATAAATCTCAGGGCACAGCTCGCGAATCAGACTCGCATAGTCGCTGCTTTTGAAATGGCGCATCAGTACCAATGCTGAACAACCCAATTTATTCAACGCATATTGTAGCTCAAAGGTACGATAGGCAGGATTGATATTGACCAAGATAACGCCTGCTTTCGCGGTGGCTAATTGCATCAGCAGCCATTCAGCATTGTTGTGCGACCAAATACCAATACGATCACCAATCTCAAGTCCCATCTCAATCATACTGCTTGCCAGCTGATTGACTTGCTGCTGTAGCTCACGATAAGTCCAGCAGATATTTTGGTGACGCACGACCAGTGCTTCGCGTTCAGGATATTTAGAGACGATAGCATCAAAAAAATCGCCGATGGTCGCTTCTATCAGCGGCACATCAGGGCCTTTATCATAGCTTTGGGTGAGTGGTGCATTTGCCGAGCGTGCACCCATATTGATGCTAGGAATGTTAGCTAAGATAGTATCGAAATCAATATTTTGCGTCATAACGAGTCCTTTCGTTTTACTTTTTATGGTGCTTATTGGTCGCCTGTGACCTCTTCATTCTTCCTTGAACAGGTCTTGACTGGCGTTAGCTACTATACCCCCTTAAATCGAAAGCTGTCAATAATAGTAATACAATATGTATCATTTAATTAGCTTCTAACAATAATAGCTTTATTAACGATAGCATAAAAATATGACTGATATTTGACACAAAAAAGCCAGTCACTCTATCGATAGGTGGCTGGCTTTTCAATTAGCAATAACTGTTAGAACATTCTCAACTTAAAAATCATAACTTAAAAATATAAGTCAGCTCAAAAAGTGAAGACGATAAGTTAGAGACACTTTTAAAATTGTTACGCTAATACTATTGGCGGCGCTTTAATAGTGACTGTTGCGCTAACCGCATCGTTATCATCGAGTAACTCCATGATGAGCTCATCATCACTTTCAGTGGTTACTTGCCAATTGCCATCCGCTTGCGGTACGCCAGTTACCATCACCGAAATCGCTTTATTTTTTAGACGAATCATCGGTGGTTTATGCTCATAGCCACTATGCTCTAATCCCAAAACATCATCAGCAATCGTCGCTGCCTGTGCACGCAGTGGCGCGACATAACGACAAGCAACGCCATTGATAGACATGCAGTCACCAATCGCATAAATATTATCGGTAGTAGTACGTAACGTTGGTGCATCTACTTCGATGCCAGTACGGCGATTAAACTCAACACCAGCGGCGGTTGGCAATGTACCATCAACGGTCAAACCTGTACTGGCAATCACATGGTCAACGATTAATATATCAGATTGCTTAGATTCTGTACTTTCTTCATTAGAAGCAAGCGGCTCATAGCTAACTTGTAACTTTCCATCATTGTTGCCGTTATTACTGCCATCATTGATACGAATAACATCCGTTACTTGATAGCCACCTAAAAAGTTAATACCTTGTGATTTCACCGCCTCTGCAATACGCGCGGTTGCTTTTGCCGGTAACATTTGTGATAAAGGCGCATCATTTAAATCAATCAAGGTTACTTCATGACCTGCCTTTAGCAAGTCCTCAGCAATCTCAGTACCGACCATGCCCGCCCCAACAATCGCAATATGCTGACTGCCAGTTGCTAGCTTTTCTTGTAGCTGCCCAAAGCGCTCGATATGGTTGACATGCCAGACCAAATCTTCTGGTAAGCTCTTAGGAAAGATAGGATGCGCGCCCATTGCCAACACCAGCTTGTCATAGCTGATGGTTGCATAATTGGTATAGACAGGATCTGAACGCAGCGCTGAGATAAGCTGTACGGTTTGAGCAGCAGCGTCGATATCCGTCACTTGCGTGTTAGCCAATAGCGTTACTTGTGCCGCCTTTGCTGCATCAGAACCTGTCGCACGTACCAAATCTGATGCTTGTTTATTTTGACTTATTGCCATCGTCAGCATCGGCTTGTGATAACGGTCGCCACTGTCTGTCGTGATTAAGGTGATTGGCACTTCTTTATCTTTAGCACGAATGGCATCAATAACGTGCCAGCCTGCTAAGCCTGCGCCAATGATGACAATACCTTTAGATGCTTTGCTTGCCGCTACTGATAGATTTTCTACACTCATATTAGCTCCAATATCATTTATGAATTATTTTAATTTTTGACATATTGACCGCTATTGTATCAGTAAACAGCCATTCACTCATATAGTTACTGATATGGCTATTTATCTTAATATTAGGGTTTATTAAGCTATTCTATTCTTATACTACGGGCATAAGAAAGCGCCTATAAGTAGACGCTTCTAGAGATAAAATATTAAACTGCTATCCTAATGATTCAGAATCTTTGATAAGAACATTTGCGCACGGTCACTTTTTGCGCCTTCAAAGAATTCATCTTTACTACAGTTCTCGACGATATGACCTTCATCCATAAAGATAATCCGATTGGCAACCTGATTAGCAAAACCCATCTCATGAGTAACACACATCATGGTCATACCATCACGGGTCAGCTCAATCATCACATCGAGCACTTCTTGAATCATCTCAGGATCAAGTGCTGAAGTTGGCTCATCAAAGAGCATCGCCACCGGATCCATCGCTAAGGCACGGGCAATCGCCACGCGCTGCTGCTGACCACCGGACAGCTCAGCTGGATATTTCGCCGCCTGAACTGTTAGCCCAACGCGATCTAAATAAGCCATCGCTTTTTTCTTAGCTTCGTCTTCTTTACGACCCAATACTTTGATTTGGGCAACGGTTAAATTATCAATAATCGTCAGATGCGGGAACAGCTCAAAGTGCTGAAACACCATCCCAACTTGACTACGTAGCTTGGGCAAATTGGTCTTCGGCGCACCGACTGAGATACCACTCACCATTATCTCGCCCTTTTGAAAAGGCTCTAATCCATTGACAGTCTTAATGAGCGTTGACTTACCACTACCCGATGGACCACAGACCACCACGACATCGCCTTTATGGACATGCGCAGTACAGCCAGTCATCACCTGAAAATCGCCATACCATTTACTGACATCGGTCATCTTGATGACAATCTCATCGCTTGCATGACCATTGTCGGTGACCAGTCCGCCAAATTCATTTATATACGTGTCAGCATTATTTATCACCGGCTCATTCATCACTGGCTCCTAACCACATTATTTTCACAATTATTAATAAAACTATTCTTACGCAGGTTTCTATACTGATCTAGCAAAACCTTAAAACCTTAAGCGTTTTTGCAGTTGTTGCACACCAACAGAAGCGCTTAAACTGATGATAAAATAAACCGCCCCTGCTCCAAGTATATATGGCGTCAGTAATCCCATCAGCTCACCGCGTACATAAGCGGCGCGGAAAAAATCTGTTAAACCAATGGCAAAAACCAAGGTCGTATCTTGAAATAAAATAATACATTGCTGCAAAATCAGCGGTAACATCTTGCGAAACGCTTGCGGCAAAATGATCAAGCGCATCGTTTGCCCATAAGTCATACCAAGCGCTTTTGCAGCATTGACCTGCCCACTACCAATAGATTGAATACCCGCGCGCACCACCTCTGAAAAGTATGCCGCTTCAAACATCATAAAAGCGACTACGCAGGAGGTAAAAGCGGTATCAAGTTGCAGATATTTACCAGCGATCCAAAAATAAATCATTGGCACCGCAAAATAAAACCATAGCAGCACTAATAATAACGGTACAGAACGAAAGTAATTGACGTATAGCTTAGCGGGTATCTCAAGCGCTTTGATACCAGACAAGCGCATCAAAGCTAATACCGTTCCTAAGCTGATACCGCCTAAGATTGCTAAAAACAATACTTTTAAAGTCGTTAGCATGCCACCCATCAAACCGGGATAAGCGGTTGCAAGTTCGGTCATCATATTCATTTTTGACTCCCTGCAATCAGCCCAGGCACACGCAATTTACGTTCAATCAGTCCCATAATGGCAATCAACGATAAGTTAAATACCAGATAAATAATCGTCGCATAGGTATAAATCTCGAGACTATTTTGGGTATATTCACTGATGGTTTTAGTCTGACTAATTAGCTCCATGACCCCTACCAAAGACGCAACCGAGGCGTTTTTAAAGCAGTTGGTCAGCTCCGAGCTTAGTGGTGGCAAAATAACCCGAAAGGCTTGTGGCAGCAGCACCTCTTTATATGCTTGCGGAATACTAAAGCCGAGCGCGTAGGCAGCGTTGATCTGTCCTTTAGGCAGTGACTCGATACCAGTACGCACCTGTTCGACAATACGTGCCGCAGTAAATAAACCAAGACCGATACTGGCTGACAGCATGGCTGAAGTGTTAGGAGACAAGTCTTTATACCACCACTCTTGGATGGACGGCGTCAACCAACCGGGAGCGATATAAAACCAGAAAAATAATTGTACTAATAAAGGGATATTACGGAAAAAAGTCACATAAGCGGTGCCAATAGCACGCGCGCCTTTATTCGGTAAGGTGCGCATAATACCAAAGATGGTACCAACCACCATGGCGATTGCCCAAGCGATACTACCAATCAATAACAACCAGCCGAGACCCGTAATCATCCAATGGATATACAGCTCGCTACCGATTCCGGTTTGCTCAAAGAGCACACCCCAGTTCCAGCTATAATTCATAATTGTCTCTCCGAGCAACGGTTAAAAAGCCCACGCCTCAGACTGCTATCAAGAAACTTGACAAACAATCTGAAGGCGTAAGCATGCTATGTTGAGGGACAAGGAACGTTATTGTGCAGTGGCAACTTTTGGCTGATCGCTATCGTGTGGATTGGCAATCAAGGCTTTTAAGTTATCTGACATCTCAAATTTTAGGTTAACATTTTTTGGTGGAATAGGATTCATAAACCATTTGTCATAGATAGTATTAATCTCGCCTGACTTAAAGACATTGGCTAAGGCTTCATCAACCACCGCTTTAAATTCTGGGTCGTCTTTACGCATCATACAGCCATAAATCTCAAACGATTGTGGCTCACCAACGATAACCCATTCATCCGGATTTTTTGCTTTGGCTTTTTCGCCAGCCAGCAATACATCATCCATCATAAAGGCATCAGCACGACCGTTTTCTAACATGAGGAATGCTTCGCCATGGTCTTTTGCTGAGATGATATTGATATTCATTTTTTTGTCATCGTTGTATTCACGAATATAACGCTCTGACGTCGTACCGGCAGTCGTGACCAAGGTTTTACCTTTTAAATCATCAAAGCCTGTGATACCTGAATCTTTTTTGGTTAATAGACGCGTACCGATTTCAAAGAAGCCGTTAGAGAATGCCACTTGCTTTTGACGCTCTTCATTATTGGTCGTAGAACCACATTCGAAATCTACTGTGCCGTTCTGTACCAATGGGATACGGGTTTGTGAGGTGATTAAGTTATAGCGGATTTTTAAATCTGGCATATTAAGTTTTTCTTTGACCGCGTCCACCACTTTCATCTCTAAATCATGCGCATAACCGATTGGCTGATTTGGATCATCAGCGATATAGGAGAACGGAATAGAAGAATCGCGGTGACCGACCACGATAGTACCTGACTCTTTGATTTTTTGTAAGGTACCGTTGGCATTCGCGGCCGCTTCTGTTGTAGCTGCACCATCTGCTGGCGTCGCCTCAGTAGTGGTTTGATTGCTATTATTACAGCCCGCCAAACCAAGGGCCATAAAGGCAACCAGAGTCAGAGGTTTTGAGATTAAGTAGCTCATGAGATACATCCTTTTATCACATTATCACAAGATTAAGAGGGGACTTTGGCGTTGTTTAAGCCATTACTCGACTTTATATTAGTCATTAAATGACTTTTCCACCATGCATCCGTGCTTGTTGCTGTTAGTTATCACTATGCAACTTAATGTTACTGTACAACAATTTGAGCGGTGGGGGTAAACTTTTTTTAATGAGACTGATATTTTAAGGCTTTAGGTTTTGTAGCATCAATAAACACTCAATAAATTAGGCAGTAGTGCCCATCAACTTAGCGTTATTTAAAAAATTAATACCAGCATATATCCTTTATGAATCACTTAAATTAAACCAATAACCCAACCGCTATGATTGATAAATAACGTTTAATCCCCATAAAGCTAACAACTTCTTAATACTAGCTATGACCTATGACACAAGATACTCAAGCCCCAAATACAGATAGCCAAGCGGTTGCCAATAGCCATGATAACGATGTGCGCCAACGCTTTTTTATCGAAGATTCACCAGTACGCGGCGATGTGGTACGCCTATCGCGCAGCTATGCGACGACGATTGCGCAAAAGCCTTACCCAGAAGCGATTAAGCGCTTATTGGGTGAGATGCTGACGGCAGCAAGCTTGCTCATTAGTACGGTTAAAATTAATGGTCGTTTATCGATTCAATTGCAATCATCGGATAGCGATAGCTTGCTCAATTGGGCGATGGCAGAATGCGACCAAGACGGTATCATTCGTGCCCTTGCCAGCTGGAAAGGCGACACTGACGAGCAAGTGCAAGCATGGGAAAATATGACCCATGCTAAAGAAGCGTTTGCTGAATTGGGCGCTGCTGGTCAAGGCGTATTGTTTATTAATATTCAGCCTGATGGTGGTGAGCCGTATCAAGGTATCGTTGAGCGCAGCCATGACAATTTAGCTGATTGCTTGGCCCATTATCAAAAACAATCGGCGCAGATTCCGACGCTGATTAACTTGGCATCTGATGGTTTGCAAGCCGGTGGTATCTTGGTACAAATGCTACCTCGTACCGCTAAAGAAACCTATGAAGTTGAGCAAAATCAAGACGCCGGTATCGATGATGATTTGTGGACGCGCTTAAGTGTATTGACGCGGACGCTAAAAGCAGAAGAGCTGACCACACTTGATACCAATGAGATTCTTTATCGCTTATATCATGAAGAAAAAGTCGTTGCCCCCGACCCTGTCTCTTTATCCTTTGGTTGCACCTGCTCACGCGAGAAGTGTGAAATGGCAATTGAGCAAATTGGCGAAACTGAAGCTTTAGATATCGTTGATGAGCAAGGTGGCACTTTTGAGATGGATTGCGGGTTTTGCGGTGAAGTCTATAAATTTAACAAAGACGATGTGGCGACAATTTTCGCTGAGTAGTGTTTAATTATATTTATTTGTGATTATTTGATTTTTCTTAATTCAAAAAACCCTCAAGTTTGAAGCTTGAGGGTTTTTCGTTTTTATAATGCTAGGCTTATTGCTCTAAACTTATTAACCATTATATCAATGAGTTTAAGAATGCTTAATCTGCAACTTCGTCTATTTCTGGATAAGAGTAGATACGGTCTTCAAGTGCATATTTCGCTTCATGCACGTCCCCCTGCCTATTAGCTAATAACCAAGTAACGATTTGCTGATGTACCCTATCGTTAGAAATTAAGTTCATATGATTGACGCCATAAAAAATCGCCTTATGACCCTCTGGCACATTCAACGTATGCTCTTCGGTATATTCGCCAAGCGCTGACTCTACCGAAACCAGTCCGTCGCCGAGTAAGCTTGTGGTTTTAGATTTATAATGCACCTCAACCAGAGCCGCCGCCACCAAATAGGTATTCACATGCAAAGGCAAGCGTGTCGGATGGCGAAATTCTGCCGGCAGCACACTGCGACCTTCGGCAGATTTCCAGTCCGCATCGCGAATACTGCCATAACGCAAATCAATAATACCCGCGCTACGCAAATCACCCAGTTTTGCCAGCGAACCTGCAAAAGGCAGCTTAGCGATTTTATCTTGGACGAAATGACCAATCTGCTCCAAGCTTGCGCCATGATGCGGCGAGCCTAAAGTGATAAGATTGCCAACACGTTTGACCCAGCTAAACCCTTGCTCTTTACCATAAAACAGCGCGCTACGACTCAGCAAACCACCCATGCTATGGCCGATTAAATCAAGCTGGGTAATATCGGGATTATTTTCGACCAAATCTTGTAAGACTTTTGCAAAGCTACGTCCATTACTGGAGATACGTCGACCGGTATTATAGTTCAAATACAATACCGTGGTATTTGGCAGACTGCTGCTCAGCGTTTCAGCCAAATCACCTTCGTCTGATATCTGCCAACTCAAATGACTCATACAAAGCCCATGGCATAAAATAACCACTCGCCCTGACAATGTATCGGTTTGCACACCATTGTATTTATCATATAGCACCATCGATACTGCCAATGGATTATGATGCGTGACAAGGTGATCGCCCATGACACCATTTAAGATATTGACCATACGGCGGAGGTTTTTTGGTAAGGGCTGTATTTTTTTAGGCTTTAAAACGGTGTTATAAAGCCGCAGTCCGGTGGCAAGATTATTACCGACCAATTGCATTGCTTGGCGTACCGTACCATAAATGCGACCAGTGATACCGCGCTGCCATCGGTCAAGACTGCCTTGATTAAACCGCCCTAAAGGCCGCAATAAAATCTCACGATGGATAGCTTCTACAATATCAGTGACTTCCACCACGCCCATGGTTGCAAGCTGAGCCAAACCCTCAAAGAAATCAACCAAAGATATGGGCTGATGCGGCTTGCTATAGCTGGTATCGACCGTTTCTGCGCTTAGCTCATCGACATAAATATATTCAAGTTTCGCCAGCTCTTCATAGACATCGCCTTGAAAATCTTCATCAGCACCCGCTTCGCTATCAGGGGAACGCCGAGTAGTGGCAAATAAATCGTGAATGCTTTCTAAAGGTCTTGGATTGAGCATAGTTTTGATACATCAAGCGATTAAGGAGGTTTTCCATACTAGCCTGTAAATGCTCTAAACAGAAGAGAATGATTTAACTATCCCGTATATTTATTGTCAGGATGGTTATAAGTGTATTAGCAAATGTATTATTTACGGTTTTTTCTCAATGTTTTAATCAGTAAAATATAAAACTATCATGCTAAATTTTTAGCATAAAAAAACCCCAAATATTATTTGAGGTTTTGATAATGATTAGCAGGCTTGTTATTTACAGCATTATCATTGAAAGAATTATCATTGAAAGCATTGCCATTAAAGGCATTGTGGTTCATACAATTTATCATTCACAGCTAACCAATAGCTTATTTAACCTCTACCTGCCATTCATGAGCGCCCAGTTTTAAGCTTAATTGGTCACCCACTTGCAATGCGCCCACACCGCTTGGCGTACCAGTCATAATCACATCGCCTGCTTGCAGGCTAAAGGCATGACTGATATTTGCCAATAACTCGTAAACAGGAAATAGCATTAAGGCACTATCACCGTGTTGCTTGAGCGCATCATTAATAGTTAGCTGATAATGCACATTTTTGAAATCACCGAATACTTTTGGGTCAAGCCAATCGCCAAGTACGCAAGCACCATCGAAGCACTTAGCACGCTCCCATGGATGACCTTTTTCCTTTAGCTCAGTTTGCAGCTCGCGCAAGGTCAAATCTAAGCCCAAGGTTACACCACCAATCGCTTGCTTGGCTTCTTCAATCGTTGCTGCTGACAAGTCTGCTGATAATTGTATACATAGCTCAGCCTCGTAATGCGTTTCACCATACAGCGCTGGATTTGGACAGACCACGCCCTGACGGATAGACACCACCGAAGAGGCAGGCTTCATAAATAATATCGGCGCTTTAGGTACTTCGTTACATAATTCTTGAGCATGCGCCGCATAGTTACGACCGACGCAGACCACTTTACCAATAGCTGCACGTAAACGCTCGTTGGTATGATGAATGCTGTCGGCAGTATTATCATTACTAACTCCCGCAGCAATCGCATCGACTAAAGACATATGTGGTGATTGGCTCATATTAGACTCTCATGGAAATTTATAAAATTATAGTTATTTCTTTATTTTATAAGTGCTGCCACTTTTATATTTATTATCAATATAATTAAGGAATCGTATTGGTCATGACATCAGGTGGCACATAGCTGGCATGGCGGTTCATGCGTTTTTCGAACAATCTAAAGCTAAACAAGATAACCCATGACAGCAATAGGTAAACGATACCAGCAGCAAAGAATAACTCCATCAAGGTATAAGTACGCGCACTAATCGTACGAGCGACACCCGTGATATCCATCAAAGCAATGGTTGATGCCAGCGCACTGCCTTTTAGCATAAAGATGACTTCATTACTGTAAGCAGGAATCACGATACCAAAAGCACGCGGTAAAGTAATACGGGTCAGCTTCTGCCATTTTGACATGCCAATCGCATCGGCGGCTTCAAGCTCACCAACAGGGATATTTTGGATAGCACCGCGAATAATCTCTGCCAAATACGCACTAGTATTTAGAGTAAAGGCAATAATCGCACACCAATACGCTTGGCTAAGGACCGGCTCCCACAAGAACGAGTTACGTACCGCTTCAAACTGCCCAAGGCCATAATAAATCAGGAATATCTGTACCAACAGCGGCGTGCCACGGAAAAAGAAAATATATAAAAATGGTAATACCTGCACTAGCCAATTTTTAGACAACCGCAATAACGCCAAAATCAAACCAAAAAACAGCCCAATAATGCCTGAAAATACCACCAGCTGTACGGTTAATACCGCGCCATTTAATAAATCAGGGATATGGTCAAAAATGACCTGCCAATTCCAATCCATAGTATCTCTCCTCTACCCTATGGTCGATTGACTGTGAGTGGTTTGATGGGGGCTAGTTTGACGGCTGAGCTTTTTGGCATAACGCGCCGCCGGATTGGCGCGCCATTCAAGCCAAATCATAAAGCCAGTAATCAACATCGTCAGACCCAAATAAATAATCGCCGCTGCCATATAAAAGGTAAACGGCTGCTGTGTCGACTGCGCTGCACGCGAGGACTGATACATGATATCTTTGAGACCGACAACCGAGACCAAGGCCGTATCTTTAAGCAACACCAAAAATAAATTCCCCAGGCCTGGCAGCGCAATTTGCCATACTTGCGGCAAAGTAATACGATAAAATGTCTGAAAAGGACGCATCCCTATCGCTTGCGCCGCTTCACGCTGCCCTATTGGAATCTCTTGAATCGACATGCGAAAAATTTCAGTCGCATAAGCACCAAACGCAATAGACAATGCCATCACCCCGCCCCAAAAAGCGCTAATCTCGACATAGTCGTTATAGCCGAACTTTTTGAGGATGCTCATCAGCACGATAGAGCCACCATAGTAGATAAACAGCACCAATAGCAGTTCAGGAATCCCGCGCATCGTGGCGGTATAGACCGTCGCAAGCTTACGCAGCAGCCAAATATTAGACAGCTTTGCTGTGGCACCGAGCAAACCTAACGCCATACCGATGACCAAGCTGGTCATGGCAAGTTTTATGGTGACGGTTGCGCCGCTTAGTAATAGCGCGCCAAATCCTTGTAAATCAAACACAATTATCCACTCAGTCTCTTTATATTAGCAATTTGCAAAATATGAGTTAAAAGAATCAGCATCAATAGCTGAGCGCTGCCAATAATCGTCTGCTAGACCAAATAGAGCTTGGCCTTTTATGTCATAGAATGACGTCAGATAAATACAATTATTGCGGCGGTAATTGACACAGTAGAAATGAGCGCTGATTTTATCATATTCGCCACCAGCTATGTTAATACTGACATGTAAAAGCGCTGTCTAAATAGGTACTTCTCCGCATAAATATCAAATAAATCCGTGAGATTTGATAAAAGTTGACCGTCAATCACACTTAGAACGTACTAATTTGCTATAGAAAACAAAAAAGACATCACTATTATGGTGATGTCTTTCGATTAAATATATTTATGCTTAAATATATTTGCTTATTAAGACAGTATTTATTCATGATACTGATGTATCAAACCATCTAGTATCAAATCATTATTGTGCGGCGCTATCTACTGTTGTTGGCGTTGCTGCTGGTGTTGACGTCGCACTTACTGGTATAGCAAAATACTTTTGATTGATTTTATCATAAGTGCCATTGGATTTTAAATTGGCCAATGATTGATTAATTTTTGCTTGTAGTGCTTCATCATTAGGACGCACGGCAATGGCAAAGTTATCATTAATATCAATCTCATCGCCTTTCAGCACATAATCACTACCTGACGCTGAGCCAAGCCACTCTAGTGCCGGCAGTTTGTCAGATATCATGGCATCGACGCGACCTGCACCTAAATCCAAAAACGCATTACTCAAGGTATCATAAAGCTTCATGTTGGCTTTTGGATAAGTGTTTTCTAACCACTGTGAAGAGATGGTCGAGCGCTGCGCCGCAATAGAATGTGCATTGATATCACTGCTATTGTTTGGATCAAAGCTGCTGTCTTTTTTGGCTAAAAATACCAACGCATTGCTAAAGTACGTATCAGTAAAGGCAACTTGCTTTGCGCGCTCAGGCGTCACCGACATTGCCGCGACGATGGCATCGTATTTACCCGCTTTAAGCCCAGGAATAATACCGTCCCAATCTTGCGCCATGATTTCGCAGGTCATCTTCATATCAGCGCAAATAGCATTAGCGATTTCAACATCAAAGCCGCCAAGCGTCCCATCAGCATTGGTATAATTAAAGGGTGCATAAGCGCCTTCGGTACCAATACGCAGCACATTATCATCTGCCGCCGCAGTATTATTTTCTGTTGCTTCTGATGTTTTAGTCGTCTCTGAGCTAGCGGTTTCGTTAGACTCGTTTTGACCGTTGCTGCAACCTGCCAAAGCTAACATTGCCGCTAACGCTAGCATCGGTTTTGTATTTAAAAAATGCTTGCTAGCAGATGAGTTAGTAGTGGAGGTAATAAATATACTGGCTGAGAGAAGATGGTTGCTCATAATCATCCTGGATGTTGTTGCTTGGTATTATTAATTAGTAATATATTATAAATGGCATAAAGCACGTTTTAGGTAAAACGTGCTTTATTAAAACCAGCGCTTATCTAATAGAACTTTGTTAAAAGCTATCTTAATTAGTCGCCGCTTCTGCTTGTTCTTCTTTGGCAATTACCGCATTTGCATCGACATTACCATCATCAACGACCACCACTTCTTTGACACCGTCAGTCGCTACGGCTTTTTGTGCCGCCGCTGTTGAGCTGGTACCAAAATAGCTACCCGTGATTTGATCATAAGTGCCATTGGCTTTTATTTCAGTCAATGCTTTATTAAACTTAGCAACTAATGGATCGCCTTTACGGAAAGCAATACCCATCGCATCATCACTGGTGCTGATTTCTTGACCTTTGACTTCGTAGTCTTTACCGGCTTCAGTTTTCAGCCAATCGATACCAGTAACTTTATCAGACATCATGGCACGCACACGACCTGAGGTCAGGTCTAGATAAGCATTATCTTGAGTATCATAAAGCTTAATGTCAGAATCGGCGTGTTTTTCTTGCAGATACTGTGACGCCACCGTTGAGCGCTGTGAGGCAATCGGCTGACCTTTTAAACCTTCTACGCTAATATCATCGCCTTTTTTACCGATTAGGATGATACCAGTATGAAAGTATGGGTCGCTGAATTCGACCACTTCTTTACGTTCAGGAGTGATTGACATACCAGCGATGGCTGCATCAAATTTCTGCGCGTTCAGACCTGGAATTAAGCCATCCCAATCTTGTGAGATGACTTCACATTTGGCTTTCATTTGCGCACATAAAGCGTCAACCAGCTCAATCTCATAGCCGATTAATTTGCCATCAGCATCAGTATAACTAAAAGGTTTATAGCTTGATTCTGTGGCGATTTTGATGTTTAAAGGCGCCTCAGTAGCGGCAGCTGTTTCAGTACTTTCAACTGGTGCTGAGCTGTTATTACAGGCCGTAAGCATAAGCATCGCCGCACTAAGGGGTGTAAGCCACAAGGCTTTTTTGCTTATTGATGATGTCATTGAAGTAATCATAGGGGTTATTCCTTAATATATTGACCAGCTGTGTATTAATCCGCAATGGGTCAAGTCATTGATTGATTAACGCTTTTTAAAACAGCCTATTCAAGACTGTTAGCAAAGCGTAGCAAGCAAATTATTGACCGAAGTTTTTCTGTTCAAGACGAGCAAGCTCACCGTTACTACGGATTTCGCTCAGTGCTTTATTAAAGCTGTCTTTGATTGGATCACCTTTACGGACAGCAATGGCAATATTATCGTCATTATCAATCTCATCACCCACGATACCGAAACCTTCTGGATTGTCCGCTAACCATGATTTGGCAGAGACCTTTTCAGCAAGTACCGCATCACTACGACCAGATTTTAGGTCTAAATAAGCATTGTCATAATTATCATAGAGCTTAACGTTATTACCGTCTTTGCCTTCATAATTGTCTTGTAAATACGCACCTGGTGTCGTTGAACGTTGACCACCAAGGGTTAGACCTTTAATGGCTTTAGGGTCAAAGCCGCCTTTGGTATCGGTTAGCCAAACCATGGTATTAGCAAAATACGGCTCGCTAAAATCGACCTTTTCTTGACGTTCAGCCGTAATAGACATACCAGCGATGACCGCATCATATTTTTGCGCCAATAAACCTGGAATGATACCGTCCCAATCTTGGGCAACGATTTCACATTTGGCTTGCATTTGCGCACATAACGCATTGGCAACATCGATATCGAAACCCGCTAAGCTGCCATCGGCATTGGTATAGTTAAAAGGAGGGTATGCGCCCTCGGTGGCGATACGAATGGTCTTGCCAGCCGTTTCTGCGGCAGAGGCATCAGCGTTGGTATCAGCAGCATCATTTGCTGGCTGACTACAAGCACCAAGCATTAGCGCGGCGGTAACGGTCATCGATGACCACAATAGGCGAGAATTCGACATCATACATTCCTTAAATTCTGATGGATTTTTTAATATAGGGTTCTGATATTTTGTTCTCTGACGTCCCTGCCAGAAAGGCAATTCAATGCACAGAAGACACAGGCAGGCATTATGAGCAACTGCCTGTAAACCTTTTGATAATACCTGACTCAAATATCAAAAACAAACGTTTTGCATACCGACTGTGATTATTGAGCAATAAACGATCTAAGAAAATTACGAATAAGCAATTTTGGCGTTTTAAGCGTTTAAAAACCATTAAAATTAAAGCAATTGAACACTGTATTTTAGTTTTGGCGGTGCGCTGCCATGAAGTCTTTGACGCGCTCGGACTTTGGATTATCAAAGACCTGCTCAGGCGTACCAATCTCTTCAATAACACCTTGATGTAAAAACACCACTTTGCTCGATACTTCACGAGCAAAACGCATCTCATGGGTAACAATCAGCATGGTACGCCCCTCTTCTGCCAGCTCACGCATGACGGCGAGCACTTCATTGACCAGTTCAGGGTCGAGTGCTGAAGTAGGCTCATCAAATAATAATACTTGCGGTTGCATCGCAAGGGCACGCGCAATCGCCACACGCTGACGTTGACCGCCTGATAAATTTGCTGGATAAGCATCTTTTTTATCAAGCAAACCGACTTTATCGAGCAGTTTTTCCGCATCGCTAATCGCTTGGTCTTTTTTAATTTTTAGGACTTGCGTTGGCCCTTCGATAATATTTTGCAAAATGGTCTTATGCGGCCATAAGTTAAAGTTCTGGAAAACAAAACCAACGCGCGCCCGTAAGCTCTCTAACTGCTTGATGTCTGCCGCTTGCAACTCGCCTGACTTAGTAGGTTTCAGTATCAGCTCATCTTTACCAATGATGATACGACCCTGATTGGGCTTTTCAAGCAGATTAATGCAGCGTAATAAGGTTGACTTACCAGAGCCAGACGAGCCTAAAATAGAGATGACGTCGCCATCATAGGCAGTGAGCGACACTCCTTTTAGCACAGCCAATGAGCCGTAGCTTTTATGGAGGTCTTGTAAATCTAAGGCGATAGGGCGAGTCGGATTCTTTGCAATATCAAGCATGGTTTAGCAGACTTCCAATAAATATGAGTGAGAACATGAACAAAAAATGGGCTATCAAACAGCTCTATAATACATAACTCTATTAATAACCGCTTTATCCGTATTAGTAATAATACGGATAAAGCGAGCAGTATTTTAGTAGTGCTGTGTTAGTCACATTATTTCGATAACGTTATGATGGGTTCAATAAAGGCGCGATATTGTCGCCTATAATGCAATAAAAAGCCAAACCTTGTCGCTTTTGTCTGTTAGCTTTTGACCAAGCAATATCCTTTATAAAATGAGGCCCATAACGTACAGTCAGTTATGGGCCTCATTTTATCATCTTAACGCCGTTAGCGCTGTTTTATCTGCGGCATTAATAAGTCGAAATGTGCTCTTCGCTTCCAGTACCATCGATTACTTCTGCATCATCGGCCGTTGCTACTGCCACATCATCGTTTGGTCCGACTGCCATCGCTTCGTTATTATTGGCAGCAGCACTGTCATTCGCGCTGGCAACAGCTACGTTATCATTGCTGCCTGCTGTAGCAACGCCAGTGGCTTCATCTTCTACCGCTGTCTGCGCATCAGCTGTTGGTTGAACATCCATCGGCGCTTCATCTTTTTTGCCGCAAGCACTGATACTTAATGCCGCTGCCACCAAACCAACCGTTAACCAGTTTTTATAAGCCTTATTTTCAATCGCCATTTCATTCTCCATCATAGGTAATAGATGTTTGTCATATTAGCGCTCACTATACTCACGATTTATAAGTACTACCTTAGCAGTTACAGCGCAGTTCTGTTAAAAATACGTAACAGCGCCCTAACTTTTAGCTACTTATCTTTTTATTTATAGATGCTATTTATTGCGGATAAAATTTAAGTACAAGTAAAAACACCAATCCAAATATTTAATAAATACAATAAAAAATGATTTCCAAGAAAACTCTACAGTGCTTGATAAACGGTCTCTGTTCACAAAATCAACTTTACTATCGGTCTCATCTACTCTATGTTAAATAGCAGAGCGCGATTAGTTTTCAAAAAACTGTCAGGTGCTAAAAAATATATTTTTGTGGATTACTGATGATAATTGGCGGCTTTAGCTGCTTTTCTTTATGCCTGAATCTATATATGAGCATTTTATAAAATCTAGGATTCATCATTTAGAATTTAACATTACTAATCCAGAAATCCTCTATTGATAACTATAAGGAAGTTAATTTATGAGTCAATCGAATACCACAGATGTTACCGCATATATGCAAAACATTGGTCAGCAAGCACGTGCGGCATCACGAGCACTGGCGGCAGCCAATACAGGCGATAAAAATTCAGCGTTAATGGCAATCTATGATGAGTTAAAAAACGCCAAAGCCGATATTTTAGCAGCTAATAAAGTCGATATGGATAAGGGTGCAAAACATAACCTAGATGCCGCCTTGCTAGATCGCCTAGAACTAAACGACGCGCGCTTCAATGGTATGCTGCAAGGCTTAAAAGACGTCTCCGCGCTGCCCGATCCTATCGGCGCAGTCACGGATATGACCTATCAGCCATCAGGTATTCATTTGGGTAAAATGCGCGTGCCACTCGGTGTGGTCGGGATGATTTATGAGTCGCGTCCTAACGTGACCTTAGAAGCCGCTTCCTTGGCGCTAAAGTCCGGTAACGCCATTATCTTACGTGGTGGCTCTGAAGCATTTGAATCCAATCAAGCGATTGCCAAATGTATTTTAAAAGGTCTAAACAAGGTCGGTCTCTCTGAGCATAGTGTGCAAGTGTTAGAGACCACTGACCGCGCTGCCGTCGGCGAGCTGATTACCATGACAGAGTATGTCGATGTTATCGTGCCACGCGGCGGTAAAGGTCTGATTGAACGCATCAGCCGTGATGCCCGTGTTCCTGTCATTAAGCATCTAGATGGCAACTGTCATACCTTTATCGATAGCGACGCCGATGCCGACATTGCTATTAAAGTTAGCGTCAATGCCAAAACCCATCGCTATGGTACCTGTAATACCATGGAGACGTTATTGGTCGATGAAGCTATCGCCAATGAGTTATTACCAAAGATTGCTGAAGCTATCATAAAAGCTGATGACGCCATGCAACTGCGCCTTGATGACAAATCACAGGCTATTTTAAATGACAATGCTATCCTTAAAGGTCATCTGTCAGCGGCGACTAGCGAGGACTGGGATACCGAATATCTTGCGCCTATTTTAGCGGTTAAAGTGGTATCCGGTATCGATGAAGCGATTGAGCATATCAATACCCATGGCAGCCAGCACACTGACGTTATCATTACCGACAATTACACCAAATCGCAACGCTTTATCCGCGAAGTCGATTCGGCTAGCGTCATGATTAACGCCTCTAGCCGTTTTGCTGATGGGTTTGAATATGGACTTGGTGCTGAAATCGGTATTTCAACCGATAAAATTCATGCACGTGGACCGGTTGGGCTCGAGGGCTTAACTTCACAAAAATGGATTGTCTACGGTCATGGTGAAACACGCGCTTAGCTCAGTACCTACCTAGCGTATTATTTCCTCCCTATAATTTATGACCCAATTCAAGTATAATCAATAAAAAACGTCAGCTTCATTGCTGGCGTTTTTTTATTATTGATAAATATGCTATATATGACATATAAAAATTATTTTGCCGAATAAGAACCCCGCTATAGGAAGCCGCGCCCATGCAAAGTGGCAAGATTAAACACTGGAATGCCGATAAAGGCTATGGCTTTATTGAGGTAGACAATCAAAGTGAAGATGTCTTCTTTCATATCAGCACCGTGCGCTTATCGCAGCCTATAATCGAGGGTCAACGCGTCTATTTTAACAGTCAGCGTAATGAAAAAAATCAGTTGCGTGCGACTGAAGTCACCTCTAATGAATTGAGTATCTTAGAAACTGTCGATTCAAAAAATTCAGTGACTAATTCAGCACAACACAACGTAGATAATGCTCAACGCAAAAACAATCGAAACGCTCATCAGAAAAGCAATCGGCATAAAAATACTCATGGCAGCCAAAACAAGAAAAACGGTTTCTCTACCTTATTGAGTTTAATCGCCCTTATTGCTGTGGCGGTTTTTTTCTTTGGGGATTTAAAATCCAGTTTATTTGCAGATAGCACGCCAGCAACTTCTATATCGCAGACGGTATCTAAAACCACTAGCTCTAGTACAGTAGCTATCACAGGTGATGCGCAAATAGATAAGACGCTGGCGCTGATTCAACAAGGCGGGCCATTTCCTTACCCTGATAAAGATGGCACAACCTTTTATAATCGTGAAGGCAAGCTACCTGCCCAGTCGCAAGGCTATTATCAGGAATATACCGTGCCTACGCCCGGCGTTTCTCATCGCGGCGCACGGCGTATTGTTACCGGCGGTCATCCACCAACCATCTATTATTTGACCGTTGACCATTACGATAGCTTTCGACAATTGCAGGTGAACTGATATGAGCCAAGCGATTTACTATGTAAATAAAAACAGCATTATCAAAAACAATCAAAATGGCATTGTCCAAAAAGATGAAGCGCTTATTAACAGCATTCCTGAGCACGCGATTAACATTCCAATTGGCGATGTTTTAGATAAAGAAAGTTTGTTGAAAAGCTTAGCAAAAGCCGCCAATTTCCCGAGCTATTTTGCCCATAATTGGGACAGCGCTTGGGATTGTTTGACCGACAGTGATATCACAGATTTCACGCTTTACTTAAATAAGGTAGAAAAAATCAACACTGAGGACTTTAATGTCTTTAAGAGCATCATTGAAGACGCCTATAAAGATTTTGGCAAACCGCAACTTTGGATTATTGTGGCGTCCGACGATTCTTTGAGTCGCCCATAAGATAAGAATCTGAATTCGAGATAAAAACAGATTTATCCCGAATTCAGGTTAATTTATATTTATATAAAGGATTAACATATGGAAATCACCCTAAACGGCTATTACACCCTGATATTAGCCACACTGGTACTTTTGCTTGGACGCTTCTTGGTCAAGAAGATCAAGTTCTTAGAAGACTTTAATATTCCAGAGCCTGTCGCAGGCGGCCTGGTTGCTGCTGCGATTGTATATGCTCTTAATTTAATATGGGGTTATACCTTTAGCTTCAATCAAGCGTTACAAACTGCGACCATGCTGATGTTTTTTGCATCCATTGGTCTGAGTGCAGATTTTGGACGCCTGAAAGCTGGTGGCTCACCATTACTTATTTTCACCATTGTCGTCTCCGTTTTTATTATCTTGCAGGATGTGGTTGGCGTAGCAATGGCAAGTGCACTTGGACTTGATCCTCTGCTCGGCTTGGTCACAGGTTCAATCGCTCTAACAGGCGGGCACGGAACGGCTGGTGCATGGGGTGTTGTGTTAGAAGAACAGTATGGTGTGGTTGGTGCCACCACCCTCGGTATTGCCGTTGCTACTTATGGTTTGGTTGCAGGTGGCTTGGTTGGTGGCCCTGTTGCACGTCGATTGATCAATAAAATGGGACTTAAACCAACACCTGTCAATCCAAATCCAAGCGAGGTGGAAAAACTGGCTGGTAAGCAATCGTTATACAGTACCAAACATACCGAAGATGACGATCATAGACATGAAGAGATGTTTGAGAAGCCTGATAACATTCGTCTGATTACTGCCTCTTCTACTATCGAAAGTTTGGCATTGTTTGCAGGCGCTTTAGCATTTGCCGATTTGATGACCATCGTTGCACAGGGCACCGCATTTGAGCTGCCCACCTTCGTTTGGGCATTAGCAGGCGGTGTTATTATCCGTAATGCGCTGACCATGGTGTTTAATTTTGATATGTTCGACCGTGCTATCGATGTGATTGGTAATGCTTCGTTAAGCCTATTTTTAGCCATGGCGCTGTTATCCCTAAAACTGTGGGAGTTGACAGATTTGGCGGGACCGGTATTGATAATCTTACTCGTACAAACTGCCGTCATGATTGGTTATGCTTATTTTGTCACCTTTAGAATCATGGGCAAAGATTATGATGCGGCGGTATTGGCAGCGGGACATTCGGGTTTTGGTATGGGCGCAACGCCAACGGCTATCGCCAATATGCAGGCAGTGACCGATCGCTATTTACCATCACCTAAAGCATTTTTGATTGTACCGATGGTTGGTGCTTTCTTTGTCGATATCGTTAACGCGACTATCTTGCAGATATTTACGAAGATACCGTTTTAAGCTATTGATGCAATGTCGTTAGATTAAAAATAATTCATGAAATAAAAAACCGCCTAGCAAAAGCTAAGCGGTTTTTTTATATCTAACTTTTAAAAGGTCTTAATTAAAGCTTAATGATTTTTAGCATAAACAGGTAGCTCTTTACAGATAGCTTCCACTTTACCACGTACTTCAGCAGTAACCTTTTCATCACCACGGCTGTCCAGCACGTCACAAATCCAACCTGCCAACTCACCCGCTTGTGCTTCATTAAAGCCGCGCGTGGTAATCGCTGGTGTGCCGATACGAATACCAGAGGTCACAAATGGAGATTTTGGATCATTTGGAACGGCGTTTTTATTGACCGTAATGTGCGCATCACCCAACCACTTATCCGCTTCTTTACCAGTCATTTCTTGCTTCACTAGACTGATTAGCATGAGATGATTTTCAGTGCCACCAGAGATGATTTCATAGCCACGGTCAATGATAACTTTCGCCATCGCTTGCGCATTTTTGACCACTTGCTGCTGATAGGTTTTAAAGTCATCTTCTAATGCTTCTTTGAATGATACCGCTTTGGCAGCGATAACGTGCATTAAAGGACCACCTTGGTTGCCTGGGAATACCGCTGAGTTTAATTTTTTGGTAAGCTTCTCATCACGAGCAAGAATCATACCTGAACGTGGGCCACGTAAGGTTTTATGCGTGGTAGTAGTCACCACATCCGCAAATGGTACTGGGCTTGGATAAACGCCAGCAGCGACCAGACCAGCTACATGAGCCATATCGACTAGTAAATAAGCACCTACTTCGTCAGCGATTTCGCGGAAACGTGCCCAATCTACTACTTGTGAATAGGCTGAGAAACCCGCAATAATCATTTTAGGCTTGTGCTCTTTTGCCAAACGCTCAACTTCGTCATAATCGATAAGACCCGTTTCTTCAACCAAGCCATACTGTACCGCGTTGTAGTTCAGGCCTGAGAAGTTGATATGTGCGCCATGCGTCAAGTGACCACCCGCATCTAAGCTCATGCCAAGGATGGTATCATTGGCTTCTAATAATGCTAAGAAAACAGCAGAGTTTGCTTGGCTACCAGAATGCGGTTGTACGTTCACATATTCTGCACCAAACAATTCTTTTGCACGGTCGATTGCTAATTGCTCAACGACGTCAACATGCTCACAGCCACCATAATAACGCTTGCCAGGATAACCTTCAGCGTATTTATTGGTCAGGTCGGTGCCTTGTGCTTCCATCACTGCTTGTGAGCAGTAGTTTTCTGAAGCGATAAGCTCAATGTGGTTTTCTTGACGAACGCTTTCAGCGGCCATGGCTTCAGCAAGTACTGGATCAAATTCTTTGATAGAAATATCTTTAAACATAGTGATGTCCTAGGTAGTGGCTATCGTTAATGGTAGTGCTCATTGAAAAGAGGCGAGTAATAAAAGGAGGTGAAAATGGGCAAGCAAAGGCAATGAACCTGTTATTAACTTGTCCAAATTGGCGATAAATTCGATGCTAGTAGGCATCGATATCATCGCTACAGATTAAGTGTAGCATGAAACTTTGTGCCATGAGCGCAAAAAAACCTCACTGTAAGCTGAAGGATTTAAATGATGCTATCAGAGAAATAAATGCGCAATGAAATCATTGTTTTATCTTTCTTACTTCTAAGTCTTAGCTGATTTGTTAGTCAAACAATTATTTATCGCCCATAAAAAAATAGCCACTTTAAGGTGACTGTTTTATTTATTGATACATTAGTTAATGCATGCATCGACATTAAGTAGCACTAGACAAAAACGCCGCTAAAAAAGTTTCACTGATAAGTATGTTACGACCATACCAATCATAAAGTGTCTGCCGTTGCCAACCATCTGCGGTTTTTTGGATAGAACGCTGATTGGGCAAGGTGCGACTGCGCTTAAATAACACATAGCCAATCGGCGTACTTTTTAACTGCTGTAAACGGCGGGCGCGCCCCTTTAAACTTGCTAAGGGAAATATACTTTGTGCTTGCACCCACGGCTGTACATTATTGCCATATAACTGCGCTTCGCGTACCCACGCTAGTAATGGACGGTTTAGAGCTGTACCTTGCATGCCCAATTGCTTTTTTTGTGCCAAAGATAATAACCGATAACCCTCAAAGCTACGCTCGACACGTAACGGCTGCCCTGCTTTTACCTCGAGCATGGCAGTAAGAGAACCTTCGGTATTGAGAAAATCTAATAGCTCAATGGGAGGCGATAACGGGTCAGAACAACAGAGATTAGAGGTCATAGTTTACGGCTGATAGGAAGTTATTAAATGGAAAATTGCTAAGCAGGAAGTAATAAATCAAATATTAATCAGTGCTATCAAACATCAGTACTATCAAACGTCGGCATATTATCAATATTAAATGGCAAGGCTTCAAATGCTTGCTCTCGATATTGCGCCATATGCATGCGATCTTTGGCACAAAAATCACTAATCGCTGGAACAAAGCGCCCATCATAAATACGGTGCAATGAGTGAGTCTTGGTCGGAACAAAACCTCGAATCAGCTTATGCTCACCTTGGGTGCCTGGGTCAAAATACGTCAAGCCTTGCTCGATAGCGAACTCGATACCTTGATAATAACACAGCTCAAAGTGCAGGCTATCATACTCACCAAGCGCGCCCCAATAACGACCGTAAAGCGTCGCGTTTTTACTCTCAGGCTTATCGTATAAAAACAAACTACTAGCGATAATATCAGCATTGGTATCAAACGCTTGCGCCAGCATCAAATGCTCAGGCATGCTAGCAGCTAATTTCTTGAAAAAATCTAACGTTAAATAAGGCTGCTGCCCTCGTACGGCGTATGTCATCACATAACAATGATAAAACGTTTTCCAATCTTTTTCAGTGATAGCAGCGCCGCATTTGCGCTGGCATATAATACCTTGCTCAGCGACTTTACGTCTTTCAGCACGGATGGTTTTACGTTTTTTGGCTCTGAGTGTTGCCAAAAATGCCTCAAAGTCTGCAAATGGTTCATTATTTTGACCGATGTTTTTATTTTGCCATAAAAACTGACAGCCTTGGCGCTCTAATATCGGTAATTCAATCGGTTTTGCCTCATCGCCATTTGCTTGACTGTTAAGCGCCTTTTCTATATCGATATCGGTCGGCAGCACTGTATTGGCGATAGCGGCCATCTCAGACGTGACAAACAACCCATGCCAACCAGAGGCCCCTACTTGCTGAGCGATATCGTCAACCCCTGCGATAGCTACCTTTAAAATATCAGCATCTAGCGCCTCACCCTCCGCTAGCCATAAACGCTCGCCGGTCACTGGCGTATAAGGCGCGCTAGTCACCAAACGCGGATAGTAATCAAGGCCATACTGCGCATAAGCTTGTGCCCATGCATGGTCAAAGACAAACTCGCCTTGATGATGACCTTTAATAAAAACGGGCATGACGGCAATCGGTTGACCTATTTGTTCTGCAGATAGCTTTGCCGAAGATAATGCTTCTTCAGTTACATCATTAGCTATATCGTTTGAGCGATGGATTAAGATATAAATCGGCAACCAACCTGCTTTTTCGCCGATTGCGCCCGTATCACTCAATGCTTGCCAAAACTCAAACGACATAAAAGGCGTATCTGGCGTTTGCCAATTGGTCAAATGCTGCCAACTGCTATCGCTGAGTAACGCATATTGTACATTCATAATTGCCACACTATCACCATACTGGTTTTTAGATTGTTTTTCTTTAACGTTTAGCCTATCAAATAATCACAACTTTACTGTCATAATTTGCAAAAACTTATGAATTTACCTGATAAGTAAAATAAAATATCTTTAGCTAAACAGTTTAAAAAGGGAACATAAAAAAACCATCGACAACGATATCGACAGAGGTGTAGAGAACTTAACTGACTCGTTTCTGAAGCGTTATCTTATTTTTATAGTTTAGATTCAGATTAAGGCCCAGGTTAGACTATGCAATACGGTGAACGCTAGAGAAATAGCTATATTAAAGAGCTACTTTTAAAGAAAGGAATTACTTTTGAGAGAATTAATACTTTAACAAGCTCTGTATTTGAGAAATACGCCTATGAGTGCAGAAAATAGTATTAAAAGCGTGCAAATTGTCTGCAAAGGATGATATCGAGGCTGATGACTGGTAGAATAAGGTTATTACTAGCTTAATATAATTCAGATACATAGGATATGAGCGAAAATAGTATACTTAGTTCAATGTACAAGATTGACATCATATCGAATTTATAGTGGATCGACTATAATATGGTGTCAGTCATACATTCTCAGACCATTTTAGTCTGAGAGCTTTGAAGTAAATGGTCAAGATGACCTTTAAATAATGACCTTTAATAAAATACATGCTTGCTACAGCGACTTTTTAAGAAAGGCCAACCTAAGAAAGGTCAGTCACTGCTTATGAAAGATTTTTCTAGCAATCTTGACACTCTAGAATGGCGATAAACGACGACACTTGATGTATTTGAACTAGACCCGTAGCCCATTATTGTATGAAGGCTGTATAGAGCTATTAAATGATATTTCAGCTTTATTGACCTCATTAATGACAACAAGGAATACTCTACTAACATGTCAAAAATTATTTATACAAAAACTGACGAAGCCCCAGCGCTTGCCACCTTATCATTCTTGCCTATTGTAAAAGCATTTACCCAAACAGCAGGCATCGAAGTTGAAACCAGTGATATCTCGGTTGCCGCGCGTGTGTTGGCTGAATTTCCAGAATATTTAACGGAAGAGCAGCGCGTTCCTAATAACTTAGCTGCGCTTGGTGAATTGACCCAAGATCCAAACGCCAATATCATCAAATTGCCAAATATCAGTGCCTCTGTGGGGCAATTAAAAGCGGCAATTAAAGAGATACAAAGCAAAGGCTACGCGATTCCTAACTTTCCAGATGAGCCACAAACGGAAGAAGAAGAAGAAATCCGTCGCCGCTATGGTAAAAGCTTAGGCAGCTCTGTAAACCCTGTCATACGTGAAGGTAACTCAGACCGCCGTGCGCCAAAAGCGGTTAAAAACTACGCCCGTAAGCACCCGCATTCTATGGGCGAATGGAAGCAATGGTCACAGACTCACGTTTCACACATGCACAGTGGCGACTTCTATGACGGCGAACAATCGATTACCTTAGATAAAGCCCGCACCGTACGCATGGAGCGCGTGGCTGAAGACGGCACGGTTAATGTCTTCAAATCAGGTATTGCCTTGCTCGATAAAGAAGTCATCGACTTGATGTTTATGAGCAAAAAAGCGCTGCTTGAATTTTATGAGCGTGAAATGGAAGACTGCCGTGAAGCGGGTATATTATTTTCACTACACGTAAAAGCTACCATGATGAAGGTCTCGCACCCTATCGTCTTTGGACACGCGGTTAAAACCTATTATAAAGATGCCTTTAATAAACATGGTGCATTATTTGACGAGTTAGGTATCAACGTCAATAACGGCATGGCGAGTTTGTACGAAAAAATTGCCGAATTACCAGCCAGCTTACGTGAAGAGATTGAGCGTGATTTACATGCTTGCCAAGTGCATCGTCCTCGTCTAGCGATGGTAGATTCATCAAAAGGTATTACAAACTTTCATTCACCAAGTGATGTGATTGTCGATGCTTCTATGCCTGCTATGATTCGTAACGGCGGTAAAATGTGGGGTGCTGATGGCAAACTATATGACTGTAAAGCAGTCATGCCTGAATCTACCTTTGCGCGTATTTACCAAGAAATGATTAATTTCTGTAAATGGCATGGCAACTTTGACCCAACCACTATGGGTACCGTACCTAACGTTGGCTTAATGGCACAAAAAGCAGAAGAATATGGCTCACATGATAAAACCTTCGAAGCAAGTGATTCGGGCATAGCTCGTATCGTTGATGAAGAAACTAATGAAGTATTGCTTGAGCAGCGTGTTGAGAAAGGTGATATCTGGCGTATGTGTCAGGTTAAAGACGAGCCAATCCAAGATTGGGTCAAGCTTGCGGTACGCCGCGCTCGCGAATCAGATACGCCGGTTATCTTTTGGTTAGACCCTTACCGTCCACATGAAAACGAGCTGATCAAAAAAGTGCAAATGTACTTAAAAGATTATGACACCGACGGTCTACATATTGAAATCATGTCACAGGTTCGTGCGATGCGTTATACCTTGGAGCGCGTTGCTCGTGGTCTAGATACCATTTCTGCCACCGGTAATATTTTGCGTGATTATCTGACTGACTTGTTCCCAATTTTAGAATTAGGTACCAGTGCTAAAATGTTGTCAGTTGTGCCACTAATGAAAGGCGGCGGTTTGTTTGAAACCGGCGCAGGTGGTTCAGCACCGAAACATGTGCAACAGTTGCTTGAAGAAAATCATCTACGTTGGGATTCTCTCGGTGAGTTCTTAGCCTTGACCGAATCTTTAGAGCATTTAGCCAAAAATGACAACAATGCCAAAGCAAAAGTATTGGCAGATACGCTTGATAGAGCTACTGAAACGCTGCTATTAAATGACAAATCACCTTCACGTAAAACGGGTGAGCTTGATAACCGAGGCAGCCATTTTTATCTAGCAAAATATTGGGCAGAAGAGTTGGCCGCTCAAGACAAAGATAGCGAGCTAAAAGCACAGTTTGCACCACTGGCACAAAAGCTTAAAAGTAATGAAGCAGCTATCGTTGAGCAGCTCAATGCAGTTCAAGGTAAGCCGATGGATCTAAAAGGTTACTACCTAGCAGATGAAGAACTAGCTGAGAAAGCCATGCGTCCAAGTCCTTTATTTAACGAAGCCATTGCTTCTTTATAATAGGCGCTTCATTGTAATTAGTGCTTCGTTGTAATTGCCTTTACATTAAAATTAGCAAGCTTTGCTAAAATCGTAATCAATAAAACACCCCAAAGGTCTCAGGCTTTTGGGGTATTTTTTATGGCTAAATAACTCAACAACCATAAAAAAGCCATCTACATTAAGTAGATGGCTTTTCAAAATATAACTTAGTGAAATTAGCTAACCAGTCGCGTAACTTCCTGACTTATTAAGCATTCATATGTTTAATAATGGCTTTACCAAACTCAGAGCTGCTGAGCAAAATAGCATCTGGCATTAAGCGTTCAAAGTCATAAGTCACGGTCTTATTTTTAATCGCTCCTTTAATACCATCGATCATAAGGTCGGCAGCTTCTGTCCAACCCATATCTCGGAGCATCATTTCAGCAGATAGAATCAATGACCCCGGATTGACTTTATCTTGACCGGCATATTTGGGTGCTGTGTCATGAGTTGCCTCATAAACGGCGATTGAACTGCCTTTATTGGCACCCGGTGCGATAGCGCTATCTGAGCGGGGCCTATTGAACAGAACATAGCTAAGCCGACATGCTTGGCGAGGTGATGTATAATACTATTAAAAGTAATATTTAAAGATATTGTTACTTGTAGGATTAATAATTTCTTAAGAATCATTTAAAAGAGTCAAAGCTACCGCAAAAAATTGCCAAGCTACTTAGCTGTAAAATACAAAGTTATTAGAATAATTAGAAATACATTTTATAAACTAGATAATGGTAAGAAACTATAAGTTATCCTAGTCATTGCAATAAGATAACGGCCGTGCTGATAATCTTTGTTTTGCATGAGCGATTTTTAGTTATCACCATCATAAATACCACAATTACAACATGGTTATTAATAATTATAAGAACAAGTCCATAACTTGTACGTTTTTTTAGCAAACACTTACTTTTTTAATATTGCTTATATTTATCCTATATTCAGTTTTTTATCTTTTGGAAATGCTATTTTATGTCGACCTCTAGCCTGATTTTATTCAATAAGCCTTACGGAGTACAAAGTCAATTTCGTGATGACAGCAATAATGACCACAGTACCTTATCAGAGTATTTCACCGATAAATCTCTTCGCATTGCTGGTCGACTTGATGCCACCTCAGAAGGCTTGCTGATTTTGACCAGTGACGGACGGGTTAACAAAGCCATTACCCAGCCGCCATCAATCAAGAATTTTGCACAAAACAAGCAAAAACAAGGTAAGACTTATCTGGTACAAGTAGAAGGTTTAATAAGCGATGCTCAATTAAAGCAATTGGCTGCTGGAGTGAATTTAAAAGATGGCAAAACTTTACCGGCAACAGCGTTACTGGTCGACGAAGTAGACTTGCCGATTGACTTATGGCAACGCGATCCGCCTATTCGTGAGCGTAAAAACGTGCCAACCTCATGGCTTATGCTGACCATCTATGAAGGCAAAAACCGTCAAGTCAGGCGTATGACTGCGCATGTGGGCTTGCCTTGCTTGCGTCTTATTCGTTGGTCAGTCGCTGGATTTGAGCTTGGTTCGCTTGGCGTTGGTGAATTTGTGCGCATTCATTTAAGTCGTGAGCGTTGTCAGCAACTAGGCGTCATTGATTAGCTCGCCAGTATAGTAGATTGTCTGTTTCTATTAAATTTAGGCACTCATAAATTGGCTTTGCTATTATGTTCGTTAAACATATTACGACTTGTTAAACATAGCGTCTCGAACGAGTAAGGTTTATCTGTTAAGCTGCAAAACCATGTTATCTTTTGGCGATGTCTATATTTAATTTAGCGGATATCGCGTGCAGCTTGCTTATTTTTTGTATGGTTTGTTACTTTTATTGATAGTAAGGATATATCATGATCGCTTCTCATCGTTTTACCTTGTTTGCCACTAGCATGTCCGCTGCGTTGCTGCTAAGCGCTTGTCAGCCAGCAACAGAAGATACTGAGGTAATACCGGTAGAAGAGACGACATCAACCACCTCTGAGCCGTCTGAAGCTGCTGATGATATGGACGCACATGCTGGCCATGATATGACTGAGACTGGCGATGCAGTAGACGAAGCACAAATGACGGACATGCTAAAAGACTATACGAAGTCGATGACCAGTATGCATAATGAGATGATGGTTGGTATTGGCTATAATGATCCCGATACCGCCTTTGCTAAAGGGATGCTTGGTCATCATCGTGGCGCGGTAGATATGGCAAAGATTGAGCTAAAATATGGGACTGACGAAGCCATGCGTAAGTTAGCCCAAGACATCATCGACTCACAGCAAGTTGAAATCGATATTATGAATAAATGGCTGGCCAGCCACCCTGATGCGCCCAAACCCAAACCCAATACTAAGGCCATGCAAGCGGCCTATGCTAAAGGGATGAATACCATGCATAGTGATATGATGCTCGGTATTGCCAATCCTGAGGCTGATATGGCATTTGCGCGCGGTATGCTGCCGCATCATATTGGCGCGGTCGATATGGCAAAAGTACAGCTCCAATATGGTACTGATGAAGAAATGCGTAAATTGGCACAAGATATTATCAATGCCAAAGAGCCTGAAATCGAAATAATGCAAGATTGGATTGGCAGAATATCATTTGATGGCAAAGAGATTACTAATCTAACTGATAGTGCTCAGTAGATGCTAGATAGACAACTTTCAAGAATAAGCTAACTTATTATAGATTTTTGATTTACAGATATTACCGCTTAACTGAATACTTGAACCAGGAAGTGGTATCATCTCTCACACGATATAATTTATAGAGGTCTGTATGTTAGTTAATCTTATAAGAGAAGGTTTAGGACGAATCATTGCTGCTATCAGTGTCTTGACTCAAGGTAAGCCCATTGCACGCAGTCAGGAACAGCAAGCGCAAGTGACTGCTGCCTGTAAAAATTTATCGCTATATCAATTTTATGCCTGTCCTTTTTGTATAAAAGTACGACGTAAAATGCATCAATTAAATTTACCTATCGAATTTCGAGATATCAAAAAAAATCCAGAACTTCGCAGTGAGCTTGAAGATAATGGCGGGCGCGTCAAAGTACCTTGCTTACGTATTGAGGAAAATGGTGACGTTCAGTGGATGTATGAATCGAATGATATTATTGCTTATTTACAGCAACGCTTTGGCTAATATTACTGATCAGTGAAAGGCACTATCGGCTCGGGTTAGCAAGAATGTAACCCGAGCATTTATTTATCAGATTATTTATCATATCAAGTCACGCGCATTCTTTACTAACCCTGCCTACTATTACTATGCATTGATTTAAAAAAGCTATCCCTTTAAGACTTAACAAATTAAGATTTAGCAAAGTCAGGCGTCAACCATTGATCAAACCCTAACTTTTCCAGTTTCAGATTCACCTTATGCGGACTGGCTGTGCCTACTTTATCTTGTTGGCTATCTCTTATTTCACTTGCCACATTCGCTGTTACGCTGACACACATCAACTCGTCACGACGGAATAAATGACAGTCAGTCTCAGACTGCGCCATTGATACAGCAGCCAGTTGCTTACTGTCAGCTTTGATACCATCAAGAGCAATGATGACATCATGGGCAGATATGCCTGCTTTAGCAGCAGCGCTTGCACGCCTTACCTGATTCACTTTAAGTCCAGCTGGCGTTTCCGTACACCTCATGCCCCACGGTAGAGATTTATCAGCCGTTTCTTTAGTGTTGCTATGCACTGTGATACCGTTTGCCGCAAGTAGCTCTTGCATCGGTAACTCTTCAACGCCGTTGACATAACGCCGCTCAAAATCTTGCCAATCTGCTAACGGTATAAATTGCGCGATTACCGTTCCCATATCGGCACTATTGATACCAATACGCTGATTGTCATTTTGCTTCGCTTGCTCATAAAAGGCTTTGACCACATCAAACAGACGATAACGACCATCACTTTTTTCCAGTAAGGTTAAATCCAAACATAACGCCACCAAAGCGCCTTTATTATAATAGCTGATACCTGCATTGCCAGTATTTTCATCATTGCGATATAGCTTTATCCACGCATCAAAGCTCGACTCGGCAACGCTTTGATGCGCGCGCCCAGGGGTTTGATAATAGCGGTTGATTTGCTCGGTTAATAATTTAAGATAATTTGCCTTATCGATCACGCCTGAAGCTTGCAACATAAAATCATCGATATAAGAGGTGAAACCTTCAAACACCCATAACAATGGCGTAAAGGCTTCGCGGCGTAAATCCACATCCAACATCACATCTGGACGCACCGTTTTCACCCACCACGCATGAAAGTATTCATGGCTGCATAAGCCCAAAAAGCGTTGATAATCGGCGCTTGGTACTTTTGGCTCAGCAACACTGGGTAAATCGCGACGCGGGGTAATCAAACTGGTCGAATTGATGTGCTCCAAACCTCCATAATCCTGCCCACTGGCAAAGGTCATAAAGGTGTAATCATCAAATGGCGCATCGCCAAGCCAATCTAGATAGGTTTGACAGATTTGAGTAAGGTCTTGCTGCAAGCGTCCCATATTAGCGCTATGCTTACCTGCTAGATAGAAATGGTGGCTAGTCGTCTGGTGCTTATCATCTTGAATAATGAAATCAAAGGTATCTTGTTCGGCAATCTCAAACGGATAGTCGATAAGCTCGTGATAACTGTCTGCTTGTAGAGTATATATTCGCAGCTTAGCACTCTGTGATGGTATTGCTTCAAGTCCGCATGCCAAGCGCACACGGCTATCGTCTTTGTCGGCCAAAAATGCCGCTGGCAAGATTAAATCAACTTCTATTGCTTTTCGCTCTTTTCCCTCAATCGCTAAGGCAAGCGAGGTAAAATTGCCATAAAGACGTTGCTGGTCAACATAAGCGGTACGCACGGATAAATCATAACAATACACTTCATAGCTGACGTCTACTACCTGCTCCGCTTTAGCATGTGGCAGTTGCCAAGTGTTTTTATCTGTCTTTATTGCGCGGTACACCTCCGACCGTTCATCATCCATTATTCGATAATGTACCGCGGTGATATTACGTGCAAATTCACGCATTAAGTAGCTACCCGGTATCCATGCTGGCAACCACAAACTTGGCGCGTCAGTATCGGCGGTAAAGGTAAGCGATACGTCGACTAAATGCTCTAAAAAGCGCGCAAAGTCGAATTGGTAAAAGATATTGGCAGTTTGCTGGTTCAAAGTATTAACCGTTAAAGCTTGAGAAGATGCAGTCATGATCGTTATTTATCCTTATGTTTGTCACTATTCTTATTGTTATGGTCGTCTCTATGGTAGGAGTCATTATGCAAAAACGCAACTGGCAAACCTTAAACCACTGACGTTAAAGCTAGCAAAAATTAGAAAAATCATATTTATTTACATTAATTAGCCAATTAAGTGGCATTTTTTATGCTTTTAACCTTGAAACCGATAGTAGGCATCGCAATTAAAGATGCTAACTGCTAAAGTTACCCTAATAAACTGATGATAATTGACTAATGACGTGGCTATTTGGCTGGCTGATTGGCTTTTTTAGGTTTATTCCAACCGTATTTAAATTTTAATATCGACATATTTAGGATAATTTATGACTACTATCGCAAAAGACACTGCCGTCAAGTTCAACTACACCCTAAAAGACGACGAAGGCAATATCCTTGACCAGTCTCCAGAAGGTCAACCGCTTGCTTACTTACATGGCCATAGCAACATCATCCCAGGTCTTGAGCAACAACTAGAAGGCAAATCTGCTGGCGAAAGAGTCAATGCCGTTGTAGAGCCTGCTGATGGTTACGGCGAATATCAAGAACAAGCGGTACAACATGTACCACGTGAAAACTTCCAAGGTGTTGAAGATATCCAGCCTGGTATGCAGTTTCAGTCAGAAGCGGGCGGTCAAGTTATGTTGGTTACCGTTACTGATGTAAACGACAAAGAAGTGACGGTTGATGCAAACCATCCATTGGCTGGTAAGCGTTTGACGTTTGATGTTGAAATTCAAGAAGTACGCGCAGCAACTGAAGACGAATTAAACCATGGCCATATCCATGGCGCTGGTGGCGTTGAGCACTAATCTCTTTTTGAGTTTAGCGTAGCATTATTAGCATGGTTAATATAATTAGACGAATACTTATTTATTAACGATAGTATTCTCGTTTAATTAGAAAAGGTCAGTAGAGCAATCTACTGACCTTTTTTTCGCACTAATTTTAATAAAAATTTTGTCGCATAAGTCGCTTTCTGAAAAATTACTCTTATAAGCATTATAAAGATTATAGACGTAACAAAGCCGCATAACGACAAGCATTATGCGGCTTTTATCACTAACCATCCATGTTAATGTTATTAGATACTTAATCCCGGAGCATCTTATAACGTTCAGGCATCTAGCCTTATCATCCCTAATCAGCAAACCATCTATCCTTGATGCGACCTTTAAGATACCAATCCCTAGTACCTATGAACCTTTTCGTTCAATCGTGCCGTACAGTTATAATCGCAGATTCACCCAAGGTTAGTAAGAGGTCTAAACGTCAATGCATGTAAGCATATGCTTACACGCATTTTTATTAGGAATGGGCAGCGCTCAAAAGATGCGATTCTTTATAGCTTTTCTTCTGGGCTAGCCTGCACTTTTGCATCAGCGCTAAGCATGATATAAGCGGCCTCTTTAATGAACGCCTCATCCTCAGGTAACTCAGGACGCTCACTTTCTTTCATCTGACTGCGCTCTTCAAATTTTGCATCCATCGCTGCTTGATAAGTATTCCAGTTAGCATAAGGACGCTCACCCGTTGCAATAAGACGCTTATTTTCAGCTTCCAACGAACGCTTCTCTATCAGCTGCATCTTAGCGCGGCGGCTATTGATATCGAGCGGAATTGGTTTTTTCTCATCTTCCATATCGCGAATATCGTTTAGCGTTGATAGATAAGCAAAATGTGGGTTTTGCTGCTGACGGATTTTTGATTGCTGATTTAACGTTGCTAACGTATTGGCAGAAAATTTACCTTCAGGCTTATAAGGAGCGGTTCTGATAGTATCCCAAGGTAAGGCTTTTTTCTGGGCGCGCTCGCCAAAGGTTGCATCATCGTAAATATTGACCAATTCAATATCAGGAACCACGCCTTTATTTTGCGTACTGCCGCCAGTGATGCGGTAGAACTTACGCTGCGTTAGCGTTGCTGTACCTAAAGCCAAGCTATCAAGCTGAATCTGCGCCGAGCCTTTACCCGTCGTTGTACTACCGACAACTAAACCACGACCATAATCCTGAATCGCTGCAGCGAAAATCTCACTAGCAGAGGCAGACGCTAGATTGGTAATAACGACGACTTTGCCATCATAAAGCTGCTCGCCACCATCGTCATCGCGGTAGACTTGAATATTGCCGCGATTGTCGCGAATCTGTACCAGTGGACCACTTTTGATAAAGAAGCCAAGCATCTTGGCAACTTCATCGAGCGAGCCGCCTGGGTTATTACGCAAATCAACCACCAGACCGTCAATATTTTCTTTATTTAACGCTTTGAGGGCTTTTTCGGTATCATCACTGACGCTACGGTACTCTTCGCCATTGCGGCGGGCGCGATAGTTGAGATAAAAGCTTGGTATCTCAAGTACACCGATACGTTTTGGGGTTTTGTCGATATTAGGACGTTGTACTTCAACGACGCGTTTCTTCACGCCCGACTCTTCCTGCTGAATAATATCGCGAACCACGGTTACATTACGGGCGCTCGCATCAGGGGTATTCGGTTGACGGACTTTGATAGTCACCGACGTGCCGCGTTTACCGCGAATCAAACCAACAATTTCACGCGTTGACCAACCAACCACATCGATCATGGTTTCACCGTCTTTGGCAATACCGACAATCAAATCATTGGGTTTAATCTGACCAGATTTAGCCGCTGGACCACCGTCTACCAAGGTGACAATGCGAGTATAATCAGGGTTTTTACGGTCAGGGCGAATAGAAACCCCAATCCCTTCTAACTGCAGACTCGATTGAATTTGCAGCTCGTTGGCTTGAATCGGCGCATAATAATTACTGTGCGGATCATAAGTCAACATTGCCGTATTTAAGATAGTCTCCATGATTTCATCGTCTTTCAGACGCGAAAGCTGCTCTTGCTGGCGTGATAAACGATTCACCAAAATCTCACTCGGCGTACGCTCATCATTACGTACTAAGTCTTGCCCGCGCGTAATATCGGGATTATCTAAGAAGACTTTTTCTTTCGCTTTCTCATCTTCTTGACCCAAGGTAATACTCATCAGCTGAAACTTAAGCTGACGCTTCCAATAATCGCGCTGCTCTTTTTTAGTTTTAAAGTGGCTGAGCTTTTCGCGGTCAAGCACGATGCTATCTTTACTGGTTAAATCAAGATCTGTCTTTAGCAGCTTTTTTGTCAAGGCAAAGTATTCGTTAGAGCGTGTACGATAACGCTCAAACACTTCTACACCCGCAGATAAGTCGCCGCGTTTTAGGCGCGCACCAAACTCATCGGCATATTTTTTCTTAAATTCATCGACATCAGATTGCAAAAACAAGGTATGGTTTGGATCGAGGCTATCGATATACATGGATAGAATCTCGCTACCCGTTGCGGTATCAAGTGGCTGATTGAGATAATGGCTACGATCTAGCAATGCCGCTACCTGACGGGTAGTGACCTGTTGCTCAGGCGTGGCCTTAAAGCCTGCAGTATTGCTATCAGCCATTGCGGTGCCATAGCTTTGGGTAAGAATAAGACCAGCGATACCCACTGACGCTGCACTGAGTAACCACTGTGCTGGTTGTTTTTTCATCATATATACCTAATTATTTTAAGTGAAAAGTATGCAAAATATGCTTCATAGTCCATTATATATACATCGGATACACGAATAGGCGCGCGGCTTATCCTACTATTTGTAGGAGTTTCACTCGCCTTTTTTTATCCAAATTACCCTAAAATGACTATAATTTTTATTCCTATTAAAAGTTATCTAATAAACGGCTATCCATAAAATCCGGCTATTTTTTACTCTGTTATATTTACCATTAAACCATGCGATACGCTAGCATTAAAAGCGCGTAAACACATGATAGTCATTTTAGTTTTATCGTTAAAAAATCAATCAATACTAGCATAGCTATAAATACGTCACTGTCTCAAACTGTATAAACAATCTTACCCGCAGCGTCGTTATTTCCTACTTACTAACGACCACAGCTTCTATCAATCACATTCGTTGCTCTAACTTAATAAATAATTAATTCATCAAAATATATCTTTTAAATCAATTCAGCCTCGACATTATGCTCATCTTATAATAACTGTCATAATATAACCAATATGGCACTAAGCAGCGATTGCAAATAGTGACCATAAATAATGCGCGTCATTATTCAATGCTTTTTAAGCTTAAGCGATAATATAACCTTAAACGATAATATAACCACATCTAACCTAATAAGGATCACGCAATGTACGGCGTCTTAATGATTGATATCGATAGTACCGCACTGACTGCTGAAGATGTCAGTTTAATCAAACAAGCACAAGTCGGCGGGGTGATATTATTTGCTCGCAATGTAGCAGACGCGGCGCAAGTTCGAACCTTGTGTGACGATATACGCTATCACAATGCTGATATCTTGATTGGCGTTGACCAAGAAGGCGGGCGCGTTGCTAGATTACGTCACGGTTTTACGCCATTGCCGGCTATGGGCAGGCTTGGTGAATTATTTAATCAAGATCCTAACCGCGCCCTGAGCCTTGCTTACGATTGTGGTTATTTGATGGCGGCAGAGGTATTGGCAGTTGGTATTGATTTAAGCTTTGCGCCGGTGCTCGACAGAGATGGTATCAGCCAAGTTATCGGTGACCGTAGCTTTCATCAGGAGCCGCAATCGATTATCGCCTTGGCAAGCCAGTTTATGCGTGGGATGAAAAACGCCGGTATGGCAACCACCGGTAAGCACTTCCCAGGTCATGGTGCCATTGCGCCTGATTCACATGTAGCAGAAGCCATCGATTCGCGCAGCTTAGATGAGATTATCAATAGCGATATGCAGCCTTTTGCACAGACGTTGCCTTGGCTTGATGCCTTAATGCCGGCGCATGTGATTTTCTCACAAGTCGATAATAAACCCGCAGGATTTTCAAAAATTTGGCTCAAAGACATTATTCGTCAGCAGCTTAATTTTGATGGGGTTTTGTTTTCTGATGATTTGTCGATGGCCGGCGCACAAGCTGCCGGTGATGTTAGCGCCCGCGTCAAAGCAGCGATTGAAGCAGGCTGCGATATTGCCTTAGTCTGTAATGATCGCGTTGCTGCTCACGAAGCGGCCAAAGCGGCACAAGAGCTGCCCTATCCTGACCAAAAACGTATCAAGACCATGTGTGGGCAGATACCTGTTTGGCAAGGCGATCTTGAATCGACTTGCCAGCAGTTTGATTATTGGCAACAGGCAAAAGACAACATATTGCAGACTTTCTTCCCTAGTCAACCAGAAGTGCAAGCTGAGTTAAAAGACCCTACTAATTATAAATAATCTTTGTTAAACGCTAAAGGCGCAATCAATAAAGAATTTAGGCAAAATAAAAACCGCACCTTATTAAGATGCGGTTTTTTTATATTAATAGGTCATTTAAGCTTATAAATAATTGATAAATGGTTATTAATTATTTGCCTTTGGGTCTAGAGCAGTACCACGGCTTGGATCATCTGAATCTGGTAATAAATCATCATTATTGCGATCTAGCGGATTCAAGTCTGGATTTGGCATAGTGGTATTAACACCGCGATCATCAGCATCAGGCATTAGATCATCATTATCGCTATCTAAAGGATTTAAATCTGGGTCAAGCGCACTTTTGCTAATGACCATACCATCGTTTGCATTGGCTGTTTCATCATAGACGACAAATTCAATACGGCGGTTGCGGAAACGACCTTGATCAGTGGCGTTATCAGCAATTGGATCCGTCTCACCCATACCTTTCGTCATCAGCTTACTTGGATCAGCACCTTGCGCGACTAGGTAATCCTTCATCGCTTGCGCACGCTCTTGTGATAATTTCATATTATAAGCAGCATCAGCAGTTTTATCAGTATGACCAATAATCATCAGCTTCATATTTGGTACTTGTTGCATAATTTTAACGGTATTGTTCAGCAATGGCTTGTTAACTTCTGGAATTACCGCTTTATCTACTTCAAAATTCACTACTTGTAGACTTAGCGCACGAGCTACATCGCGAGGATCAGGATCTTGACCAAGATTATCCATCGCAGCTTGAGACGCTGTTAAGCTATTATCAATCTCGCTCTGCTCATTTAGCGGACCTTCTGCTTTTACCGTCATAGCTGGTGCAGCCGCTTGTAAATCGGCAACCATTTTATCTAATGCCGCAGCATCAGGCGCATTCACGGTAATAGTATCGCCTTTAATCAACATACTGGCGTTTGGTACGTTTTTAACGATAGGGAGAATAGAAGCAAGCTGAGCGGCTGCAGGCATATCAATTGAGAAGTTATCATCGACGTCTGCACGGCAATTATTGGCTTCATCACCAAATGTGGCGGTCAAAGCGTCCATAACATTGCTCTGTAACGTCTCATTACCAACGTTCATACGGCAAGCGTATAGTTCACTGTTTTCACCAGTGGCGATACGCAATGATGCAGGTTCAATATCAGCGGCAACCACTGCTTGCCCGTCATTGGCTGCTTGCTGCTCAGTAGCAACTGGCGTACCGACTGGCTCAGGGTTGTCTTGACAACCTCTTAGCAGTGCCCACGCCAATGCACCCAAGATAATAAGACCAATAATCGGTAGCAGCGCTTTCATAAAGCTGCCTTTTTCTTCCTCTTCACGGCGGATAGGGTCAGTGCTGACCGTATCAGACAGACGATCACCAGCAGGTGCTCCAGCAATCATACCAGCAGGCAGAACCGTACTTGCCCATACAGGAATATGATGCTGGTAACTGGCAAGATTGTCATTTAGAAACTGTGGTACCGGCGTTGTGCCTGCCAAGCTTTTTATTTCATGATAGGCCAACGGCGCCGCCATCGCAATAAGACCACGAGCAGCGGTGGCATCGACGTTATGCTTGCCAGCAAGCTCACGAGCGATTTGATCGCGGTGCGCACCGTCAGTCCATACGCGGTCATAAAATCCTTGATCGTCACGGGCGATATTTTCATTAGCAAAACGACTATAAGTGTCGTTATCCGCTAGGCGCGCGGCAAAAATAGCATAAAACTGTTCAAGTAAATTTTTCTTCGCAGGATTGCGGTCATCTCCTAATACTGCAGGGCTCACCGTCCGCGTTAAGTGACTGATAATATCCATAGTGTCATTCCTCAATTAATCGTTATTTTTAGTAGCTTGCTATATATAAGAGTAGCTTGTTATATAAAATAAATTCTCAAAATTTGGCGTGTTGATATCGAATTGTTGGTATTGAATTGATAGATACTGAATTAATAAGCGCTTAATGACTGACAGCTGATTATTCATAATTAATAAGAAACCATAGCAATCAATGTCTAACAATACCTAAGCCACCTGTATTCAACTTTTGTTATTATAAAAGTATTAAGGATGCATTCACAATCAATAGGCTGTTGTGCAATTGCTACGTTAAGTAATGTTTCAGTTGTTACACGTAACTGCGATACCCTTAAAGTACAAATTACTAACATATAAACAGACGAAATCTCGCTACTCCGTAAGCTAAGCAGTCATTTTCAACAAGCATTTATTATGACAATTTTTATTCCTACCATGTCTACTTAGCTATAAGCAGAAAAAAGGAGGACAGTTAATTATTGCTACTGCCCTCCTTTTAGCTATTTACTTTGAGTTCATTACTTCCTATACATCTCTTATTGTAGTCTTATTCTAACTTTAATTATCTTCTGACTTGGGCAGGTTCCGCCACGATAACACTGCTTGCCATATCATCAACTTCAGATTCTGAGAAAGGTCCCGGCGGCCTGGTAGATGCTGGACGTTCGTTATTTACAGGCGCATTATTCATAGGAACGTTATTCATGGCAGCGTTATTGCTAGGTTGGTCATACATAGGCGGATTATTAAAATCATTATTGCGCGCCGGTGCTGGCATCACGCTATCACCTGTATCATCGTCCGTAGCTTGATAATCATTATTGCCGTTAACATTGTTATTAGCATTGTAGTTGTTAACATCGTACTGATTGTTTGCGCCATTCATATCAGCAGCTCCCATACCGTCATTATTAGATAATGGCAGCGGCGCGGTACTATCAACCATCATCGTAGGTACTAAAGTACGAATATCTGTAGCCAGTTGCTGCAGCTGCATGCTATCTGGCGCTTCCAACATCATGCGATCATTTTGCAGCTGCAAACGAGCAAATGGGGTCGCTCTTAACAGTGTCAAAATATTGGGTAGTACCTTTATAGGCATATTGGCAATATTATTCGCAATGCCTTCTTGCACTGTAAATTGACACATACCCGCCTGCTCACCAAAGCTACTATTAAGCGCTTGTTGCAGCGTATCTTGGAGTGCAACATCACCGACAGAGGCAGTGCAGGTATAAAGATTGCCACTATTATCTACGCCAACGATAAGCTCAACCGGCGTTAAGGTTTGCGCTGGCGGCTCAGCGATAGGCGCTATTACAGCAGGCGCAGTCACAACTGGCTCTACAGGCGTTGCCTTATTAGGCTTAATTAACAATGCCCATACCAACCCAATCGCTGTAATTGCCGCCAGTAATAAAAACACTCTTATCAATAAATCATTGCGTTGGTTACGTGTCCGTACTTTCTGGCGCTTAAGACTGCCGTTTTCTGCTAAGTGGTGCTCAGCAGGATTGGCATGAATAGCGCTCGTATCTAGACTGTTATCAAAACTTTCATTAGCAAGTTCTGCTGCCTCGTTTGGTTCTATTGCTAGGTTTGATTCTGTTACCACGTTCGCAGAAGAAGTCATCCTACTTGCTGCAGTGGCATCATACTTATTTAATGAAACAGGAGCGTCTGTTATATCTGCTACCGCGCTTTGAGCATTAAACAGCTCATCCTCATCATGTTGCGCCGCGGTAATCAATGGAGCCGACCATATCGGCAGGTAATGACGAAATGACGGTTGTTGGCTTTGCAAAAATGCCGGCAAAAACTGTCCGTTTGCCATTACTTTAAGCTCGCGATAAGCCAAAGGTGCTGCATTCATAATAAGCTTCGTGGTAGTCACCTCATCAACATGATGGGTCGCTGCAAGCTCTTGGATAATGGTTTGGCGCGAGTTTGGTGCTTGCCATAACTGCTCAAATAACGGTGTCTCTACCATATTGTCATTAGCAATCGGCTCATCATCACGCAGTAACTGCGAGCAAATTTGGGGTAACGCCAAACGCGCCGCCAACATGGCATAAAACTGTTCTAATAAGCTAACATGAGACACGCTGCCGTTATCAACTTGACCAGTATTGTCGTCATTAACGTAGACGCCGCTAATATTGCCGTCATTACTATAGCCACCCAACACCGCTGAGGTCACTGTTTGTTCTAATTGGTCGATGATATTCATAAGTTGTTGCCTTTGTCGGCGTTGATTTAGGATATGTAGCAGCGATTTCTTTTTTTGACTTCAGTTTTATACGCTGTAGACTATAGCACGGTTATGAAACTGCGCGTTTAACTGGCCAGCCGTTAACAAGTAATAGGGGCATATAAATTGCCTGCTATTTATATAACGCTTTATTGTTATTTAAATGGTTATAAATCTAAATAAATATCGCTTACTATTTGCTTGTTTTTTGGTTAATTTTCATTCTGTCGTTAAACTTTACGGTCAGTATACGAAGCATTACTTAGTTGCCTGTTGCGCTGTTATATTATTCAATATAAACGATTATTAAAGCATAATTTTGTCGTCTATTGGTTTTTTGCCTTAGCATCACTGTTGGTTTCAGCTTTAGCTATTTATCACCAACCATATTTAGCTATTACGTATCCAACTTATTTGGTCTTTAAGCACTACGCTCTATAACAATGCCTTCTATCAGGCTCGGCCTAAGGACTCTCCTTTGTTTAACCATACGACGCTTATTATCATAATTACCGTTATTGTCAGTCTATTGGCATGGCAAAACAAAACCTTGTTTAATCGGCTGATTTTTTATCCGCCAGCGGTGAATAATGGTCAATGGGATCGCTTTGTGACCCATGGTTTTATTCATGCTGATGGAATGCATCTGCTGTTTAATATGTTCACCCTATACTTTTTTGGTCGTGCGATCGAAGGTCTGTATCAGCCATTTTTATTCGGTTATGGTTTCGTGGTTTTTTATGTGCTGGCTATCGTTGTCGCGATGATTCCAAGCTATATTAAAAACAAAAATAGTGCTAGCTATCTAAGCCTTGGAGCGTCAGGCGGCGTATCGGCGGTACTGTTTGCTTTTATTCTACTAGCACCGTGGGAAAAGATTTATCTATTTGCCGTTATCCCTATTCCAGCGATATTGTTTGCAGTTGCTTATATTGCTTATAGTATTTACGCCGATAAACGCGGCGGCTCAAATATCAATCATATGGCACACATGTGGGGCGGCGCGTTTGGGATAGTTGCAACTATTATTTTAGAGCCTCAAGTTCTACCGCACTTTTTAAATGCGCTATTGTCTCCTGGGTTTTAAGCTAAATAGTAAAACCGAGTAATCAAGCTTATAAATAAAGTTCAATAATGAATATCGAAATGAAAGCTTGGTTTATGAGGGCAGTTTAAATACTTGAGCCAGTATTAGTTCCGCTAAGCGTTTTGCGCAAACTTACATTCAATAAAATATTTAAGAATTTGATAATTATTATGATTATAGATGTGATTGGTGATATTCACGGTTATGCCGACAAGTTAGTTGGTCTACTAAAGCAGTTGGGCTATGTTCATAATGGCACTCATTTTGTACCGCCAGCTGGTCATCGGGCGCTATTCATTGGTGATTTCATTGACCGTGGACCGCAGCAAGTAGCGTCGCTAGAGATAGTATTTGCTATGTTAGATGCAGATGTTGCCGATGCGGTGATGGGAAATCATGAATATAATGCACTAGCCTTTGCCATGCCTGACCCAGAGCAACCTGAGCGCTATTTACGCTCACATAGCGATGTTCATGTGCGCCAGCATGAAGCATTTTTAGCCGAAGTACCCTTTGGCTCAAAAGCGCATCAATATTGGCTGCAGCGCTTTTATGAGATTCCATTGTGGCTTGAGACTGACTATGCTTGCTTTGTACACGCTTGCTGGGATGTCGATAGCATGGCAGTATTAAAGCCGCTTTTGACTGCCGATAATTGCTTGACGACCGCAGCCGTTGTCGCCACGGCGCAAAAGCATAGCCCTGCTTATGAAGCGCTTGAGCGCGTGCTAAAAGGCGTAGAAACCGCGTTACCCGATGGTTTAGTCATGGTCGATAAAGATGGTGCGGCACGCTCGCAAGTACGCGTACGCTGGTGGCTTGATGAGCTGAATAAACGCACCATTCACGAGATTGCCCGTGCACCCAGCTCAGGATTGGCGCAAATACCAAGTGATGCCCTAGCGGAAAATATCGAGTTTGCCCTTAAAACCCATAAACCGGTATTCGTTGGTCATTATTGGCTGACCGGCGCGCCGCAACCCCTTAGCCCGCAGGTCGCTTGTACTGATTATTCAGCAGCGATTGATAGCGGTTATCTAACCTGCTATCAGCTCGATACCGAGCAGCCATTACCGCTTAAAGCTTATAATTTTGTACAATATCGCCATGATGAAGACTCAAAGATAAACGTATAAAATCAGCGTTATTTAGCCCGCTTTGCCATTAAACAGCAAACTTGGCTTTACGAAGGCAGCAAAACTTTTGTATGATGGTCTTTTTGAGGATATCAAAGCATGAGCACTACATCGGCTACCGTTACTACTGTTGAACAAATTAGTCCAATCACCTCTCCTGCTGGTCAGCCAAAAGTAGGTATTATCATGGGCTCACAGTCTGATTGGGCAACCATGAGTGCAGCGGCGCAACTACTTGCCGACTTTGATATCGCCTTTGAATGTGAAGTGGTGTCAGCGCATCGTACACCTGATAGATTGTTTGATTACGCCAAAAGTGCTAAAGGTAACGGTTTACAAGTGATTATCGCTGGGGCTGGCGGTGCGGCTCATCTGCCCGGTATGTGCGCTAGCCAAACGCCGCTACCCGTCTTTGGCGTGCCTGTAAAATCATCGATGCTCAGTGGTTGGGACAGCCTACTCTCTATCGTGCAAATGCCAAAAGGCGTGGCCGTTGGGACCTTAGCAATTGGTGCGGCTGGCGCGTATAACGCTGCTCTCCTTGCTATTCAGGTATTAGCATTGCACGATGAAACAATTGCGACTAAGCTGGATAATATGCGTCAAGCGCAAACCGATACCATCCTTGCTAGTCCAACACCGGGTATTATTAATCAGTAACACTAGCCAGATTGCATTAAGTTTTGGCAAAAAACCTCATTAACAGAAATGCAATTTTAACAAAAAAATATTGAGCACAATCATCTGATTCTTTACGCTAAATATCAAACCTGAATACCAAATCTAACAAGCAATGCTCTAAACTTGATATTTTTGATCAGATGCGTTCTACTAAACACAAGGTGCATACAGTGCACCTTTTCCTATTTTACTAGCATAAGTTTTATACCGTAAATTCCAGATATTAATAATCAAAACCCCTTATTCATTTTTAATGTAAAGAGCCTACCATGACTACAGCGAACGCTTATCCTGTTACCCAAACCATTCGTACCATCGGTATTTTAGGCGGCGGTCAGCTTGGTATGATGCTCGCCGAAGCCGCCATCCCGCTCGGTTATCAGTGTGTATTTTTAGAAGACAATGCCGAATGTCCTGCCAGCCTATACGGAAAAGTTTTTCATAGCGAGCAATTAGAAGCATTTATTGCCGCAGCTGACGTCTTTACCTTAGAGTTTGAAAATACCCCTACTACCACAGTTGAGCAATTGGCTAGCCTATCAAAATCTGGTAGCAAACAAGGCATGTTTCCGCCACCGATTGCCCTTGATATCGCCCAAGATCGCTTAAAAGAAAAGCACATGTTTAATGAGCTTGATATCGCCACCGTGCCATTTATGGCGGTCAATTCTGAGGCAGAATTAAAGCACGCTTGTGACGAGCTGGGCTTGCCTATTGTCCTAAAAACCAGCCGCGGCGGTTATGATGGCAAAGGTCAGTTTGTTATTAAAGAAGAAAGCGATATTAACGTAGCTTGGCATGAGCTTAAAGATGCGGTTAGTGGTAAAAGCGCACTGACGCCAACGCCTGCGCCACTTATTGCAGAAGGCTTTATTAACTTTAGCCGTGAAGTGTCTATCATTGCTGCACGCGCGCAAAATGGTCAAGTACGCTGCTATGATTTGGTCGAAAACCATCATCATAATGGCATATTGGCCAAAACTCGCGCGCCAGCCGTTGGTACCAGCCATTTGTTTCAACAAGCAACCGATGCCATTACCACTGTGATGAATCATCTAGGTTATGTTGGTGTGATGGCGCTTGAGCTGTTTGTGAGCAAAGATACTCGTGGTAACGACTATCTGCTTGCCAACGAGATTGCCCCGCGCGTCCACAACTCTGGACATTGGAGTATCGAAGGCGCGATTACCAGCCAATTTGAGAATCATATCCGCGCTGTGGTCAATCTGCCTCTGGGCGATACCGACAACGTCCACCCAGCGATTATGCTTAATGTATTGGGGCAGTATCCTGATATCAGCGCGGTGTTAAACATAGATGGGGCGCATTATCATAGCTACCATAAGGCGGAGCGTGAAGATCGTAAGATTGCGCATATTACCTTAATGCCAAACGACGTTGCTGACTTAGATATTGCCCTTGCTAAACTGGTTGCTGTCTTACCCAATAAAGTCGGTCTTGATAAAAAGTTAGCGCCTACGGTTACTGAGAACCCAGCAAAAACATTAGAGCAAGCAACTAACGCGGAAATAGACCACGCTGTAGAAGAGGTTGATATCAATGTTAAAGACAGCCAAACAGAGGCTTTAGGAGATATAAACGCATTATTAAACACAGATAAGGCCAAGAAATAATGCAGATTTGGGTAGATGCTGATTCAGTGCCACTGATTGCCAAAGACTTGATTATCAAAACGGCTGAACGTACGCAAACCATGGCGATATTCGTCGCCAATCAGCCCATTAAATTACGCAAATCACCGCTGCTCGTTATGACCGTGGTGCCATCAGGGTTTGATAAAGCCGATGATTATATCGTCGAACAAATCCAGCCTGGCGATTTGGCCATCACTAGCGATATCCCTTTGGCAAATGATATTTTAGATAAAGGCGGTATGGTTTTGACCACGCGCGGGATGGTCTATGATAAAAACAATATCAAGCAAAAGCTCAATATGCGTGATTTTATGGATACCATGCGCGGCACTGGCGTGCTCGAGCTGCAAGAAATGAGCGGCCAAAAACCCTATGGCGACCGTGATAAAAAAGCCTTTGCCGATGGTCTTAATCGCTTGGTGCGTTAATTTTCTTACTCATTATTTGACAGCTAACTTTTCTAACCTTTGTTCTAACTTTCTTATTCTTATAAATAGCAGCTTTTATAAATAGCAGGCTTGCAAACCGTATACACTCCATAACCAAATACCATGCAAACGGCACGCTTCATAACGAATTGTGCTCGTCATTCTTGTTACGCTATATGCAGATTTTAAAACACTTAGTTTTTGAACAACTGGTTTTAAGATGACGTTAACGTATATAAAACGCATATAAAAACAGGAATGATAATGAAAATTTTAGTAATTGGCGCCAGTGGTCGAGTCGGTACAGATTTGGTTAAGCAGTTATTAGCAGATAACCATGAAGTGATAGGCACAACCCGTCAAGATGAAAAACTATTTAATGATGACAATTATATTCAGTTAGATTTAGATATTACTGCTAAAAAAGAGGCTATTCAACATCAAATCGAGCAAGATATTGATGCCGTCTATTTTGTCGCCGGTTCTGGTGGTAAGGACGTCTTAGAAGTCGATTTACACGGCGCGGTTAAGACCATGCAAGCCGTAGAAGATAAAGGTATCAAACGCTATATAATGCTGAGTACGGTATTTTCATTAGACACCAGTAAGTGGGACAGCCCTGGTATTGCTGACCTAAAAGAATACTATATCTGCAAGCATTACGCTGATCAGTGGTTAGTCAATAACAGCAGCCTTGATTACACTATTGTGCAAGCAGGTGCGCTAAAAGAGCTTGCAGCGACTGGTAAAATCACTATCAACGATGACAATGCGGGTGAGAACTCAATTGAAGATGTGGCTACGACGTTAGCTGCGGTACTTGATGCCGACAATACGACTAAGAAAGTTTTTAGCATGCACAACGGTGAAACCGTAATTAATGAAGCGATTGCACAGTTATAGTAAATTTCATGCAACTATATAGTATGTACAGAAAGAAAAAGCGAGTAAGACTTCCGGTTTACTCGCTTTTATTATGATTGGCTATCGGAAAAAACGGCGGCTGCGTTATATTTATTACAGGGCGACTAAGACTAAGCCAAACCACTGGGAAAAGGAATCACGTCCTCTAAGCTGCTAGCGCCTGTGATGACCATAAGCAACCTATCAATACCAACAGCGATACCGCTGCAAGGTATCAAGTCATCAGACGCTGCTAATAAATGCTCATCAATTGGCATTTGTGGCAAGTTATGACGCCGGCGTAATTGATTGTCGCGCTCAAAACGTTCCCCTAAGGCCTGCCCATCTGCCAGTTCATCATAAGCATTGGCAATCTCAATACCATTAATATAAAGCTCAAAACGTTTAGCGACTGTATTACCGTCTTTATCCACCGCCGTTTTCGCCAATGCCGCAGTTGCAGGTGGATATTCTATAATCAACGTCGGCAAATCGTGACCCAGATTTGGCTCGACCGCATGACTAAATAATAAATCTAACCAACTTTGGCGAATACCCTCTTCGCTGTTGGCTGCGCCGCTTTCTGTACTATTAAAATCAAAGCCTGTTAAACCTTTATCTTCTGCCACGGCTTGTAGTGCCGCAATACCGGCAGTCAGCGGATGAATACCCACAAAATCCATGAAAGCATCGACGTAACGGTAATGACTTAGCACAATCGGATAGCCGTAAAGCGCTTCCAGTAGCTCGCCCAATTCAGCGGCCATATCATCCAGGCTATAGTTCGGCTGATACCATTCGAGCATGGTAAATTCAATATTGTGACGGATACCCATCTCATTATCTCGAAATACCGGACAAATCTGATAAATGGGCACCTGCCAGCTGGCAAGTAGGCGCTTCATGGCAAACTCAGGCGAAGTATGCAAATAATAGGTACAAGGTTTATCTTGGTAAGTAACCTGCGCGGCAACTGACTGCAAAAAAGTATCGGTATTGCCTGCTTGTGATAACAATGGCGTCTGTACTTCGAGCACTTGACGCGTGGCAAAAAACTGCCGAATATCACTCATAAATTGCGCACGTTTTTGTGCCATTGATACGGTCATGGTCGGCGCATAGCTAGGTTTCAAAGAAGAATTGCTTGCTTGGTTCATTATTATTTACTGTCATTTAAGAATAAAAAATAGATTTTGAAATGGTGTTTTAGGTTTTAAGCTTGCCTGACCTTTAAAACTAGCTAACTTTTAAAAGTGCCTAACTTTTACGATTGCCATTCACGGCGTAAGTGATAATCTCGGCGCAATTGATCAAAGTCTATACCCTTTACTTGCCCATCAGCTAACTTGCTTCGTAGTGAGGCATCATCTTGCATAATGTCATAAAACTTAATTAGCCTTTCGGGATGTGTCTTTAGCTCAGACCATAAAAACATATTGAGTGGTAATAGTGTGTGCATAGACTGCACAGGGCTGACGGCCAGTTTCTCACAGAGCGCATCATAGATAATTTGCGTACCACGTAGCTTACCTTCGACCGTATAACCGGCGATATGCGGAGTCGCAATCGCAAGTTTGGATAGCAACTGCTCAGAAATTTCTGGCTCATGCTCAAACACATCAAGCACCACTTGGCGTCCAGTACACTTAATATCTGCTTCTAATTCAGCTGCATTAATCACAGGCCCGCGCGCGCTATTGATTAATAAAGTCTCTGACGGCATTGCATCTAATGCATTTTTATCGATTAGATACCGTGTTGGATAATCGCTACCACTCGGGTGAGTATCATCCCTCTTATCAGTCAGTGGCACATGCAAGCTAATCACATTACTTTGGCTCAATACTTGCTCAAAGCTGGCATTATTAATATTCGATGCAGGCAGTAGCGGATCGTAACCCAATACCTGCCAACCTAAATCATAGGCATATTGAGCAAGAGTACTACCAATATTGCCCAGTCCGATAATACCCAATGTCACTGGCGCTATCGATGGCTGCCAATGCTGCGGGCACAAGGTTAAGATAGCGGTTAATACATATTGCGCAACCGAATGCTTACTGCAGCCAGTAGCATTGGCAAAGGTTATATTACGCGCTGCCAAATAGTCTTGATCGACATGATCGGTGCCGATAGTCGCCGAACCGATAAACTTAACGCTCTTATTATCAGCCAGTAGAGGCTCGCCCACTCGCGTCACTGAACGTATCAATAGTACATCAGGTTGACATTCGGCGAGCAATCGAGCATTGATAGCACGTCCAGCGACGGTAATAATGTTCACCGTGCGCATAGTCTCTTGCCCAAGCGTCGATGCATTAAAAAATTCATCGAGACTGGCAATATTGCTATCGGCAACGATGGTCAGAGGACGAATATTTTCATTAGTCATAATGCTGGCATTAGGCATCTTTAAACATCCCTATTTATAAAGGTTTATTATCAACAATCGAATTATTAGAAACGTATATTTTTATAGCGAACTTTATGCATTTCTCTTTTGAATTTATAAGTTGTCAGTAGAAGTTACTGTTTCATCTTCACTTTGCACATCAACTTTAGGTAACTTTCGACCGTCAGCCAACATCACTTCATGCTCAGCAAATAATTCATTCTTATGCTGTGATATCCACTCACGCCATACTGCAAGGCCAATTGCCAATACCACAGGACCGATGAATAACCCAACGAAACCAAACGCCGTAAGACCGCCCAATACTCCGATAAAAATAATGATAAAAGGGATTTTGGTCGCGCCACTGATGACGATAGGACGGATAAGATTATCAACCCAACTGATGACCAATATGCCCCAAAGCCCTAAACCGATACCTTCTACGGTATGGCCTTGGCTTAATAACCAAATAGATACTCCGCCCCAAACAAACGGCGTGCCAAAGGGAATTAAAGCAATGATAAAAGTGACGATGGTCAGTAAAATAGGACTTGGCGCACTAGCGAAATAATAACCAATACCAGCGAGGAGTGCTTGTGCCAACGCGGTCAGACCAATGCCATAAACCACTGCGCGCGTGGTCGTACCGACCGAATCAATATAACCATCGATGCGATTACCAATAACATTGCGTAGCGCTTGACGGATTTGACGTACCAAACTGGTGCCATCACGATAAAAGAAAAACAGTGTCATCAGCGCCATGCCAAGCTTAGCCAAACCACTGAATACCACATCAAATGCCACTTTGCCATAATATAGATGCGACTGCACCCACAGACGAAAGGCTTCTAACGTCCCTTCAGGATTCTTATTGATTCTCCATAGCACATCTTTGACTTGCTGACCGATGATTGGCAAGTCCTTTATCGAGTCAGGCACGTCTAAATAGCCAACTTTGATACGATAGACTAAATTAGTAATCAGGCTTAGCGCTTCTTGCTGCAAGATAAAAACACCGACGACGAGCGGCACACCAATCATAAGTATGATGCTCACCGTCATAATTGCGGCGCTAAGATTTGAGCTAAAACGAACTCGTTGATGAAAAAAATTATAAATAGGAAAGGTGACATACGCTAAAATTGCTGCCCACAGTGCCGGTACAATAAAAAACTGTACGACTTGGAAACACAATACAATCAGCACAACTAGCAAAGTAATGGCCAATAAGCGCTGAATAATAAATTCTTTTGTCCAGTTTTCGATCATAGCGTATAAACCAAGAGCGGGCAGCACACAGCCAATTCGGCTCTGCTGTAAAGTTTATAAATAGGTGGATAGAAATCACAGATTATGTCCATTATCTATATCCATTAGATAGTATTTTGCAGTGTAAATTTTGAGCAATAGGTTTGGTTGATAAGTTAAGTATCAAATAGTTGCGACAAATCACGCCAACAATAACGCTACCGTACCATAGAGCGCTCTGACAAACACCTTAATCAGCTATAAAAACAGTATTAATCTATAAAAATAGCTTGCGCTGATAAAAACAGTATTTATTCGATATCCGCCTACATTACCCGTCTATATTTACAGCGTAAAACCAAACCATAGCAACGGCTTATTATGCCTCAAAGCACACTAGATAAATAAGGCTATGTTGTAACCTTTACTTACAATTATCTTTACGTAGTAGGCACGAATATTGATATTTACTGTTGGAAGTCATCAAGTAAAACCATTCCTTTAAAACAATAGCTATTTATCGCCTTTTTGCTTTTTCTACTGACTTCTACTGTAATGACTGGCGCGCTAAATCAATGCTCAGTTCTATTTGTACGGATAATTGATGTTATACTAAAGGGATTAATTTGAACGCTTAAATGCTGCCAAGTTGGTGTGACCTTATTTATTTCTGTCATTATCAAACGTAGCGTTTTGAAAATTACCTCTTACAATCCTTATTTGCCCCCTACTCTAAACGGTCTTAATAATTTGCCTTTTAGAGCAGCGTTGCATATTTTGGTATTGTCGATGCGCATTGTATTAATGCCTATCCAAGCGTTGTGCTTAGCATAGATTCACTATTCAAGAATCGTGTTTTGAGAGCATGAGTATATACTTATATTTTGCATTAATTTTAAAAACTATTTTGATCTGGTTTTATTTGAAACCAAGACAGATTCAACACATTTAAACAACCTATTGATAGGAACAATAACAATGTCAAAAGACACTACAAAAGATACTGATAACCCCAATTCTAGTTCGTCAAATGACACCTATACGGCGTCTAAACCGCAAGAAAGCGTTACTTTTGCGCTAGCACAATCCCATTTTTTAGTGGGCGATATCACTGCCAATGCTGAAAAAATGCGCACGCTTGCAATACAAGCTCGTGAGCAAGGTGCGGATGTCATCATCTTCCCAGAGCTAGGATTATTGGGCTACCCACCGCAAGATTTGTTGCTACGCCCAAGCTTATCGGGCCGTATCAAAAGCGCGCTATCAAGCTTGAGTGATATAGATGACATCGTGATGATTGTTGGCTACCCGCATGTTGACCATCATGGTACCTTTAACTCAGCAGCAATTTTGCACAACGGTCATCAGAAAGGTTTTTATCATAAGCAAATCTTGCCAAATTACGGCGTATTTGATGAGCGTCGTTATTTCGATAAAGGTCGCAATCAAGTTTTATTTGACTATAAAGGTATTACTATTGGTCTGCTTATCTGCGAAGATTTGTGGGAAAAAGGTCCGATTGCCGAGCTTAAGAAACAAGGCGCTGACTTGGTTGTGAGCTTAAACGCTTCGCCATTTGAGATTGAAAAACAAGACAACCGTAAAACCATGCTGGCCAAACGTAGCCGCGAAAATAATTTACCGCTCATTTATCTGAATGCCGTTGGCGGTCAGGATGATTTGGTATTTGACGGTGGCTCTATGGCAATTCAAGCCGATGGCAGCGTTGCACATGAAGCGTCGCGCTTTATGAATCAGCTCATGCTAGCGACATTTGACGTAAAGACGGCAAAATTTGATACGCAAGCAAAAACGCCTTTATCATTAAGCCGTGAGTCGGAGATGTACCAAGCGCTAGTCGTTGGTTTACGTGATTACGTCAATCTTTCGGGATTCACTGGCATTATTGTTGGCTTATCAGGCGGTATTGATTCAGCCTTGACCTTGTGTATCGCTGTCGATGCGCTAGGCGCTGATAAAGTATATGCGGTGATGATGCCATACGAATATACCTCACAAATCAGCTTAGAAGATGCGCAAGCACAGGCCCGTCGCTTAAACGTTTCTTATACGGTCTGCCCAATTTTTGATGCGGTCGAAGGCATCCGTCATACCTTAGCGCCATTATTTAATAAATCACCTGCTGATACTACCGAAGAGAATATCCAAGCGCGCGCACGCGGTGTGGTGCTAATGGCACTGTCTAATAAATTCGGTCATTTGGTTATCACCACGGGTAATAAGTCAGAGTTAGCTGTTGGTTATTCAACATTATACGGTGATATGGCTGGCGGTTTTGATGTGCTAAAAGACGTGTATAAATCGCAAGTATATAAACTTGCTAGCTACCGTAACCGCTTAGAAGATACGCCGGTTATCCCTGAGCGCGTGATTACGCGTCCACCATCGGCTGAGCTGCGTCCTGATCAAAAAGACCAAGACAGCCTGCCTGATTATGATGTTTTAGATGGTATCTTAATGTCGTATATCGATGAAGATATGGGATATCAAGATATCGTCGATAAAGGCTTTGATGCTGACCTGGTCGCCAAAGTCATTAAAATGGTTGATAACAGCGAGTACAAACGCTCGCAAGCACCGATTGGTACCAAAATTAGCCATAAAGCTTTTGGTCGTGAGCGCCGTTATCCACTGGTGAATAAATGGTCAATCAAAGGCTAGGCTTTAACCACTGATTTATCATTACAACCTTTTAGATATGCCGTTATTTTTTAGAGTAACGTCTATTTAAATGACAAACTAAAAGGTTGGATAACTTTCAGTTTTTATATAATTTTATATAATATCATTCAAGTGTTTTATAATTAGCTGGGTGCTTCTTACCCAGCTTTTTTAGTTTTTATCGATAAATATTTTCATTATCTACTAGGGCGTGTCCCTAATCTGGAAAAGTAAGTTCAAAAGCCTTAAAATATAGAGACTATTTCAAACATGGCTCTCTAC